>DANS01000021.1:21596-27991 GCA_002497345.1 Thermoproteus sp. UBA157
GACTCGTGCCGGATCGCCCTCGGCACATCCTCGCCGGGCGCTTCTCGTGAAGCCTTATGACTAGCTCAAACAGATCCTGGCCGCCGAGAGGCCCTCGCGGCTAATCCCCGCGGCCTCCTCGGAGATCGCCGCGGATCGCTCAAGCCTTTAATCCCCGCGCGCCCTCGCGTACTAACGCGAGATCTTCGAGAGCAAATCGACGAGCCCATCCGCAACCGCCTGCTTGAGCGCTTGCGGCTGGACGACGCCGTTCTTGTAATCCTCGGCGAGCAGCTTGGGGTCCTCGTACCGCCGTCCGCCTATTTCGAGAGGTCCCCAGTAGGGCAGGAGCAGATAGGCGGCCAGCTCGTAGACGGGGTTGAACTCCGCCTCCCTAGGAGGGCAGTAGGCGGACCATATCTTCTTGACCACCTCCTCGGGCGGATCCGTCACGTATATCGCAGAGCCGGGTCGGGACTTCGACATCTTGTAGATGGCCAGCACCTCGTCTACCTCCCTGCTGGTGCCCTCCATCCTCCCGACGCCGCTGAGGGACGTTATTATGGGCGTGTGTATGGCGGCGGGCTTCTTGAGGCCCAGCCTCTCCGCTACGTCGCGCGCCAACATGTGGGCCCTCCTCTGGTCGAGGCCTCCGAGCGCTACGTCGATATCTAGGTAGAAGATATCGGCGACTTGCATCGCCGGGTATAAAAGCTTGGAGAAATCCAGCTCCACCTCCTCCTGCCTCCTCCCCATAATTGGTATGGCCCTCCTTATACGCGCCACGGACGTAGATTTAGCGACCTTCACGACGAGCTCCCAATACCTCGGATCTGCGGCGAGCTCCCTCCCGTCCTTGAACTTGAACCTCCCCGATATCCTCCCGGCCAACTCCCTTATCTTGGCCGCGTGTTCCTCGAGCGCCTCGAAATTGCCCTTATCGTTAATCCAGGCGTGCCACAAGGCCTCGAGGAGCGTCACCTCGAACCCAGCCTCTACGAGATCCTTGGCCTTGTAGAGCCAGACGAGCCAGCCCACGTGGATCGGCCAGACGGGCTCGTAGCCCACGTAGGCCCTTCCGCCCATTCGCGCCCTCACTTCCTCCTCGGTTATCACCTCGACGGCGTTCTTGGCGATCAGCTCGAACCCCATGTCGATAGCACTGGTTTATTAATTGAAGACTTATATAGATCGCCGAAATCCAGCGCATGCTGTACGCCTTCAAGGACCGGGAGAGGGCAAAGGCCTTCAAGGAGGTCCTAGACGGAGAGGGCGCCCCCTCTTGGTATATAGAGGCTTGGGGCTACTATATAGTGGCCACGCCGCCCGGCGTCAAGGCGAATCGGCCTTCGGGGGCTGACGTGGAGGTGGAGCTCAAGGGCGAGTACCAGCTCGTGTCCCGCGCGTGGAAGAAGGACCCCACGCCCGTAAGGATAGGCGATAGGGAAATCGTCGAGGGCAAGGTGTTCGTAATAGCTGGGCCTTGCGCCGTGGAGAGCGAGGAGCAGATACTCGCAGCGGCTAAGGCCGTCAAGGAGATGGGGGCGCACGCCTTGAGGGGCGGGGCCTTCAAGCCGAGGACGTCGCCGTATACCTTCCAAGGGCTGGGCGAGGAGGGGCTCAAGCTCCTCGCCGAGGCCAGAGAGGCCACGGGCTTGCCCGTGGTCACCGAGGTCATGGACCCGCAAGATATAGGGCTGGTGGCCAAACACGCCGACGCGTTGCAGATAGGCGCTAGGAACATGCAGAACTTCTCGCTCCTCAAGAAGCTGGGCCGCGCCGGCAAGCCCGTCCTCCTCAAGCGCGGCTTCGGCAACACGGTGGACGAATGGCTTGCTGCGGCTGAATACGTGGTGCTACACGGCAACGATGGGGTCGTCCTCGTGGAGAGGGGGATCCGGACCTTCGACAGAACGCTCAGGTTCACGCTCGACGTAGGGGCAATAGCCTATGCCAAGCAGGCGACCCATCTGCCCGTGATAGGCGACCCCAGCCATCCCGCGGGCGACCGTCGCTTCGTGATACCGCTGGCCTTGGCCATATTGGCCGCGGGGGCCGACGGGTTGATAGTGGAGGTCCACCCCCAGCCCGATAAGGCGCTGAGCGACGCCGCGCAGCAACTGACGTTTTCCCAATTTGGCGAATTGATGGAGAAGGCGAGAGCCCTTGCGAGGGCTCTGGGGAAAAGCTTGTGATTACAGGATCCGGTCGGCCATCAGCTTGTAGAAGTCTATGACGGACTTCCCGTCCTTCTCGACGGGCTGAAGCGCCGGCGGGATCTTGGCGTAGTTGGGGTCGTACATGGCGATATACCTCTCCTCGAAGGTGGGCACCAGCTCGTTCTTGTAGAGCACGCCGAGCGCCAGCCTATCCGGCTCCAGTATCTTCTCGATGGCGCGCTTCTTCTTCTCGTAATCCTCCTTTTCGTCGTGCACCACGGGATCCCACGTCGGATCGTTGTCCAGCTTGTAGACCCTCTTCTCGTACCACTCCCTCGTCATTATGTTGTTGTAGGTGACGCATGGGCTGAGGACTTGGACTATGGCGGAGCCCTTGTGCAGTATGGCCTCCTTGATCACCTTCGCGGTGTATTTTATGTCGTAGCTGTAGGACCTCGCTAAGAACGTGAAGCCGGACGCAAGAGCTACGAGCAATGGGTTGAGGTCGGCGTGCGGGTTGGGCTTACTCAAGGCCTTGGGTTGCATGCCCAGCGGGAGCGTCGGCCCGGCTTGGCCGCGCGTTAAGCCGTATACGGCGTTGTCCATCAATATCACGGTGAAGTCCACGTTTCTACGGCCTGCGCCCAAGATGTGGTTGCCTCCGATTGCGAACAAATCTCCGTCTCCGCCGACTACTATGACCTCCAGGTTGGGGTTGGCGAGCTTGAGGCCTATGGCAAACGGTATCGCCCTTCCGTGTATGGTGTGGGCCGATACAGTCCTCACGTAGTGCGGCAATCTGCTACTGCAGCCTATTCCTGACACTAGGACGGTCCTCGTGGGGTCCATGTCGAGCTCGGCGAATACTTGCAACAACGCCTGCAATACGCCGAAGTGCCCGCAGCCTGGGCACCATTCGGGCGGCTTCGTCCACTTGTAGTCCTGCGGCGTCCTCTTTACCTTCACGACCGTCGTCATAGGTCCCACTCGAGCACTATCCTCTTCTCGCCCCTCTCGAAGCGCTCATACGCCTCCAACACGTCGTCCATCGTTATGGGCCGGCCGTTGTACTTGACGGCCACGGCGTCTGCCGATATGCCTGTGTGCATCCTCACCAACATGGAGCTCTGCGCCGTGTAGTTGCCCTCTATGAACAACGTCCTCTTGCCTTGGAGGTAGCGCTTCACGAGATCGGCCGGGAACGGGTGCAGGAGCCTCAGCTGGAGGAACCCGACGCCCTTCAGCCTCTCGAGGGCCGAGAGTATCTGGAGCTTGGTGGTGCCCCAGGAGACTATGACCGCGTCAGCGTCCGGAGGCCCGTAGTATTTGACCTTGTCCTCCTCGGGTATCTCCTTGGATATGAGCTCCATCTTCCTCATGCGCTTCTCGTACATCTTCTCGACCATCTCCGCGTCTTCGTCCGGATCGCCCTCGGGGTCGTGCTCCAGCGAGACCACGTGGTACACCGCCTTGGATACGCCGGGGAGGTATCTGATGGGCAAGCCGTCCTCCGTCAGCTCGTATCTATTGGCGTTCCTCTCCTCGGGGAATATCACCGGTCGCGGCCTCTCTATCTTGACCGAGTAGGGGTCGGGGATCGGCATGACGGCGAAGGTGTTGGAGAGGTCCTTGTCCACTAGGTGTATCACGGGAACTTGGTACTTATCGGCCCAGTTGGCCGCCTTTATGGCGTCGTAGAAGGCCTCCTCGAGGTCCCCGCTCGCTATGACTATCTTGGGGAACTCGCCGTGGCCGATGAATACGGAGTAGAGTAGATCGTGTTGGCCCGTCCTGGTGGCGAGGCCCGTGCTGGGCCCCGCCCTAGACCACAGCGTCAACACAACGCCCAGCTCGGCCATGCCCAACATAGATATCGTCTCCGCCATCAAGCTCATGCCGGGCCCCGACGTCGCGGTGGCGGCCCTGGCGCCGGCCATCGCGGCGCCCGCCGCGGCGGCTATGGCGGCCAGCTCGTCCTCGGTCTGGAGGACCACGGCGCCGACTCGCTCCATGGCCTTGAGCTCCTCAGCGACTGGGAGGACGGGGTAGGGCAATTTCCTCTCGGCGAACATGGGATCGTCGGTGGAGGGCGTAATGGGGTAAAACGATATGAACCTGACGCCGCCCATTATCTTGCCCACGCTTACGGCCTCGTTGCCGTTCCAGTAGATCCGCTTGACCTCGGGGGTCCTCGGCGTTAGGGTCTCCACGCGCTCGTTCACTAGCTTGGCTACCTCGGCCGCCACCATCTTGTTCTGCTCTATGACCTCCTTCTTCCTGCCCAGAGCAAACGCGACCCCCCTCTCGACGTATTCCACAGGGAGGCCCAGGAGGGACGCCCCCATCGCCACCACCAAGGTGTTCACGAAGCGGGACAACATGACCGGCGACGTGACGCCTATTTTTCTGCCTATTTCCAGCAAGACCTTGTTGAAGGGCAAGCCCACCACCTTAACGCCTTGAGATTTTATGTACTCCACTGCGCTTTTGACAGTCGGCTCGAGCCCCTGCTTCTTGAAGAACTCGCCCAACCTCTCTTGGGCCGTCCTCGACATCATCATAAACGAGTCCAAGGTCTTGCCGTCCTCCTCGGTGTTGTAAACCGCGACGCCGCCTCGCTCGATGTGGAACATGTGCTCGAACACCGAGTGGCCGTCCATGAGGAGGGCCAACTTCACCTTGTTGCCTATTCCGCCGGGAGGCCACCTATCGCCTATCTTCCCCACGAAATAGCTGTGCCTCCCGCCCGCTATGTTGGACCAGAACTCCCTCCTGCCGTATACGTAGTACCCGGCGGAGCCCACCGCATATATCAGCATAATAGAGGCGGTCTCGACTCCTTTGCCTTGAGGTCCGCCGACCAAAAAGCTGATTTCTACCATTATAGTTTTTATAAATCTGCATATTTATATTTTCTCATTAATCTAAGTCCGCAGTATTTTCCACTTAAAAACAAGACATCAGCCGAATATAATAAATAATAATTTATAGAAATTAAATAATTTCATAGTTATTGTATTACTCTTGGTTCTAGTTCGTAGTAAACAACGCCGTCGCATCTGAGGCGCTTGGCGCGGATCGCGTCGAGCTCCTCGCGATCTCCCTTAAACACGGCGAATATCTGCCCCAAGGAGCTCGGGCTCAGCCCCCTCAGCAGCTCCAGCTCCTCCACGTCGAAGACCTCGACTATAGAGGCCTCGAAGCCCAGCAACTCCGGAGCGAACTGCAAGCCGAACTTCAAGGCGTCGATCAGTCCGTCGAGGCCGAGCGCCCGCCTCACGAACACCCAGCCCCGCCTCTGCCTAAACGCGGGCACATCGGCGTAGACGTAGAGCACTCTGCCCAAGGCCGATACAGCCGGCTCCAAGTCGGAGGGGCTGAGGTATATCCTAAGCGCGTAGCTCCGTGACATATTGAGACACGCCGGAGAGTATCAGCTCCGTGCCCGTGGTGGCTATTATTAACGCCATGAACCTGCCGAGGGCCCTTGCCGGGATGGGGCCAAACGTCCTCACCAGCCTGGCGCCTGCGTAGAGCGTGGCGACCGAAAGAGCTGAGGCCGTCAACGCGCCTAACAGCGTGAGGAGAGGGCCATATATAGAGGAGTAGAGTATCAACGTGGTCATAGTGCCGGGCCCCACTATGAGCGGAGTCGCGAGGGGCACCACAGCCGCCTCCTCGAGCCTTCCTCCCAACGTAGTCGTGCTTCCGTGGACCAACGTGACTATAGACGTCGACAATATGATAACGCCGCCAGCTATTCTGAAGCCCACGAGGTCCACGTTCAGCGCAGAGAGGAGGGGGCCTCCCACGAGCGAGAACACAGCAGATAGGACCATGACGGTTATCGCCATAGCTCTCAAGGCCTTCCTGAACTCTTGAGGTTTATCCATGGCCATCTCGCCTACGAGGCCGAGCTTCCCCAGCGGGTTCTCTATCGCGTATATCTGCGCGACGATTCCGGCGAACTCGAGGGGAGTCACGTCGATTACTTCATCTAAAAAATATCGCGCATCGGCGATCGATTTGGCGAGGTCCAAAAAAGCCGGTGTTAGGTTATGCCCCTAAGCACGACCGCATTTAGCGAGCGTGGGCGTGGAATTGCGCTTGGCGGCGTTTAGCTCAGACCACAGTTGCGGCGGGACGATCAACGGCAAACCTCTGAACGGCACCCTCGTGCATCGCTGCGGCGTGGCGCGTCTTGATTTATATAAATCTAAATCTTTAACAGCTTCGATAAACCTAGATATCATCTCG
>DANS01000021.1:28119-29798 GCA_002497345.1 Thermoproteus sp. UBA157
TATCTGCACCACCTCGGTCCTCGCCTCTATCACGACCCTCGTGCCGTTGGGCAGCACCAGAGTTAAGCGGTCCACGTGCCAAGCGATCCTCGCGCGGCCGGCCAGCGCCGATGCGTTAAGCGCAGAGCCCTCCGGCAGGCCCTGCGCTTTGTAGGCGAGGCGGGCGTAAGGGCCGACTACCTTGAACTCGGCCGGCACTCGGACGAGGCCCCCGCGGGCGCTCCCTTGGCGGCCTGTCCGGCCGCCAGCGTTGCGGCGACGAGGCTAATCCGCGGGCGAGCAACCGCCTAATCCTTTTTAGATTGCGCCCTCAGCCTATTCGCCCACTCTTTCGTCTCCTCCGCGAGGTGGCGCACGCCCCGCTCCACGTCGCGCAAGTCGGCGTAGCGGCTCGCCAGACCCTCCGAGTAGAGGCCGTTGTACTGGAAGTCGTGGAGATCCAGCGCCAGCCCTGTGAGGTAGAGGATCTCCCAGCCGTACGCCTCTACCAGCAACCCGGCGACTTCCCTCAACCTCCCCGTCGGCATAAGGGCCACTATCACGTAGGCCCTGGACCTCCGCCTATGCGTTTTGTCCGGGGAACCGCCTCTCGACGAGGGCCTTGTTCCTCGCGGCGGCCGCGGCCAACAAGGCCTTCAGCCCCTGAAAGGCCTTGCCGGTGGCGTTGCGGTGAAGGCCTCGAGGAACTTCAGGGCGAGCTCGCCCTCCGCGACGGCCTCCTCCAGCCTAAGCCTTACATCCTTCCAGATCGCGCCAAGGGGGCATGTACAACTGAGCCGACACGTAACTCGCGAGCCGAGGTTTTAAGATCTTGTTGCGCTCAACGAAGATCCGCCCCGAAGCGAGGCCCCTCAAAAAAAGGACGAGAATTGGGCGTTGAAAAAGGGTTATTTCTTGGGCTTCACCAGCGGCGGTCCGAGGAACGCTCCAGCCGGCTTGCCCCACGCCTCGGCTATGATTTGGGCAAACGCGGCGTACCAAGCAGCCAACGCGGTTAATATGCCCATGTAGCCTCCGGCGACGGTAGCGCCGGCCGCCAAGAGGAAGAAGGTTATCCACAAGAGGAGGAACACGGCAAACAACGAGGCGTTAGCTCTGAAAGTCCCTATCCACATTATGAAGGTGAATATGCCGAAGGCCCAGAGCACTATCGATACGTAGGACAACGACGAGGGGAAGTAGGCCACGGTCAAGTAGAACCACTCCCAGAAGGCGCCGTATGTGAAGAAGGCCACATATCCGAAGGTGTTGCCCTTGAAGTACTCAAGGATTCCCGCGACGAGTTGTGCGAGGCCTCCGTAGAAGGCTGCAAGGCCCAGGACTACCGGCACTCCTTGTCCGCTGAGCAGGCCTGCGTTGAAGCAGCTGAGCACCAGCGTCGTCAACGCGAAGCCGGACAAGCCCAGAGGCGCCGGGTTGGCCGTTGTTCCGTTGGCCATATGTCTACGATATTAACTCTTTTTAAGTATTAATGCTGAAAATGATCTCTTTAATAAAGTAATAATAAGTATTCTTTACAAAAATTTATTTTATTGTGATACCTCCTTCTTCAGCTCCTCGTAAGCCCTCTTGGCCTCCTCCACTGACGTCTCGTCCTCGAGCGTCGTGACGTCGCCGAGCGGCGCCCCGGTCGCCACGGCCCTCAGCAGGCGGCGCATTATCTTCCCCGAGCGGGTCTT
>DANS01000037.1:0-329 GCA_002497345.1 Thermoproteus sp. UBA157
GGAGGCCCAGAACTCCTCGAAGTTCTCAACTGTGCGCCGATGTAGCTCCCAATAGGCCTTTATGGCCTCCGGGCCTGCCTTGTATCGTTCATTGACGACGTAGGTATCGAAGGGGAGCTTTACGTCGAGCTCTTGTCCAGAAGGCATATTTAAAAAAATCGAGTATTAATTATGAATTATCATAGCTTATTGTCGAATAACAAGCAGATTTAACGAATATTTATATTGATAAAATTTATTTATTATAGTAAGAGGTAAACGGCGATTTTTGCATTATTCATAATAGTTTAATTTATATTTAATATAAATTAATTTATTTTATTACAAGC
>DANS01000037.1:363-6015 GCA_002497345.1 Thermoproteus sp. UBA157
AACCGGCGGTTGCTCGGCAGGCCTTGAAGGCCCAAGACATGCGGTCAACTTTATAAATACGTGATGTCCGGGGGAGGCGGAGGGGCCGTAGTCTAGCTTGGGAGGATGCCGGCCTGGGGCTGAGCCCCGTCATCGGAGCGCCGGTGAGCCCGGGTTCAAATCCCGGCGGCCCCACTTAAACCATGCGGCCCAAACGGCGACCTCTAATTTTTAGAAAATGGTTTATGTCATGGAGATCCCCGAGGTGACCGAGGCGGAGCTCGAAAATCCCGCGTTCTCGATAGCTGGGCCTGCGGAGTATACAGTATCGTTCGGCACGCCTTGTAAGGTCTCGGCCAACGTGAGGGTGGACGTGTTGTTGCTCTCGTGGCCCAGGTTCTACTCGAGGGCGCTGGTATCGGTATATAAATGCGGCGAGTTCTGGCCGCACTTCGACGTGAAGTCGAGGGCCCTCTCGTTCGGCAAAGCCATATATCTCCTCGTGGACTCGGTCGCCAGGCATAACGAGAGCGACGCCGAGTTGGTGCCCCTGGAGAGGGGCGTGCTCTGGGGCTATCTCGCCAAGCTGGGGGCCATGGCCTTGTGCAAAACGGTCAAGGAGGTCTTGAACGTGCAAGGGAAGTGCAGAATATATACCTCAGCCGGTACGTGAACACGTCACCGATCGGCATCGGAGGCTCTCATCCCCTCGACATCTGGCCGCCCAAATAAAAACGCGCTAACGCTTTAAAACACGCGCGCCGATGTGGTTATGTTGTGCATAAGCTTAGAGGCTTGTCTCTCGGAGTACAAGCCCGAGTCGGTAGACGCGGCGGCTCGCATATTGGGCGGACACGGGCTCCGGCTGTTGGCCTCCCGCGTGAAGTCCGTGAGGGTCGTCACGCAAGGGCCCGTCCTCAACAAGCTGAGGGTTCTGGAAGCCCTCGACAACTTAGAGGTCGAGGCGCGCTATGTGCCGAGGCTCTTCTCGTCGTTTTACGTGTTCCGCGGCGGCGGGAGGACCTGCGCGGCCTTCGGCGGGGATCTCCTGCTGGACGTGTTGGAGGGGTCCTCGATCGGCTTGCTCATGGCCACTTGCGGCGACGACGCGTTGGGCGCCGCGGACCTCTTCGAGAAGATGTGGGCTAAGGCCAAGGGCCTTCTCGACGTGGATCCCTACCTCCTCGGCCGCACCAAGGACTGGGGAGCCTTCAGAGTCGTGGTCGAGCTGCGGAGGCTCAAGGTAGATGGCGAGGACGACGAGGAGATAGCCGACAAGATAGTCAGGGAGCACGCCAAGAGGGTATTCGGCATAGACGACCCGGACGAGGTAGCCCGCAGGTTCTGGTCGACGATCTTTGCGGCGCGGGATATCCCGGTCAAGCTCCTGGACGATCCGTTGACCGGCCTGCCGGTGACGGCGCCACTCATCTACTACTCCGTCAAGATGATCAGAAGCGCGGCCGATAGGTGCCCGGACGGGCCTTGTCTGAGGACCACCGCCAAGCTCGTGGAGCGGGCTCTGCGCTACGTCCCGCAGTCCAAGCTCCACGACGCTTGGAGGGCGGCTCTGAAAAACGGCGCGGAGCGGAGGAGGATAGAGCGCTCGCCGTATTTGCCCGCTTTGTTGTTGTTGACTGGCAGAGTCGAGATCGGATACGACAAGTCCATCGACGCCAGATACTACAGGCTCAGGAAGTGAGGAGCTTCTTGAAGCGGACGGCGTCTTCGAACATGTAGACGTTGTTGAACATGACGTAGCCGTCCAAGTTTTTCACCAAGTCCAGCAACCTTCTGAGATCCTCGTCCGTGTATCTGTAGCGGTAGTTCACCTCGCCCTTGCCGAGGCCGTGTAGTCTGAAGTAGTGCACAGGCGATTTGGGCACGCCCCTCTTCAGCGGGTCGACCACGAGGGATACTCCCGCGTCGGCCAAGATGGAGTCCAAGCCCTCGATCCTCGCTATGTCCCCCCTCGGCTCCCACGCGTATACCCCCTCGCCGCTTATGCTCTTGAAGAACTCCAAGGCCTCCCGTAGCAGATCTGCCTTCATGCTGGGCGGCGTCTGGAAGACATAGACGCGCGGCCTCAAGGGCGCGACGCGCCTCTTGAACTCGTCCCAAAGCTCCAAGTTCTCCCTCGTGGGCCTCAAATAGCCGTGATTCTCGCTTGGGCTAAAGCCCTTGGTCCTCTTGTAGGTGGGGCTACCCGCCGGATGCGTCATCCCTTGGAAGACCTTTACAGTAAAGGCGAAGCCGGGCGGGGCCTCCTCGGCGAGCCTCCCCATCTTCTCCTCATCGGGCATGTTGTAGAAGGTCTCTTGTAGCTCCACTCCGTCGAGATATTTGTAGACCTCCTTCCTGCCCCTGGGGAAGCCGCAAGTGCCGACTATCATGTTAACCGTTGGGGACATAATTTAAAGGCCTCATCGGATCGTGGCAGATACGAACTCTATATACTCAGGGCTGAGGAGCTGTTACGCAAAAGCCGAGGGGCTCTACGTGAAGCCGGGGCCCATGGACTTGGCGAAGGCGGCCGCCCACCTCTACCTCCATTTGAGGGACCTGGAGAGGGGGCTCACCTACGACCACGACTGTCGGCGGATCCCCATGGACTGGGAACTCTTCAAGGCGCGGTCTAAGTATTTGGTGGAGATATGCAGGAAGCAGAACGGCGGTGATTGCGACGAGATAGAGGAGCTGGTCGAGGAGACGTTGAGGAGCAGAAGCCTCCCCTCGTGGGCCGAGGAGCTCGCCTTGAGTAGGATAATACGGATAAGCAAATTGGCATAAACTTAATAACTGGTATTCCTCCGCTGGAATGGGCGAAGAGGAAGGACGTAGAAGGGGCAGAAACGCGGATCTTGAAGGGGAGCTATCCAAGCTCCCTGTCGACGTGTCCAGGGAGGACGACGAGCTCGTCGTCAAGGTCGGCAAGGGCCGCAGACTGCCGGAGGACGAGTTCAGGAACACGATTTCTAAGCTCAAGAAGATGGGCTTTAAGTTCGACCCCGACACCAAGACTTGGCGCAAAAGGGCCTAGGGCCAAATCTCGTCGCGCCACAAGGCGATTCTTTTGACCTCCTTGCCGGAGCCCCAGCCGCGCGCCATAGCATGCGTGTTAAACGCAGCAGCCACCCTGCCCGTTTTGTCGATGCCGAGAATGCCGATTGTGTCGGAGCCGAACTTCTCGGTGACTACGCCGACCACCTCCTCGAGCGCGCGGTCTATGGCCATGCCGGACTTCACGAGGAGGGCCGCTCTGAAGGAGGCCATGGAGAGGATTATGGCCTCGCCCACGCCCGTGGCGGAGAAAGCCGCTACTCCGTTCTCGGCCCAAAAACCTGCGCCGGGTATCGGCGAATCCCCCACTCGGCCGTCCAGCTTGAGCCAAACGCCCCCCGTGGAGGTGGCCGCGGCCAAGTTCCCGTCCTTGTCGCGAGCGACAGCGCCGACCGTGTCCCCTATGCCGAGCGCCTTGGCCAACTCCAGGACTTTTCTATAATGCCAGCGGCCGGCCGAGGCCTCGAGCTTCATTTCGCCGAACCTCGCGTTTTTCCTATCGTCGTAGAAGCGGCTTCTGGGAGCCAAGAGGCCGGCCGCGCGGGCCAGCTCCCTGGCGCCATCGCCGACGACCAACACATGCTCGGTGTTCTCCAAGACGTATTTGGCGAGCCTCACGGGATTCCCCACGTCTTCCACGGACGCCACAGCGCCGGCCTTCCCATTGCCGTCCATGACGCCGGCATCCATTTGCACGCGGCCCGAGATGGTGTAGACCGAGCCGACGCCTGCGTTGAAGACTCCCGAGTCCTCCATCGCCGCCACTGCCTCGACCACGGCGTCTACGGCATTGCCGCGCGCGAGGGCCGTCAAGCCTGCCGAGACGGCGTCTGACAAAGCCTTTCTGACTCGGGCCTCCTCGTCGGGGCCGATCCTCCACTTGCCGGCCCCTCCGTGGACCGCGACTACCGGCTCCATCTACTGGGCGGTTTGTTGCTGTGATCTAGCCGCCAGAGGACTGTGGGGGGCGAAGGAGATCTTGTCCTCAAGATCGCGGGGTACTAGAAAGCCCGGAGATCTAACCCTCCTGCCCTCTATGGCGATGTGGCCGTGCACCACGAGCTGTCTGGCCTCGTGGGGGGTCCTCGCGAGGCCCTTTCTGTAGACGATGGTCTGCAAGCGCCTCTCCAGTACGGCCCGCACATCGAGCGAGAGGACTCTGTCCAGCGGCATGTTGACGTCCTCTATGAAGCCCATCTTGTAGAGCCTCTCCTTGAAGGGGAGCTCCAGCTGCGCCCTCTCCTCAGGCCTCATGGACAACAAACCCCTGGCGCGCCTCACGATGCGTTTCAAGATCGATCTGGCCTTCCAGAGCTCCCGTTTGTTTCTGAGGCCGTACTCGCCCATCAGTTGCAGCTCCTCCAGGAGGAGCTGGGTATTCCAGAGCTTCTTGGGCTTCCCGTCGAGATATGTCTTTCTACTCTTCTTTTTGCCGCCCATGGCTACTGCTTGCCCCCGCCTCCTGCGCCCTCCTTCTTCTTAGTGACGCCAGCAGTCGGGCCGAACCTGCCTGTGGTGACGGTGCGTTGGCCCCTCACCTTCAACCCGGCCGCGTGCCTCATGCCCTTCCAGCTCCTCAGCTTTTTCATTAAATCGATGTCGTTCTTGGCGGCCAGTATCAAGTCGGAACCGATGAGGTGTAGGTCCCGCCCGCTGAAGGGATCCCTCCGCCTGTTGAGGAACCAAGCGGGGGCTATCTCGTGGAGGTTCCTGACAGCCCAGTCCAGCTTCGACACTTGCTCCTCGCTCAAGGAGCCGAGCGGCGCGAAGGGATCTATGCCGAGCCTCCTACATATGGCGAACGCGCTCGATAACCCTATGCCCTTTATTCGGGCCAGCGCATAGGCTACCGCCTTGGAGCCCTCCAGGTCGGTGTCTCCTATGCGGACTATACCCCTGACCTCGGACACGGAGGAGCGAGAACGACCTGTTTAAAAGTTTAGCACATCGTCATCGCCGCGTATCGGCTTCGGCGCGTACTTAACTGCGCCGTTTCTTGTGAGGACCACATGGCTCCGCGTCCTCATGAGCTCGAACAACACATTCCCCACGTGGTTCAAAAGCATTATCACCTCCCTTCCCTTGTCCAGTTGGGCCAACCTCCTTTCAACCCAGCGAACCCAAGCCCTTGCGGCGTTTATATAAGCGCATACCTCGTCGAGGCAGACCACCCAGCCCAGCGGGGCGTCGGAGGCCAAGGAATAGACGAGCTTGGCGGCTCTGCTCAACGCGCGGAGGGCCGTGGCCAAGTAGCGGCTATCGCCCGTAGATAGGTAGAAGCCTGCGTATTGGAGTATCCACAAGGAGAGCCAAAGCGCTCTGCGCGTCTTGCCCTCGGCCTTCACGGCGGCTAGGTTTATGTGTACCACCGCGGCCTCCAGAGCGCCGAAGAGCTTCACTATTGCCGAGGCCTTGGACACGCACTTCGCCTCGCCGAACCAAAGGACCTCGGTCTCCCCGGCATCTCCGGGACAAGAGCCAGCTAGTATACACGGCTTCGCCAACCTCCCCACGAATATTCGTTGGCGTATTTTTAAAAACAACGGAGCAGCGCCTCGGCGGGCGCTCGATCAGCCCCGGAAGCGCCTTGACGTAGAGCCTCGCCTAGGCCTA
>DANS01000037.1:6135-19078 GCA_002497345.1 Thermoproteus sp. UBA157
CGCCTCGAAATATCGCAGTCTGTAGCGCGCGATCTCTGCGTTGGGTTATGGAAGGCGTTACGAATCGCAAGGCTTAAAAATACTTGCACAAAGGATGACGGGCCGGTCGTCTAGCGGAAGGATGCCCGCCTTGCGCGCGGGAGATCCCGGGTTCGANNGTCCATTCCTCGACGGCCCCGGAGGGCATAGATTTAACCGCCGGGCACATCATGCTCATGGACATCTGGGAGAGGGCTAGGTCCGTCTTCCCAGGCGGCGTGAACTCCCCTGCCAGGGCCTTGAAGCATTTGCCCAGGCCCTTAGTGGCCAAGGGGGCTGAAGGGGCTTACTTGTTCACCGACAAAGGCCGTTTGGTGGACCTCTGCTCGGCCTTCGGCGCCATCATCTTGGGCCACAACCACCCAAGAGTTAGGGAAGCCGTTATCAGGCAACTCGAGAGGGGGTGGATCTACGCCCTCCTCACCGAGGAGGAGGTGGAGCTCGCTGAGGCTATAAAGCGCCACGTGTCGTCGATCTCGAAGATCCGTTTCGTAAACACCGGCACCGAGGCGACGATGAACGCCATAAGGCTAGCCAGAGGCTACACTAAGCGCGATGTAATAATCAAGTTCGACGGCAACTTCCACGGCTCGCACGACTACGTGTTGGTCAAGGCCGGCTCGGGGGCAGCCACTTGGGGCGTGCCGACAAGCGCCGGGATACCCGCCGAAGTGGCGAAGCTCACAGTCGTCGTGCCCTACAACGACGTCGAGGCCTTCAGGCGGGCCGCGCGCGAGGTCGGGGATAGGCTAGCCGCGGTCATAGTGGAGCCCGTGGCCGGGAACTTCGGCTTGATAATACCCGACGTGGAGTTCCTCAAGGCGCTTCGCGAAGAGACGGAGGCGGTCGGCGCCCTCCTGATATTCGACGAGGTCATAACGGGCTTTAGGCTGGGCCTATCCGGCGCTCAAGGGCTCTTCGGCGTGAGGCCCGACCTCACGACGCTGGGGAAGGTGTTGGGGGGCGGCTTCCCCATAGGAGCCTTCGGGGGCAGAGCCGACGTGATGGACCTCCTCGCTCCGGCGGGCCCCGTCTACAACGCCGGGACGTATAACGCGCATCCCGTATCGGTGGCCGCCGGCCTCGCGGTTTTGAAGGAGCTGGAGACCGGCGTTCCCTACGAGATCGCCGACGCGGCCGCGGCCAAGATAGCCGAGGGGGTCGAGGACGCGGCAGGCAGATACGGCTTCGACGTCGTGGTGAAGCGCATGGCGTCCATGTTCCAGCTCTATTTCAAGAAAGGCGACGTGAAGACGCCGGACGACGTGAGGCAGAGCGACGAGAGGCTCTACTTGAAGCTACACGAGCTTGCGTTAAGGCGCGGGGTCTACCTAACGCCGAGCCAATACGAGGTGAACTTCACCACGGCCGCGCACACGAAAGACGTCGTCGAGGAGGTCCTGAGGGCCCTCGAAGATGCCTTTAAGGAGCTCTCTCTGCAGCGCTGAGCCCCTTGGCCCGCCTTCTGGCCTCCTTGAGCAACTCCAAGACCTCCTCCACGCGCCCGGCCTCCGCGAGCCCCTTCAACGCCTCCACTAGGGGCAACACGGCCCTTTTGACCGAGGATCTGGCCGCCGTCAACGAGTCGGCGCCTGCGCGCTCCGCCTCCTCCCTGGCGGCCATCTCGACGAATTTCATGTACTCGCCGAGCTCCATCTCAACCACCCTCCTGGCCACCGCCCTCTCCACGGCGTTCAGCTCCTCCAGAGCCATGGCCCTCGCTCTCTCCACCTCCGCCATCCTCTCCTTATTGAAGCGGGCGGCGATGTCCTCCAAGTCGTCCACCCTGATCACCTCAACGGGCAGATCCCTGGACACGTTGCCCGGCACCCCCAGATCGACTATGGCCCTCACCCTCGCCCCTTCGGGTATCCTCGTGATCAGCGGCTCGAAGGACAAGGCCGTCGTGAACACAACGTCGCACGCCTTGAGGCACTCGCTTATGGACTCCTCGTTTAACGGCTTGGCGACAGCGCCGTATTTCCGCGCCACCTCGGCGGCCTTCTCGAAGGTGCGGTTCAACACGTATATCCTGCCCGCGCCTTGGTCCTTGAGCTCCTTCACGAGCCCGCTCCCCACGGAGCCCGCGCCTATGACGCCGACAGTCAGCTTGCTCAGATCCCCGAACTTCTCCTTGATGTATATTATCGAGAGGCTGCCGAGGCCGCGAGGGCCGCGCGAGATGTTCGTGCGAGCTCTCACCAGCTTGCCGAACCTAATGGCGCGCTCGACGACGGTCTTGAGGGGCTCCCTGGTCACGTGCAACTTGACTTGGCTGTCGTAGGCCTCCTCCATTTGGCCCAATATGTCGGTTTCGCCTATTAGCATCGAGTCGAGCCCGGCGGCCACCTCGAGCATGTGCAGAGCCGCCTCGCGCCCCCTTCTGATCCTCACCCTGTCGGCGTACTCCTTGTAATGAGACAGGACCAACTCCACCGCCTCTTGGGGGACATCCCAAGCGTACACCTCTACTCTGTTGCATGTATGGAGGACGAAAAGAGGCACGGGGAAATGGGGCGCTACTCCGAGCATTTCCATCACGCTCCTCCCCAGCTCGCCCAGCCTATCCGTGGGGATCTCCCTGAACGTGATCGATGCCGAAAAGAGCTTATCCAACAACGCCACTTGGCATCGATACGTTGGTCTATTTAAGTTGTGCAAGTTCTTAATAAAGGACATGGCGGTGAAGATCAGAGTGGCGACCAGGGGCAGCAAGCTCAGCTTGATTCAGACCGAGGTCCTCCTCAGGAGCATAAGGGAGGTCGAGCCCGACGTCGACTTCGAGATAATTGTGGTGAAGACCACCGGCGATATCGTGCAGGACAAGCCGCTTTATGCCATAGGCGTTAAGGGGATTTTCGAAAAGGAGGTCAACACGGCCGTGTTGAGGGGCGAGGCCGACATCGCCGTGCATTCTCTGAAGGACCTGCCCGCCGAGATGCACGAGGACCTCGTGATAGCGGGCTATTCCAAGAGGGACCCCCCTTACGACGTCTTGGCCAGCAAGGAGGGCTACGATCTGCGCGGCCTACCCGCCGGCGCCAGAGTGGGCACCTCCAGCGTGCGGAGGGCTGCGTTCTTGAGGAGCCTCAGGCCCGACCTCCGCGTTGAGCCGATCAGGGGGAACGTGGACACCAGAATAAACAAGCTCCTCAACGGAGTCGTGGACGCGGTCGTGTTGGCGGAGGCCGGAATCAGGAGACTATACGGCGACGATCTTCCCGTGAGGGTGAGGAGGGTTGAGCCAGAGTATCTGCCCCCGCCGCCCGGCCAAGGCATAGTGGCTGCCGTTGCGCGCAGAGACGACGGCTGGATCTTGGATCTGCTGAGGAGGGCCAGCGATCCCAAGGCGACCGCGGAGGCGAGGGCCGAGAGGGCTTTCCTCAAGGAGATAGGCGCCGGTTGCCACATAGCAGTCGGCGGCTTGGCGACTCTGCGCCCCGGCGGTTTGGAGTTCTTGGCCGGCTGGGCGTCGCAAGACGGAGCCCGCAAGATTTTGGTCAAGGCCTTCGGCGAAGAGCCCGAGGAGGTGGGCGTCAGGGCCGCCAAGATGTTGAAATCGGCTCTGTCGGGCCGCCCCTAGCTTTGCGACGTCAGCTCCTTCAAGGCCCTCATCACGTCGCCGGCGTCCGCCCTGCCTCTGTACCTCCTCATGGCCTCCTTAAGCGCCTTGTCGGGCCCGACCTCCTTGATCAACTGCTCCACCACCCTCCTCACCTCCTCGTAGGGCATCCTCAAGAGGCCCAGGCGCTTCGCCGCGTCGAGGGCCCCCTCGCCCTCCTTCATGGCCCTCAGCACCTCCTCGACGGCCTCCTTCGTTATGTTCCCCTTGTCCAGCTCGGACAGCACCGAGTCTATCTTCTCTGGAGTTACCTCAACCCCCTCCCTCGCGAGGGCCCTCGCCGTGTTGAGCAATATGCTGGCTATCTGCACCGGCGGCACCCTCTTGTACTTCTCAACGAATTCCTCGAAGTGCTCGAGCCACGGCGATTTTACGAGCCTCGTGGCCATGTCCTTATTCACGCCGAGCGATGTTATCTTCTCTATCTCCGCCTCCAGGCTCCGCGAGGCTATCTGCTCAGCCCTTCTCTCTATCTCTACCGTTATCCTCACGGGCGGCAGATCCGTCTCGGGGTACATCCTGGCGGCGCCGGGCCTGGGCCTCATGAATCTGGTGGTCCCGTCGGGGTTCGCGGCCCTCGTCTCCTCCGGCACTCCCTCGAACGCTTGCCTCAGCCTCTGCACCACCACGTCGACGGCCTCCTCCACCTCCTTCGGGCTAGAGCCGGAGAGCAACACGAAGGAGCTAGCCCCCAGCCTCTGCTCCACAGCCCTGACCTCGTCGGCCGTCACCCCATAGCCGGGCAGCTCGTCGGAGTGCATCAAGCCGCCGAGCTCGGTCCAAGCCCTCACGTAGTCGGCCAGCTCCGTCCCGAAGCGGCGGCCCGGTTGCAGCTCGAAGCCCAAGAGCTTCTGGAAGCCGGGGGCCTTCACGGCGTATACGACGCCCCCGGCGTCGAGCGCCCTTCTGAGTATCTTCGACTTGGTGTTGCCGAACAAGTCGGTCACGTCGACATAGCCGCCCTCGGGGAGCGGCGCGCCCCTGTTCTTAAGCTCATCCCTTATCTTGAGCAAATTGACTTGGCGGAGCACCTCGTACTCTATAACCTTGGGTATCAGCTCAAGTTTGGGCACTCCCTTTATCTCCGTCTTGGCGCCTCCGGCTATGGACACGTTGACGTCTTGTCTGACGGTCCCGAGCCCTCTCTTGGCCCTCCCGGTCAACTTCACGCTGTATCCGATGATCCAAGCCACCTCCTCCACTTGTTGCGGGTCGTACTCCATGGGCGACGTGGATATTTCGACGAGAGGTATACCCAGCCTATCCAGTCTGTAGTAGACGTATTTCCCCTCCTCCTTTATCTTCCTCGCGGCGTCCTCCTCTAGCGCGATGGTGTCCACGCCTATCTCGTAGCCCAAGATCTTCGCCCTCCCGTCGTGGGCCACGAGCATGGTCCGCTGGAAGCCCGAGGTGTTGGAGCCGTCGACCACTATCTTCCTCATTACGTATATCTCGTCGTATAGCTTCGCGTTGAACATCTTGGCCACGGCCACTGCCGTCGTCAAGGCCTCCTCATCGGGGAGGTGGGGAGGCTCCTCGTCGAGCTCCACTAGGCAAGTGGTGTCCCGATAGCCCTCGTAGACGTATATGCGCCTCTTCCTCACCTCCCACACGGCCGCGGGATCCACCGCGCCCAGCTCGCTGAGAGCCACGTAAAGCCTTCTGGTCACTCTGAAGTGCGGCTCGTCGTCTCGCAAGACTGGCGGGCACTCGCAGAAGAGCTTCCGCCTCGTGTTGAGCTGTATGTGGATTTCTAGGCCAGTTTTTAAGCCCAACGATCTGTAGTCCACGGAGGCGTCAACAAGCGATTATAAAAACAATGGCGTCATTTCTTTATTATGGGATAGTTCCGTGGGCAGACGCCTCGGCCAACACATGTTGAGGGATAAGTCCGTGGCAGAATATATAGCAAGCTTGGTGCCGGCGGGCTCCGTGGTGTTAGAGGTCGGGGCCGGCACCGGTGTCTTGACGCTCGAGCTCGCCAAGAGGGCCTCCAAGGTATACGCCGTGGAGCTCGACAAGGCCTTGGCGGCCTACCTCTCGGCGAGGGCTCCGCCCAACGTCGAGGTGATAGTAGGCGATGCCTTGGAGATAGAGTGGCCTCAAGTCGACCTCTTCGCGTCGAATATACCCTATTATATAACGTCGCCTATTCTTCTCAAACTCGCCGAGAGGAGGCTGCCGGCCGTGGTGATGTTGCAGAGGGAGGTCGCGGAGAGGCTGAGGGCCGAGCCCGGCTCTGAGAACTACGGCAGATTGACCGTCGCCGTTAGGTGCAACTACGACGTGGAGGTGCTCAAGCTGGTGCCTCCTCGCGCCTTCTCGCCGCCTCCTCAAGTCCAATCGGCCATAGTGAGGTTAACCCCCCGCGGTCCATGCGTCGACGACTTTAAATCGTTCGAGAAGTTCACGGCCATGTTGTTCTCGCAGAGGCGGAAGCTGGCCAGAAAGGCGTGTAGGGAGGCGCCCGAGGGGAAGAGGGTGTACCAACTCACTCTGGAGGAGATCGTCGAGCTTTTCGGCAAATGCCGCTCTTGAAGCTCCTCTTCCTCGGCACGGGAGGCGCCGTGCCGAGAGCCGACAGGAGGATGCCCGGCATCTACTTGGAGGACTGGGAGGGCCACCGCGTCCTCCTTGACGCGGGCGAGGGAGTCCAGTACGCGTTGATGGCCTATGGGATCTCGCCGGCTTCGTTGAGCTACGTCGCGGTGACCCACGGTCACGAGGATCACGTGTTGGGCCTTCCGGGCTTGCTGAGCACTGCGAGGATGGCCGGAAAGAGCTTAAAGGTCTTGGCCCCGCCCAAGCTGGCCTCGGCGTTGGCCAAAAACGGCGTCGACGCCGCGACGTCGATCGTCGATAGGCGCATGTCTGTTAGATGCGTCGAGGTGTGCCACACGATCGAGGCGTGCGGCTGGCTCTTCGAGTGGGACGTGGGGTTCAAGCTGGACCTCTCCAAGGTGGAAGGCCTCCCGAAGCAAGCGCTGACGAGGCTCATAAGGGGGGAGCCCGTCGAGGTCGGCGGGAGGGTCATCAAGCCCGAGGACGTGGCCGAGCCGGGACACAGAAGGTACAGAAGGCTCTTCTACACGGGCGATACCGGGCCTTGTCCCAAGGCCCTCAAGGCCGTGGGCTGGACGGACGTGTTGATACACGAGGCCACCTTCGCCGACGACGTGGATCCGGCCAGGGCCCACGAGGAGGGCCACTCGACGGTCTTCGACGCCCTCGAGGCCGCCAAGGCGTTAGGGGCGCGTCTGCTGATCTTGACGCACATCAGCGCTAGATACGACGACGTCGGCAAGCACAGAGCCCTCGCCGCGGCGTATAGACACGCGGTGGTCCCCGAAGACGGCGACTGGGTCCTCGTAAGGCTTTAGCCCAGAATCAGCCAGCGCCCCAACGTCTCCGCGACCACGACGTCGGCGAATTCCCTCAGCGCGCCCGCGTCCTCCAGCCTTTCGAAGACGGTTATGGCCAAAGCCGCGTCGAAGCCCCTCGGCCTCAGAGGCAGCTTGTAGGCGTCGGCGGCCACCACGTCGATGAGGGCGCCCCGAGAGGCGGCCCTCCTCAACATGCCCAAGGACACGTCGACGCACACCACGTAGCGGGGGCGCAGGACGGACGCGCCTAGGCCGGTGCCGCAGCCCACGTCCAAGACCCTATCCCCCTTGACGTAGGCGAGGGCCTTGAGGTACTTGACGATCTGCTCTTGGCCGTAGAGCTCGTCGTAGACCCCGGCCAGCTTGTCGTAGTACTCGGCTATTTCAAAGAGCGGGGCGCTCATCTAGTTATCACCAAGCCCCTCATCTCCTCCAATATGCTAGCTCCCGGTCCTTGGAAAAAGCCGCGCACGGGCTCTAGGATTTTTATCAAGGCCTCGGCCGCCGCGTTCTTCAAATCCGCCGGGTGTATTTGGCCGGCCGCGTAGGCCCTCTCGAGCTCCTCGTAAGTCCAGAACTCGAGGGGCCCTCCGTATTTGGCCGGCCTCTCCAGCACGAACGGCTCCTTCCTCTCCTCCCTAAACGCCGAGATTCTTAGTATCTCCAACACTGGGTTGTACTCCGGATCTCTCGGAGGGCAGTAGGCCCTGGCTATCTTCTGTCTGATCTCCTCGGGGCTGTCGTGCACGAATATAGCGCTTTGCGGTATGGACTTCGACATCTTCATCTCGCTGAGCTCCTCCTTGCTCTTCGGCTTCTCGGTCATGTTGAGGGCGGGCAACAGCTTGTGGTGGAGGGCCACGGGCTTTACCCTCTTGCCGTCTACGGTCAACGGGTAGAACCTCACCCTCAACGCGACCTCCCTCGCCAATATGTGGGCCCTCCGCTGGTCGATCCCCCCGTGGGGGATGTGGGCGCCCAGCGCGAAGACGTCGGCCACTTGGAGGGGCGGGTATACCAGATACGCCAAGGGGATCGACTCGCCCATCTTGCGGCCGAGTATCGTGAGGCTGTGGCGCACCTCTGATAACGTCAAGTTCCTCACCACGTCCATTAGGAGGAACCAGTATTCGTCGTTGTTGTGGTAGAGGTCGGAGCCCAGCACGAACCGCACGCCGTCTGGATCGCCGCCTAACGCCTCGATGATCCTCTTGAAGGTTTGCACGTAGTACGTCACGGCGACGCGCCTGATTAGGTCCAGATCACCGCCGAGCTTGTTGTTGAGCCAAGAGTGTATATCGGCCAGAAACACGGTGGGCCTCACGCCGGCCTTCTGCAGATCCACCACCTTGGACATGCTCACCAGCCCGGTGCCTATGTGGATGTAGCCGGATATCTCGAAGCCTATGTAGTGGCTCAGCCTATGGCCGGCCTCCAGAAGCGCCTTGAGCTCCTCGAGCGTCAATACCTCCTCCGTGGGGTACCTCGTAATAAGCCTCATTCTATCCTCGACGTCCATGGCTAAGTATTAAGAGGGTATTTGAAATAGATGCCCAGCGATGTGATCATCGCGCGGGGGCACGCGAACGTGACGGCCAAGAACGAGCGGACGCTGGAGATAACGCGTGATCCCTACGTCACGAGGAGCGGCGATTGCATAATCGCTTGTTGCGCCGACAAGGCCGGGCCGGATCTATCCGAGGAGCTCCGGGAGGCCTTGGCGAGGCCCGGGATTGTGAAGATCGTCGTGGAGGCCGAGGGCATCGAGGAGGTGATCACCGGCAGGACCCCCCTTGCGCCGCCGACGAATCCCTACCGGCTGGTGGTGCGCAGGAGCCGATATGTCGACGACTCGACCTTGGCGGTGGAGGCGGACAAGGCCGCGGCCCATTTGTCGAGGGAGCTCGTCTCGAAAATAAGGGAGGGGGTCGTGGTCAGGGTGGAGATCTCCGTTTATGGTTAAAAATGTCGGTGCCGGCTCTCCATATGGACTTGAAAGGCCTTTTGGTGCGCAAGGCCTTCCACATCGCCGGGGCGATCCTCTTGGCGATCCCCCTTTTTGTGGAGGTGCGCCCCACGATCTACTACGCGATACTCGCGCTGGCGGCGGGCGCCTTCTATTCGATACAAGTCAAGCGGCCCCAACTGCTCTTGGACTTAAGGCGAGATATATTCAAGAGCCTCCAGAACGTGTTCGACAGCTTGGATAAGCTCGTGCCGGTGGGGCGCGCCGATTTGAAGGCGCAGTACAACGAGTTACTCTATTCCATAGAAAGGGCCATAGAGGCGGCCGAGAGGGACTACGAGAGGAGAGGCGGCTATCTGGGCCTCCTCATGGGGGCCGTGGGGGTGCTCATCGCCTACAACATCTTCGGCCCGATGAGCTTGTTGCCGGCCGTCGTCGGCTTGGCGGTGTACGACGTGTTCTCGGCGCTTGTGGGCACCGCCTTTGGCAGACATAGATTGCCCGGGACCAACGCCACAGCGGAAGGCATCATCGGCGGCTCGGCGCCCACTTTGGCGGTGCTGCTCGCCGCGGGCTACAAGCCTTGGGCCGCGATGCTCATAACGGCGTTTGTCATAGTGGCGGAGGCATATGGCGTTGAGGACAACTTGGCGATACCCATAGCCGCCGCGGGGGCGGCGTATTTGGCCGCGCTTATTTGACGAAGTAGAAGCCCTTGGCCTTAACGCCGAGTCTCCCGGCGGCTTTTGCGAGGGCCACGTCGTCTGTCAACAAGACGCAGCCGGTCTCGAGGGCTAAGGCCAACGCCGAGAGGTCGGCCTCGCTGAGGCCGCGCGCTCTCTTGGCCAACTCCGCCATCTTCCTCGCGTCGACGTCCACCACCTCGACGGACAGTACCTCTAAGGCGGCGCGCGCTCTGGGGTCCTTGAGCTCCTCGACGACTTGTCTAGTCGTCAACAAGCGTCCTTGAAACGCCCTCATGTCCCGCCCGTGGATGAAAGCGCTGGCGTCCAGCACGTAGCAGCTCATGGCGATAGGAGCCTGGACAACACCCTGTCGTAGTAGTCGTATTCGCCGAATACGGCGAGTTTCAGCCTCCTCGCGCCCCTCCTCACGGAGAAGGATCTGCCCCGAATTCCGCCGTAGTTGTCGCAGGCGAGCTCGGCCTCTTGGCTGGTCGCTATCTCGAGCGGCTCTTGGGGGACGACGAGCGGCCGCAAGTACAAGGTGTAGGGGGCTATGAAGGATATCACGAAGGCCTCAAGCCTGTAATCGACGATGGGCCCCCAGGTGGACACCGCGTAGCCCGTGGAGCCTTGCGGCGTTGATATTATCACGCCGTCTGCCCGCCCGCTAATAATGGGCATAGAGCCCGTTATCTTAAACGTGAGGAGCTTCCTGTAATCGGCATTGCGAATCACGACCTCGTTGACGGCCGTGCAGCCGCCTGCGTCTATCGTGGGGAGCTCCACGACGTCGAAATCGCGCGAGAGGATCCTCCTGGCCATTTCCTCCAGCGACATCTCGCCTATCCTTGTGCTTCTGTAAAAATTTATACGGCCACCCCCTACATGTACCAGCAGCGAATCGAGGACGCAGGGATGTCCGTGGATCGTCTCGAGGAGCGTTCCATCTCCGCCGATTACGACAGTTATCTCGGGCCTATCGGCGCAGTCCAGCTCCGAAGCTCCCAGCAACGACTTGAGCTTGGCCGCGAAGTCCGCCAGATCGCTGCGGTACGCTATTGCGATCACGAACGATAGATGTTGTTAATTTAGATGACGCCCATACAAGGGCCTTCTCGGCGGATCGCTGTCAAAAAAGCTTAAAATCGCCTATATTTAACCCGTCGGGGCCGGTAGTCTAGCGGAAGGACGCCCGCCTCGCGCGCGGGAGATCCCGGGTTCGAATCCCGGCCGGTCCACCCTCTTCTTCGCCTTCCGCAGAACTGCCCCTCGCGCCCAAGCCGTACGACGCAAGGCGGATTTTTTAAGCTGCTTGTTCAGTTCCCAGTGTCCATCGCCCTCTTCACAGATTTCGACGGCACGTTGATCCCGCCCGAGATGGTCAGGAGGGATCCGACGTTGCCGCCCGAGCTCGACCTCGCCTTAAGGGAGCTATCGCACAAGATCCCCTTGGCGGTCGTCACGACCAAGGAATGCGCTTTCGTGGAGCCCAGGGTGCCCTACGCAAAGGCCTACGCTTGTATAAACGGAATAGAGGTCAGGGCTATCGGTTACGTGGCCGTGGCGGACGGGCTCGCGTCGGTAGAGCTCGAGCGGTTGCTGGCATCGGCCAAGCGTCTCGACGCATTGGTTGAGGCCAAGAGGACGCGAGATGGCAGACTCGCCGGCATAACCGTGGATTGGCGGGACAGCAGCAAGCCGCCCGAGGGCCTCGAGGAGGTGCTCGCCGAGGCGGAGCGGCGAGGCCTCAAGACTCTGAGGTATGCCCGCCATCCCTTCGCCGACATCTACGGCGCTGATAAGAATAAAGGAGACGCCGTGCGGTTGCTGAAGGCCCTCCTGGGCGTCGACTACGTGGTCTATATGGGCGACAGCGAGAACGACCTTCCGGCTTGGGCAGAGGCCGATGTGAGGATAATAGTGAGGCATAGCCTCAACAAGGACCTCCTAGTCGAGGGGGCCGTGCCGATCGCCTACGAGGAGTTGCCGCGATACATAAGACAAGTCCTCTCCAATATGGCGTGTTAGTCCACATAGGTATAGACGACACGGACTCCCACAGAGGCGGTTGCACGACCTATGTAGGATACACCTTGGTCAAGGAAATCCTCAAGAAATATGGCGATGTCCTCGCCGATTACCCCCATCTGGTCAGGCTCAACCCCTATGTGCCCTTCAAGACCAGGGGCAACGCGGCTGTGGCGCTCGTCTTGAACCTCCCCGAGGGCGCCGAGGAGGACATATGGGAGCTGGCGGTGAAGGTAGTGTCCGAGGGGGCCGATTTAACCGGCAAGACCAGCCCCGGCATCGCCATGGCCGTGGGGTCCGTGCCGGGGAGGGCCAAACACGTGTACAGACTGGCCTTGTCCCAGATCGTTCCCAGAAGCGTCGTCGAGAGGGTGGAGGGCGTTAGGACGTGGGGAGGAAGGGGCGTAATAGGCGCCGTGGCCGCGATAGGCGCCGAGCTCTCGACATCGACCTTCGAGCTCCTGGCCTACAGAGAGGGCGAAAGGCCTCCCATAAGCCCTGGCCTCGTGGCCGCCATGGAGGCGCTGACATATCCCTTCACGTTCCACAACCTCGATGGGAGGAGGGTGCTCATAGAGCCGAGGGGCCCCGACCCCGTCTTGTACGGCATAAGGGGCCTTTCCCCGCCTCACCTCATCTACGCGGCGCGTTTCCTGGAGGAAAACGGCGTGAGGGCGGCCGGCTGGATCCTCTACCGCACGAACCAAGCCACGGACGCCCACGTGGAGCTCGGAGTATTGCCGGATAGGCCCCTCCCCTACTCGGTCTATAAGACCAGGGCCCTCGTGCTTTGGGCCGAAAGGCGCAAGCGCCACGTATTCGCCGGTCTTTCAAACGGCCTAGTAGCGATCGCCTATAGGCATTTGGGCAAGCTGGCTGCCGCCTTGGAGAGGTGCGTCGGCTGTTACGTGGAGCTGAGGGGCGGCGTGAAGCCGAGGGGCGACGGCCTCTACCTCTATGTAGAGTCCATGGAGGTGATATATAGGCTCGTTAGGATTCCTCCCAGATGCCCGTACTGCGGCGGGTCGCTCGAGAGCTTGGGCAGAGGTAAGGGGAGGCGCTGCACGAAGTGCGGCACCGTGTTTCGATCGGCCGAGATCCGCTACGTTTTATCCACAGCTGAGCGGGGCTACTACGTGCCCAGGCCCGGCGAGTGGCGCCACCTCCTCAAGCCGCCGGGGCTTGAGCCCAAGCCCATAGAGCTCGTGGGGAAGGCCGA
>DANS01000037.1:19166-36527 GCA_002497345.1 Thermoproteus sp. UBA157
CCCGCCGATAGAGCCGCCGAGATCTTGAAGGCGGTGGGCGGAATCCCGAAGGTGCTCCTCACCCACTACCACGCCGATCACCTAACGGCCGTGCCCGAGGGGGCTGAGGTATACGCCCCTTGGGGGGAGGAAATGCTCGTGGCCAACACAAGGGCGCGCCTCTTCTTTACCCACGGCTTCTTCGTGCCCGACGCGATATACGTGGGCAGGGACATACGCGTGGCCGGAGTCGTCAAGCCCGGGGATAAGCTCGATTCGATAGAGGTGGTGGATCTCAGAGGCCATACCTTCGGCCACGTGGGCTACCTGACCGAGGGAATCCTCTACGCGGGCGACGCCATATTCGGCGATATGGTCCTCAAGAGATACGGAGTTCCCTACCTCAACGACGTGGACCTCTTCCTGGCATCTCTGGACAAAATAGCGTCTATGGAGCCCGAGACGCTGGTGATGGGCCACGGCCCCGTCGTCGGCAGCAAGAAGAGGATAAAGGAGCTCGTCGAGGCCAACAAGGCCTCCGTCGAGAAGGCGCAGAGGCTCGTCGAGGCTCTATTGCCGGGGGAGCCTACCCAGATTTCGGCGAGGTTGCTGAAGGAGCTAGGCGCCGAGAGGAGCTGGGAGAACGTGCTGCTCACGTCGGTAATAGTGAGGGCCTTCCTGACGAAGTTAGCCGCCGAGGGGAGGGCCCATCCAGACGACGAGGGCGTTTGGCGTATCGTCAATCGACTATAATCGATCTAGTCAGAAGGCGAAAGATATATTAACGAGGTCCAACAGCGACTCATGCAGCCGAACCCCAAGCTCGCCGATGAGCTGGCCCGAATCTCTAGCGAGCTCTACGAGCACGGCTACATCAGCGCAGCTAGGCTTATCGAGGAGGCCAGAAGGATAGTGCTGGAGCTAGAGAGGGAGGCCTTTCTCCCGCCGGCGACCGACTAACAAGGCTCCATGTATTTTACAAGATTCCTTATTTCTTTGTATTTCCCGGCCGGGATCGTTATGAGGGCCCCCCTATAGTGGCCGTAGACGACGGCGGAGTCGTCCGGCGCAAGCGCCAGGAAGGCCAGCGCCAGCATGTCCTCCTCGCCCTCTACCACCAGGAGCGTGCCGCGGCTCCTCAAGGCGTCCTCCACGGCGGCCCACGCCTCCTCGGTTATATAGCCCGGCGGGTTCCTCACCTTGACGACGCGGGGAAACGCCGAGAGCGCCTCCATTCGCTCCTTTCGCCTCGTCTTGAGGTCGACCGCCGCTGCGTCCGGCATATGGCCTCTCATCACGAAGTTGGCCGTGACGACGTCGCCCACCGTGTATATGCGCCTAACGCCGAAGTCCTCGGCTATGGACAAAGCCAGCTCCACCGAGCGCGGAGGATCGCGCCAAATAGCTATCGGGTAGGGGAACGCGAAGAGCTCCCTCCTCTCCGCGGGGACTTTTAGGCACTTCACAGCTCCACTGAGGCGCAGGGATAGGGCAGATACGCGTTAACCCCCGGCGGTAGCAAGGGCGGGGAGAGGTAGTAGTGCACGGGCATCAGCGCCTTCACGCCGGCCTTGGCCGCCAGCTCCACGGCGTCTTTTGTAGTGCTGTGGCCCACCAAATGCGCCTGCTCCTCCTGGCCCGGGTTGCCGGACGCCTCGTGGATGAGCAAGTCGCAACCCTCGGCGAGCCTCTCCAGGGCTTCGCTCGGCGCGGTGTCCCCGCTGTAGGCCACGCATTTGCCCCCGTGCTCGATCCTCACGTGGACCGCCTCGACGGAGTGCTTGGCGGGCGCGAAGGCGATCCTGGTCCCGCCCTCCTCGTAGACGCCGTCTGGCGCCAGCTCCACCGGGTCCATGTGTTGTTCCAAATGGGGCATACGCACCGCCTCGAGGATCCTCCTCAAAGACTCGAGGACGGATTGAATCGCCACCACCTTTATCCTCGCCCCCTTGTGCCGCGCCATGAGGAGCAGAGTCGGGGCGCCCAATATGTGATCGCCGTGTGAATGCGTGAGGATCAACAGCTCGGGCAGCGGGAGCCCGCACTGGGACAACCTGGCGTATGTCCCCTCGCCCGCGTCGAGGAGGAGGCGCCTATCCGTCTCCACGTATATTCCGGGGTATCCCAGCCAAGGGCTGGATATCCAGCCGCCGAGCCCCAACACCACGACCCTCACGCCGTTTTAGACCTCACTAATATTAATTCATCACCGGATCTATTCATGATGATCCTGACCAAGCGCGATCGATGAGCTGGCGGCAGCTGGCTGATCAGCTCACGACGTCTTCCAGCCTGCCCTTGTCCCTCGCGAGCTTCAGCTCGTGGGCTATCCTCTCGCCCATGTCCATGGGCCTATCGAAATACAAGACGGAGTAGGGCGATCCCACGCCCATGTAGACGTTGGTCCCGGCGACTATCCTCCCGGAGAACTCGAAGACCACTATGGAGAGGTCGTCCTTGATTATGGACTCGAGGCTGTAAGGCCCTTTCATCTCCTCGCCCAACATCTCCCGCACCGCGTCTGCGAACGCCTCGCCGTATTTCTGCACGGTGGGGAGCAGAGATTCCCTCAACACCAGCGGGAAGTTCGCCACGACGACAAACGTGGGCTCCACCAAGCCGAAGGTCCTCCCGTCTACGTTCGTCTCGTAGCGGACGTCCATGCCGAATAGCTCCACCCGGCCGTACATGGGGGACGCGAAGAAGTGGTAGTAGGCGGGCACCCCGAAGATATATTCCTGTATTATGTGGGGCTCCTCCACGTCTTTCAGCTTCTCAAGGAGCTCCTCCCTATTCTTCGCGAAGAAATAGCCTCTGCCGCCCTTGGCGCCGAAGAGCTTCACTATCACCGGCCCGTCTACCTCCTCCGGCTTGTAGCTCTTGGGGATCGGTATGCCGGCCCTTCTCAAGAGGTCCATCTTCTTGAACTGGTCGGCCTCCACCTCTATCAAGCGCCTCACGCCGAAGGTGGGGACCGGCGCCTCCAGGGCTTGCCTCCAGCCCACGTACTCCACGTAGGAGCCGTGAGGTATCAACACGGCGTTCTCCTCGGCCAACCTCTCGGCGACTGGGCGGAAGTTGGAGAAGTCGACTTCCCAGACCTCGTCCACGAAGGGGAACCTCTTGTAGAACCAAGCCGCGCTCGGCCTCGCCACCGCTATGGTCCTGAAGCCGTACCTCTTGGCGGCTCTCAATATCTGCAACGCCGTGTGGGAGGCTATCGCGGCGACCGCGAGCTTCTCGAGGTCGTAGCCCTTGAGCAACGCCTCGATCATGTCGTCACCTCCTCCAGCCTTCCCTGCCTCAAGGCCTCCTTTATCTCGATGGCTATCCTCCTGCCCATGGAGATGGGCCTGCCGAAATACAGCTTCGAGTACTGCCCGCCGAGGCCCACGTAGGCGTTTGTGCCGCCGCCTATGCGAGGCGCCACGTCGTATACGACCAAGTCCAGCTCGGGCGTTACGATGAACTGCAGGGTGAACGGCCCTATGACGCCGGGCTTGACCAGCCTGGCAGCCGCCTCGACGAAGCGGTAGCCGATATCGAACACCTTCTCCAGGAGGGACTCCCTAATCGTCGCCGGCTCGTGGCCGACTTCGATGTAGCGCACGTCGGGGTCTAGGTCCAATTGATCCCTCGCGGGCAGGCGGTATACGCCGTCTAGGTCCGACTGGATCCTTCTGTCGAAGCTGTGGAGCTCCAGGCGCTTATATATGGGGGAGTAGAAGAAGTTGGCGTTGAAGTGGGCCCCCAGCACCAGCTCCTCTATGGCCGCGTTGGGGAGGTCCTCGAGCCTTATCACCCCCCGCTCGGCCAACCTCTTAGCCTTACGGGCCAAGTCGTCTTTGTCCCTCGCCACGAAGAAGCCGCGCTCGACCCTCCTGGCCGCCTCGGGGAGCTTGACGATGACGGGCCTATCGACGTCGTCGGGGGAGGAATACGTCTTGGGCCTCCTTATCCCGGCCTCGTCCAGGAGGCGGTAGTAGTTATGGGGCCCGGTCCTCTCCTCCCATCTGAGCAGATACCTATTGCCGAAGATGGGGATGGGGAACTCCCTCTCGATCGCGTCGTAGCCCACGTACACGGCGAAGGACCTGTTGGGCACGAACACGGAGCCCTTGAGCCTCCAAGCCTCCTTGACGATGTCCTTGTAGTCGTCCAGCACTATGAGCTCGTCGACGACGGGGAACTCCCTATACGCCCTCTCCCTCCCCCTCTTGGCCACCGCTATGGTCCTGAACCCCTCGTCCTTCGCGCCGTCTAACACGTCGAGCGCGCTGTGGGACGCCAGAACTGATATCGATGCCGACATAGGGCCTTTAAGCTATTACCTTAAAAACTTTGCGGGCAGATGGATGGAGACGGAGTTATATTTAAGCAAACAATTAACCAGCCCTCAGCCGCCAGACGCTGGGCGGCACGACGCCCTTGCGCTTAGCCAGCGGGATCTCCTTGAACTTCCCCACGTCCATCACGACGACCTTGCCGTAGAGCCCGCCGAGCTCATAGACGTCGCCGGGCCTTCCGCCGGGGATCGGCACCAGCCTCACCCCCAAGGGCTTATCCAGCGCCGTGGCCAACGCCATGACGTCCGCCATGAGCGCCGCCACCACATCGGGCGGGACGTCGCCGGGGATACCCGCCATGTCTATCCCCGTGTTGCACACGGCGGACATGGCCTTGAGCGCGTCGAGCGTGAGGGCCCCCTCCTCGGCTGCTTTGGCCATCAAGGCGTCCTCGCTGACTGGGATGAAGGCCCCGCTGAGGCCGCCTATGGTAGACGTGGCCATGGCCCCGCCCTTCTTCACGGCGTCTACGAAGAGGTAGAGCGCCAACACCGAGCCCGGCGAGCCGGCCCTCGGGAGGCCCATGGCCTCGAGAATCCCCGCAACGCTGTCGCCTACCTTAGGCGTCGGGGCCACCGAGAGGTCGACCGCCCCGAAGGGAACGCCTAGCTCCTTGGCCACTTCCCTCCCCACGAGCTCCCCCAGCCTCGTGACCTTAAATGCCGCGCGCTTTATCGCGTCGTGGAGGGTCCTCAAATCCGCGTCTTTCAAGCTCCTCACCACCGCCTCTATCACGCCGGGTCCGCTCACGGCCACGTTGATTACGGCGTCCGGGAGGCCCAAGCCGTGGTGAGCTGCCGGCATGAACGGGACGTCCTCAGGCACGTTGGCCGTCACGGCGAACCTCGCCGCGGCTTCTGGCCTCATGGAGAGCACGGCCTCGGCCGCGCGAAACACGGCCTCCATGTTTATGCCCGTCGAGGTCGACGCCGCGTTGACGAAGCCGCTGAGCCTCTTGGTGGAGTTGAGGGCGTCGGGCAGAGCCTCCATGAGCGCCTCATCGCCTCTCGAGATGCCGGCGTGGACAAACGCCGAGAACCCTCCCACCATGTCCACGCCGTGGGATTCGGCCAGCTCGTCGAGGGCCTTGGCTATCTCCACGGCGTCTTCGGGGCGCCCGAGGGGCTCCAGCATGATGCTGACTGGGCTCACCGCCAATCTAGCGGTGACTATCCTGACGCCGAGCTTTGCGGCTATCTTGTCCACGGCCGGCCTGAAGCGCTCCAGGTAGGGCCGCAACAAGCTCCTCAGCGCCGAGAGCGCCGAGCTAAGATCGCCGCGGATAGCCGGGAGGGTATTAACGCTGAGCGTCACTGCGCGTATATCGAGCTCGCGGAATAAGATCATCTCGAGGACCTCGCCTATCTCCTCAGGCGAGAAAAGCCTCATACCCTCTGCATGTACCGGAACACGTCTATATGGTGCACCGCGACCATGACGCCCAGCTTCCTCCCGGCCTCCTCCAGCTCGGCGCGCAGGCCGGCTATATCGACGTCGGCCTTGGATATATCGACCAGCATAACCATGGAGAAGATATCGCGGACCACCGTCTGGGCTATATCGACTATGTTGGCATTGTGCTTGGCCAAAACCCCCGCTATACTTGCAACGATGCCCACCCTATCCGCGCCCAGGACCGAGACCACCACTAGCTCCACAGAAGGCGGCTATAGAGCGTATATAAAGATTGGGGCTACCGCAGTAGGGGCGCGAGCTTGTCGAGTATCTTCTTGAGCTCCTCTCTGTCTTTATCGTCCACGGGAGGCAACGGCTCGCGCGGCGGCCCCATGTCTATGCCGGTGACGATCTGCGTGGCCGCCTTATACAGCGTGGGCCACTTCCCGCCGAGCTTGCCCGTAAGGCCGCAGCCGCCCATGAAGCGCCAGAGCTCCACGAGCTTCTTGTGTATCTCCACGGCCTCCGCGATCCTCCCCTCCTTGACCATGCGGTAGAGCCGTAGCGGGAGAGGTCCAAGGAAGTTGGGGCCGCCCAGAATTCCGCCGTGGGCCCCCACGATGAGGCTGGGCACGAAGAACATGTCGACGCCTTGAAGCACCGAGATCTTATTGCCCACCAGATATATCAGCTCCATGTGATATCTGAAATCGCCCGAGCTGTCCTTGACCGCCACGACTTGGCTGTACTCGGAGGAGACCATGTCGAAGACCTCGGCCGGTATGTTGTAGCCCACCGCCAGCGGTATGGTGTACAAGATTACGGGCATATCCACGGCGTCTAGGACCTTCTTGTAGAAGGCGTATATCCCCGCCCAATCCCCTTGCACGTAATACGGCGGGGTTATGAGCACGGCGTCTACGCCCACGTCTTTGTACTTTCGGGCGATCTCTATGGTGCTTAGGTGATCGCCGGTCCCCGTCCCGGCTATCACGGGCACCTTGCCTCCGCCGACTTCCACCGCCAGCTCGGCCACCTTTACCCTCTCCTCGGGGGTCAGCTTGGCCACCTCGCCGGTCGAGGAGGAGGGGAAGAGGCCGTAGCCTTGCGAGGCAAGCCTCTCCATGAGGGACCTCAAGGCGTTGTAGTTCACGCCGTCTTTGGTAAACGGCGTGACCGTGGCCGCGATAACGCCCTCGAGCTTCATATACAGAAAGAGGAGGGTATTAATATCCATTCCTTGCGCGCTAGAATCCGATAATCGGCCATAGCGCCGATCGCTCGGGGCCTTCCACGCCTCCGAGTTGCGCGGCCCGGCGATGAGCCCGCTGGGCAGGCCCATCCGACGACTGAGGCGCGGCTCCCGGCCAACGCCTTGTAGCTTCCACAAAGCGCATGGCCACGCCGATAGGGTCAACAAACCGCGAGTGGCGTTCACGTGGAAAAAATACAGAACACCAACGCGCCGGCTGGGCTCTTCTCGCCGATCGTATCATTGCGGTATTCGACGAAACCCGCGACGCCTCCAGCCCTCCATCGCCGATAGCCTCCAGCTACTCTAAGCGCTCAGAACAACGGCGCAGCAGAGAGCGCAGACGGGGCTCTGCCGAGACCCTCGAATTCTTCGTGCTTGGAGTGTGGGAGCCATAATGAGCGGTTTAAGCGAAGCCCCTCATACTGCGGGGGCTATTCGGTTGCGTTTTTGCTCGTAATCCGGTAAGAGTCGGGGGAGACCAGCACGACGCCTCAATAGGCTAGTAACGCAAGACGGCAGCGCAGCCGCCCATGGCCTTCAACATGCCGCCCGCCTCGCTCTCGGCCGGGATTATGCGCATCGCGCCCTTGGTCGAGTAGACGAGCCTCAGTACCTCCGCGCACTCGTCGGCGCGCTCCTTAAGTGTCTCATCGAGGACGGCGAGCGCGCGAATTCTTCCCTGCGAGGCGGCCTCCTTGATCGCCTCCAGCCCCACCGCGACTAGCTCCGGCCTCTCGGCCGCCAGCCTCAATATCTCCGAGAGGATCTCCGATCCCAGAACAACCCTGTATTTCTCGAAGCCTTGTCCCCTCTGGAATTCGTAGACCCCGCCGAGCCCTCCGGCCGACTGCGGCGCGAGGTCGCCCTTGATGTACTCAGACGCCACCTCCACGTAGAGCTGGGGCCCCGCGAGCACCAGCCTATCGGGCTTGAGCCTCAGCCTATACTGCTCGACGATCTTCGCGACCTCTCTGAGGAAGGGGCCCAGGACCTCCTCAGCTGAGCTCGACTCGGCGCGTTTCGGCGTTCTGTTCTCGACAACGCCCAACACCTCGACTCCTAAGGCCGTCACGTGGGCTATCGCCGCCTCGTCGCCGTCTATCGACACGAGCAGTATTCTGGGGAGCGAGATCTCCGCCAACTTGGCTATCTCGTCGGCGAGCTCCATGGGGTAGGCCTCAGGCTTCTCTATCTCTATCTCCCTGCCCGGCAACACGTCGAAGGTGTGGCGCCTGCCCTTCACGCCCTCTAGATCCCCTTGGGTCTCCACGACGACGCCTCTTATTCTAAGGCTCCCTCTGAATTTGTGATACTCGAGGGCCTCCACTTTGATCCCCAAATACACCTTTATCCTCTCCCCCTCCTTGGCCCCTTCGGGCTTATACTCCCTCACGGTCCAGCCCCTCACTATATCGCCTCGATCCACCAGCAGGTAGACGAAGTAGAGATCCTCGCCCCTTTCGGGGACCACGTCGATTATCCTCCGCCTCTTGTCTATCGACAACCTCACGGCCCAAGCGCCTCGTCCAGTTATATAATTGCTGGCGGGAACTGATATAAGAAACGGTTGTGTGCCTAACATGGACGCCGTAGTGGTGGGAGGCGGTGTCGTTGGGCTCTTCGCCGCATATTATCTGAGGCGCGAAGGCGTCGACGTCGCCATCGTTGACGGCTTGGAGCCCGGCGAGGCGTCGCGCGCGGCGGCCGGGATCTTGGAGTTCACCCGCTTCAAGATCAACCGGATAAACGTGGTCGGCTACCCCACGGCATATCTCTCCATGTTGTCCAAGGGGGCTGCAAGAATTCGGCACATAGACGTCAAGTGGATCCTGGCGTATATAAGGTCCTACGGCAAGGACCCCGGCGAGCGGGTCTGGGAGGCCGTGAGGGAGATGGGGAGGTTCTCCTGGGCCGAGTACAGAAGGCTGGCCGAGGAGAGGAACGATTTCGACTACGCCGAGGAGCCCCTCTACGAGCTCGTCCAAGACGTGGAGGCCGAGGCGGAGGAGCTGAAGCGCGATCCCCTAAGGCCCAAATTCGAGGTGGGGGAGCTCGACGGCAAACAAGCCGTGATCTACCTCGAGGCCGCCAAGCTCTCCACCGATTTGGCCGTGAGGAGGCTTCGGGAGGAGGCCGGCGCCCGCCACGTGCCGGCGTTCGCCGAGACTGTCGGCGACGGCTTCGTGACGGCGGGAGGGAAGAGGCTGGAGGCCGACGTCGTGATCGTCGCAGCCGGCTGGAGGATCTCCCGCCTCTTGGGACTACCGGTTGCGCCCTTCAAGGGCTACGGGTTCAGGGTGAGGCCCTCTAGGAGGCCCAACGCCATGTTCATAGATCTAGCCGACACGGGCATCGCTGTGGTTCCGCTCAAGGATTGGGTCAAGGCCACCGGCAGATTCGACCTGGACTCCACCGACGACCACTCGCCGGCCGAGAAGGTGCTGGCCGGCGCGAGGAAGCTCATGGGCTATCTCGAGGCGATCGACATGGCAGTGGGCTATAGGCCGTGCACGCCGGATGGCCTCCCCATAGTGGAGAGGAGGGGCGAGAAGCTCGTAGTAGCGGCAGGCGCGTGCAGGCTGGGCTGGACCTTCGGACCCGCCTTGGGCAAGATGGCGGCCGATCTAGCGCTCGGGAGGGCGAAGACGACGGCTTTTCCCTCGTCTAGGTTCGGGCTGTAGGCTTTTTATTCGGCCAACGGCAATTGGCGCGTGGAGCGTTTTTTCCCCTACGACGAGTTCAGGCCGTTCCAGAGGGAGCTTGCGACTGCGATACTCGACGGCTTCAGATCCGGCAGAATAGTGCTGGCTAACGCGCCCACTGGCCTCGGCAAAACCGCCGCCGCGCTCGCCGCCGCGCTGGCGTACGCCCAGGAGGTGGAGGCCAAGGTGCTCTACCTGGTGAGGACCAAGAACGAGATGCTCCAGCCCCTCAAGGAGTTGGCGAGGATCAAGGCGAAGGGCGTCGACTTGAGATACGCCTTCTTGAGGAACAAGCAGGACATGTGTTGCTACAAGGAGCTGAGGGGGTTGCCATACGCCGAGTTCCTCGCCGAGTGCCGCTACTTGAGGGGCTTGGGCAAGTGCAAGTACTTCCCGCCGAGGCCCTTCGAACCGACGGGGCACTTGGCGCCTCGGGCCTTTATCAAGGCCGCTTGCGAGGCCGAGTCGTGCGCCTATGAGGCGGCCAAGGCCCTGGCGCTCTTCGCCGACGTGGTGGTGGCCACCTACTTCTACGCGTTCAGCCCCCGGGCGGATCGCTGGATCGACCTCAAGAAAGCCGTCCTCATAATAGACGAGGCGCACAGCTTGCCGGACGCGGTGACCTCGATAAACTCGGTCTCCATAACCGAGGGCGAGGTGAGGAGAGCTCGGGCCGACGCCGAGCGCTACGGCCAAAAGGAGACGGCCGCCCTCCTCTACAAGGCCCAGAGAGGCCTTAAGGACATGAGGCCGGGGCCGGTGTCGGTGGGCGACGTCCTCGCCCTCTTCGAGGAGCCGTCCCAGATAGAGAGGGCCGCCGTCGAGGTGGTGAGGGGCAAAGCAGACGAGGGGACCACGCCGTATTCGCCGCTGGTGGCCATAGCCGAGTTCTTGAGGACTCTGAAGGAAGGGGGGAGGTACTTGGTGCTCGTCGAGGAGTCCGAGGACGGCTTAAGGCTTAGGGCCATCCCCTACGATGTCTCGAGGCTCATCGCGAACGTCCTCGCGTCGGCCAAGGCGGCGGCCCTCATAAGCGGATCGATGCCGGTCGACCTCTTCGCCAAGGCCGTCCCGCTCCCCAAGCCGCCGAGGGTTTTCGACGTGCCGTTCGACGAGTACGTAAGGCCCGGCAACTTCATCGCCGTGGTGGACAGATCGGTGACCTCTAAGTTCTCCTCGAGGACCGAGGAGATGTACAGGGCCATGGCGCGAAGGATAGCGGCGGCCGTGGCGGCGTCGCCGAAGGGGGTCCTCGCAGTGTTCCCCAGCTACGACGTGCTCAAGGCCGTGAGGAAGTACCTCTCGTTCAACATACCGCTCTACGTGGAGGCCAAGGACACGGATCTCGAGGAGATAGAGCTGGGGTCCAAATTCGCCGTGTTCGCAGTCGCCGGAGGCAAGCTGGCGGAAGGCGTCGAGTACGTCAGAAACGGCGTTAATATGCTGTCGGCCGTGGTCGTGGTCGGAGTGCCGTATCCCGAAAGGGACGTCTATCTAGACAAGAGGGTCGAGGAGCTATCTGCCGGGCTCGGCGCCGACCTAGCCTGGAACGCGGTATATCTCTACAACGCTGTGGTGAAGGTCAGACAGGCCGTGGGCAGGCTTTTCAGATCGCCAGACGACAGAGGCGCCTTGGTCTTCCTCGACTACAGATTCTTGGAGCCCGACGTCTACGTCCAGCTCAAGGACCTCCTCAAGGGCGCTCGAATAGTCGACGACGAGTCCTCCCTTAGGCAAGCCTTGGAGGAGTTCTTCACCCCCTCCTGAAGAAGGCCCTCCAGATCGCGAACAACGCTATGGCTAGGACTAGGTCGGTGGCGGCGAGGGATATGGAGAGCATCTCGACGGCCCTCCCCACATCTCCGAGCGAGAATATGAAGGACATAATGCCCAAGGCGGCGCCCACCACGCCCACGACGGCCCCAACTAGCGGCAACATCTGGGGCGCCGTCGCGGAGGGCTGCTGGCTGGGCCTCCTCGGAGGAGGCTGAGGGATCGCCGGTTGCGCGGGCTGTTGCGTAGGCGGCTGGAGGGGCAACGGCGGGGGAGGCGGCGGGTACGCCCTCTGTGTGGCGCGAGGTGGCGGATAAGGATATGGATAGGGCCCCGTGGTCGCCGGGGGCGGAGGGGGCGGCGGAGGGGGCAACTGCGGCGGCGGGGGCTGAGCTATCGGCTGCGGCGGAGGCTGTTGTGGGTACTGTTGTTGGGCGGGTTGCCTCTGGAGCGGCGGCCTCTTCAAGGGCTTCTCCTCGCCTCCTGTCTCTTCGCTCGACATAGCCCCCTACCACTCACTGTTATAAAAAAGTTGCGAACACGCCGGCCGAACTCGTCCCTCGCGTTTTTATATCGAGGAGTATGTGGCCGTGTGCTGATAGTTGCCGAGAAGAGGTCGGTGGCGCAAGCGATAGCTAAATTCCTCGGAGGCTCCTACTCCCAGTTCAAGGTGGCCGGGGTGACCGCCTACAGATTCAAGTACAACGGATCCGCCGCGATCAGCTTGGGGCTCAGCGGACACACGCTCGACTTCGACTTCCCGCAAGAGCTGAACAATTGGAGCTCCGTCGATCCCATTCGGCTATTCGACGAGAGCGTCGTCTTGGTGCCCCGCGACGAGGCGCTGAAATATTTGTTCGCGCTGAGGGCTTTGGCCAAAGACCAAGACGTGGTCTACCTCGCGCTCGACGCGGACCCGGAGGGCGAGGCCATCGCCTATGAGGCGGTCCTCCAAATCAGAATCGTGAACCCCTCGGCGCGCTTCAAGCGCGTGCGCTTCAACGCAGTCACCAAAAAGGAGATAACTAGGGCCTTCGAGAGGCCCGCGGAGCTCGACTTAAGAACCGTCGAGAAGGTCTTCGCCAGAATGGCCAGCGACTTGACGGTGGGCGCCGCCTTCACGAGGCTCTTGACGCTTTCCGTGAGGGAGGCCGATCCCAGGGCCCTCCCCTTCGGCAAGTTCCTGAGCTATGGCCCATGCCAGACGCCGGTTCTGGGCCTCGTGGTCTCCAGAGAGCTCGAGCGCATGAACTTCAAGCCCGAGGAGTACTTCGTGATCAAGGCAGTTGTGGAGGCCGGAGGGCGGAGGCTGGAGATGCGCTCCAGGCCTTTTCGCTTGAGGGAGGAGGCCGAGGGGGCTCTGGCCGAGGCTAAAAGAGCGCCGGGGCGAGTGGTGGAGGCCAGGTACGAAAGGGCCGAGGTCAAGCCGCCCGTCCCCCTCGACACCGTAGAGCTGGAGCGCCGCGCCAGCAAGTGGCTCAACATAAGGGCCAAGGCGGCCTTGGACATAGCGGAGGAGCTCTACAGGCTCGGCTACATATCGTATCCGCGCACGGAGACCACGGTGTATCCTCCCACCTTGGACCTCAAGGCGGTGCTCGAGGAGTTGGCCAACACGCCCTTTGGGGAATACGCCGAGAGGTTGTCGAGGGGGCCTCTGAGGCCCACTAGAGGCAACAGCGACGACAAGGCGCACCCGCCCATCCACCCGACTAAGGGGGCCGATAAGAGGGAGGTCGAGGCCAAACTGGGGGCGAGGGCGTGGAGGATCTACGAGCTAGTCGTGAGGCACTTCCTCGCCACGTTGAGCCCTCCCGCCGTCGTGGAGAGGCAGAAGATTGCAGTTGTCTTCGGCCCCCTCGCGCTCGAGACAGACGGTAGGAGGATAATCTCGAGGGGCTACTGGGAGATATATCCATACGAAGAGGAGGAGGAGAGGCCGCTCCCATACGTGCGGAAGGGCGACGGCGTCGTCCTCATATCGGCCAAAATAGAGCGCCGGGAGACCGAGCCGCCTCCCAGGATGACCGAGTCGGAGCTCTTGAGGCTCATGCGGAAATACGGCATAGGCACCGACGCCACCATGCAGGACCACATTCACACAAACGTGATCAGGGGGTACATGAAGATAACCGGGGGCAAGTGCGTGCCGACTCCCCTCGGCATGTCCCTAGCCACGGCCCTCATGAAGCACGCCAAGCCGATAATAGACCCCGAGGTGAGGTCCAAGATGGAGGCCGCACTTCAAGAAATAGCCGCGGGCAGAATGGACTCGGTCAAGGTCGTTGCGGCGATAAGGGAGGAGTTCAAGAAGTACTACAAGGCGCTTGAGGTCAAGAAGGCCGAAATCGCCAAGGAGCTCGTCGACGTATTGAGAGGAGCGCAAAGAGATTAATTGGTGATTCCAGAACTCCGTGGAGCTCGGCAACTTGATCATTCCCGACGAGGTGCTGGCGCTCTTGGGCCCGGACGCCCTCCTGGAGGCCCCTCCGGGCTTCAAGTGGGCAGCGGTGGAGCTGGCCAAGAGGACCGGCGCTAAGCTCTCGGGCAGAGCCGTGTGGGGCAGTTGCGACGTGGGCCTAGACGACGCCGCATATATGGGGGCCAAGAGGGTTGTCCACCTAGGCCACGGCGTATCCCCCAACATAGCCTATCTTCTAAGGAAAAACACCGGCGGCGTCCTCGAGAAAATCGATGTGGATACATATGTCTTGAAGGCGGGCGGGATCGAGGCGTACTTCGTCCCCGTCTATTACGTGCCGCCGCCCAGTTTGCCTCGGCCGCCCGAGGGCAAGATATACTTCCCACTCCCCTATAGGCTAATAGCCGAGGAGTTGGCGAACCAATACTCCTTGGAGATGGCGAAGGAGCCGATGACGGGATGCTGGGTGGGGGAGCCGCCGGGCCGCACAGCAGTAGTGGCGTCCTCCGGCTACTTCTACCCTCTGGCCGTGAAGCTCTTCTACCCCAACGCCGAGGTCTGGGGCTACGATCCGTTCAAGGGCAAGGCCTTCCCGATTGAGGGCGAGTACAGAAGACTCATGGGACTGAAGGCGAGGGCCTATCTGTCTAGAAAAGAGAGGGTGGTGGTCCTCGTTTCGAGGAAGCCGGGGCAAATGCAGAGGGAGGAGGCCGAGAGGATCGCCGCGCAGATGAACGGCGTAGTGGTCGAGGTCGACGAGGCATCGCCGGACCTCCTCGACGATCTGGGCGCCGACTTGATCGTGAACACGGCGTGTCCGCGCATAGGCTTCGACGACCAAGATAGGATCCGGACGCCCGTGATGAACCTCCACGAGCTGGAGGGGTTCACTCCGCAGAACATCATCCGCCTGCTGTAGTTTTTGTCCGCACCGCTAAAAAAGGTGGAAGCGCCCAGCATCGTGGATCCAATAGGCATCGTCGTGAAGGTCCCCTCCACGAACTACTTCATATTCCGGACCTTCATGGGCGTCGAGACAGAAAGCGGCTCCCTCCTCATCGCCGGCTCCGACGAGAAGGTCCTCGCAAAAGTCGTCGCGATCAGGAGGAGAAACGCGGTGATGGATCCCCGGCTCATAGCCCAGCTAGACGACGTCGAAGCGGTCAAGTACATAAAGGAGAACCTCGGCGCGGAGTCGATCCTCTACTACACGGAGGCCAAGGCTGTGGTGATGGGCGCGCTGAGGGGCGAGCGCCTGGGGAGGCCCTCGAGGCCCTTGAAGCCGCTGGACTACGTCCACAAGGCGCCGCCCGAGCTGGTGTCGAAGCTGTTGGCGCCGCGGGGCGAGGGGCCCTACATCGAGGTGGGCAACGTGTGGGGGTACGACATACCGGCGCTCGTCGATGCGACGAGGCTCGTCACGCAACACTGCGCCGTGCTCGCGAGCACCGGCGCGGGCAAGTCCTGGCTGGCCGGCGTCATAATAGAGCGGCTCATCTCGGCGGTCGACGTGGCCGTCGTGGTCTTCGACCCGCACGGCGAGTACTCGGCTATGCAAGTGGCCAGAACCGAGGAGGGGAGGGCCGTCTCGGAGCTCGTGGACGTATACGTGGTGGGCAAAGTCGACGTGTCGCCGCAGGACAAGGCCTTCGAGGCGAAGTTCGGGACCGCCAGGAGGTACGAGAGGGTCGCGCTCAACCCGCGCTCGGTCCCCCTCCGCGTTTTGGAGAGGCTTCTGGAGAGCACCTATGGCCTCACGGACGCCCAGAGGAGGATTCTGGAGGAGGGGTGGCAGCGCGCCACGGCCTACGGCGATAGGCAACCCCTCACGGATCTGGAGGAGCTCATAGAGGAGGTCGTCGAGGAGGGCAAGGCGGCCGCCCCCGGCGGATACGCGGGGGAGATGGCGGTGGGGGGCCTCGTGGGGAGGCTGAGGGCCTTGTTCAAGGGGAGCCCCGTCTTCCTGGAGCGCTACGGCGAGACCTTCAACGGAGAGCCCGTGAAGCTCTTCGACCCGGCCAAGCTACTCGCGACGAGGGGCGTGAAGGTGCTCGACCTATCGGGGCTCGACCTCTTCGACCAGAGGATCTTCATGGCGGTGGCCCTCGACGGCATGTATAAACTCGCGCTTAGAAGGCTGAGCATCCCCGCGCTCATAGTCGTCGAGGAGGCCCACAACTTCGTCCCGGCCAAGGAATCCCCCGTCAGCAAGCCGTACGTCGTCAAGATCGCCAGAGAGGGCAGGAAGTTCGGGCTGGGGCTCTGCCTCATATCCCAGAGGCCTACCAAGCTGGACCCGGACGCCCTCTCGCAGTGCATGACCCAGATATTCAAGCGCATCATCAACCCGGTCGACTTGAGGTACGTGGCCGCCGTGGCCGAGCACTTGGACGATCCCTATCAGCTGAGAGGCCTCGACGAGGAGGCTGCCTTGATAACGGGCGTCTCCGTCTCCTTGCCTCTGTTGGTTAAAGTCGGAGATCGTTGGACCCAACACGGAGGCGTCGGCGCAAGGCTGAGCGCTAGGTCTTAACGGTTAAATAAGGAGGCGCGGGAGGTGGCATGAAGGTCTACGTGTCGGTCGATCTGCCCCCCGACTTGGCCGACAAGCTCTCGCGCGTCGCCGAGATAGTAGGCAGGGATAGGATGGAGGAGGCGGAGGCCGCCTTGTGTTTCAGAATAACCGCCGACGAGGTCAAATCGATGCCGCGCTTGAAATTCATACAAGTAATCACGGCGGGCCTGGACCACTTGCCCTGGGAGGTCGTACCTCCCCACGTCGTGGTCGCCGGCAACGCTGGCTCAAACGCCGACGCTGTCGCCGAGTTCGCCGTGGCTATGGCCTTGGCCGCGTACAAGAGGGTTCTCCACTACAACGAGAGGATGAAGAGGGGGGAGTACTCGAGGGATTTGGGCATACCCTTGGTGGCCGGCTCCAAGGCCGCAGTTTTAGGCCTCGGCGAGATCGGGACGAGGGTCGCCAAGATCCTCGCGGCGATGGGGGCGGAGGTCTACGGGTTCTCGCGCCGAGAGAGGGAGGGGCCGTGGAGATTCACGAGGGACCTCATGGAGGCCCTCTCGGGCGCCAAGATAGCAGTCTCGGCGTTGCCGCTCAACAAATATACAAGGGGACTGATAAAATACGAACACCTCGCCGCCATGGACCCCGAGGGGGTTTTCGTCAATGTGGGGAGGGCCGAGGTCGTTGAAAAAGACGCAGCGGTTAGGATATTAAGGGAGAGGCCTCGTTTCGTCTTCGCTTCCGACGTCTGGTGGGGGCGCAACGACTTCGCGAAAGACGCGGATGTGATCGTGCTTCCAAACGTCGTGGCCACGCCTTGGGTGGCCGGCGGTTACGGCAACGAGAAGGTATGGCGAAATATGTTGGAGGAAGCCGTCGAGAACCTCTTGAGGTGGATAAGGGGAGAAAAGCCGAGGAATATAGCCGATAGGAGCGACTACGTCTAGATCCACCCCCTCGCCTTCATC
>DANS01000032.1:0-14003 GCA_002497345.1 Thermoproteus sp. UBA157
TCGGGTTCTCGAGTATGAAGCGGCCGAGCGTGTCGAGGCCGAAGCCGGGCGCCGCCGGCAAGGCATCTGATACTATGAACAAATCCCTCGGCCCCCCGTCTCTTAGTACCTAATTAGCGATTCTATCAAGTAGAAAGGCGTTGTGGCTGCATTGAATCCGGATATCGCCACGATGGATCCATCCCTTACTCCCCTAAAGGCCAGCTCCGGGCGCGTGTATTTGCCCACGCATTAAGGTCTTCACTATCTTATATATCTATTCTCGTTTTCTGCGAAAACTCGTTTTCTTAATAAATTTTGCACAAATACGGCTAATAGCTAGCACTTAAGCCTTACCTTGCCCGGCGTCTCCGACATCATGAAGGGCGTGCCGGGCGCCAAGACCCTCCTGCCGCCGCACTCGAGCTCCACTATGGCGCCCCTCATGCGCCAATGGGGTTGCGAGGCCACCCACTCGATCGACTTCACTACGGCTATAGGCGGCTTCCCCCTCTCCCTACTCGCCTTGACCAAGTCCTCGCCTCTGAACTTGGCCACCTCAGCGAAGACCTCCCTCTCCAGCTCCTTTAGCTGAGCCGGATCCTTCTCCCACGCCTCGAGCGCCCTCCTCCACCTCTCGGCGAGATCGGGCCTCCCTATTATATCGAAGAACGCCTCTATCTCCGGCCATATGACCGTCGCGAGCGCCACGAAGCTGTCCTTAGCCTTCGCCGTGGTGTACGTGACGAGCAAGTTCGCGTCTATCGTGGGCGATCTCTGGCGCGGCGCGCCCAACACAAACGACGCGCCTATTTGGTACGGGTGGACCACCGAGAGCACCTCGTTCACCGCCACGTCAACGAACTGCCCTCTGCCGGTCCTCATCCGCGCCCAGTACGCCGCGAGGGCCGACAAGGCGGCGGCCGCGCCCGCGAAGGCCCACGCCAGCCATATCCCTGCCCTTATGGGGTACGAGTAGGGCTCCGGGAGCATGGGGTTTCCCAGCATGGCCATGTAGCCGTTGTACGCTTGGCTGGTGAGATCCGAGTCGGGCATGTCGACGTACTCCTCGGCCTTTCTCCCGAAATGGCCGAACTGGGATATAGCCACGTATATGAGCCGCGGGTACCTATCGGCGAGTTGCGGGTACCCTATGCCCATGGCGTACAGCTTGCCCGGCCCCAAGCCGTCGAGGAGCATGTCTAGCTCCGGCAACAGCCCCTTGGCCTCCTCGAACGTCACTTCCTTCTTCCCCCTGCTCTCCACGAAGTAGGGTATGCCCACCCCCTCTATCGTGACGCCGTGTGGCGTTATCCTTTTGGCGTCCTCGTCGGGCACCGAGTACACCTCGGCGCCTAGCTCGGCTAGTATGGAGCCGGCTATTCTGCAGCCGAAGTTGGCGCCGCAGATCTCCAGGACTTTGACGCCCTCGAGCGCCGACGGCTTCGCCTCCCTATCGCCGAACAACTTAGCGAGGATCTCCTCCTTGTCGCTCATGGCTCCACCTCGTCCTTCTCGCCTCTGAATACCGGGTCCTCCTCGGCTCTCCAGCCGGGCGGCGGCATGTTGCCGAGTTGCCCGTCCCAATAGCCTATAACCCCCTCCCTCTCCAGCCTCTCCACCTCCGCCGCGGACAAGCCGAGCTTCCTGGAGAGCACGAGCTTGTTGTGGTAGCCGACCGGCCTGGCCACCCAACGGACAGATAGCGGGGTTCCGCTCATCCTCGCGATGGGGCCCGGCACTACGATCTCGCCGTATAGCCTATCGCGTATCCTCAAGACGGAGCCCCTCTCGATCCTCCAAGGATCCTCCAAGACTTCCTTGTCGTTGAGCACCGGCTGTATCGGGATCCCCGCCCTCTTGCCGAGCTCCAGCAACTCGCCAAGAGTCTTTGCCGAAGCCCACGAGCGTAACGCCTCGTACTTCCTCCAGAGCGAGTCGGGGTCTCGGGCATCCCTGAGCCCTTTAAGCGCCGGCACCACCTCGGCCAACGCGTCGTATTGGCGCTCGGTCATTGCGGCTAAAGCCACGAACTTGCCGTCGGCGGTTTTGAAAACGCCCGAGGCGTAGGCAGAGGGGTCTATGAAGCCGCTCCTCTTGAGCCTGGACCCCGTGAGGGACATGTAGGTGAAGTGGTACATGAACCGCTGCATGGAGGCGGCTTGAGATAGATCTATGTATTGGCCCTTCCCCGTCCTCTCTCTGTAGATCAAAGCCGCTATTATGGCCGAGACCGCCATTGTGGAGGGCAGCCAATCGCCGGGGTAGTCGGGCAACCTATACGCCTCGTTTATGCCGTCTTCCCATCCCGTGATGTCTATGACGCCCGATTCCGCTTGGCCTATTATGTCATAGCTGGGGAGCTTAGACAAGGGACCCCAATTGCCGTAGCCGCTGGCGCTCACATATATGAGGCGGGGATTGATCTCCCTCAGTTGCAGGTAGCCCAGCCCGTATTTATCCAAGGTGCCGGGCTCCATGTTCTCCACGAAGACGTCGGCCCTCTTTGCCAGCTCCACCACCAGCTTCCTTCCCTCCTCCTTTCTGAAGTCTATGCCGACGAAGTACTTGTTGGAGTTGAGGTAGAGGTAGTCTATCCTCATGCCCTTGTAGAACCCCTTGCCTCCCCACATGGAGGCGTATTTCCAGCGATCGCCCCTAGGCGGCGGCTCCACCTTGATCACTTCGGCGCCGAGCTGTGCGAGGAGCCTCGGTATGTTGGGACCCAATATGTAGTGCGCGAATTCCACCACCTTTATCCCTTCAAGCGGGGGCGATCCCCTTGCATTAAATATAATCTCCTCTATTATTTTGAAGTAGTTCATAAAATAATATCTGCTTAAGTATTAAAATGTTGTTGTTTATAGGTTATGGAGATAGGGAAAACCATATATGCGGGACGTCTATAGGGCATATGGTAAAGGCGCTCGGCTACTTCCTGCTGGGCCTGGGGATAGCCCTGATGTTCCTCTCGGTGTATATGGTCTACGCATCGTTGGCGGGCTACGTGGAGCCTCCCCACGTCTTTTCCTTCAGCGATGTCGTCTTGGACTACGGCTCGGCGCATGTGAAGATCCTGGACGGGGCGCAGCTGAGCAAGATGGCGGATCTATCCTTCTGGGCTTTGCTCGCCGCGTTCGTCATCTCGGCGGGCGGCAAAATCGCAGAGCTCGGCGTCAAGCTGGTGACGGGCGCAGAAAAGTGAATACTTATATATGCTAAATAGGGTCTCCGCATGCCTACGTGGACAGAGCACGTCTTCGCCAAGAAGCTGGGGAGGGCGCCCTCCCCCGGCGAGATAGTAGAGATAACGCCCGATCTGGTGGCCTTCCACGACCTAACGGGCTATCACGTCCTCGAGATGATGGAGAAGATGGGCGGCGTCGAGGTGTTCGACAAGGACAAGCTCGTCGTAGCCTTCGACCACTTGGCCCCGCCGCCGACTGTCAGAGCCGCCGAGATACAAGTCTACATACGCAGACATGTGCGCTCCCTCGGTCTCAAGAATTTCCACGACGTCGGCGAGGGCATAATGCATCAGCTGATATTGGAGAAATACGCGCTTCCAGCTCAATTCGTCTTCGGCGCCGACTCGCACACGAACACCGCAGGCGCCGTGGGGGCCTTCGCGCAAGGCATGGGCGCCTCGGACATAGCGGCCATGTTGAAGCTGGGCCGGACGTGGCTCGTGGTCCCGCAGCCCATGAGGGTCGACATAAGGGGGGAGCCGCCCAAGGCCGTGACGGGGAAGGACGTGGTGCTCCATCTCCTCTCGGTGTATAAGGCCGAGGGCCTCAACGGTTATTCCGTGGACGTCTACGTGGAGCGCCCATCGGCGTTTCCCATGGACTACAGAGCCACCGTGGCCAACATGTCCACCGAGCTAGGCGCCGACGCCTTGATGTTCGTGCCAGACTCGGAGACGGCGGCTTATCTAGAGAAGACGAGGGGCGCCGCTCCGAGAATAGACTTCGCCCCGAGCGGCAAATACGTCGACGAGTACGCCGTGGAGCTGGGCAAGCTGGAGCCCTTGGTCGCGGCCCCCCACAGCGTGGACAACGTGAAGTCCGTCTCAGAGGTAGAGGGGGTCGAGGTGGATCAAGTGTTCATAGGCAGTTGCACCAACGGCAGGCTCAGCGATATAGAGGCGGCTGCCAGGATCTTGAAAAGGGGCAAGGCTAAGGCGAGGTGCATAGCGATACCGGCGTCTTACTCGGTCTTTAGGCAAGCGCTGGAGGCCGGCTACGTGGACGTGCTCACCAAGGCAGGGTGCGTGGTGACCTACGGCACTTGCGGCCCTTGCATAGGCGGGCATTTCGGCGTGTTGGGCCCCGGCGAGGTGGCCGTCTCGACGAGCAACCGCAACTTCGTGGGCAGGATGGGCGCCAACGACTCCAAGGTCTACTTGGCCAACGCCTACACCGCGGCGGCCGCCGCCCTTGAGGGGAAGATCGTGGACCCCAGGAAGTACCTATAGGCAAATGGCCAGAGCCCGCGCGGGGCCTCCCTCGCCTCCTCTGATCTTGAGGGGGGCGAAGACGAAGAGGGCCTCGCCGCCGCACTCCCTCAACACCGAGTCTAGATTCGTCAAGTTCTCGATTATTATCACGCCGCTGGATAGGAGCTTGTAATGGACGTAGACCACGTCCTCTCTGGGGACCCGGGGCGGATAGGGGAACCCCTCCTTGCCCGAGTACCCGGCCACCGACATGCCCTCCACGCCGACTGCCGCCACGCCGACCTCGGCCAAGTAGTCGGCCGCGCCTCTGTCCAAATAGGGCCAATTATATAGGAACTCCTCGGTGCCGTATTTGGCCGAGAAGCCCGTGTATATCATCACGGCCTTTCCCCTCGATATCTTGTCGGAGAACTTGCGCAGATCGGAGGCTGTGATGGCCTCGCCGGGCTTCTTCCAGCTGAGGTCGAGCACGTGGCCGCGCGCAACGAACTTCTCCAAGGGGATCCTCTCTATGGTGTCGCCGCCAGGCACGAAGTGAGCCGGCGCGTCTATGTGGGTCCCCGTGTGGCTCCCCATCTCCAGCCTCGAGAGGGTGACCTCCCCGTATCTCTCAGCCTTGGACACGTATTCGTGCCTATAGGGAGGATCGCCGGGGAAGATCTGCATCCCGTTGTGGAGCTCCCTCGAGAGGTCTATGATCTTCATGGAACGATAGAGGCAGTTATTAAAAATCGCCTGCGGCGCGCGGGCTACCTCGGCCTCGGGATCTCCCTAACGAAAAGGGCTTGGAACTCGTCCACGAAGGACTTGAGGACGGCCTCGTCCACGGGCCTCTTCCTGGCGGCGTAGTCCTTCACCCTCCTCAACACGTAGTCTACCAGCTCCGGGCTGGGCTCTATCCCGATCTGCTTCAAGGCCCACTCGATCGAGTGTCTCCCTGAGTGTTTCCCCAGCACAATCCTCCTCTTGTTGCCCACGGCCTCCGGCGTCATGGGCTCGTACGTGAACGGGTTGTTGAGAACGCCGTGAACGTGTATGCCTGACTCGTGGCTGAACGCGTTATCGCCCACAACGGCCTTGTTGGGCTGTAGCTGTATCCCGAAAAGCTTGGCCACCAAGCGCGACGTCTCGTATAGTCGCTCCATCCTTATGCCCGTCCGGAAGCCCAACAAGAAGCGGGCCGCGGCGGCGACCTCCTCGAGCGCGGCGTTTCCGCCCCTCTCGCCGAAGCCGTTGACGGTGACTTGCGCCACCTCGGCCCCGGCCTCAAGCGCGGCGATAGTGTTAGCGACGGCCATCCCGAAGTCGTCGTGGCAGTGGACGTGCATGGGGACCGGCGGGAGCCTCGCCTTCAAGTACTCCACCAAGTACTTCATCCTGCTAGGGGTGGCCACGCCGACCGTGTCGGGCACGTTTATCTCATCGGCGCCCGCCTCTATGGCGGTCCTGAACGCCTCGGCCAAGAACTCCAGATCGCTCCTGGTGGCGTCCTCTGCGCTGAACAAGACCTTTACGCCCCTCGACTTAGCATACTCCACGGACTCCGCGATCCTCCCGAGCACCTCCTCGCGCGTCATCCTAAGCTTGTACTTCATGTGAATATCGCTTGTGGCTATGAATACGTGGACCACGTCCACGCCTGAGTCCACAGCCGCGTCTATGTCGGGCTTGTGCGCCCTAGCCAAGCTGGCCACCTCGGCGTATGCGACGTCGCGCGCGATCTTGGACACGGCCTCGGCCTCCTCCCTCGACACGGCGGCGAAGCCGGCCTCTATGTAGTCGACCCTCAGCTCGTCCAAGGCCATGGCTATTTGGACCTTCTCTTCGACTGTTAGAGAAACGCCCGGCATCTGCTCCCCGTCGCGCAACGTGGTGTCGAAGAACTTCACCGGACGAGCCCCGAGCTCATGGACCCATAAAAGAGTCTATATATAAGCTTTTCAGGCTATATACTCGGCGCGAGCATGCTTTAAATTGACAAATCGGGGAAGGGCGGTGTCTCAGAGGTCCAGAATCGAGGTCAAGCCCGAAGCCGCCGTGGAGCAGCTCTTGTCGTATCTGGGGGAGGACCTCTCGAGGCCCGGCTTGGCGAACACGCCGAGGCGCTTCGTCAAGGCCATGGAGGAGCTGACAAGGGGCTTGAGGGAGCCGCCGCCCGAGGTGGTCTTCTTCCCCTTGGAGTACGAGGCTGAGGTGGGGCCTGTGGTCATCGACAACATAAGGGCCGTCTCCGTCTGCGAGCACCACTTATTGCCCATAATCTTGAACATATCCGTCGCGTACGTGCCCGGCGACGGCGTTCCGGGCCTCAGCAAGGTTATACGCTTGGTGAAGTGGGCCGCCGCACGGCCGATTATGCAGGAGCGGTTCACAGAATGGTTGGCGGATCTCTTGATGGAGAAGCTGCGCGCCAAGGCCGTTAAGGTCAAGGTGTGCGGCGTCCACATGTGTTCTTTCATAAGAGGAATCAAGGACGAGCACCACACCATGATGACCGAGGCGGCGAGGGGCGACATAGGCGTGGAGCTGAACTGCAAGAGGCCGTTGGCTTGTAGATGAGGGTCGTCGTCACGGGGGCCAGCGGCGGCATAGGGGGGGCTCTCGTGCGTTTGGCGAAGTCCAGGGGCGATTTCGTGATCGGCATATCCAGAAGGCGGTCGGAGGCCGACGTCCACTATCAATGCGACGTCTTGGACCTCAAATGCCTTGAGGGCGCGGCCAGGGACGCGGGGCCCGTGGACGGCCTAGCCATCCTCCACGGACACGGCGATCCCTCCATCTGGAACAAAAGCGTCGAGGATCTCAACGAGAGGGACTTCACAGAGGTCTTCCGAATCGACGTCGTCGGCGCCTTCAACGTAGTGAAGGCCTTCTTGGGCAACCTAAAGCCGGGCTCCTCCATCGTCTTCGCGGCATCCACGCCGGCTCTCGTCGGCGATATCTACGGGATGCCGTACGCGGCCGCCAAGGGGGCGTTGTTGGCGTTGGCGAAAAGCCTCGCCAAGGCGTTGAGGGGCGTCAGGGTAAACGCCGTGGCGCTCGGCCCAATAGCCACGAGGTGGACTTCGTGGATCGCCGAGGAGGAACTGAGGAGATTCGAGGAGAGGACCCTCATGGGAAGGCTCGGGCTGCCCGAGGAGGCCGCCGAGGCGATCTACTGGCTCCTGTCGCCGGCCTCAAGCTACGTCACGGGGCAAGCGCTGATCGTCGACGGCGGCGAGTCCCTCTAAGGGCTATAGCCTTGGAAGAATTCGAGGACTTGAGGGGAGAGCGCTACGCCGAATGTGGGATCGTTCCAAGCCCATATGCCCACGTATTCGGCGTATGGGGCGAGCTGAGATATCGCCTCCTTGTAGAACTGGATCGTGGCCGAGCAGTTCCGCTCCCTGATGGGCAAGGTCCAGTTCCAAGGCTGGACGTAGCCTTGGGCGTCGCATAGCCGGAACCCGACCTCGCCGACCATTACCGGGAGGCCGGAGGATCTCAAGGCCTCGAGGTTATCGATGAAATAGCTCGGCACCACGATCTTGCCGTTGGAGTAGACGTAGTCGTAGATATCCTCCCCGACGAGGTCTAAGCCAGCCGCCTTGGCTAGATCTAAGATGTCGGCCGGTTTCTCCGAGGAGGTCCCGTAGTAAAACAATCGGGCTTCGGGCAACATCCTCTTGAGTTCGGCGTATGCGGCCGCCAGCTGCGACCTACATGCGGCGTTGGCGACACATGCCGACATTTCGCTGAACCCGATATATACGCCAGATCCATTCCCTAGATATTCTTTTAATGCATTTAAAAACATTGAGGCGTGGGAAAGATCTATTTGTTTCAAGTTGCCCCTCCAGTAGGGCGCCGCGCAGAATAGATTCACGAAGAGGATGCCGCGAGATCTGTAATGTTGGATAAAGCTCAACGAAATCTCGAATTGGTTAAAGTTAGCGCCGTACTCGGAAGTACAAGGTATGACTACCACTATGCCCGGTATAGAGCAGTTAGGCAGCTCCGCCACGTCGACTCTTCCCCAGGGGACTAGCCAAAATATCAACTTGGCTCGACAAGAGGTCGACGTCGAGGAGCTAGGCGGCCAATGCGCCGAGGGTCTATTGGCCATAGTTCCGGCGATCAATCCCTCGTATACTAGGATGAGCGCCGCCGCGAACGCGACGAGAGCCAGCAACAAGGCGGATCTCGACATCATCCATATAGGTGGCAAGCAACTAGGTGCTCCTTTTCNNGCTTCGATCAATCTAGGCTTTACATTCTTACACGTCTCGGTGGCATAGGGACATCTATCGGCGAAGGGACAGCCTCTGCCAGCCAGCGAGAACTCTATCGTTACGCTGGTTATTCTAGCGCTCCAACGCTCCTTGAGTTTAGGCACCGAAGATAGCAATAGCTGCGTGTAGGGATGAAGCGGCTTGCTGAAAACGGCGTCGACTGGGCCGTATTCCACCATCAGCCCCTTGTAGAGCACCAAGATCTTGTCGCCTATATATGAGGCGAGGCCCATGTCGTGCGTTATGAAGAGCACGGTCAATCCCATCTTCTCCCTTATCTCGTGCAACAAGTTGAGGACGGACACGCGGAGGGAGGCGTCTATCATCGAGACGGGCTCGTCGGCCAGGAGCACCTTGGGCTGGATCAACAACGCCCTGGCTATCGATATCCTCTGTAGCTGGCCTCCCGAGAGCTGGTGGGGGTATTTGCCGATTACATCTCTGGGCGAAAGCCCAACGAAGGACAACGCCTCCTCTATCAGCTTAGTTCTATCGACCTCCGAGAGCTCCGGCCTATACTTCCGCAACGTCTTGTGCATTATGCGATCTACCCTATAGAACGGGTTGAAGGAGGAGTAAGGATCTTGGAGGACGGCTTGCACCTCGCGCCAATACTCCCTGGGCTTCCAGTCCTTGAGGGGACGGCCTCTGTACTTTATCTCGCCAGATGTAGGCTCGAGCGCCTTGAGCAGTATCCTCAACAACGTGGTCTTGCCGCTGCCCGACTCCCCCACAATGGACAAGATCTCCCCCTCCTTAACGTCGAAGTTGACGTCGTCCAGAGCTAGTATCCTTATAGTGCGCAGGAAGCCCGACGTGAACACCTTAGTGAGGCCTCTCACCTCGTAGATTAATTCGCCCGAGCTCATGGCCTCGCCCCCTCCCTTTTCGCGTAAAGCCAACATTTGACCTTGACGCCCCCCACGTCCACCTCAGGCGGATCCTCCTCCTTGCATATATCCATCCTATAGCGGCAACGGGGGTAGAACCTACAGCCCTTAGGCGGGTTCAATAAGTCGGGCGGCTCGCCCGTGAGGCCCTCCAGCTTCACCTTCCTTATGTTCATCCCAGGCTCCACGATGGCCGACATCAAGCCCTTGGTGTACGGGTGCAAAGGCTCGTGGACTACTTTATCGGCTGAACCGCTCTCAACGATTTGACCTGCGTACATAACCGCTATATCTGTCGCTATCTGATACGCTGTGGCTATGTCGTGTGAGATGAAGATCATCGTCTTGATCGCGCCCTCCTTGAACAAGTCTTGGAGATACTGTATTACCAATCTCTGTATCACCACGTCGAGCGCTGACGTGGGCTCGTCGGCTATTAGCACCTCTGGATTCAACAAGGTGCTTAACAATATGGCGACCCTCTGCCTCATACCCCCAGAGAGCTCCACGGGGTATCTATCCAGCACCCACTTGGGGAGCCCTATTTGCAAGGCCCTCTCCTGCGCCCTCTTGATCATGTCATCGAGCTCGAGCTTTATAGAATCCTTGTGAGAATCGACTAAGTCCTTTATGAGATCCCTGATCCTCGCCGTTGGGTTCAAGGCGTCCATGGCGAACTGGGGTATTAACGAGAGGCCGACGCCTCTGATGGCCCTCAGCACCTCGGGGTGAAGCGAGTATATATCTTTGCCTTTGAACAACACCGATCCTTGCACCCTCAAAGGAGGTCTCACTAGCGCAGTTAGCGCCATGCCCAGCGTCGATTTGCCGCTGCCCGACTCCCCCACGATTCCCAACACTCTGCCCTCGCCCACCTCTATGTTGATCCCATCCACGGCCCTGACGAACCCCCTCCTCGTGAAGTAATACGCCTTGAGATCCCTCGTCGCCAACATGGTCATTCCTCTCTGAGCCTCGGGTTAAACGCCTTGTCCATGGACATAGCTATCATCGAGAGGGCCGTGGTCGCCAACATCACTATGAGGCCCGGCGGCAGGAACCACCACCACGCGCCGTAGCTGGGAGCGCTTAACTGAACTGCCCAGAACAGCATAAAGCCGATCGTCATGGTCTTATAGGGCAGGAGGCCCAAGGCCTCAAGGCCGACGTCTGCGACTATGGCGCCGCTGAACTGGAGCACAAAGACCAGGAATATGTACGCCAACATCTGAGGCATGACCTCGGTGAAGGCTATCTCCGCGGGGGATTCCCCGCTTAGCTTGGCTACGAGTATGAAGTCCCTCCCCCTTATGCTCATCGCGATGGCCCTCACGGCCCTGGCCGACCAAGGCCAAGAGAATAAGCCTATCAATAGGCCTAGCAATGTGGTGGTTATCCACTGCTTTGGTATATAGATTGCTATCAGCAGGATTATCACCACGTTGGGTATAGTCAGTATGGTGTTTGTAAATAAATTCAAAATTGCGTCAGCGTAGCCCCCGAAGTACCCAGCTATAAGGCCTATTGTAACTCCTATGGCCGTCGCCAAGAGTCCAGCTATAAGGGCTATGTATAGGCTATTTCCGAGGCCGTATACCATCTGAGAATAGATGTCGCGGCCAAAGGCGTCCGTGCCAAGCCAGTACTGTGAGTTGGGCGGATAGTACGGCGGACCGACCACGTCGAAAGGTCCGTACTTGGCCGTGAAGGGGCCCACGACGGCGAGCGCCGCTAGGGCCGCCAATATAATAAGGCCGACTCTGAAGTATCCCTCTTTAAAGAGGCTTATGAATAGCTCCTTATATAGTGAGGCGCTCATGATACCACGGCCCTGATTCTAGGATCTATGAATGCATATATTATCTCTATCAAGAAGTTGGCTATTATTATCATGGTTACCACGAAGAAGAATATGCCTTGTATCAAGAAGTAATCGTAGTTGCCTATGGCATTGCCGAGGATCAAGCCGACGCCAGGGTACTGGAACGTGAACTCGAGCACGGCGTTGCCGGCCACTATATAGCCCATCGTAATCGCAAGACCGGTTATCTGAGGCAATATGGCATTCTTGTACGCGTAACGCCTCAAGGCGCTACGCATTAAGCCGAGGGCCTCGCCGTAGGCCATGTAGTTGCTTCTGACCTCGCTCAACATGTTCTGCCTCATGCCTATGGCCCAGCCCCCCAGAGAGACGACGAAAAGCGCCAAGAAGGGCAAGGCCATATGCCACAACAGATCCGATATATACGACCACGTCAAGGACGGAACCTTGGAGTACGGCGTACCGGTAGGCGGGAAGAGATGTATATAGGCCGAGAAGAGCATCACGAGGATTAGAGCGAACCAGAAGAACGGAGCGTTGTTCAGAGCGTAGAACGCAGGCAGAGCCGCCTTATCGGTCAAGGTGCCTCTCTTATCGAAGCCTAGATAGGCCCCCAGCTTGTTGCCCGCGTACCAAGACAAAAGTATCGCTGGAACTAGAAGAATTATATCATAGGGCAAGGCGCGTAATATTATGTCGGAAACCGGCGTTCCGAAAAGCCATACGGATACCCCAAGGTTCAAGTGGAGGGCGTTCCATATGAAGAGGAGGTACTGCATATATAGAGGCTTGTTGTAGCCGAACATTTCCTCTATGCGATTCACGAGTGCTTGTAGCGCATCGGGCGTTAGGTAACCTCCGCCAGCCGATACTATCCTACTTATCATGACCTTGACGGGATCGATGGGAAGAAGTCGAGGCAGTATAAAGTCCAGGCTCACCGCTATATACCACGCTATAAAATACTCAATAGCTCTTCGCCTAATATACTTCCAAATTGACATAAGAATAAAAAAGAATTATATTTAAAAATCTTTCGCGTTATCTACGTCTAAAAGCTAATACCGCCACAATAATTATAATGACCACCAATACGCCCACGACTCCCCACACCCAACCGGGCACCGCCGATGTCACCACGGTCGACACCGAGGTAACCACGCTGGTGACGGGCACGGTGGTGGTCATCGTGACGGGGACCGTGGTGGTGGTTCCAGATATCACCGTGGTGGCGTAAGTGGTGGTCACCGTGGTGGAGTAGGTCACGGTCTGGACAGCCGCCGAGGCGGGTCTTAGGTGCAACACCACCAATATGTCGTCAGGCGGGCTCCACGCCGGCACGAACACAGGCGCTGGGCTGCTCGCGTTGGGCCAGCCCACCCAATAGGCCGTGCTGTAGGCGTACCAGTAGGCGGCCGACACCAACGGTATGGCCGGAGCACACTCAAGGTACGTCTTTATGAGCTCGGTGTAATACTTTTGCAAGACGTCGTACTCGGTAATGGGCGTAGTCATTATCTTCTGGAACAGCTCGTAGATGCCCGCCTTATAGAACCTCTCGTAGTCGCCCCACGTAGCCTGGCCGGGCGGCACTGGCGTGCCGCCGGTGCCTGTCGGATACATCACCTCCTGGAAGTAGGGAAGAGGCGTGAAGCCGGTCCAGCTCCACATTATTACAGCCGAGAAAGTGCCTTCTTGTACGCTGGTCCACCAAGCGCTGTATTGCGGCGCAGCCGTATCGGCCTTTATGCCGAACTTCTCCAGTTGGTCAGCTATCATTTGGGCCATCTGCATCCAGTCGGTCCAACCATAAGGCACGGCTATAGTCAAGCTCAGCACTGTGCCGTTGGGCGTGCGCCAGTAGCCGTCGGGCCCCTTGTAGAAGCCCAAGCTCTGCAACAACTTAGCAGCGCCTTCTGGGTCGTACTTCCAACCGTATTGCTGGACAGCGGTCCAATTTATGTAGGGAGCCCAGGATCCCTCAAAGATGGTCCCGGTTATGCACAAGGGATCCTTACATGGCAGCTCGTACCCGAACTCGGCTACTTGCGATAGCGGCGTAGCGTTTATCACCATCGCCACGGCGCGGCGCACGGCGCATATATTCCACGGGTATGTGTTATTCGCTATTAGCAACATAACCGACGGGAACTGCAAGAAATACGGCGGATTCGGCAAGTACGTGTACATCTGGTACTGCCTAAACGTCTCTATCTTGGGCACGAAGAAGCTGTTCCAGTCCAGCATATTCTGCTGGATCATAGTCGGGACCAGCGCGTTGGACGTCACGTAGAGCTGGACCAAGTACTTAGGCGGGTTCTTGGGATTTATGCCGAACACCTTCCAGCCCCACCAGTCATCCCACCGCACGTATACCGCCTCGGTCTGGCCCAAGTAGTACGCCTTATAGGGGCCGCTACCCACGGGGTTGGGGTTGGTCCAAGTCAACGGGCTCGTGACGTTGTACCAGATGTGTTTGGGCAGTATAGGGTAGTATCTCAGTAGGTAGCTGCTCAAGACGAAATCCATATTGGGCGTTCCGTTGAACACGAAGATCGTGGTCGTCGTGTTGTACGGTAAAA
>DANS01000032.1:14052-14938 GCA_002497345.1 Thermoproteus sp. UBA157
GAAGACCACGTCCTCGCTAGTTATGGGCTTTCCGTCTTGCCAGTACTCGCCGGGCCACAAGGCGACCACGAGGAACGCCCTGTCGAAGTTAAGCGTGACGGGCAGAGTGGTCTGGGTCACCCCGGTTAGGTTCATAACGATGAACTTAGACGCGGTGACGTTGAGGGGCGCCGTGAATACGGGGATGCCCGTGCGAGGCACCGGCGTTATCTTGAAGACATCGCCGGGCGCGTAGTAGGCCAGGAGGGTGTACTCGTTGCTTACCTGTAACTGGGTGGGGTACACGACTGTCACGTTGAAGAACACGGGCATGGAGCTGCTCACTGTCACCGTCTTCTGGCTCGTCGCGCCCACCACGGCGGTGATGTTAACCACGGTCACCTGTACCTGGCCGCTGGCGGTTATGCCTATAAACTGCGGCGAGCCGCCCCTTATGTTGCCTATGTACATGTAAGCCGGCCAGTTAATTGTAGGTATATTAGCCAGGTTCACCGTCGTGGTATATACTTGTACATTCGTAGCGTTGACCGTGATCGTAGCGGCGTTTCCGCTGACGGAGATGCTTATCGGCACACTGACAGAGTAAGAGGAGAATTGCCATCCGTACCACCGGCCCAGCGCTGGCAGCAAGAGGCCATCGTAGGGATCCCAGAAGAACAGAGGCCAGTACACGTAGCCGAAAACGCCGTAGGCAGCGCCGCTGGCGAAGAGTTGCGCCAGCGGGTTCCAGTTAACCGGAGTATACCACATGGCGCCGCCCGCGTATAGGGTCTCGTTTCTGGGTAGGGATATTGCTGTGGTCGTCGTAGTGGTCGTCTGCGCGTATATCTGGGCGGCGATTAGCAGGCCGAGCAATAGTAGGAGTGTTGTATATACTCGAAACATA
>DANS01000032.1:14969-35749 GCA_002497345.1 Thermoproteus sp. UBA157
TCTTTCTCAATAGTTATAAATAATATTTTTATTAAAAATCAAAAAATTTTATTTAAAGAAAAGAGGAATTAGATTAATATAACTAGAATTTACGCGGGAGCTGTTGTCTTATATTTGTAATGTACATACATGATAATACTTTAAATTAGATTACACTTAGAGCGGTATGAAGAAGTTCCCTAGTGGGTTCAAGTGGGGCTGGTCGGGCGCCGGCTTCCAGTTCGAGATGGGGTTGCCTGGCTCGGAGGACCCCAACACGGATTGGTACGTCTGGGTACACGACCCCGAAAACATAGCGGCCGGCCTGGTCAGCGGCGACTTGCCGGAAAACGGGGTGGCTTATTGGCACCTCTACAAACAGTTCCACGACGACACCGTCAAAATGGGGCTAAACACTATACGCTTCAACACCGAGTGGTCGCGTATATTCCCCAAGCCTACTTTCGACGTCAAAGTCCACTATGAGGTCAGGGATGGCCGCGTCGTGTCCATAGACGTAACCGATAGGGCCTTGGAGGAGCTCGACAAGTTGGCCAACAAAAACGCCGTGGTTCACTACAGGGAGATGTTCTCCGACATAAAGTCCAGGGGGCTACACTTCATCTTGAATCTATACCACTGGCCCATGCCCCTCTGGATCCACGATCCTATAAAGGTAAGGCGCGGCGACCTCTCGGGGACGAACATAGGCTGGCTCTCCGAGCTGACGGTCGTCGAGTTCGCCAAATACGCCGCATATGTGGCCTGGAAGTTCGGGGATCTCGCCGACGAGTTCTCCACGTTTAACGAGCCCAATGTCACGTATAGCCTTGGCTTCATAGGCGTGAAGGCCGGCTTCCCGCCGGGATACCTCGGCTTCCAGCACGCGAGGAAAGCAGCCTTGAACCTAATCACGGCGCACGCGCGGGCCTACGACGCGATAAAGCTGAGCTCGAAGAAGCCGGTGGGGATAATCTACGCGGCCACGCCGGTTTACCCGCTCACGGAGGCCGACAAAGCGGCCGCCGAGAAGGCCGCATACGACGGGCTTTGGTTCTTCCTCGACGCCGTGGCCAAGGGCGTGCTGGACGGGGCGCCGCAGGACGACCTCAAGGGCAGGCTGGACTGGCTCGGCATAAACTACTACAGCAGGAGCGTGGTCGTGAAGAAAGGCGATGGCTACGCGGGCGTCCCCGGCTACGGCTTCGCCTGCGAGCCGAACTCTATCAGTCGAGATGGGAGGCCCACCAGCGACTTCGGCTGGGAGATCTACCCCGAGGGTCTCTACGACATATTGACGTGGGTCTGGAGGCGCTACGGCTTGCGTCTATACGTCACAGAAAACGGAATAGCGGATCAATACGATAGGTGGAGGCCCTACTATCTGGTCTCGCACTTAGCCCAGCTATACCGCGCGATACAAGACGGCGTCGACGTGAGGGGCTACCTCCACTGGTCGCTGACTGATAACTACGAGTGGGCCTCCGGCTTCTCCAAGAAGTTCGGCCTATTATACGTGGATCTGTCCACCAAGCGCCACTACTGGAGGCCCAGCGCCTACGTGTATCGGGAGATAGCAACAGCCAACGCCATACCGGACGAGCTGGAGCACTTGGAGCGAGTGCCGACCGCGTTGCCGGAGGTTCAGAGAGCGTTGAGGACGTTGCTTTGATGCGTAGATACATCGTAATATTAGTAGCATTTTCGATCGTTGTATCACTTATATCGATCTTGCGAATTCCCTCGGCTAGCACTAATTATATAAGCTCCGGCGGCGCCGAGGCCATGAATTGCGCAACCGTGAAGTGGCCCGACCAGAGCCCCGTCCAAGTGGGCCGCTACATCATGCAGATAAACATGTGGAACCTAAAAAGCGCCTCGGGGAGCGCCGAGATGAGCTACTGCGATGGCGCCTTCACTTACTCCCAAGATCTCGTCGACATAACGGAAATCAACTCCAGGTCCTGGGTCGCCGGATATCCCGAGGTTTGGATCGGCTACAAACCCTGGGCTGGACTAGGCACGCCGGGGTCCCCCCTTCCTTTGACGGTCTCAGACGTCCTCAAGTCCGACATCACGATAAGGGTCGAATACGGAGTGGACGTCCCCGACCCGTCGTTGCCGTTCGACTTCGCATTCGATATATGGGTCACCAAGACGCCGAATCAGCGCAGCGTAGGGCCCGGCGAGCAGGAAATCATGATATGGCTGTATTACCAAAAGCTGAACCCCGCCGGATCCCAAATCGGCGAGGTGGTCATCCCTATCTCCGTAAACGGCAAGCTTGTCGACGCCGCCTTTAAGGTCTACAAACGGCCGTCCATGCCCTGGGAATACATAGCCTTCGTCTTGGACCCTCCGTTGAGGTCCGCCTCGATATCCTTCAAGCTAGCCGACTTCATAAAGGCCGCCTCAAACGCGACATCTTTGCAGAACTATAACGACATGTGGGTCGACGACGTCGAGATAGGCTCCGAGTTCGGAAGCCCGTCCACGACAGCGGCGGCCTTCAAGTGGACTTTGAAAATAGAAGTCGGGTGAGCCCTAAAGGGCGAGATGTCGGAGCAACAACAGCTAGGTCTCCTTGAGCGTCCCCCCTCACGGGGTCGACCTCTAGNNGCCAGAAATTAAATTAGACGGCCTAGTACACCGGGGTCAGCCAATACGCGTATTTCTCCTCCCTGCCCGTGACCGCGCGCCTATAGGCCTCGGCTATCCTCTGGGTTATAGGCCCTTTGGGCAGAACCCTGCCATCTATTTCTATTATCGGCGTGATCTCGGCGGCGGTCCCCGCGAAGAAGGCCTCCTCGGCCGTGTAGAGCTCCTCCCTCGTGATGCTCTTCTCGAGCACCGGCAAGCCCAAGTCGTTGGCCAGCGTTATCACGGTGTCTCTCGTGATGCCCTCGAGAATGCCGTCCTCGACGGGCGGGGTCATCAAGACGCCGCGCCTCACCACGAATATGTTCTCCCCCGATCCCTCGACCACCTTCCCCTCGGCGTTGAGCATTATGGCCTCGTCGTAGCCCTTGGCCCTCGCCTCCACGGCCGCCATGATGGAGTTAAGGTATATCCCAGTGGCCTTGGCCATGACGGGCATCATGGACGTGTGGACCCTCCGCCAGCTAACCACGGTGGCCCTCACGCCCTCGACCTTGAGGTACTTGCCGAAGGGGAGCGCGGCGATTGCGACTGACGCTTGTAGCCCCCTCACGTCTAGGCTTATCTGCGGCTTGGATATATACGCCACCGGCCTTATATATAGATCCTCCTTGAACCCGTTCGCCCTTATGACCTCCACCGCGGCTTTCGTCAACTCGTCGGCCGTGTAGGGCACGTCCAGCCCGATGATCTTCGCGGATCTCAGCAACCTGTCCATGTGGTCCTTGAGCCTGAAGACGAGCAAGTTCTCGCCGTTCCAGTAAGCCCTTATGCCCTCGAAGACGCCGAAGCCGTAGTTGAGGCTGGGGGATAGCACCGACACCTTGGCCTCCTCCTCGCCTACGAGCTTGCCGTCTATCCAGATCTTCATGCCTTGAACATCAACTTCCTTATCTCCTCGCCGACTTTCTCGGCGAGATGGTTCCTTATCTCGTCTAGCATCTTCGCCAAGCGCGGCGCGCCCCTCGAATACTCCTCGACCCACTCCTTTGCGAACTCGCCGCTTCTAACCCTCGCCGCCGCCTCCTTCATCCTCTGCTTCACCGAGTCGTCTATTATCTTGGGCCCCACCGTCAGCCCGCCGTATCTGGCCGTCTCGCTGACGCCGGTGAGCATGCCGTAGAATCCCCTCTGCCATATGAGGTCCATTATCAGCTTGGCCTCGTTTATCGCCTCGAAGTAGGCCACCTCCGGCTGGTAGCCCAGCTCCACCAAGACCTCGAAGCCCTTCTTCAAGAGCTCGAGGAGGCCTCCCACGAGCACGTTCTGCTCCCCTATTAGATCCGTCTCGGTCTCCTCTCTGAACGTGGTCTCTATCACGCCGGCTCTCGTAGCGCCTATGCCCTTGGCTATGGCCAAGGCGTACTCCATGGCCCGCCCCGAGTAGTTCTGGTGGACCGCCACCAGCGCTGGGACCCCGCGGCCTGCCAAGAACTCCTCCCTGACGAGCCTCCCGGGCCCCTTCGGCGCCACCATCACCACGTCGACGTTGCTGGGCGATTTTATCAAGCCGAAGTGCACGTTGAAGCCGTGGGCGAAATCGACGACGGCGCCCGGCTTGAGGTTGGGCTCTATCTGCTCCCTCCAGACCTTCGGCTGCTCCATGTCGGGCAAGAGCACCATCACGACGTCGGCCCTCCTCACGGCCTCGCCTACTTCGTACACCTCGAAGCCCTCGGCAACGGCTTGATCCCAGGATTTGCCCCTCCTTACCCCCACTATGACCCTCAAGCCCGAGTCCCTCAAGTTCAACGCTTGCGCCCTTCCCTGTATCCCGTAGCCCAACACCGCTATGGTCTTGCCCTTGAGCGGCTCCAGGGATGCGTCCTTGTCTGTATATATCCTCGCCATGGCCCTTAATAGGCTATATCTTTAAACGTCATCGTCTATCCGCCAGAGCGATGGCCACGGCCGGGGCTTGTTGTAATCTGCTTATCTCCAAGACCTCGGGCAATTTGTCCAGCTTAGCCACCAGCCAGCTTATCTCGTCCGTAGGCCCCTCTACGTCCATGACTATGTGATACGTGGAGCCCTTGGCCTCGACCTCCATACGCCTCACGAAGACCTTGGCCCTCCTCACTATGCTGACGACTCTCCCAACGTAGTCCATCGACGATGGTATCTTTATGCTAATAACGCTCATAGCTCAACGAGACGTCCTCCATCCCCTTGGGCAGTATGGCTTGGGTTAACCAATCGCCGGGCTTCACCCAAGGCAGCACTATGTCCTTGTCCTCGTCTATGGTCACGTCTATTATCAACGGCTCGTTGTTCCTCACGGCCCAGGACACCGCCCTCTCCAGCTCCTCGTAGGTCGAGGGCCTTATCCCCTCTATCCCGTAGGCCTCCCCGATCTTGATGAAGTCGGGGTTCCTCGCGAAACGAGTTGCTATCTGCCTATTGCCGTACATGTACACCTGCCACTGCTTCACCAGCTGCAGCGATGCGTTGTCGAAGATTATCTCGACGAAGGGCAGATCGTATTCCCTCACAAGCGCCAGATTGTTGAAGGTCATCTGGAAGGAGCCATCGCCGTCTATGCATATCACCGGCCTCGACCTATCGGCCAACTTGGCGCCCAGCGCCGCGGGTATGCCGAAGCCCATGGTGCCCAAGCCGGCCGACGTGATGAAGGTGCCCGGCTCGTAGACATCCCACCATATCTCGGCCCACATCTGGTGCCCGCCCACGCCCGTCACCGTTATGGCGTTGGGCGGCGCCGCCCTCCTGATGGCCTTGAGCACCTTCCACGGCGCGAAGTATTTGAACTCGGCTGCGGCCTTCTCCATGGCCTCCTCGTAGCGCCGCCTGATCTCGTGGAGCCAAGCCAGGAACTTGGGGCTCCTGGCCGCCGCGGCGGGCAACATGTCCAGCATGGCCCTCAAGGCCTCCTTCGCGTCGGCCACTATGCCCACAGTCGGCTTTATGTTCTTCCCGATCTCGCTCTTGTCTACATCTATGTGCACCACCCTCATCTCCCCCGACCTTATCATTTCCTGCAACTCCTTGAACCTACCCCAAGTCCTATCGCTGAACCTAGTGCCGACCGCTATCACCACATCGGCGTTGGCCAACGCGGCGTCCGCCTCGGCGCGTCCGTGCATCCCGGCCGGCCCCATGTAGAGCGGGTGGTTGTGAGGTATGGCGGCCTTGCCGGGCAGAGTGGACACTATAGGCGCGTTGAGCCTCTCGGCCAGCTCCAGGACCTCCTTGGTGGCTCCCGACCAGAGCACCCCTCCGCCAGCCAACACCACCGGCCTCTCGGCCTCCAGTACTATCTTGAGCGCCTTGGCTATATCCTCCTCCTTGGGCTTAGGCGGTATGAACTTGGACACGTTGATCGGTATCTTGGCCTCGCCTTGCGGCGTCACGACTTGTAGATCCCTCGGCAGATCGACCAGCGTGGGCCCCGGCCTGCCCAGCCGCGAGATCTCGTAGGCGATCCTCACCGCGGGCACGGCCTCCTCCGGCCTTTTGACTTGATAGACCCATTTGGTTATGGGCGTGGCGACACCCAGTATGTCGGTCTCCTGGAAGCCATCCCTCCCGAACACCCAAGTGGCTACTTGGCCGGTTATCGCCGTGACGGGCACCGAGTCCATGTAGGCGTCGGTCAACCCAGTGATCAAGTTAGTGGCGCCGGGCCCGCTGGTGGCCGCTACTACGGCGGGCCTCCCGGCGACTCTGGCGTAGCCCTCGGCCGCGTGTGCGGCGCCTTGCTCATGCCTGAACATGACCACCTCTATATCGTCTACGAAATACGCCGCGTCGAACAGAGCCATTATGGAGCCGCCAGTTATGCCCAGAATGTGTTTGACCTTGAGCTCCCTCAGCGCGTCTACTATTCTATCGACGACCCTATCGGGGCGATCCCCTCGAGCCCCGAACTGACCCCCGAATCCATATGGCGTCTATCTAACCTATATTTAAACATTGTCTTCCTAAATAATAGGGGCGGGCCGCGCCGAGGAGGAGGAATGTTTAAAAACTATATAGATAGAGCGCGTATGGAGATACGGGGGAGGGCCATAGTCTATGGCGACAAGATAGATACGGACGTTATAATACCGGCGCGCTACTTGGTATATACAGACCCGAAGATACTCGGCGAGCACGCCATGGAGCCCCTCGACCCCGAGTTCCCTAAGAAGGCCAAGGGGGCCATATTGGTTGCCGGCAGAGCTTTCGGCATGGGCAGCAGCCGCGAGCAAGCCGCGACCGCGCTCAAGGGGGCCGGCGTGAAAGCCGTCGTGGCGGAGTCCTTCGCCCGTATATTCTTCCGCAACGCCGTCAACGTGGGCTTGCCCGTCCTCCAAGCGCCCGTCAGGGGTAAGGTCAAGGACGGCGACGAGCTGCTCGTGAGGCTCGACGCAGGCGAGGTGGTCAACCTAACCACGGGCGAGGTAATAAAGGGAAAGCCCCTCTCCGGCCTCGCGCTCGATATAATAAAGGCGGGAGGCCTCGTGGAGTACCTCAAGTCCAGATCTAGATAGGAAATATAGTCGGAGCTAGGCTTAAATATCCGCCAGCTTCTGGGGCTATGCGTTCGGGGAAAACGTAAAGATCCTGGACTCCACGCTTAGAGAGGGCGAGCAGACGCCCGGCGTCGTCTTCTCCGAGGATTGGCGCATTAAAATCGCCAAGGCCCTCTCAGACGCGGGCGTCCACATGATAGAGGTCGGCGATCCCAACGTCGCTCCCGACATAAAGTCGGCGATTAAGAAGATAGTAGCGATGAAGAAAGACGGGGAGATAAGGGGCGAGGTGGTGGCCCACAGCAGATCGGTGAAGGCCGATATAGAGAACGCGGCCTCTCTCGAGCCGGACAGAGTGGCCATATTTTACGGCGTCAGCGATATACACCTCAAACACAAGCACAAGAAGTCGCGGGAGGAGGCCTTGTCCATAATAGCCGAACACGTGGAGTTCGCCAGGAGCCACGGCGTAAAGGTCAGGTTCACGGCCGAGGACGCCACGCGCGCCGACTTCGACTATTTGGTCCAAATAGTGAGGACGGCCAAGGAGGCAGGCGCCGATAGAGTCAGCATAGCCGACACGGTGGGCGTGTTGACCCCCGACAAGGCCAGGGCCTTGTTCTCGAGGCTCAAGGAGGCGGTTCCCGACGTGGGGCTCGACATACATGCGCACAACGACTTGGGCATGGCCGTCGCGAACAGCTTGGCGGCCGTCGAGGGGGGAGCCGACGTGGTCCACACGACGGTGAACGGCTTAGGGGAGAGAGCCGGCATAACGCCTCTGCAAGCCTTCGCCGCCGCGTATTACTACCACAAGGGGGTCAAGCTGATAGACCTCACGAAGTTGCCCTACTTGGCCTCGTTGGTCGAGGCGGCCAGCGGCATAGCGCAAATGCCCACGTTTCCCGTAACCGGCGACAACGCCTTCACTCACAAAGCCGGCGTCCACCAAGCCGGCGTGTTGGCCAATCCGGAGACCTACGAGCCGTTCCCGCCCGAGGTCGTGGGCCGCACCAGGGATTTCTCCCTCGATAAATACAGCGGGAGGAAGGCCGTCGCGCACAGGCTGGAGAGGCTGGGCGTGAAGGTAGACGAGGAGACCCTCGGCAAGCTGGTCGAGGAGCTCAAATCGACGAACGCCCGTAGGTTGCGGGACGAGGACCTCTTGGAAATGCTGGAGAAGATAACTGGGATCAGATACAGGGCACAGGTGAACAAACACATAGAGGCGTACATATGGGTAAAGGTCGACGAGAACGTCTACACCACATCTGTCGCCAGGAGGATCTCGGCGATAAAGGGAGTGTTGAGCGTCGGCGAGATAACCGGCGAGTACGACATAGTGGTTAGGGCATACGCCGAAAACGCCGAGGAGCTGAACAGAATAATCGAGGACGTGAGGGCCGTCAAGGGCGTGAAGTCGACGTTGACCAACTTAGTGTTGAAGCAACTGGGGTAGGCCGGACTGCTCGCCTCGGGCTCGGCAGTCTCGACGCTTTTCCGCCCCGAATGGGGCCGTTTCGCCTAGTCGGGCCTCGACCTCGGACTCCGCTCCGACTCCCGCAGCGTTCACAACCAGCGAGGACGCATGCGCGCCCGGCTATGCGCTTATCCTAACGGCGGTAGAAAGCGCTAATAAAACAAGGACGACTTGATGCGCGATCTCCCGCCTTGCGCCGTTCCCACCACTTTGGCGGCGGCCGCCGTCGTGTTTTGGTAAACCGATAAGGAGGCCGTGTTGATCAGATGCGCCGCGCTTGACGCGGCCGTCTCCGACCTAAGAAGCTTCATAGAGAGGCGCAGGTATTGAGGGAGGCAGCCGAGAGGCTCTCCCGGTCCGCCTTGAGCTAATCCCTCCAGACGTTCTCACCTCCGCCAATACCGCCACGACTGAAGAGCTGGAAGTTAGCCTCATCCACCGCCTCTTGTGCCGTGACTAGGTTCATTGGGCGGTGAACGTCGGAGGGAGTGGCCATAGGGCGCTCCGCTTCGACGGCTCGAGGATAGCCGCCGTTGTGGGCTACACGAGGAGGCACTCCACCCCCTCTCGCGCCGCGATGTTGCAGAGTTTTTCGTCCCCTGTGACGAGGGGGGATTGCGCCTTGGCGGCCGAGGCTATCTGCAAGGCGTCTGCGATATAGAGCCCGTGCCTCTCCACGTATTTGCCCGCGTCGAGAATTAGAGCTACTGTCAACGGAACGAGCCTCATCGCGCCGAGCCTCGTCAGCCTCCTCACATCGCCCAGCAACCTCCCCCGGAGCACCGGATACACGTCCGGCCTCCCCGCCTTCCTCGTCGCCTTGTGCATAGCCGACATGGCCTCCCCGATGTTGAAAATACTGGCGTATAACAAGGCGTCTCCGTTGTAGGCATCGACGAACATCTTTTTCACTCTGTCCGAGCCCGGCTCCTTGATATACCTCTTGACCAACGCGCTGGTGTCAAGATATAGCCTCATCTCTCATCTCCCTCACCACCGCCGATGCCGCCACCCCTAGATCCACCGGGTCGAAGTCCAGCTCCTCAGAGGCGGCGGGCACCTCGGCGAAGTACTCCCGCAGAATCCTCTCAAGCATTTGGGAGGCGTCTACTCCCTCCCGCGCCGCCTCCTCCTTGAGCCTCCTCCACACGGCCGCGTCGATATATATGCTGGTGCGAATCTTTTCCATGAGGATCAAGATATATGTGAGTATATATGTCTTCGCCTAACGGCAACGCTGGCGTTAAAAAGCTGGGCGAGCTTCAAGAAAACGGCGATGGGATTTTTGAGCCGCGACCTACGGCCTAGAAGGCCGCCGCTCTATCCAAGCTGGGCCATAAGCTCTTGTCACAATAATGCGTTACTAGGCCCCCCATACTGCACGCCGGACGATCTGCAACGGCCGGTCTCGGAGAGCTCCGGCGTGGATGCGCGATTACGCGTCCCCGGGTAAGTCTCCGAGATGGCGCGGCGGGATNNNGGATGCCGGTAGTTACTTGGGAGGAGATATCGGCCTTAGAGATACGGCGGAGGCGTCGCGGGGATCGGCTCTTGGTGTTGACCCACTGCACTAAGTCAAAGAACGTGGACTGGGACGCCGTGAGGGCGGCCTTGGCCTCGGCCGGGTTGGGCATCCCCGGCATGGACCTAGAGAGGGAGGCCGACTACAGAGAGGCGCTCGCCGAATTCGTCAAGCCCGCCGCTGAGATGTACGGAGGCTCCTTCAAATGGGTGAGCGGGCTAGTGGACGGCTTGAGGGGTTGCGTGGAGGCGGATCTCTTCGCGCTCAGCGCTAGGTACGGGCTAATAAGCGCCGNNGAGGCCACGCTCAACGACATGAACGAGGAGGAACTTAGGGCGTGGGCCGCGGCGAGGAGGGTGCCCGAGAGGGCCGCGGAGCTCCTCGAGAGGTACGGGTTCATCGTGGCGTTTCTGCCGGGCAACTACGCGAGGGCGCTCGGCGCCGCCCTCGAGCGGCTCCTCTCGGCCGAAAATGCCTTGTTGATCATCCCGACGCGGCTGGCCGGGCCCAACCCCCGAGCCCTCGTGGTGAGGAACAAAGGCGTCGTCTCCAGGCGCCGCGACGTGGCGAACGCGCGCCGCTTGCTGGCTGAGGCGTTCTGCGGCAATAATTAAAAACGGCTCAGCTGTCGCTACATGCGCTTGGCGGTTATACCGGGCGACGGGATCGGTCCCGAGGTCGTGTCGGCGGCCGTGAGGGTCGTCGAGGCCGCCGCTCGGAAGTTCTCGATCCCCTTGGAGATGAAGTTCGTCGAGGCCGGCGACGGCGCCTTGAGGAAATACGGCAAGGCCATGCCCGACGAGGCGTGGCGCGTCGTCGACTTGGCCGACGCTATACTCAAGGGGCCAGTCGGCGAGACCGCTTACGACGTCACATCGGCGATAAGGATGAAGTACGTCCTCTACGCTAACATAAGGCCGGCCAAGAGCTTGCCTGGCGTCCCCTCGATTAAGCCGATAGACTGCGTATTCGTGAGGGAGAACGTGGAGGACGTCTACGTGGGCGCCGAGTACAAGATCGGCGATGTGGCGATAGCGCTTAAGGTGATAACGGGACAGGGCACCAGGAGGGTCGCGAGGATGGCCAGGAAATACGCCGAGATGAGGAGGAGGAAGGTAACCATCGTGACCAAGTCCAACGTGCTCAGAGTCGTTGACGCCTTCTTCAGAGACGTGGCTAAGGAGGAGCTGAAGGGGCTTGAGGTCGAGGAGATGTACGTGGACGCGGCCGCCATGGAGCTCGTGCGCAACCCGGCGCGCTTCGACGTTGTCTTGACCACGAACCAATACGGCGATATACTCACCGACTTGGCCGCCCAAGTGGCCGGGAGCTTGGGGCTGGCGCCATCCGCCAATATAGGAGATTCGAAGGCGATGTTCGAGCCGGTACACGGCGCTGCGTTCGACATAGCGGGGAGGAACGTGGCCAACCCGGTGGCCACGATACTGTCGACCGCTATGATGTTCGAGTGGATGGGCCGCCAGGACGCCGCATCGGCCATCAGGAGGGCCGTGGAGGAGGCGCTGCGCCGCGGGATCTCCACCCCCGACGTCGGAGGGCGCGCCGCCACCGACGAGGTGGGCAAATACATAGCAACGCTGGTAGAGAACATGTGATGGACTGCGCCTCGATCTGCGGCGTCTCCTTCCCGGTCGATGTGGCCGAGGGAGAGCCGGAGCTCCTAAGGTCCTTGTACTCCGCCTCGGTCCGCCTAGGTCCGCCCGGCGCTTGCTACGTCCTCTGCAGGGCCGTCGACAAGCTCTGCGCCTCTCTGGGCGACTGCAGAGCCGCTCTTAAGGAATTTGTCAAGAGATATCAAAAGGTGGCCGAGCTATATAGGCAGGAGCTCATCAGAATAGCCGCCAGCGAGGAGCAGCTTCAACGCCCTTGAGAAGTAGGCGGCGAATTCCTCCTGCTCGAATAACGGCGGGAGCAGCTCGCCTCCGCAACCTGCGCTTCTCCATGCGGCCTCAATCCTCTCATAGATCACCCCCCTCGTCAGAACCACGGGCGCAGCCGTGCCGCCGCACGACTCGGGGCCTATCGAGGGGGCCCCCTCCAGAAACGCGTAGGGGAGGCCTAACGACCGCACGTCCGATATGTACTCCTCGTCGTCACCTCCGTGGAATATATATACGTCGGCGCCCAGGGACTTGAGGTATTCCCCAAAGCCCGGCCATCTGACGAGCGGGGGCACCGACGAGCCCGAGAGCTGGACGGCCCTTCTGTAGTCCCCGCCGCTCGCCACGAAGACCGGCACGTACACAACGCCGGGCCTCCTCTCGAAGTCCTTGAGGAACGCGTACCCCACCCCCAGCCTCTTGGCGAAGGCCTCCACCGAGTCGACGTATTTGGGATCCCGCGAGCCGTGCAACAATAGGGCGATCCTCACGGACGTTCCGATTCGGCCTAAAAAATGCTCCAACTATATAAAAAGCGCGATGGTCTATATATTCGCCCCCTCGTCTAGGCGATCTCTAAATGCTCCGTGAGGAGCTCCGCGCCGCAACGAGGGCAACAATAAGTGACCAGCACGTATCTCTTAGAGAGGGCCTTCCTATTGCACTCTTGAGGCTTGACCGGGCGTTTGCAATTCGGGCAGACGACCGATGAGAGTTTGCGTTGCCCCATCGTCGTGGGTTAGCTTCCCCTTTATATAGTTTTTACGCCTCCCAGGATATTATCAATCTATATATAAGTTAATGCACAGAATAACTAGTTATAATTCATTTATTTTTATAAAAATATTGTATAAAGAATTAATATTTTATTTATTTCTTCTTTTCTCCAAAGCTGTAATGCTGTGCAGGGACCATATCTCTATGAAGCCCTTGGCCTCTTCATCGGTGGGGTACCAGCCCTTGGAGTAGTCTGCCAGCTCCTTGCTGTACGTGCCGTATCTGGAATCCCTGGCGACTACTTGGACAGACCCCTTGTAGAGCTTCACCTTGACCCATCCCTCGACCCACTTCTCCATCTCCCTTGCGGCCGCCTCGATCGAGTATCTGAGGGGCTCCACCCAAAGGCCTTGGTATACCAGATCGGCCCAAGCCGGATCGAGCACGTTGTGTTTAAACCTGAGCTCCCGCGGCGTGAGTACCAGCTTCTCCAGATCTCTATGCGCCTCGTAGAGTATAACGGCGGCGGGCGCCTCGTAGACCTCCCGGCTCTTGAAGCCGACTAGCCTGCTCTCTATGTGGTCTATTCTGCCGACGCCCGCGGCGCCGCCTATCTGGTTCAAGGACCTCACGAGCGACGCCATGTCCATCTTCTCGTCGTTGATGGATCTCGGCAATCCGCCCGAGAACTCTATCTCGACGTATGTGGGCTGGTCGGGGGCTCTTTCAGGCTGGATCGTCCACTTGAAGGCGTCCTCGGGGGGCTCAGCCCTCTGGTCGTCCACCGGCCCGCCCTCTATGGAGCGGCTCCAGAGGTTCTCGTCAATGCTGTATTTCTTATGGGCCTCCGGTACCGGTATGCCGCGCCTTCTGGCGTATTCGACCTCCTCCTCTCTGCCCATGCCCCACATCCTGGCCGGCGCCAAGATCTGCAAATCAGGCGCCAGCGCCTTGGCGGTCACGTCGAATCTGACTTGGTCGTTCCCCTTGCTGGTGCTGCCGTGAGCTATGGCGTCCGCCCCCTCCCGCCTGGCGACCTCCACGACCTTCTCGACTATGAGCGGTCTGGCCAACGCCGTTCCCAACGGGTATTTGCCCTCGTACATGCCGTTCATTAAGACAGCCCTCCCTATGTACTCCTCCGCGAACTCCCTCTTGGCGTCTACCGTATAATGCTTGACGGCCCCCGCCTTATAGGCCCTCGACTCGATCTCGGAAAAATCCTCCTCTTGACCGACGTCCACCGTCACCGTTACGACCTCGGCATTGTATTTCTCGGCGAGCCACTTTATGGCGATGGTCGTGTCGAGACCGCCCGAATACGCCAGCACTATTCTGCTTATCTTCGCCCCGATGGCATGGGCCTCCCATAAAGGAGGTTTATAAAAGTTCCGAAAAAAGAGGGGTTCACTCCCCGTAATCCTCGACGTCTCCTCTGAACTCCTCCAGATCTACCTTCCCGTCCTTCAGCCTAACGATGTACCTGGTCCCGCAAGTGGGACACGAGGTTATTTCGCCGTCCATCACGTCCTCGGGGAGCTCTATCTCGCTACCGCAGACTTTACATATTGCAGTTAATTTTACCTTTTCCATAAACTAGAATTTTTACTTAATATTTAAACTTTTCTCCTCTATGGAAGAATATGAGTGCCGGCGCCAGATAGGGCTTTTGTTATGGGGCGCTCGGCCAAGCCGTTGTAGATCGCCGTCTCCACGCCCCTCCTCGCGGCCTCGGCAGCGGCCAAGAGCTTGCGCTTCATCCCGCCCCTCACCTCCTCGGATTTGGCGAGCTCCTCGGCCTCCTCGGGCGTGAGCCTTTCGACGACTCTGCCGCCTACGATGACGCCGTCCACGTCGCTTAGTATGACCAGCTTGGCGCCCAGCCTAGCCGCTATCTCGAAGGCCATCTGGTCCCCATCGACGTTGAGCAGCTCGCCCCTCTCCGAGGCTGCTATGGGCGCCAGCACCTTGAGCGGAGGCGGCAGCAACGCCTTGACGTCGACGTCTACGACCCTTCCGCTATAGCCGCCGTCTACGACCCTCTGTCTGCCCCTCTCGTCGACGACCAACACCCTCTCCTTCCTCTTGGCCTTGACCACTAGGCCGTCGGCGCCTGTGAGCCCCACGGCGGTTACCCCCCTCGCTATGAGGGACGCCACCAGCGTTTTGTTGATCCAGCTCATGGCCATCACGAAAGCCCTCAAGGTCTCGCCGTCTGTGTACCTGCTCACAACGCCGCCTGGATGCGTCAAGAACTTGGGCTGTATCCCCAGCGCCTTCATGAGCTCGTTGACGGCGCAGCCCCCTCCGTGCACCGCCACGGCCTCCTCTGCGTATTTGGCGAGGTCCTCCACGACGCGCGAGGGGTCCTTGCATATGACCGAGCCCCCTATCTTGACGACTATCATATGGGGTGCGGGGGTATGTACCTAAGTCCCTGCTCCTCGGGGAAGCCCGCCGCTATGTTGAACGCTTGCACGGCCTGCCCCGCCGCGCCGCGGACCAAGTTGTCTATGGCCGAGAAGGCCACCACCCTCCTCATCCTCGCGTCTATCTCGAAGCCGACGTCTGCTAGGTTCGTGCCCAACACGTACTTTATGTTGGGGTATCTCGCGAGCCCCAGCTTGTCCTTGACTATCCTCACGAACTTCGAATCGCCGTACATGGACCTGTACGCCCTCCACAAGGTCTGCTCGTCCACGTCCTTCTCGACGAACACGTGCGCCGTGGACAATATCCCCCTCACGGCGTCTACGGCGTGGGGCGTATATGCGACCTCGATCTTCCTCCCCGCCAGCCTGGAGAGCTCTTGCTCCACCTCCGCGGCGTGTCTGTGGTGCACCGGCTCGTAGGGCCTTATGACGTAGGTGCGGTGGCTGTGCATGTCGAGCACGGAGCCCTCGGCTCCGGCCCCCGAGGAGCCCATCTTCACGTCGATCACGGGCGGGATCGAGCCCAGGAGGCCGTGTTTCGCCAGAGGGGCCAGCGCCAGTATGGAGGCCGTCGCCGTGCATCCGGGAGACGCTATGAGCTTAGCCCCGGGCAATTCGTCTCTGTGGAGCTCTGGGAGGCCGTAAACCGCCCTCTTCAACAAATCGGGATAGGGATGCGGCTGCGGCCATTTGTACCACTCCACGTACGCATAGGGATCCTTCAGCCTGAAGTCGGCCGCCAGATCGACCACCATTAGGCCGTGCTCGTACAGCTGGGGAACCCACTTGACCGACTCGCCGTGAGGCAACGCCAGGAAGACCACGTCCGCCTTCAAGGCCGCGTCGAGGCTGGGCTCCACGAACTTGAGGTTTGTGAAGCCCCTCAAGTTGGGGTGCACCCTATATACGAACTCCCCCTTGAACTTCCTGGAGGTGGCGCAGATAACCTCGACGCCGCCGTGTTGGAGCAATATGCGCAACAGCTCTCCGCCCGTGAAGCCTGATGCGCCTACTATGCAAGCCCTCATGCCTCCTCCAGCGCCGCGTCTGCGAGCAGCTCGGCCTTGCGCTCGTCGAGCTCCGGGATTGGGTCGACGTCTATCACGCGCTCCCCTTCGTCGAACACTCCTATGGACACCTCTGCGTATTTAAGGCCCAGATACCTCAGCACCTCGCCCGCCAAGCCGTCGAAGCCCGCGACGGCGAACACCTTTTTGACCTCCTTGGGCTTGGGCATGACCACGCTTATTTTGGAGAGGGGGTTCCTCATGTAGTTGCGGTGCTCCACGACGCTCTTGGCGCCCTCCACGCTGGTCACGACGCCGTCTAGGCCCAAGCGCCAAGCAGTCGCCAGAAGCCAAGGCGGCTTGAAGTCCACCTTCTCCACCACGTCTTCGCTAGACAGGACCACGAAGGTTGGGCCGAACTTGGGCAACCAAGCCAGCCTGTTCAAGGCGTTGTATATAGCATTGAACTGGTTCACGGCCTTGCGGAACAACGACGCGTACGATGCGCCTAGGTATTGGTTCCTTGTTCGGATGAAGGCCATCACGTCCCCGCCCTCCACGAACGCTTGGGTTATATCGATGATGTCGGCGGAGAGGCCGCGGGCGGATAGATGTTTGGCCAGAAGCCTCTCTCCTAGCTCGGGCCTATCCGATAATATAACGGCCCTCGCCCCGCTGGCCCCGCTTTCCCCGAAAATTCCATATAGGCCAGGCTCGGCCCTATATATAAGCTTTTTGGTTCGTGCTAGGCCTTGATGAGCCGGTCTACATACATCATGAAGAACACGTCAGCGTTGTGGGGCCCTATGGCCTTAACGAGTGCGCTGTAGACCTCGTCGGGTCTCTCTAGCGCGAGCTTCTCGAAGGTAGTTCCTACGGTCCTCTTCAGGCGTGTGTTTATCACGACTCTATAGGAGTTGTCCAGCGAGTACCAGAACTCCAGCAACGCCCTAGGCTGGATCTTTGCCTGGACCGTTTTTATCTGGATTGTGGCGTTCATGTGCACGGCGTGGAGGTTGAAATATATAACTTGCGGAGCGCCGTTGAAAGACATCCCGGATATAAATTTTGTTTAGCGAGCTCAAGCTTTTTAAGGACGGGCCATCAGCGCTCAGTGGACTTGAGGGAGCTCTTGGTGAGGGCCCTCTCCTTATACAGCCCCTCCCACGGCGAGGGGGAGCTGGCGAGATTCCTCCTAGGCGTCGTCAAGCAACACGCCGACGACGCTTGGATAGACGGGGCCGGCAACGTGGTGGCGGTGAGGGGGAAGGGGGCGCCCGTGGTCTGGCTCCACGCCCACATGGACACCGTGGTCGGCCCCCTCGAGGTGAGAGACGAGGGCGAGGTCGTAAAGGGCAGAGGCGCCGTAGACGACAAGGGACCCCTCGTGGCGTATCTAGAGGCCTTCCGGACCGCCGAGCCTCGCGGCACGCTGGTCTTGGCTCTGGTGACTGCCGAGGAGGACGACAGCGCGGGGACCGAGGAGCTGATCAGAGGGGGGCCTCCGAGACCCGACTACGTCTATGTCGGCGAGCCCACCGACCTCCACGTGGCCTACGCCTACAGAGGAGGCGGCAAGGTGGAGCTACGGATCAACACGAGGGGCGGCCACGCGTCCAGCCCCATATACGGCAACCCCTTCGAGGAGCTGTACGCCGCCTACCTCAAGGTCAGGGAGGTCTTGAAGCCCGGCGAGAGGTACGAGGACTTCTCGGTAATGCCTACAGTCGTCAAATGCGGCGATGCCCCCAACAAGGTCCCGGTCGAATGCACGGCGGTGCTCGACGTCAGGATACCGCCCGGGCATAGTTGCAGAGAGCTCGAGGAGCTCCTGAGGGGGCTGCCCGCGCGCGTGAGGACTTGTACGGATCCGGCCGAGGTCAGCCCGACGAACCCCGCCGCGAGGGCGCTGGTGAGGGGCCTCCTCAAGGTCGGCGTTGAGCCGAAGCTCAGCAAGAAATACGGCACCGCCGATTTCAACTTATTGATCGCGCTGACCAAGAACATGGCCGCCTTCGGCCCCGGCGACCCTAGGCTGGCCCATACGGAGGATGAGGCCATAAAGGTGAGCGATGTGGAGATCGCCGCGAGGGCGCTGAAATACGCCGTGGAGGAGCTAGGCAGATGGGGCCCTCTCAAGGGCCAGTAGGCCGACCGAGGCGATAAACGCGCCGATCGATGCAACCGCCACCATGCCGATCGGCATGGAGCCGAAAAGCCCGACGAACAGAGGCGCCCATCCCCCTATTAGGAGCCCCCAATTATAACTCACGCCCAAGCCTGTTGCCCTGTGCTCCACGCCGAATTTCTTCGTCAAAACGTAGGGCACAAGGCCCATGGCGAAGTTCTCCACAGCCGCTAGCAGTATCAAACAAGCTGGCGTTGGGTTCACAATAAGCGCATAGGGAGCGACGGCCGCGGCGGCCGCCATGCTACCTATAAACACGGCCCTATGGCCGAGCGGCAACGACAACACGCCGCCTAGGAAAACCGCCAACACGGCCGCTGCAGTTGACGCGGTCATCACCAGAGGCGTCAAGGCGGGCGCGCCTATGTATTTCAAATACTGAGAATACAAGAGGTAGGTCGAGTAGTAGACGAGGAAGAGCCCCGTGGTCATAACTATCGCGTAGGCCAGCTCGGTCGACTCCCTCAAGAAGAGGGCGGCCAACGGGTTCCTCTTGGGCCTCCTCCACAAGGGCGACTCGATCGATCTATACCTCAAAGCGAACGCCAAGAGGGCGGCAACCGCGCCCGTCGCCATGTATATCCTCCATCCAAACTCGGCGAAGCCGGGGCCCATGGCGGCCGACATGGCCGAATACGCCAAGCTGGCCAGAAGGGCCCCGAGCGGGTAGCCGGTCTGGGCGAAGGCCGACGAGATCTCCCCCCTCCAGCCGCTCCACTCCATTATCATCGCAGTTCCGGGCCCCCACTCTCCTCCCAGGAAGATGCCCTGTATGGACCTCAGCGCCAACACCGCTATCGGCGCAGCTATGCCGATGGAGCTATACGGCGGCATCGCGGCTACGGCCAACGCCGAGAGCGAGTAGCCGAGCGTCGTCGCGATTAGCCCGATCCTTCTGCCCGCCCAATCGCCCACATATCCCATCACCACCGAGCCGAGGGGTCTCATGACTAACGTGGCGACCAAGGTCGACAAACCGCCGAGGTAGCTGTAGGGGCCCGGGAAGAACAAGGAGCCGAGTAGGGGGAGAATGGGCGTCACGAGCAAGGCGTCGTATCCGTCCATGACCCAGCCCAGATACGCCGATAGGATCGCGATAGTCCTCTCCTTCACGTAAGACTGGTCATTGTACTGTACTTATATTTTGAGATCNNNNCCCCATATATCGCCTGTTAGGTAGTACGCCCTGGCGCGATCCCCTCCCTTGCAGTACTGTTTGTACTTACAAGCGCTGCATTTGGGCCCCCGCAGGTACCTCTCCGTGTTTACGAAGGGCTCCACGACCTCCGGCTTCAAGATATCGCGGAGCCTCCTCTCCTTCACGTTGCCGAGCTTGTAGAAGTCGAGGAACTGGCAGGGGTACACGTCCCCGTTGGGGTAGATCGAGATCATCTTCCGGCCGCAACCGCCCGCCGACTCCACGAACTTCAGATACTCCTCGGAGCCGCCGAGCTTCTGGGCTATGTATATGCCGTCGTATGGGGCCAGCGTGGTCTCTATCTCCAAGATGCCGGAGTACTTCCTCGCGTAGTCGATCAAGGCCTCCATAAACGCCTTGTACTGCTCCGGCTTGTAGTACCAATCCCTCTCCATCTTCTGCGCGCGGCCGGCCGCGGACAAGTGGTAGAAGGTGATCCTCTTGACGCCCAGAGACGCTGCGAAGTCTATGTACTTCGGCGCTTCCTCTATATTCCTCGACGTTACGGTGAAGCGGAGGCCCACGTCTAGGCCCGCCTCCACCGCGTTTTTTATGCCGGTTAAAGTCGCCGCGAAGGCGCCCCTGACGCCTCTGAACGCGTCGTGATAGGACTCGTCGATTGAGTCCAAGCTAATGCCCACGTAGTAGAAGCCGAGGTCCTTGAGCCTCCTGGCCACCTCCTTGGTTATCAGGGTGCCGTTGGTCGAGAGCACGAGCTTTATGCCCTTGCTCCCGGCATATTCGGCGATTTGGAAGAGGTCCTCCCTAAGGAGGGGCTCGCCGCCCGAGAATATGACCATGGGCACCCCCACCTCCGCCATCTGGTCCACCACGTCCATGGCCTCCTCCGTGGTGAGCTCCCCCGGATCGCGGGGCCCCGCGTCGACGTAGCAGTGAATGCACTTCAAATTGCACCGCCTCGTTATGTTCCAAGTGACCGCGGGCCTCAGCGGCGCAGCGAAGCTGCTCGGCTTGCCCACTCCGTATTTGCCCTTGATTCTAAAGGACGTGGTGCCGGATCCCGCCACCATGACGGATATGGGTATCATGGAGGGATTCTGATGTTACTATTTAATCTCTCGGCCGTCGACCCCTCAGCAACACGGCCCGCTCTCAGCATCATAGATCATATAAATTGCTAGAAAAATTATGCATGTGCTGGAAATAGTTGCGTTTGTGCCGGCGAGGATTGGCGTCTGTAGAACATGCGATGAGGTCGCTAG
>DANS01000032.1:35764-66213 GCA_002497345.1 Thermoproteus sp. UBA157
TCGCGTCGTTGATGGCGGCCTTGAGCATGCTGGGGGGTATCCCGGTGAAGTTCACGAGCCCAATGTCCTTGAGGGGGCTTTACCTGATGATTAAGCATAAGACCGGCAGAATCCCGCTGGTGCTCGCCGACGGCAAGCTGGTCCACAGCGGCCCCGTGCGCAATCCCAAGGAGCTAGCCGCGAGGATAAAGTCGGCGCTCGGCAGCTGATGGCGGATCTATTTTCGCAAGACGAGAGATCGCTGGCGTTTCAGAGGAGGCTTGCGCTGATAGGGTCGGCCAAGGACCTCGCAGCGGTCAGCGCCGGCTACGCCTTGGCGTGGTTGAAACAGCTGGAGGACAAGAAGTTAAGGGACCCGCTCCTCAGAGCTCTGCTGGCAGGAGGCTTCGTGGACGAGAGGGGGCGCCCGCGCAGAGACGTGAAGGTTCCCGCGTTGGCCTCGCCGCTCGGCGCTCAGTTCGCGGAGTTCCACGAGGCCGTGACGAGGTCCCTTCGGAGGATGGAGGAGATGGCTTATTTGTTGAGGATCTCCGCGGTGTCCTCCCAGTGGTACTCCGTCATCGTCCAGTCATACGCCGAGGTTCTCGGGAGGTCCGCATCCGGCCGCGTCGTGGCGCCCTATATCGGCGAAGTCTTCCCAGCGCTCGAGGAGCTGGGGCGGCTCGGGCTTGAAATATACGGCTACGACAAGAGCAGAGAAGCCCTCGAGGACTTGGCCGAGATGGGCGTCACGTACGCCGAGCTGGCGCCCGACGCGTGCGCCATAACCAAGGCGTCCTTCGACGCGGCCGCCCTCCTCGAGTCCCTGCACTGGTTCGCCAACCCCTACAAGGAGCTGTTGTGCTTGGCCGAGAGGCTAAGGCCTGGCGCCAAGATCGTCGTGGGCAACGTGGACGCGGCGAGCTTGCCGTCGTTGGCCGCGTTGTTTTCATGGAGCGGGGCAAACGCCTTCTTCACGGCCAAGGATATCGACGACCTCCTCGCCGCGGCCGGGCTGCTCAAGATCAGGCAGATCTCGAGATCCCCCTACTACCTCGCCGTGTGGGAGAGGGCCTAGTGGCAACGGCTGAATTTGAAATACTTCAAGATCTCCAGCGGGGGCGCATCGCCCTTCAGCTTCACCGTTATAGTCCTGTCGGTCTCGGGGCAGTACGCCTCGACCACCAATGTCTCTGACTTCTTGATCAGCCCCTCCCTCTTCAATCGGTAGAACCCCCTATGCTCGCCGAAATCGATAGGCTCGCCCTCTTGCTCCAGCTTGTTGCCGGGCTTGACCTTTATCTCCAGCTCGTAGAACTTGGAGCCGGCCTTGACGAAGTGCTTCACCTCGCCGTCTCTGACCCACTTAGCGCCGTCTTTCGAGACGTAGGAGAAGACGTCCGACGCCATGGGCATCACGATCACCTTCCAGTGAGGAGGCGCCGCCAGCACCAAGAAGTTGTAGACTCCCAGTAGGCTGTTGCCGACCGCTATGGCGTGCCAGGAGTAGTCCTCAGTGGACATGCACCTCCGACAGCTCCTCGAAGACGTCCCTCTCCTTCATTAACTCCTTCTTGAACTCGTACAAATCGTCGACGAAGTAGGGGAGCAGCCTCAAGGCGTAGTACGTAGACAGAAGGGGCACGCCCACGAACTCGCCGAAGACCAAGAACTCGGTGACCGTGAGGAGTTGCTTGTGGGCCTTGGCGGTTTCCCTGTATAGATCCAGGAGGAACGCCCCGAAGAGGAGATCGTGGAGTATTCGCTTCAGCTTCATTTGACGAGCTCCCTCATGAACTGCCTAAGCCTATCCAAGCCCACGACCTCCTCGGGGAACAGCCTAACCCGGCTGAGCACCAGCGGGCCGAAGTACTTGTCTATTAGCTCCAAATTCCTGGCCTGCTCCTCGCCCTTGGACTTGAGGAAGCCGGTGGCGTCCCTCTCTATCTCCTCCGGCGGGATCACCATGTTGACGACGACGCCCCCGATGGGTATCTCGTAGGCCTTTACCATGTCTATGAACCTCTTGACCACCGAGATGGAGAGAACCGTCGGTATCGTCACGAAGACGAACTTGGTCCTCTCGGGATCCCTCAAGATCTCCCTCACCTTGGAGTAGCGCTCTTGTAGCGATATCAAGTCGTTGAGGACGGGGTCCTTCCTTATCTCCTCCATAACCTTCTCCTTGCGGAAGGCCAGCTGGTACTTCAACGAGAGGGCCTCCTGCCTCATCTTTATCGTGCGCTGCAGCCAAAGCCCGTAGAGCTTCGAGAGGCCTATGAGCCTCACGGCGTTTGCCACGGCCGCCATGTCGAACACTATGCGGGAGTAGTCCTTCCCCTCGTTGAGCACTATGTCCATCATCTTGTCGAACGTGGCCGCCTCGTGAAACGAGGGATTCGTCGTCGCTATCTCGACGAGGGGCCTCGTATCGACGGGGAGCTCGGCCCACTTGAATATTTCCCTCAACAAGGCAGACACGCGCTCCTTGTATCTCTCCACCACATCGCCTATCTCGACCTCCACGGCGTATAGGTTGTCGACGCCGGAGACCCGCTTTACGGCGCCGCCGCTTAGGTCCTGGCCGAACAGCGAGGAGAGCGAGTGGACCGGGTTGAAGCTGGCCAACAGCGTCTTCTCGCCCCTCTCGGCGAAGTACAACGCCGTGGCCGCCGAGACGACGGTCTTGCCGACGCCGCCCTTGCCGCCGAAGAAGAAGAACTTGGTCTTGGTGTCGAGGAGCGCCTTCATATGTAATCCTCGAGGGCTCTGCTGGGCGACCACAACTCCTTGGCTATTATCGACAACGCCTCGAGCCCCTTGGGCTCCCTGTTCAACATCGGCACTACGGATATGACCATATCGCCGAACTTCCGCTTGATCTCGTCCATGTATTTCCTCTGCTCCTCTATCTTGTTCTTGATGTACTCGGGCGTCTCGGGCCTTTTGGCCAACTCGGGCGGATACACTTGGTTGACCACTATCCCGGCCGCCTCGAGGCCAAGAGACGAGAACATCTCCAAGGCCTTCTCGGTGTCTAGTATGCTCATCCTCTCGGGGGTCACCACGACCATGAGCGCGGCCGTCTCCTTGTTGGCGATGATGTTGCGGAACGCCACTATCCTATTTCTTATGTACTGGAGCTCGTTCAGTATCTCGTCCTCGTAGGTGAGCTTAGCCCTCTTCAACGACGCGGCCACCCTCCCGTATTCGTAAGCTTGCTTCCTCAGCTCGGTTATCTTCTCGACCCATTGGCTCAACACGTCCGCCATCGCTATCATGCGTATGCCGTGGCCGAAGGGCGGCATATCGAAGATGTAGTAGTCGTACTTGCCCTCGGCCACTACGTCGACCATGGCGTCGTACACAGCCGATTCGTACATGGCGGGCTCCGCCGCGGCGCTGTCGATGTACTCCTCGAGATCGGGGGGCAGCTTATCCAGCTTGTACATGTCGATTATCTTTTTCTTGATCGACGCCACGTATTCGTTGATCCTCTTATCGGCGTCTATTTCCAAGACGTATAGGTTCTCGGCGATCTTCACCTCGCCCTTGCCGAACACGTCCCTCTCGAAGACGTCGCTGAGGGAGGCTTGGGGATCGGTGCTGAATACGAGCACCTTCTTCTCCTTGGAGAGCAGAAGCGATGAGGCGGCGCTCAACGTGGTCTTGCCGAGGCCGCCCTTGCCGGCGTAGATCAGCACCTTGAGCTTCGGCCTCCTCTCCAGAAGTCCCTTAAGGCCTATCATGCTATCCTATCGGTCACGTCCCTCTCCCTCAGCATGTACATCTTCCACGTCTGTATGTTAGGGTACATATACGGCAACAGCCTGAGCGAGTAGTAGGGCGGAAGCAACGGTATGCCCAACATGTCGCCCAGAGTGATTATCATGAAGAGGTTGTCTATCTGGGCCTTGATTCTGAGTATCGAGGTGGCTTGCCCGTGGATAGCCATCCCCTCGATAACCTCCCTTATCTTGCCCAGGATGCCCACAAAAGAAAAAGAGAAGGGGTTTTTAAAATTGCCCTATTTTGCGCCCTCTTTTCTATACTTAAGCCAGCCTGAGATCAAGTAGTATGTCATTATAATTCCTAATATGAGGAGCAAGGCGCCGAAGGCCGCCGATATGTAGTTGGATATGCTCACGACCCAAGGACCGTAGAGCTTGGCCGCAGCGACTTGAACTCCTATGGGCTTGTTGAGCCAAGCATAGAGGCCGTAGACGTAGGTCTCCCAAGCCAGCGCCGCGAGGGTTGTTATGGCCATGAATATGCCGGGTATGAAGACGTAAGCGCTCGGCCTTTTCTGGCTCGTCAAGAATATCGCTACTAGGAGCAACGCGAGGCCGGCCAGAAGCTGGTTCGTGCCGCCGAAGAATATCCACAAGTTAGTCCAAGAGCCCACGAAGGCCAGGAAGCCCGCCAGTACCAGTATCAAGAGCGTCGCCACGTACTTATTGCCGAGTATCGATCCCTCGAATAGCTCCGCCATGGTCAGCCTGAACACTCTGACGAACAGCATAGAGGTGATCAAGCCCATGACCGTTATGAATATGCCGTATAGGATACTCATGAAGACCGGATCGACGTGTAGCATCCTAGACGTAAGCATGGTAGCGCCGGTCACATAGGCGGCGGCCCCGGCGGGCGGCGTCGCGAGCACCATCATGGCCGCTATGGACGACAGAGCGACGGCCCCCTCGGTCATCATGGCCCCGCCGCCGACCGGCAAAGCGTCGGTCTCGTACTCCAGCTGTTTGGAGGTCAAGCCCGACGAGACGAGGCTGTGCCAGCCCGAGATGGCGCCGCACGCGATGGTGACGAAGAGTATGGGCCATATAGGGCCTCCCTGCGGGTTCTCCAGAGGATCCACGAAGAGGGAGCCTATGGCCTTCTGCTGTATCGTCAAACCTGTCAGAGGGCTTACAATGGCCGCCAGGAGGACTAGCACCAGGGCTATTATCGAGGGCAGGTATCCGACATATACTGTGGGCAATAAGAACTTGGGCATGACCGTTATCGCCGCAACGAAGTACAATACGGAGATTACGACGAGCCAGAAGAGGGCCGTGTTGGTGCCGGGCCAAGTGAGGGCAGCCGGGTTGGTGCCGGGCGGAGCCGGAAACTGCGACAAGTAGGCTGGGTTATCGAGGAAGTTGGTGGGCGGGTTGCGGGCCAGCGGCACCAACGTGACGAAGAAATAGCCTATCAAGACGATGAGCAACGCCACAATGGTAGAGGTTAATACGCTCATCCTAGCCCTGAAGACCATTTGGCCGAACACCACGCCGCCTAGGAGGACGAAGAGCACGGCCACGAAGGTGCCGGGCACTCTGTTGAGGACATCGATAATGACCCACTCGAAGACGGCGGTGATGATTATTAGGTAGAACACCAAATACACCAACAAGATAGTCCTGGCTCTACCGCCGAGTAGCTTATACGTGATGGGGCCCATGGAGCGGCCCTCGCTCCGTATCGACATCATCATTGCGCTGTAGTCCTGCACCCAGCCGATGAACATATTGCCGAATATTACCCAAAGGAGCGCGGGGACCCAGCCGTAAAACAACACGGCGGTTAGTGGGCCCACAATGGGGCCGAGGGCCGCCACCGATTTGAACTGGTAGCCGAAGAGTACATATTTAGACACGGGGAAGTACTCAACGCCGTCGAAATACAGCTTAGCAGGCGTCGGCCTATTGGGATCGGCGTTCCAGATCCTCTTGTCGATATACTTGGAGTAAGTCATGTACGTGAGAAAATACAGCGCCAACCCGGCCAATACATAGGGGGCCGGCGTATCTAAGAAGCCCATAGAGCTTGCTCAACTCTTCTTTTTAAGCATTACTTCTTTATGTATTTCCCTAAAATCTCAATGATTGTTTTCGATATTTGTATAGCGAGGTTGCAGTTATCCAAGGGCATATATATCTCGATGTACCCCCCTCCGGCAGAGATGCGCGCAATGCCCAGCTTCGCACAAGCGTCCGCCAGCTCTGCCAAGAGCGCCTTGGGGACGGCCCTCCCGACGACGTAGCAACCGTCCACTCTCTCAGCAGGGCCCAATGCGCCTTTCGCCGACATGTCGAAGGACCAAGGCGGAGGCCTCCCCACGTCGATCTTGACGAGCGCGAGGGGCCTCCTCCTGGCTATCAAGCTGGCCGCTAAGTTGAACGGGTTATCCCACGGAAGCCTCTGGACGAACACCCCGACGTATTTGGCCCATCCGCACTCCATCTCGACCAAGTAGGACGTCCCCGTCGCTAGAAACCTCTTGATGTCGCACACCCCGCACCTCCTGGCTGCGTTTGCGTTAACCCTGCGGCCGAGAACCGTCGCTAAGCTGTACCAAGCGCCTATGAAGACGGCCAGCAATACGGTCAAAGCCGCTAAGTCCATGTAGGGCTATATCGGGTATATTAAGCGCTCCCCCAGCTCCGGTCGTCTAAATTAAGGGAGCGTTCCCCAAGAGGTCTCTGGACGAATATGCTTATACATTTAATGATTGCTTATTCTGAAAACAGCTAAAAATGAGATAAGTTACATCCTCATCGTTCTATTAGTACGGCCGAGATGGCGGCCGCATCGTGTTAGACCCCTATGAGGACCGCCAGGAGCGCGGCCGTAGCGATCAAATCCATTTTAGTTAATGAAACGCATAGTGGCTAAGTACACGAAAGACTGTGTTTTCGTAAATGGCTGTAGGGCGCCGGACGGCTTCAGCCCGATCGAGTTGCTGGTGGCGGCGCTGGTATATGGCGTGGGGATCAAGAGCTCTGACATAGGTGCAGAAATGTACGAGATCGAGTGTTTCGTGGACTGAGATGATATTGTAAAGGCACATGTACCGGCGTCGAGAGGCGTTGCCTAGTGTTCAAGGTTTTAAGCAAAGCCGTACGGTACGAATGCGTCTAAAAAGGCAATATCCGTTGCGGCTTAGCTATCTGCGGCGGCGTCGCCGTGTGCCATACGAGGTAGGAGGCCAACGTGGTTATCAAAGTTGCCAATAGCACAGCCGCCAAGGCTCTCAGCATGCCCACGCCTGTCAAGGCCGAAACCACGCCTAACGCCAGCAATACGCCTAGAAGGAAGGCGAGGGGCAAGGCCAAGAGCACGACGGGCGGGAAGACCACTGCCAGAGCCGCCGATGCCGCAATGCCTATCAAGAAGCCCACGACGAAGAGGATGGGGGCGAGGATCGACGCGAGGAGCACGAGCAACGGGTTGACGGGGCGTCCTTTAACTAAAGTCAAGGAACCCCAGAGGGATAACAGCCAGAGGACGATCCAGAGGAGCGCGCCTAAGTCCATATCCCCCGACGGCCGTCAGCCGTTAACTTCTGCGGCCACCGATTCCCAGCGGAAGGAGTCATCACGGCACCACCTTAGCTCCCATGTACGTTAAATATTCCTTGACCTCGTCGTACACGTCGTCGAGGACGAACGCTAAGTGGTTGCCCAGCCCCGCCTCGAGCACGTCCTTGGCTGATCCGACGAGGAGCTTAAGCCCTATTTGGGTATTACACGCCTCTATCCTCTCCGCCTCCACCGTGACGCCCTTCAGGAGGAGCGCCCTCTTGAGGTCGGCGGATACCCTGAGGAGCGTCGCCGTGAGGCCCGAGGCGAAGGCCGCCCTTATGGCGGCCGGCGCGCCTGTGCCCATGCGCTTCACTATGGAGTACTTATCGGCGATCATGGGCGGCGCCCCGTCGTGGGTGAGGACCAGGAGATCGCCCTCGGCCAAGTTCACGTTGCCCATCCACGCGGGCCCGCCGGATAGCCTCGAGAGGACGTACATGGAGTACAGAGCCCTCATATCGCCCTCGCAAGCGGCCGGTATGCCCATCTGGTTCAACAAGGCGAGCGAGATGCAGGGGGTCCAGCCGAGCCTCCTTATCGCCTCCCTATCGAAGCACCAGCAGCCCAAGGTGAGGCCGTCCCATCCCCTCTTCTCGGCCATCTCAGCCAGCCTCTTGGCGTACGCCGCCATCGGCGCTATCTGCGCCTCCGAGAACTCGCTGGAGATGGCGCCAGATATAAGCTTCCTGGCATCCTCGAGCCCCGTCCTCGGGTCCAAACCCGCGAGGCTCTCCTCGAGCCCTATCTGGTCAACGACGACCAACACCATGTTGCTGGAGACGAGCCAAGAGTTCGGCGCCCCCACGAGCCCGAAGCGCGGCGCGCCCCGCTTGATCAGCTCTATGAGCCTCAAGGCCCTCACGGCCCTCTCGTCGAGAGGTTGGCCGGGCCTCTCCAACGTTATAAGCTTGGCGTACCTGCCCGAATCCCTCAACGCAGCGAGCGCCTCCAGCGCAGACGGCAAGGAGTTGTAATGGGGCCATGCCAGAAGCACGTTGTATCGCCTGGACGCCGCCAAGATCTCGTTCTCGGCCCCGCCCGTGAGCACTACTATAAACGCCGTATCGGAATCGGGGGTTATCGAGGCGCCCAACTTTGTGAGCTGTTCGCTGTACTCCTCGCGGTACTCCCTCTTGACGTCCTCGGGCGTGTCGGCCGACGACGCCACGGCCAAGTGGATATCCACGCGAGCCCGCTCCGCGCACAATATAAAGGTTGATTCTATATTATCGATAAATAGATTAAATATAGCGTAGCTACGAGTCCAATAATCCATATATATAGATCTAATCCCTTCCTTATTCTGGCCGCCCATAGCGAGAGGCCGGCTACTCCGTTGATGAAACCCGCAGCTACGGCCGCAAGCGAGATCAGATCCAGATGAGGCCTCGCGCACAAGTTATAGGGCAAGATCAAGGCTTGCGACTTTATGCGGTAGCTTGTGAGCACCGCTAAATAACCCGATGCGACGAGCAATACCGCCGCGTACATCAACACTGTAGGAAGTTTTCACTCACGCCCATGGACTCGCGTGAAGAGGCGAAGCGTATCGCTAGCGCTCCTCTTGAGCCTCCCCTACCGGTTGATGTCGTCGTTGGCCCTAGCCGGCTGCAACGTTCACGGCAAGCCCGAGGATCAAGACGTATTTGACCACGGGGTCTTGCGCCTTAAACCCCCTCCAGAAGGCCAGAGATCCCGCCATGGCCTTGAGCAACTCCCGGGTCGGCATTTCCTGCACCGGAGCTGTCTCGACCAACAACCTCATCCTGAGCAGAGCCACGATCGCCGATATTATGCCCGATAGGAGGAAGGAGGCGCGCATCCCGGTCAACCCCATTGCGTCTAGCAGATAGCCGCCGACAGGCGGCAGGAAGAGCCACGGAACTTGCGGCAGCACCGCCGTCAGCATCATGCCCCCTCCTCTCCTTTCAGGCGGCAGGGAGTCGAGGAGTATGGCGGCTAGGGCGGGCTGGTAGAAGTGTAGCGCTGAGTCTACGACGTAGACGGCCACGAACATCTGCCAGTTGAGGGCGGCCGCGTAGAGGAACTGAGTCGCGGTGATGCCCCAGGTGCCTATCACTATGGACTTGCGCCTGCCTATCACGTCCGTGAGGACCCCTCCGGGCAGAACCGCGAGCATGTTGGCCAGGGAGCCCAACGACGTGGCCACGCCTATGTCCACCTCGGAGGCTCCGAGGAGCTTCATGTACTCGGCCAAATAGGGAAACGTCAAGGCCGAGGATATCGCGAAGAGGAACCAAGAGGTCGCGATAACGCCTACGTTGCCCTTCAGCCAGCTCATGACCTCTTGAGCCGCTCGAGCGCCGCAGACGCCAAGTCGCCCACGTCGCAGACGCCGTCGCGGCATATCCCGACGGCCGTCGCGGCCTTGTCGATATAAAAGGCATGCGCGTCCGTGTCCTCGGGGAACTCGTCCCTCCTAGGCCCCCATCGCCAGTAGAACTCCTCCCCTCTCGGGTCCACGAACTTATAGAGCCTCTCGGCATATAAGCCCAAGGCGAGCGCCTTCGGGCTCACCAGCTTCCCGCTCCAGCCGCTGGGCAAGTTCACCGACACTGCGAGGAGGTCGTCGCGCCAATGCCCCTCGGAGGCCTCCACGAGGGAGGTCAACAACGCCACGGCATCGCCGAGATCGGCCCCTTGTTCCATGGACGCTGCTATGGCCTTCCTCCCCAACAATCCTGCTTGTATCGCAGCCGCGACGGTCCCGCTACCGTAGGTGGACTCGAAGCCTATGTTCTCGCCCATGTTTATGCCGCTTACAACGAGCTCCGCGTCAGGCGCCAATAGGTTCAAGGCTAGGAAGACGGCGTCGGTGGGAAACCCGTTTGTCAGATAGTAGTCGCCGATTTTCCTCACCCTCAGAGGCTTGTGGTAGGTCCTGGCGAAGCCCGTGGCGCTCCTCTGGCGCTCGGGCACGACGACTACGACCTCGTGTCCCCTCTCCTTGAGCGCCTCGACTACGCGCCTCAGCGCGGGCGCGTGGGGGCCGTCATCGTTCGTGAGGACTATCTTCACCGACGACGTCTAGGGCCGACCTTATTATTTTTAACGGCACAACCGCCGAGGCGATGCCCTTATTAACCCAGCCGCCTCGCCGCATGTGTACAAGGTGAGAGTGCGCGGCATCTTCTCAACTGCGTTGACCAAGCTGGCCTTGGATTGGGGATTCTCGGTGGTGCAGCCGACGAAGGCTATAGCAGATAGGTTCAAGCTAGCCGAGGACCTCAGCCCTCCCGATATAACCGTCAAGGACCACGAGAGCAAAACCGGCGTGATAGTGCTGGGCAATTGCGAGGCGGCCGACGCGTTCGTGGGCCGCCTAAAGGAGCTGGATCCCTTCGTAGCCAAGGCCAAAGACGGCGTTAAGGAGGTCTTCGCAGCAACGCCGTACGAGGAGGGGGGCAAACAATACGTCAAGACTCCCGGCGGGGGCATCGCCGAGGTGCCGAGCAGATACGTGGTCTACCCGTCGAGGAGGCTCTTCACGATCTTGCGGCCGCCCATAGGGCCTAAGCCCGGCGTGGCTGTGCCCGAGATAGTGGTGGCAGGGCGCTACTTGGAGGTGGACACCATGGGCGGCGTCAAGTACAGCAAGCACATAGGCCCCGAGGAGAGGCTCAGGCTCGGCATCTTGGCCGATACGAGGCTGAGGCATATATCGCAGGGGTTGGGCTTGAGGTTCAAGTCATCGGCCCGATTCGCAGACGAGCGGGTCCTCGAGGGCGAGGCGAGGGCGCTTTACGATGAGCTCCTCAGGATATCCTCAAGTACGTGGGGCGAGGGGGAGGTCGTTAGGCGCGGCGATTGTCTCTACGTTGTTTTATTCGACGCCGAGGTGAAGAGGAGGCTCGACGAAGTGAGGGCGTCTGTGGTGCCCACGGCCGCGGGCCATCACGCCTTGAGGGCGCAAGGGCTCGGGAAATGCCTCGATCTCTTGGACTACATAGGAGCCGGCGAATACGAAAAAATCGCGGAGTTCCTCGCCAGAGGCGATTTGGAGATCCTCCACGTAAAGCCGTGGGGCGACGTGATAAAAATGAGGGGCGCCTCCCTCGGCTTCAGGAACGGAGTCCTCGTGATCAAGAGGGCGTTGAGGCCCGGAGGCGTCCTAGACGGCATTGGAAGGAAGATAGAGAGCGGCTTCTACGCCTTGACGTGTATAAAGCCCGGCTCCGCGTTCGTTGTGCACAGCTACTACGACGCGTCGGGCCGTTGGATCGGGACCTACGTAAACGCTAACAGCCCCGTCGAGGTTGGCAGAAGGATTATCTACGTGGACCTGTTCGTGGACAAGGCCTTGACGGAGGAGGGCGAGAGGCTGCTGGACTTGGAGGAGGCCAGAGAATACGCCGAGTTCTTGCCTAATCGCTACAAAAAGCCCGAGGAGCTCCTGCCGTCTGGGCGTCTGCGGTGCTCCGAAAACGGCCTCCTATAGGGCCGATCCGTGCTTTAGGGTCTCGCCTGAATCAACAACTACCACCTGACCCGTTATTGTGGGTATCTTGATCAACGCGGCCACCGCCTCGGCCACATCCTCGGGGCTGACCAGCTTGCCGAGGAGCGTGTTCCTCCTCGCGTATTCCTCCTCGGACACGCCCAAGAGGCGCAAGAGGCTCTCGCCCATCTTGGTCCTCACCACGCCGGGGGCGACCGCGTTTACCCTAATTCTCGGCGCCAGCTCCACAGCGAGCGCCTTGGTTAAGTTTATCACGGCGGCTTTAGCTGCGCTGTATATGGACAAGCCGTAAAACGGGGTCAACCCCGCTATCGATGCCACGTTTATGATCACGCCGCCGTCGCGCATGGCCTTAGCCGCCTCCTGGGAACAATATATCACGGATTTCAGGGTCGCCTCGAGCTGTTTTTCTATGACCCTATCGTCCGCGTCCAGGAAGCGGGAATACAGCCCCAGCCCGGCGTTGTTGACCCAAACGTCAAAAGCGCCGAAGAGCTTCACGGCCTCCTGGACGAGAGCTCTGCATCCCTCTCTGCTCGAGACGTCGGCCATGACCACGGCCCCGTCGCCGCCGGCCTCCCTCACTAGCCTCAAAGTCTCCTCGGCCTCGTCCCTCCCCCTCTTGGCGTTCACCACGACCCTATAGCCGTCTCGGGCCAACCTGACGGCAATCGCTCTGCCTATGCCCCTTCCGGATCCCGTGACGGCGGCGGTCGGCATGAGGCGTTAAAAAAATGGATTTATCTGGGGACGTCCGTCACGTCGAAGTGGAGTTCCCCCCACTCCCTAGTCCTGGCCGTTATGTCTATCCTGTGGGGGCCGCTCGACAGCGAGAGTCCCTTTAGGATTACGGTCACCTCGTCCCTGACGGCGAACTTATACCCCTGCTGTTCCAACTGGGCGGCCAAATATCTGCCCGAGGACGTCACCACCTCGATCTTGTCCTTCGGCACGGCCGAGCCGTCCACCGATATCTTCAAGTCCGTTATAGTGGCTGGGGCCAACATGTTCTTGAGCTTGAACTCAGCGCCGTCAGGTCCGTTCTTCAAGCTCCCCTGGACGTATAGTTGCCTTAATACCGAGGGCGGTAGCATTATACAGCTAAAGCGAATGCATTTATATCTATATCCCACGACTTCCGTGAGGGTCTCATACGACAAATTGAGGAGGTTCGTCGAATCGGCGGCCGGCTATTCGATGATAGAGCTGGGCGATAGGATAGAGCTGATCTTCAACACGCCATCAATGGAGGAGGCGGCGGGCACGGGAGAGGGGGGCGAGGGCAAGCAGATAGTGCTGAGGGGGGTGAGGAGGGGCGATCTGGTGGAGTTCACCGAGGCGTATGTTAGATCTGCGACGAGCTCGGAGCCCATGGATCTACGGGATCTCGAGCTCTGGATTCAATACATCGAGAGCGCTTATTAGTTTATATTGGGGGCGCTAGATTCAATGACCCCCCTATCGGGGGCAGATGAGCGGCCGCCACCATGGCGGCTGCGGCCGCGATCAGCTAAAACTTATTTTCGTTCAATTCGATCATCGGTGATGTCCTGGAGGCGACCCGAGCTCGACGTAGTTAGGGACTACGTGATATTGATGAAGCCCAAGGTCATTTGGCTTCTCATATTGGCCTCCGCAGTGGGCTACGTTTATGCGGCCACGCCTCGGGTCTCGTGGACGACTCTGGTCGAGCTGGTCGCGGTCGGGCTCCTCGCGACCGGCGGGTCCGCCGCCTTCAACCAATACTGGGAACGCGACATAGATTCCAAGATGGGCAGAACGTCGTCGAGGCCGATCCCGCGCGGTAGAGTAAGGCCGGGGGCCGCCCTCGCCTACTCGCTCGCGTTGTCCGCCGCGGGGTTCCTCGCGTCGTGGTTTTGGCTAGGGCCGGCCGCGTCGGCGGCCGTGATCGCCGGCTGGCTCTTCTACGCCGTTGTATACACAATCTTTCTAAAAAGGCGCCATTGGTCGAACATACTGTGGGGCGGATTCGCCGGAAACGCCGCGTTTCTCTCTGGCTGGCTGGCGGCCAAGCCGTTGACGCTTGAGGCCGTGCTGGACTCCATGGCCATCTACGTGTGGATACCCGCCCACATATGGTCGTTGGCATATGTATACCGCGATGAGTACAGAGATGCCGATGTGCCCATGCTGACCGCCATGTTGCCCGAGGACAAGTCGGTGGCCTTGATCTCGTCGCTCGACGTGGGGTCGGCCGCCTACATGTGGGCCTTGGCCTACGCCTACAAGGGCATCCTCGGCGCTGCGGTCATGGCGCCGGCCGCGATCGCCTCGATATTCCTAGGCCTATGGGCCTTGCGCAGAAGAGACGAGAGGTCGTTCTGGCGCGTCTTCAAGTCCAGCAGTCCGTTGCTCACCTTCTTCTTCATAGCTCTACTTGTCTAGCAAGCTACGATATGTTTAAAAATCCGCGCACATCGTGGTATATGGTTGAGGCATTTGTTTTCATAAACACCGATATCGGCGCCGAGGACGAAGTCCTCGAGGCCCTATCCAAGATGCCCGAGGTCAAGGAGGCGATGATCGTCTACGGGCCCTACGATCTGGTCGTGAGGATCAGCACCGACACCACGGAGAATTTGCGCAAGATTGTTTCCGATAAAATAAGGAGGATGTCGAAGATCAGGAGCACGACGACTTTGATAATAGCCAAGTCAATAGTCAAGTGATTTTTCCCAAGTCTCTCCCCTCCGAGCCCTCCGGCGGGTAAACTATTTATACCATCAATACGGGCGCGTCGTGCCGGCGTTTAAAGTAGTCGTGTCGGATCCACTAAGCGGGAAGGCCGTGCAGTACGAGGTCAAGGATCCGCTGGCCCAGAGGTTCATCGGCTTGAGAATAGGGGATACGATAGACGCCTCGATACTCCCCGACCTCAAGGCGCCTCAAGGGGTTAAGCTGAAGATCACGGGAGGTAGCGGGATAGAGGGGGCGCCGATGGTCCCCGGCGTGCCGGGGCAAGTGAAGAAATACGCGATATTGGCGAGCGGGCCCGGCTACAGGCCCAAGAGAGAGGGCGAAAGGAGGAAGAAGCTCGTTAGGGGCAACGTAATTTCGGATCAAATCGTCCAGATAAACGCCGTTTTGGTATACCCCGAGGGCTACAAGGGACCTCCCGTGATCGCGCTCGGCGTGAAGGAGCTCGCCAAGCTCACAGGACAGCAAGGAGCGGAGCAACAAGCTTAGGCGAGACCATTATAAGGAAGGACGCTATTGGCACGGTCACGTTGTCGTCTATAGGAGGGCGCTCGAAGTGTTCCACCACGCTGGCCACAGCCCCCGCTAATGCCCCCAAGGGCCCGACGTAGGCATAGCCCAAGGGGATCGACACCACCGCCATGGCCAAGTTCCCCCACCACGACTTGGTCCTCTTGCCGAATAGCGCGTTTCGGACGATGCCCGTGGCGGCGTCGCCGAACGCCATGAAGAGCACGGCCGCTATCCCTGCGTTCAACATATCCAGCAACGCCCAAGAAACGAACACTATAAGCGCCCACGATAACGTGAAGTGTATCTCGTAGGCATTGTCGGATGTTTGAAACCAGTACATAAGGCGGCCTGCTCTCCTCGGCGCGTAGAGGAAAACGGCTAGCAACAAGGCCATAGCCACCGGCACGACCCAAGAGGAGAAGAGCGGGAGCAGCATGGCGACGAGCCCTCCGGCGAGTATGTGTATGATCTTGCGGTTGTAGTACACCGCACGCGTCGGCGCCATGCCCCTCGAGACCCAGCGCTCGTATAGTCTCCTCGTGATGTAGTACGACAGAAAGACGATCCAAGCCAGAAGCGCGGCTCCGTATATCAGATCGCTCACCACGTCTCCTATTGGGCTTGTTTTTATTTCTGCTATTTTCGCCAATTTTTCCTGACTTGGGCGTACTCGTCCAGCGCCTCTTTCTCGTCGCCTCTGAGATACGCCTTATACTGGAGCAGCCACTGCTTGAAGTGATCCTCGGGAATGTGCACGTACAAGATGTCGCCTTCCTTTATCTGCCGCCCTACCATCACGTCGCCTTGTATGGATATGGCCACCTCCTCGCCTACTCTGGCCTCTTGTTTGGGCGATCCGTGCTCTTGTATCTGCTGTATCCTCCCCACCTCCCTCCCGTCTGATCTGACCAGGACGTAGCCCGGCTTTATAGTGCCCTTGACCACCCTCACGCCGACTATGACCGGGTCCCTCCTCCTGAAGACGTAGCCAGGCAACAGCTGGATGATCCCGGGCCTCACCAGTTGCGACAAAGCGGCCTCAAGCGCTTTAGCCTTCAGTTCGCTCGACCACTTCACGTACTCGTCGACTACTTTGTACAGTATTTCGCCCCTTATTATCCTCACGCCGCTCGACTGGGCCTCCCTCTCAACGTCTTGCGGCACCTTCACGTTGAAGGCCAATATAGCGCCGTATGCCGGGTCCTTCCTCTTCGAGAGGAGCGCCTCCACAACGTCTTTATGGCTCGGGGGACCTACGTCCGCCCTCCTCACTGGTATGTTCATCTGCCTTAGGAACAAGACCATGCTCTCCAGAGTGCCGAAGGTGTCCGCCTTGGCCACAACGCCTTCCTTGTCGGATTCTATCCTCACCGAGGCGATCTCCTCCCCGACGGCCCGGAGCGCCTCGTCCAGCGGCCCCGAGAACAAGGGCGCGCCTGGGACCACCTCCTCGAGGCCGTCTCCGACTATCCTAACGCCCGCCGCCGCCTTGACCTCGTCCACGTACTTATAGCGGTCCTCTGGATCCCTCATTTCGTCGAGGGGCTTCGGCACCACCAACATCTTGACCTTGGCCGAGACAGGGCCTTTGAGGCCCGCCGTAACGATCAAATCTCCCCGTTTCAAAACGCCGTCGTAGATTATGGCGTCCACGACCGTGCCGAGCCCCCTCTCCTCCTTCACCTCCATGACGACGCCTTTTGCCGGCCCCTCGTGAACCGTCAGCCTCTCCTTCGAGACGAACCGCTGGGAGACGCCCGCCAAGACGAGGAGCAAGTCGGCTATCCCCTCGCCGGTCACGGCGCTGGTGGGCACTATGGGCACTTGCGTCGCGAAGTCGCGCACCCTGTCGTACCTATCGGCCTCTATGCCGAGCCGCGACAGCTGATCTATCAGCTTGCCTATTTGTTCCTCCAGATTCGCCACGGCGTACCATTCCTGTTTCTCGACTGCGAACAGGAACGGCCGATTCTCCTCCGACTGCCATCCGTATACCCTGTCCAGCTTGTTGGCGGCTATGACGAAGGGGACCCCCCTAGCTCTTATCAGATTGAGCGACTCAACGCCTTGTTCCTCGAGCCCCGACGTGATGTCCACTACCAATATGGCCACGTCTGCGACGGAGCCGCCCCTCCTCCTGAGGTTGGAGAAAGCGGCGTGGCCCGGGGTGTCTATGAAGAGGAAGCCGGGTATCCAGATCCTCCCCCTCAGCTTCATCCTATCGACGAGGGGGCCTGCGAACTTCTCGACGGCTGTCCAGGGCACGAAGCTCATGCCGATGTGTTGGGTTATCATGCCCGGCTCTCTGTAGGCCACGGCAGTCCCCCTGATCTTGTCCAGGAGCAACGTCTTGCCCACGTCGACGTGTCCAACGACGACTGCTATGGGCGATCTGATGCCGATCATGGCGCATCCCCGCCCTCAAGTTAAAAGTTTACCCACACTCGGCAAGGTGGAGAGGCACTCCCGCTCCACCGGGTTCAACGAGCCCGGCACTATCAATACGGCGGGCGCGGGCAACCTCGACCTCGCTATGTCCTCCAGCGAGCCGACGGCCGTCCCGCCGCCCGGCCACCCCAGCCTATAGGCGACCGCGACTTGCCTTTTTCCAACGAATACCCCTCTGCCGAATTTCCCCTCCAGCTCCATGAGCACCCTCGCCGCGTCCGAGGGGGGCATGAAGCCCCCGTCGTCTTTCACGTCCAGCAGAAGGAGCGTGTGGAGACCTCTGGCCAAGTTCTGCTCGACCAGCTCGTAGGGCCTCGCCGAGTACACGCCCATTCTCGGATACGTCACAGTCGCGACGCCGCCGAGTTTGTAAATCGAGAGGCATGCGGCCGACATGGCGGCGCACACCGCCGAGACCCCCGGCACAACAACTACGTCGTATCCCTTCCTCCTAAACGAGGCGATCAACGCTGCGTGGGCCGTGGCCGCCAGGGGATCGCCCGGCACAAGCAAGGCGGCGTTTTTCCCAGCCCTCAAGCACTCCTCTATGGCGGCGCCCCCTTTGTCCTCGAGCTCCCGCCTATCCAACGGCTTGGCCTCAACCTCCAAGGCCGCCGGCTCGAAGTAGCTGGTGTAGACGTCGATGAAGATGCACTGCGAGTCCTTCACGGCCTCCCTCGCCGCGTCGGTGAGGAATCTCGGCGAGAGGCCGAGGCCCACCAGATAGAGCCTAGTCATGGCCTCTTGGCCACGAGTATCTTGGTCTCGGCCACCGCCACTACTTCGCCCCTCTGGTTCCTCACCTCGTGTCTGAGGCGCACCACGCCTCCCGCGTATTTCTCCGAGGGCCTCTTGTCGAGGACCTCGGCGATGGCCCTTATCGTATCGCCTATCCTCACAGGGCGCAGAAAGCGCGCGGAGGCCTCAAGCAACGCTATGGCGCTTCCGTATATATTCGGCGCGAGGAGGCCCGCGGCCAACGACAAGGTCAAGAGCCCGTGGGCTATTCTGCCGCCGAAGATGGTGCGCCTTGCGCGCTCCTCGTCTAGATGGAGCGGGTTGAAATCGCCCGTGAGCCCCGCAAAGGCCACCACGTGCGCCTCGGTGACCGTCACGCCGGGGGATTCCAGCTTGGCTCCCGGCTGGAAGTCCTCGAAATAAAGCGCCATGTTATAGCATACAATAAGCTTTATGAATGTCCTCTTTTCGGCGGTTATGGAGTGTATATTTTGCAAAATAGCGAGGGGCGAGGCGCCGGCTTGGAAGGTGTATGAAGACGACGACCTCATGGTGATTCTCGACAAATACCCAGCCTCGTATGGCCACCTCTTAGTGGTGCCCAAGGCCCATTACGAGAGCGTCATCGACGCGCCGGACGAGCTGGTGGCCAAGACCTTTCTCGCCGCCGTGCGCTTCGCGCGCGTGTGGAAGAAGCTCGGCGCTAAAGGCGTCAACATAGTGACCAACGCTGGGAGGGAGGCGGGACAGATGATTTTCCACTACCACGTCCACGTCATACCGCGATGGGGCGATAGTCTGGCGTGGCACGGGCGGGACGAAATAAAGGAGGAGGTGGCCAAGGAGGTGGTCGAGAGGCTGAGGTCGGCAATGGCCTAATCCGCGTCGCCTTTTGTCGCATAAACATAAAAAAGACTGCGGTATTTTCAGCTTATGGAAATTGATGCTTTACAAACATTGAGAAAAGGATTTCTTTATCTCATTATAGGAACGATAGTTGCTGTTGCTGGCGTTTTGTCCACGGCGGGTTTAGTGTTAATGGGTTTGGGCGCAGGCGTAATGCCTCCTCTTGCAACGCTGGGATCCGTCGCTGTGGGCCTCGCCGTGTTGCTAGTGGGCTTGATCATAGTGCTTTATGCGGTGTTCAGCAAGATCAGAGGGGGCATGCGAATGCTCTCAGATGTCGACAACAGCTTTCGGATATGCTACACGGGGACCACTTTAATGTTGATAGGCCTAATCCTCGAGCTGCTGGGCGTCGTAGCGGCGTTGGGGGTCTTCGCGTCCGTGCACGGCGTGTCTAAGCCCATAATGCCGAGGCCCCACGGCGGCGTTTCGGCGGGCCTCTTCGGCGTAATGGTATTCGGCGTAATGGTAGCGGCGCTAATCGGCATCGCGTTGTGGATAATAGGCACCATATTGACCTTTATCGTCGGCGCCTTTAAGCTACACGGCAGGTACAACGAGACGTTGTTCATGGTAGCTGGTATATTATACATAGTGGATCTAGTATTAACGTTCATAAGATTGATGGGTATATTTCAATTCATCGGCCATATATTGATGTATATAGCTCTGGGCGACGCCATAAGGGCGGTGAGCCAGAGGGCGCAATCCGGCCCGAGCGCCTCCCTCTGAGGGTAGGCCGAAGTCGGCCCTAAGTTTTTGTAGATATAAAAATTTAAAACTATCAAGAATTCTCAACTTATAGAAGAAATCCTATTACTTCACATGGGCTTTCTTTACATCATTATGGGATCGGCAGCAGCGGCAAGCTCTCTGCCGGCGCCGACTCGGCGCTTGGGGGCGGCGCCGCGTCCTCGGCCAATCTGGAGCTCGTCACTGCGCTTTCTGCAGTGCTCCTAATAGGCCTAGCTTTCAACCTCTATGCTGTATTGAGGAGGAGCGCGGGAGCTGCCCGTCGTCGACGGCGGCTTTCGCATAAGCTACGTGGGGGCCGCCTCAATTAGGCCTAGTCATCTCTGCGATTAAAGCCGTGGGCCGAGGCGGGCGCCCGTGGACTCAAGGCGCGTTTCGAGCTACTCCAAGCCGCTCTCTGCGAATATCTCGTTCAATACCTCGGCGACCATCCTCTGCACCTTCTTGGAGGCCCTCCCGGTGTTTCTGAACGTCTCGGCTATTTCGTTTAAAACAGCCACTTGCGCGGGTATCCTATCGGCGAACTGGGGCGCCATGCGCAAGACGTAGAGGCCGTCCCACTGCAACAACAACGATGCTTGTATCACGTCCGAGTAGTTTATCAAGCCCTCGACGTCGAAGGGGGGCAACCTAGGCCCTCGGCGGCCCCTCCGGTTGGAGAGGAACATCGAGGAGATATAGCCTTGTAGCGTCGCCAAGGTCTTGATGATCTCCTTGTTGGACTTGGCCATCACCACGTCGTAGGCGATCCTCGCGGCGCGGGGGTGAATGGACTCGGCGATCGCCTCCACGTCGTTCGGCCTAGCCAGCGGCGGGGCGCCGTAAAGCCAAGCGATCTCCACCCCGTAGCCGACGGCCTCCTCGTAGACCTTGGCCAAGGCCTCGACGGAGGAAGGCGGCGGCAGGTAGACCTTGGCTACGCCCAACAGATCCGCTATGAGCACCGGCTTGTACACATCGTCGGACAACGGCAGAATCAGCGCCGATGGCGTCGTCTCGAGCTCCAAGTCCAGCTCGACTGCGTGAAGATAGGGCGATGCGCGCATGTCGAGATCCCTTAGATCTAGGACATAGGGGAGGCCCAGGCTGGACGCAACGGACAACACGGGCCTCGCCCTCTGCCCCCTTCTGGCGTAGACCGCTATCTCCACGTCCATGGGCGATCTGTATAAATTTATTCGCGAAAGGCCGAAGCGGAATGTATAATAAATAGGGCTATATATTTCGCATGCTCAAGGGAAGGGATGTGCTGACGCTTATGGAGTTCAAGCCCGACGAAGTCAAGGCGCTGTTGGAGATTTCCAAGGAGTTCAAGGCGAGGTACTACTCGGGGGAGATCTACATGCCTATCCATCTGGGCAAGACGGCCATGCTCATATTCGAGAAGCCCTCGACCAGGACCAGGGTGTCGACGTCGGTCGCGGCGTATCAGCTCGGCATGAACGTGATAGTGGCGAGCCCGCAAGAGCTCCAGCTCGGCAGAGGCGAGACCATAGCGGATACCGCTAGGACGCTCTCGCGCTACGTCCACGTTATAGCCGCACGGGTGTACAAACACGAGGCCTTGGAGGAGCTGGCCCAGCATGCGGACGTGCCCGTGTTGAACCTCCTGTCGGATAAGTTCCACCCGCTTCAGTCGCTCGCCGATGCGTTGACCATCTGGGAGAAGAGGGGGAGGCTTGAGGGGGCCAAGGTGGCGTTCGTGGGCGACGTGGGCAACAACGTGGCGGCCAGCCTAGTCGTGATCGGCTCCAAGCTCGGCTGGGAGGTCAGGCTGATAGGCCCGAGGCAACTCTGGCGCAACGACTTGTCGAGGCTTGCGGAAGACGCCGGAAGGACGGGCGCGAGGGTCTACCAATCGGACTCCCTCGAGGAGCTGAGGGGAGTCGACGTGGTCTACACAGACGTCTGGGTCTCCATGGGCTTCGAGAAAGAGGCCGAGGAGCGCGAGAGGCTTCTGAGGCCCTACCAGGTCAACTCGGCCGTCATGGAGCTCGCCGGGCCTCAAGCGCTCTTCATGCACTGCCTTCCGGCCCATAGAGGCATGGAGGTGACCGACGACGTGATGGACGGGCCCAGGTCTGTTGTATGGGATCAAGCCGAAAACAGGCTACACACAGCTAAGGCCGTCCTAGCCGCAGTAACGCCCTAGTAGGTCACGTAGCTTATCTTCTCCGACACCTCTTTGCTTATCTTGTCGAGCCTCACCCAGTCCTCCTCGGACAGCGACCACCCCACGGCCCCCGCGTTCTCGGCCGCTTGTTCCGGAGTCTTGGCGCCGGGTATCGGATATATCAGGGGATCTCTGATCATCCAGTTGAGGGCCACTTGGGCGGGCGTCTTGCCGTATTTGGCCGCCAGCTTCTTCACCTCGGCGATTAGGGGTTCGGCCAGCCTTAAGTTCTCGGGCTGGAACAACGGGTCGTTCCTCCTGACGTCGTTGAAGGCCGGCAGATTATCGGCCGTGTACTTGCCCGTGACAGCGCCCTTGGCGAGCGGCGACCAGGCTATCAGGACGATGCCGTTTCTCCTGAGGTAGGGCAGGAGCTCCTTGTCGGCGTCTCTCTCCAGTAGGTTGTAGCGGTTCTGGCTAGTCACTACGTCGGTCTTAGAGAGGCACCACCTCCCAGCCTCCAGCAGTTGCGGCGGGTAGTTGCTGACGCCTATGTAGCGCACGAGCCCCCTATCGACCAACTCCTCCAGAGCTTTCATGGTCTCGCATATGGGCACGTTGTGCCAACAAGCTGGCCAGTGGAGCTGGATCAAGTCTATAGCGTCGACCCCCAGCCTCCTCCTCTGGTTCTCAACGGACTTGAACACGTCGCCTCTTCTGTGCCAATCGCCGGGTATCTTCGTAGCTATATATACGTGGTCTTTAAGCCCCAGCTCCCTTATGGCTCTGCCCAGGAACTCCTCCGACCTCCCCCTTCCGTAGACCGCCGCCGTGTCGAAGAAGTTTATCCCGAGCTCGTGCGCCTTGGCCACTATGGACTTAGCCCTCTCGTAGTCCATGGGCCCCCAAGCGTGCTCGTCGAATTGCCAAGCGCCTAACCCGATCCGAGATACCTTCATGTCTGTTTTACCTAGTTTAATATAATCCATGCCCATGAGTGTAACTAGCTATTTAAGCCTTCCCAACAAGTCCAACATTAAGCGCGCGTTGTCCAACATCCAGTGGTCGTTGTTGAAGAAGACGTACACCCTCTCGGGCCTAAGCGCGGCGATGCGCTCCGCCACTTCCTCGAGCTCCTCGCGGCTGTAGTCGTGGGCGTACCACGCAGTTCTGCCGTGCATTCTGAGATAAACGACGCCGCCGGTCTTCGCGATCCAGGTGGCGCCCGGCTCGTCCACGGATACCGCCGTCACGCCGAGCTCCTCGCAGAGCTCGGCCGTCCTCTCGTCAAACCAGCTCTCGTGCCTGAACTCGACGGCTAGCCTTCTGCCGAGCCCCGCCATCTCGGCGAATTTCCTCAGCCTCTCCACGTGGACGGGCCTTTTGTCGAAAGAAGGCGGCAACTGGGCCAAATAGAAATCGACATAGGGGTCCAGAGGCGAGAACAAATCGCGAAATCTCGCCCAGACCTTGGCCGCATCCTCCTTGAGCTTTTTGACGTGTGTTATATACCTATGTATTTTTACGGACCAGCGCAACGAGGAGCCCTCGCGCGCCCAAGCCTCCACTTGTTTCCTGAGGGGGAAGCGGTAGAACGACGCGTTGAGCTCAACGGCGTTGAGGCCCGAGTTCCTCGCGTACCAGCGAAGCCCATCGGGGTTCCATCCGTACATCCAACCGCTCGTCCCCACGTAGATCTCCACGACGGGTGCTGCGCTTAGATAAAAATGCTCACCGCGCGCGCCTCAGCTGGGCCTCCAGCTCCAGCAACGCGTAGTATTGCTCCTCGCTGATGGATATAGGGGGGACGACCTCGGACACCCTCTTCAAGGCCTCGTGGGCGTCCAAGCCCTTGTATATCAAATACGCGGCGAGAGTCGTAGGGGTTCTGCCTATGCCGCCGACGCAGTGGACCAAGACGCCTCCGATCCTCGTCAGCGATGCGATTATCTTAACCAAGGCCTGGAGATTGCTCGGGGGTCGCCCATCCGGCGTCGGCCAGTGCAACAGTTTAATGCCCCTCAGCTCCAGCTCGGTCCTGTACTCGTCGGGGCCGTCCCAGCCGCCGTATTCCTTGAGCTCCCAATCCTCGGCGAGGGCCACGACGTGTTTAACGCCGAGGCGGGCGATCTTGCCCAAATCGGGTCTTCTCGGCATGCAACTGCCCGCGAGGTTCTCCTCGACGAAGTAGGGGCACTCCACATAACGGCCAGCGGATCGCGTTAAATAATTGTCGGCGCCTACAAATTTTTGAACGTTGAGATGTTCTATGGACCTACTGGCGCTCTACACTGGCGGCAAGGACAGCCACTTCGCGGTAATGGAGGCTCTCAGGGACGGCCACGTCGTGAAGTGTCTGCTCACGGCCGCGCCCGCTCGGAGCGATTCGTACATGTTCCACGCGGTCAACGCGCGCTGGGCCTTGCTCCACGGGGAGGCCATGGGGGTGCCGCATTTCCTGGTCGAGGTCTCCGGCCTTAAGGAGAGGGAGGTGGAAGAGCTGGGCGAGGCGCTGGCTAAATACAAGAGGGAGTGCGGGGCTGAGGGGATCGTGACGGGCGCCGTCGCGTCGCGGTACCAGAAGGAGAGGATCGACAAGTTGGCCGAGAGGCTGGGGTTGATCCACTTGGCCCCCCTATGGGGGAGGGACCAAGCGGGGCTCTTGCTTGAGGAGGCCTCGTCTGAGGAGTTCATCCTAGTCGCCGTTATGGCCATGGGCTTAGACGAGAGGTGGCTCGGCATTAAGATCGGCCCTCGGGAGGCCGAGGCGCTCCTGGAGCTCAGCAAGAGGTACGGCTTCTCGCCGGTAGGGGAGGGGGGAGAGTTCGAGACGTACGTGGTATCGAGCCCGTTGTTCCGCGGCAAGAGGGTCGAGATACTGGAGGCCGAGGCGCATTGGAGCCCCGCCGGATGGGGATACTACGAGATAAAATCTGCGCGCCTCGCGCACTAACCGATCTGAGCCCCGGCGAGCCTCGCCGCCTTCGCCACAAGCTCCGACAAGGCCTCCGCGAACGCCTCCAGCGGAGGGGCCAGCTTGGGCTCCGCCTGCGCCAGCACCAGAGCGCCCGGCAGAGTTCTGAGACCGCCCTTGTAGACAGCGACGCCTCCCCACTCGACGACGACGCTGCCTATGGCCATGGTTCTGCCCTTGTTGTCGGCCGACACCACGGCGTTTTCGAACGGGTAGATTAAATACGTCGCCGTTATGCTCGAGCCCATGTAGGGCACATAGACCTTGGCCACGACCCTCCTGAAAGCGAAGGGGCCCACCGAATCCACCACCTTGGCCCACTTGGCGCCCAAGGACTCGACCGCCCTCGCGTGCGCCTCCAGCCACTTGCCTATGTCGGACCTATCGGGAGGCTCGTAGCTGGCCCCAAGCGCCTCCGCGATCTTCATTAAGAGCTCGTCGTAGGCCTCCGCATAGGGCAAGACGTAGGGCCTCGCCTCCTCAAGGGGGATCGGCACCTCGTCGTAGCCGCCCGGCCCTCTGCCCACGGCCAAAGCTCCCTGCGGCCTCACTATTAACGTGGCGTCTTCCAGATCCCGGAACCTCCCCACTGGAATGGTGAAGTCCATGGCCGCGTGTCTACAGCGAGATAAATAGCTTTACGGCCGAGCGGCGGCGAGCCCGCGGAGCGCCTCGCCGATGGCCGCCGGCGCGCAAAGGAGTCCCCTCGCGCCAACGTTAGGCAATCGATGCGAAACTCCAACTCCTATTCTAATCCGACCGTCTTGTCCCGATCACAATTCAATTTAAGCCCATAAGAAACGCGTATGGAGTGACGGCCATCCCCCGCCTAGAGGCCCTCACAAACGCCGGGGGAAGCCGCTATCGGCGGCCCGGCCGAGGAGGTCGTCGACAGGCGCGGCCCCGCCCACGCATGCCGTTACGCCCGCGCGGGTCTCGCGCCCCCGTAGCTGAAAGGAGGCGCGAGCGGGGGATGGCGGACTCATATATATTGACCTCGTAGTTAATAGTCCATGCCGCCTGTCTTGACCGTCGAGGGGCTGAGGCTTTACTACGGCACGAACAAGGGCGTAGTCAAGGCGGTAGACGGCGTGTCGTTCGAGCTCGAAAAGGGCGAGGTCCTCGCCGTAGTGGGGGAGTCCGGTAGCGGCAAGTCCTCCTTGGGCTACGCCGTAATGCGGCTCTTGCCCGAAAACGTGGTGCTCTACGATGGGAGGGTCGTGCTCCGCGACGGCGACGTCGAGCTGGACATAACCTCCATGGACGAGGAGACGCTTAGGCGCGAGGTCAGGTGGAAGCGCATATCCATGGTGTTCCAAGCGTCGATGAACGCCATAGACCCTGTCTCCACCATAGGCGATTTCATATACAGGGTGATCAAGGAGCACAAGCCCGTGGACAAGAGGACCGGCTTGGCCATGGCGGCGGACGCCTTGAAGTCCGTGGGCCTCCCGACGGCCGTACTGGACATGTACCCCTTCGAGCTCTCCGGCGGCATGAAGCAGAGGGTCATGATAGCCCTCGCGTTGATACTGCGTCCGTTAGTGGTGATCCTCGACGAGCCGACCTCGGCTCTGGACGTGATAACGCAAGCCAACATAATATCGCTTCTTAAGAGCTTAAAGGGCGACGTCTCGATGATGTTAATAACCCACGATCTGGCGCTGGCCTCAGAGATAGCAGATAGAATCGCCGTGATGTACGCGGGCAAGTTGGCCGAGATAGGGCCTTCCGACGTCGTGTTGACCGCGCCGAGGCATCCGTACACCAAGGCCTTGCTGGAGTCCACGCCTACTCTGAGGCAAGATAAAGTCCTCGGCTTCATACCGGGGAGGGTCCCCAGCCTGATAAACCCGCCCCAGGGCTGCCGCTTTCACCCCCGTTGTAAATACGCCATGCCGATATGCTCCCGGGAGGAGCCTCCGATGGTCGAGGCGAGCCCGGGCCACAAGGCCGCTTGTTGGCTGTTGAGGCCATGAGCCCCTTGAGGTACATCCTATTGAGGCTGGCTCTCGCTGTGCCGACCATGTTGATCCTGCTGACAGTGGTCTTCATAATACTTAGGATAATACCGGGTAATCCCATAGAGGCCATAGTGGGCCAGAAGGCCCCGCCCGAATATATACAACAGCTCATGGAGCAGGCGGGCCTCAACAAGCCCCTCTACGTCCAGTACTTCGACTACCTAAAGGGCGTGTTCACCGGCGATTTAGGGAGGAGCTTCGTTGATAACAGGCCGGTCATAGCAGATATAATGGACAGATTCCCGGCCACGGTGGAGCTCGCCGTATCGTCGTTCATAGTCAGCATACTCATAGGCCACGCCTTGGCCTTCTTAGCGGCTTATTTCAGGCGGAACGTCGACGAAGCGGTGCGCCTATATGCGATAATTGCCTACATCTTGTTCATACCGTTCTTCGGGCTCGCGCTCCAGCTTGTGTTCGGCGTATACCTCAAGTGGTTGCCCATCGGGGGCAGGGTAACGCCGGGCCTCGAGCCTCCTCGCATAACGGGGCTCTACGTCTTGGACGCGTTAATAACCGGGGATTGGCCCTCGCTCGTAAGCGCGTTGAAGCACCTCGTGCTGCCGTCTATAACGCTGGGCGTGGTGATATCGGGCGTCTTTACTAGGTTCATAAGGAACAACCTCGTGAAGACCTTGGAGGAGGACTTCATAACTACGTATAGGGCGGCCGGGCTGCCGCGCTGGAGGGTGCTCCTCAGAGCTTACAGAGCCGCGCTCGTGCCGACTGTCACCATGATGGGCCTCCAGCTGGCCTTGTTGTTGCAAGGCGCCGTCCTCACCGAGACGACGTTTTCGTGGCCAGGCCTCGGGACCTTGCTCCTCGAGCGCATCCAGTATCTGGACTACCCCATGGTGCAAGGCATCGTGGTGTTCTACGTGCTCATCGTCGTCTTCATAAACATAGCGGTGGATTTGATAAACCTAGTGGTGGATCCCAGGCTCAGGAGGGGGGCATGGCGTTGAAGCTCTACTTCGGTACCGGCATAGTGATATTCGTCGCTGCGCTTACGCTTATTCTTCCTCTATTTGTGAAGCTCAGCCCCACCATGTCGACCGACAAGCCGTTGTTGCCGCCCAGCCCCGCCCACCCGCTCGGCACAGACTATCTGGGGAGGGACGTCTTTGCCAGGCTCATATACGGCGGCAGGGTCCCGCTCGGAGTCGCCCTCTTCGCCACGCTGATATCCTCAGTGATAGGGGTTTTCCTGGGCATGCTCTCGGGCTACGTAGGCAGATGGCCGGATAGGGCGTTGACGATGGTGATGGACAGCCTCTACGCGTTCCCCGGCTTGTTGATGGCGATGGCCATAGCCGCCGTGTTGGGCCCGAGCCCTTTAAACGCGGCACTGGCGATAGGGTTCGTCTACATACCGACCTACTACAGGCTGGCCCGCAACGAGACCCAGGTAGTCAAGACCTATCAATACGTCGAGGCAGCGCAAGCCCTCGGAGCGTCCACGACGCATATAGTGCTGAGGCATATCCTGCCCACGCTGATTTTGACCATAGCGGTGGTCACCACGATAAACCTAGCAGACGCGATCTTGACCGAGGCTGCGCTCGCGTTCTTCGGCTACACCGTGGTGCCGCCCACGCCGGATTGGGGCGCCGACTTGTCGGCGGCTAAGTCGTATATACTCAACGGGGCTTGGTGGCTTCTGATGCCCGGCCTCATGATAGTGTTGACAGCCCTTGGGTTCTCCCTTCTAGGAGATGGACTTGCCGAGAGGTTCGGGTTGAGGAAAAAACTAGGTTGACCCGGATATTAGCCAATACCTCAACACCATCGTAGGATCAACCGTGACCTTTATGCCCGGCTTGGTCACTATGTACAATTTGCCTTGGAACAACGGCACTATCGGGACGTCCTCCGCTATTATCCTCTGCACCTCCGCGTATATCTGCGCCCTCGCCGTCTGGTTCACCGAGACGGACGCCTCGTCGAGGAGCCTATCGACAGTCGGGTTGGAGTAGCCGTTGCCCAGCCACGAGTTCGCGCCGCTTCTGAAGAACGGGACCATGTAGTCGTCCGGATCTAGATAGTCGGGGTACCAGCCCAGCAGGTAGACCTCCATGACGCCCTTTCTGGCGTAGTCGGTGTAGGTGCTCCACTCGGCAGATCTGATATTCACAGTTATCATGCCCGTGGCCTCCAGCTGTTGCTTCAGCAGAGCCGCGACGTCTTGCTCGGTGCTGCCGTAGTGGGACGGGGTGTACCAGAGGTCTATCACCAGCTTGTTGTTGGGCGAGTAGCCGGCCTTCTGCAACAGCTGCTCGGCCAATGTCGTGTTGCAATCGCCGTACATCTGCTGAAACACGGGCACGGCGCCCCACATGCCCGACGGTATCATGGTATAAAGCGGCGACATGGCGCCGTTGAACACCACGTTTATTATCTGGGACCTACACACGGCAGCGGCGATGGCTTGCCTGACTAGCGTGTTGTTGAGCATCTTGACGTTTATCACTAAATAGCGTATGAACAAGCTGGGCACCTCCACGACGTTGAACTTCCCGCTCGCCTTGAGGGCTTGTAAATCGGGCGGGCTCAACGTGCGCCACGCCACGTCTATCTCGCCGCTTTGGAGCGCGAGCCTCAACGCGGAGGAATCGCTGTAGAACCTGATGACCACCGTCTTGTAGTAGGGCTTGGGCCCATACCAGTAGGGATTCGCTGTGAGGACTATGGTCTGATCCCTCACGAACTTGGATATGCAGTAGGGCCCGGCGCCGCCGGCCGTCTGGTCGGGATCCACTTGGTTCGGGTTGTACTTGGGGCTCACGGGGAAGTAAGGCGGCGTGGCGAGGAGCGCGAGGAAGTACGCCACGGGCCTCTTGAGGACGAACATCACCGTGTAGTTGTCGAGCGCCGTGACGTTCTTCACGAAATACGTCACGAGCCAGGCGGGATCCCCGTTTATCCTCATTACCCTCTGTATGGACCAAACGACGTTTTGCGCTGTGACGGGCGTGCCGTCGCAGAACCTCGCGTCATGCCTCAAGTGGAATATCCAGATGGTCCCGTTGTCCTTGACCTCCCAGCTCGTGGCAAGCGCCGGCACGAGCTCCGTGGAGCCCGGCCTATACATGACGAGGCCAGACATGGTGTTGTAGAAGATCTCCCACGTGAAAAAGTCGTAGGCCATGGCGGGATCCAGCTGCGTTACCTTGTCCGTGACGCCTATGGTGAGCGTCGGCCCGCCCGCGGTTGAGGTGGCCGTCTGCGGAGCTGCCGACGAGGTCGACGACGCTGGCGCGGTTGGAGCCGACGCTGTGGTGCTCGGAGCGCCGCCCTTGCCGCCCGACGTTGCTAAATACGCAACGGCGCCGATAATTGCGATTATCACTACGACTATCGCGATCGTTGTTGATGTCTTCATGGAGTAGCTTTTTTAATTATTTTTAAGTTTTAAGGAAAAAACTAGGTTCAGCCGGAGACT
>DANS01000028.1 GCA_002497345.1 Thermoproteus sp. UBA157
GCCTCCTCCCCAGCTCCTCCCTCGGTATGCCGCGCTTCATGAGCTCCTTGATTATAAGCGCGGCCCTCCTCCTGCTGGCCAGCACCGCAACGTAGCCCGCGCCTTTCCTCAACGCCACCTCAGCGGCATCTACGTCGTAGGGGCTACCGCCCTCGTTGGCGATCACCACGGCCGAGCCCTCGGACACCAGCCTCTCTAGGCCGGACAAATCGCCGGAATAGGCGGCTCCCGCCGCCTTGTGTCCCAGAGCCGCCACGTTGTACCCCATGGCCGCAGCTATCTCGGACACGCGCCTCGCCGAAGCCGACCATTACAACCGAAGGCCTCAGCAGGACCGCCTCGGCGTAGACCTCCGCGCCCCCGACCCTCGGCTGGGCCCCCTCGCCCGGTTTCGCCAACGCGCGCACGGCCTCGAGCACGCCGGGCGGCAAGAGGCCGAGCACGGGCTCGCCGTCCACCACCACGTCGACATAGGACTTCCCCTCCTCGCTCACCCGCACCAACACCGCTATGTCGCCCCTCCTTGCGGCTAGGTCGAAAGCCCTGAACAAGTCGCAGACCGACACGAGCATATGCGGTCGTAAAAAGCTTATAGTCATACGAGCTCCGGGACGTCCATGCTCTACGTGGTCGTGGACGGGTTCTTCGGAGATACGGGCAAGGGCAAGGTCGTGGCCTACCTCGCGGCCGCGGACATGCCCGCCCTCTGCGTCCGGACGGGCGCCCCCAACGCCGGCCACACCGTGGTGTGGAGGGGCGAGGCCGTCGTCCTGCGCACGTTGCCGTCGTGTTTTGTGCACGAGGGCGCGAAGCTGGCCGTGGCCCCCGGCGCGTTGGTGAAAATCGACGTGTTCCTGTCCGAGGCGGAGAGGTTCGGCAAAGGGCGTAGCTACGTGGACTTCAACGCGGGCGTAATAGAGGAGCTCCACGTCGAGGCCGAGAGGAGGGACGAGTTCTTGATGAAGACCGTGGGCTCCACGGGCCAAGGCGTCGGCGCGGCCATGGTCGACAGAGTGCTCAGGAGGCTCAAGCTGGCCAAGGACTTCGACGCCTTGAGGCCCTATCTGGCCGACGTGCCGGCCATGATACACGAGCTCAAGGACAAAGGAGTCGTCATCGAGGGGACGCAGGGAACCTTCCTATCCCTCTACCACGGAACCTACCCCTACGTGACGAGCAGAGACGTGACCGCCTCGGGCGTGCTCTCGGAGGCCGGCGTGGGGCCAAAGGCCGTGGACCACGTGGTGCTCGTGTTCAAGGCCTACGTGACCAGGGTGGGCAACGGCCCGCTTCCGGGGGAGCTCCCGCCGGAGGAGGCAGAGAGGAGGGGCTGGGTCGAAAGAGGCGCCGTGACCGGCAGGCCGAGGAGGGCCGCGCCCTTCAACCTAGAGCTGGCCCGCCGCGCCGTGCTCCTCAACACGCCGACTCAAATCGCTGTGACGAAGGTGGACGCCCTCTTCAAGGAAGCGGCCGGGAAGACGCGGTGGCAAGACCTCCCGCCCGACGCCAGGAGGTGGATAGACGAGCTCGAGGCGCAGCTGAAGGTCCCCATCACTTTAATAGGCACGGGTCCGGAGCCCCGCCACATGGTCGATCTTAGGCGCGAGAAAGGGGCGTTGTGATACGTGCCCTCCGTGATCGGACTTGAAGAGGGGGCTAGGCCCTCCAGGCGTGTGAGCCGCCGCCGTGGGAGGTTTTGGGTTCCCGGGGCGCCAGGGGCCAAAAACGTGGAGAAGGCGCCGTTTGCCATCACGTCCGCCAACGCCTCGGCGGCGCCGGGCGGCCGCTCCGCCTCAACTTCGCCCCTGCACGGATATCGACGCGACGGCCCCGAGGGGTCCTAAGCGCCCGTCCCGACCGCGCGGCTGCCGCAAACGACATCGAGCGGTTGGCGGGGGAGGCAAGAGGACCGCCGGTCACTCGCACAGCCCTAAGGACAAGGCGTTCTCCACCAGCCTATCCACCGGCCAGCGCTTGTAGTCGTAGGCGATTTCCCTCACGTCGCGGGCCCTCTTGTAGGCCTCGGCGCGGCTCGCCCCCTCCCTTATCATCTTGAGCATATGGAACTCCGAGAGTACGTGGGGGAGGGCCCTCTCCAAGTTCTCCTTGATCCTCGCCTCGTCGACGCGGATCCCCCTCAGCACTCTCAAGGCGCTTTCTAGGATCTCGTCGACGGCCAAGAAGGCCTCGGGGATCCAGACCCGCTCGTTGGCCGAGTTGGTCAAGTCGCGCTCGTGCCAAAGCGCTATGTTCTCGTAGGCTACGTGGGCCAGCGCTCGGACATACCTCGCGAGGCTCACTATGCGTTCCGACGCCGTGGGGTTGGACTTGTGGGGCATCGCCGAGGATCCTCCGCCCCTCTCCACCACCTCCCCTATCTCGGGCCTCGAGAGTTCCCTGATCTCGACGGCCAAGCGCTCAAACACGGCCGCCATCAACGCCAGCGCCGAGGCGAGGACCGCGAAGGACTCCCGAGGCGCCACTTGCGTCGTGATGGGGTGGTACGGCAAGCCCAGCCGCTCGGCGACGCGCCTTCTGACCTCGAGCCCCAGCTCCCCCCAAGACGCCAGGGTCCCGACGGCGCCGCCGATTTTCGCCCTCGTCAGCTCCTCCGCCAGCGATAATTGTCTGCAAGCTATGTAAAATTCGTAGTAATAGTTGGCGAACTTGAAGCCCAAGGTGATCGGCTCAGCCCACTGCCCGTGGGTCCTCCCCACCATTTCGAGCCCCTTGTACCTCCTCGCCAGCTGGGCGAGCTCCTCGCCCGCGGCCCTCGCCTTCCTCTTTAAGATCGACAAGGCCCGCCTAATGAGCAGGGCCCACGCTGTGTCTATCACGTCGTTTGAGGTCGCGCCGTAGTGGACGAAGCGGCATCTGCTTCTTTCCTCCAAGAGCTGCACCAGCGCGAGCACGTCGTGCCCCACCTCCCGCTCCAGCGCGTAGATCTCATCGGCGCTTACTTGCGCCTTGCTGACGGCGTCGCAGCAACCCCTCTCGGCCACGCCCAGCTCCTCCAAGGCGCAGACCAATGCGCGCTCCACCTCCAAATAGGCATTCACTATCGACTGCCTCGAGAAAAGCCTCCTCAGCTCCTCGGAGCCGTAGCGCCAGTCGAAGGGAGATACGGGCTCCATGTAATAAAATCGCTTGTTATAAGTTGAGTGTTCTCCGAGATCTTTAAGCCTTTGATTAAAAGAATAGGCGATAATGTCTAAAACACGAGTTGAACGCGCTCTTATGTGCATAGAAGCCGTCAAGGCCTATTCGCCGGAGGCGGCCGAGGCGGCTCGGAGGCTCGGCATACCTGTTAAAGACGACGCGGACTTCGTCTTGGTATACGGCGCGGACAGAGATATACTCGAGGCCTTGAGGACCAGGGACGAGGTGGTGGTGGGCATATCGCCGAGAGGCGTCGATGCGGAGCTGGCCTTCGCCTCGGAGGATCTCTACCGCCTAGTCGCTGCCAGAGCCGAGTGCGCGGTCCTCAAAGTGCCGAGGCTCCACGCCGAGTCGGGAGGCGCCGTGGTGAGGGCCGTCAACGAGGTGGCGATTTTCCCCAGGAGGTCGGCCGCCTTGATGTCGTATAAAGTCAGCGTGGACGGCAGGGTGCTTTTCAGCGACGTGGCCGACGGCGTGTTGGTGTCCACGCCGCTTGGGTCCTCGGCCTACGCCAGATCGGCGGGGGGCTCAGTCGTGGACCCGGATGCGGAGGTCCTGGAGATCGTGCCGGTGAACTCCACGGCGCGGAGGCCTCCCTATATAGTCAAGCTGGGGAGAATCGTCGAGGTGTCCGACGTGAGGTCGAGGCATCTGCCGGAGCTAATCGCCGACGGCCGCGTCAGAATTCCCTTGGCCGAGGGCTCCGCGAGGATCTGGGCCGGCTCCACGGCCAGATTGCTGAGGCCCATCGCCGTTAAGTCGACGGCCGAGAAGAACATCAAGATGTCGCCGTCTATGCGGTATGTGCTCAAGGTGCTCGAGGAAAGGGGGCCCCTCACGTCGCGATCCATCGCGGAGCTGACCGGCTTGCCCATGAGGACCGTGGAGCACGCGCTGAGCGCCTTGAGGAAGGCGGGGCTCGTCGAGGCGAAGATAGTGGGCGGCATGCGCATCTATTCGGTCCGCCCGTAGTAGCCGCACATGGGACAGTAGCCCTCCCTCAGCTTGTAGCCGCAGATAGGACAAGGCGTCTCGGCATCTTTTTCATACGTCAATCCCCTCTCCTTGAACGCCTTGTATAGATACTTCGCGGCGCCCGAGACGGGTATATCGGCTATATATCCCTCGGCCCTTTTGGCCAAGACCTCGTACAACGCCGCGAAGCCGCTGCCGGCCTCCAGGGGATCCTTCCTCCTCCACAATATCGAGTCGGGGATAAGCCCTTGGAATTCCCTCCTGACCGCGTATTTGCCAATGCCGTCTTTCACCTTCTCCTCTGCCGGCACCGAGAGGGCGTACTGGACCACGTCCGGGTCGAGATACGGCGCCTTCACCTCGATGCCCAAGGCGCGGCCCACGTCGAAGGAGCAGAAGTACCAGCTCCTCGCCAAGCGGCGTATGTATTCGTCGAGCTCCCTCGGGGGGAGCTTGTGCATGTAGCTATACCCAGCGAAGAGCTCATCGCCTCCATCGCCGGTACATATCCTCCTAACGCCTTGCTTAGCCGCCGCCTTCATGGCTATATATGCGGCGGCGCAGTTGATTACCTCCATGGGGTTGAAGACCTTGAGTATCCCGACTACCTCCTCCGCGGCCTTCACGGCTTCCTCCTCGTCGGTCCATACTATCGTCAGCTCGAGCCCGAGGAATCTGGCGGCCTCCAGGACGTGGGGCACGTCGGTGCCGGGCGCGGGGGCGTACTGCGTATTGAACGCCCTCGGCTTAATGCCGTTTTTGACCAAGGCCCACGCCACGGTGGTCGAGTCGAGGCCTCCCGACAGCAAAACGCCGTCGCATCCCGCGCGCGAAGCCGCCCTTATCAAGAGCTGGGGGAGGCTCATGACACCGAGGCTATATAGTAATCTGCGTATTTCTTAACGTCGAGGCATCTAAAGCCTATAGACGCGCCCAGCCTCCTCGCCTTGACGACGAGCGTATGGTACTCTCCCCTTTCGCCGATCGGGTCAACGCCGAGGGATCTCGCCCTTTCTAGGAAGAGCCCCGCCGTCCGCTCGTCTACGTATTCGCAGACCAAATCGGGGTTGTTGGCCCCGATCACCACGAAGTCCAGCTCTTCGGCCTCCTCGACCAAGACCTCGGCCGGATCGCGTCCCCAGAGCGGCTCCCTCAGCGTAGCCCCGGCCTCGCCCGCCAGCCTTTCCATGTACTTGAGGTGCTCCTCGACAGCTTGGTCGCCGGCCACCAACACGCTGACGCCGAGCTTTCTGAGGAAGTCGACCTCTTGCTGGAACTCCCTCCCCTTGTCGACCTTCAACACGGCCACGGGCACCCCCAGCGCGTTGGCGAGCTCGATTGCCTTATGGAGGTTGAGCAGATGCGGCGAAGGCCGCGGGAACTGATACACGAAGGTCACGAAGAGGTCCACGGGCCACTCCAACAACGCTGCGTACACGCCGTCTTTCCCGCCCGAGAACAACGCGGCCTTCAACATAGCAGAGAGATGGCCACTATTTTTAAATTGGATTGTTGTCCCGTTTTAAGGGCAAGCGCGGAGAGGAAAACGTTAAATACATCGCCGCTTCGTGGGCCGTGTCGGTGCCTCTAGCCCAGAGGAGCTGGAAGGAGCTCGTCCTCGTGAAGGACCACCCGATGCGGAGGATATACATCGAGAAGGTCGTCGTGAACATCGGCGTTGGCGAGGGCGGCGAGAGGCTCGAGAAGGCCAGGGCGCTCCTCGAGGAGCTGACGGGCCAAAAGCCCTCGGTCAGAAGGGCCAAGAAAAGCATAAAGGAGTGGAACGTCAAAAGGGGGGAGCCCATAGCGGTGGCCGTGACCTTGAGGAGAGACAGGGCCGTCCAGTTCCTGGCCAGAGCGCTGGCCGCTTTAAACAACAGGGTGAAGGCCTCTAGCTTCGACAACAGAGGCAACGTCTGCTTCGGGATAAAGGAGCACATAATGCTCCCCGGCGTGAAGTACGACCCGGCCGTGGGCGTCTGGGGCATGGACGTCTGCGTCCGCCTCGCCAAGCCGGGCCTCAGAGTCCAGCTGAGGAGGCGGAGGAGGAGCAAGGTCGGGAAGAGCCAGCTGGTGACCAAGGAGGAGGCCATAGAGTTCTTCCAGAAAATCCTCGGAGTTCAAGTAGACTAAGAGCCCTCAAACGCCTAGATACGCCCTCTTGACGTGGGGGTTCTCCAATAAATCCTCCGAGGGGCCCGAGAGAACCGCCCTCCCGTTCTCCAAGACGTAGCCGTAGTCGGCAACCGCCAACGCCGCCGAGACGTTCTGCTCCACCAGCAATATCGTCGACGTCTCCTTGATTCTCTTAAACGCCTCGAACACCTCGGCCACCACCTTCGGCGCAAGGCCGGCCGAGGGCTCGTCGATCAGGAGAACCTCCGGCCTCGCCATGAGGGCTCTGCCTATCGCGAGCATCTGTTGCTCTCCCCCGCTGAGCGTCCCCGCCTTCTGCTTTCTGCGCTCCTTAAGTCTAGGGAACAACGAGTAGACGTAATCCAGCGAGTCGTGTACATAGCGGCGTGCCCTCTTGACGTAGGCCCCCATCAGCAAGTTCTCCTCGACGGTCATGTTGGGGAACAGCCTTCTGCCCTCGGGGACTAGGACGACGCCCAACTCCACCTTCTTATGCGGCGGCACCTCGATTATATCGGCTCCGTTTAGCAATACGGATCCGCCCCACGGCTTGACGACGCCCATCACCGAGAGGAGCGTAGTCGTCTTGCCGGCGCCGTTAGGTCCTATCAACGCTGTTATCGTGCCCTTCTGGACCTCCAGCGAGACCTTAAACAGCACTTGCACCTTCCCGTAGCCAGCCTCTAGGTCCTTAACGCTCAACGCCACGGCTTCCCAAGATATATTTCCACTACCATGGGGTCGTTAAGCGCCACATCGGGCGGCCCCTCGGCGATCACCTTGCCTTGGTGCATCACCACGACCCTATGCGCGAGCTGGACCACGGCCTTCATTCTGTGCTCCACCAACGACAGCGCCGCTATGTCCTTCTCCTCGACCACCCTCCTTATAAGCTTCGTCATGTTGTCTATTTCGCCGGGATTCAGCCCGGCCATGACCTCGTCCAGCAACAACAGCTTGGGCCTTCCCGCCAAAGCCCTCGCCAACTCCAATAGCCTCAACTCGTTGAAGGTCAGCCTTCCCGCCAGCTCGTCGGCCTTCCTCCCGAGCCCGACGTATTCCAGCGCCTCCCTGGCGACCTCCTTGGCCCTCTGCAAGTCGAGCCCGCCGTTGAACAAGGCCCCAACCACCACGTTGTCGAGCACGGTCATGTCGGGAAACGGCCTGGGCACTTGGAAGGCCCTCGAGATGCCCATCTTGGCCCTCGCGTAAGCCGGCAACTTCGTGATGTCGCGTCCCTCGAAGAGGACTCTGCCGGAATCGGGCTTGTAAACGCCGTTGATCACGTTGAGGAGGGTCGTCTTGCCGGAGCCGTTGGGGCCCACTATTGCCACGAACTCCCCCTTGTCGATCTCCAAGCTCACGCCTTGAAGGGCCGCAAGCCCGCCGAACTTCTTAACTACGTTTTCCACCTTGAGGAGCTTCATGGGATCCACTCCCTTATCTTCGGGGATACGCGAGCTCTCAGCTCGCCGATTATGCCCCTCGGCGCTGCGAGGACCACCGCCAACACGAGCAACGGCGTCACCAAGGCTTGATAGGCCGGTAGGAATTGGCCCAGGAGGAGCCTTATGGGGACGTACAAGAGGCCTCCGATCACCGCGCCTGTGACAGTCCCGGCGCCGCCTAGGAACATGACGGCCAAGCCGTCGAGGATGTAGTCCACCTTAAACACAGTGTCCGGGAAGACTTGGGTCGCCGCTAGCGGAAACGCGGCGGATCCCAACAACGCCGAAAACGCGGAGCTTAGGACGAACGCGATCAGCTTGTACTTGGCGGGGTTTATGCCCATGACCTTGGCGGCGTCTTCGTCTTGCCTTATTGCGGCCAGCGCATAGCCGATCTCACGGCTTTGGAGCAGGTACGTGGCGGCCACGGCCATCAATCCCGTCGCTAGTATTAACACCGTTGAGCCGGTCGTGGAGAGGAACAAGGCGAAGTCGCGGCCGTATTCCTGGAACATGTTGTAGCCCAACACGAGGCCCGAGCTCCCGCCCCAAATGCCCGCCCCTACGATCAAGTCCTTCAACGCCTCGTTGATGCCTATGGTGGCTATGGCGAAATAGGCGCTTCTGAGCCTCAGCGCCACGGCGCCTACGGCGAGGGCGAGACCTCCTGCCAACGCGACGCCGAGCAACAACCCCACCGGCAACGTCCATGTGCCCAATTGCGGGAAGTACGCTATAACAACGCCGAGGCCGTAGGCCCCCATGGCGATAAACGCCGCATAGCCGAAATTCACGTATCCCGTAAGCCCGACGAAGATGTTCACCGCTTGCCCCAAGGCCATGTAGAAGGCCACAGTTGCGACCGTCTGCGACAACTCGGGCTTGGCCAAGCTCAAGGCGACGAGCGATAGGTATATCGCGATGGGAACGTGGGGCTTCATATTCTGAAGAGGCCGCTGGGCCTGAAGAGCAGAAACAGCACCAATATGACGAAGCCTACGAACAACGACATCTGGTAAGGCGCGGCGAAGCCCAATGCTCTAAACAAGGGGTATCCCAAGGATAGTATCTCGCCGAATATCAATCCGGCCACGTAGGCGCCCATGGTGGACTCAAGACCGCCCATGACGGCTATGACGAAGGCCATCAACGTGTAGGGATCGCCCATATAGGGGTTTATGCCCACGGGGATGAAGAGCGTGAGCAATACGCCGCCCGCGGTGGTCAGCGCTATGCCCATCGCGGTGCTGATCGCGAAGACGCGCTCGACGTTTATGCCCACTATCTGAGCGCCTACGGGGTCCTGGACCACGGCCCTAACGGCTCTGCCGAAGCTCGTCCTGTAGAGGATCAGTTGCAGGGCGAGTGCGATAATTAAGGCCGCGATAGCGCCGAGGAGCTGGGACAGCTGAACCACGTAGCCCGATACCGAGATGGAGCCTATGTTCCACGTGAACCCCACCACGTTGGGCCCCCACGCTATACGCGCCAGCTCCGCCATGAGGGATCCCAAGGCGAAGAGCGCAACCAAGATGTGCATCTCGCCCGCCTTGCGCAACGGCCTTATCACGGCGTGATACAACGCGAAGCCCGCGAGCGCGCCGATGGCCAAACCGGCGAAGATGGACACCAGCGGAGGATAGGCCCACAACACGAAGAAGAAATACGCGATGTAGGCGCCCAACATGACGAAGGAGCCGTGAGCCACGTTTATCACCTTGAGTATGCCGAATATGAAGCTGAGGCCTATCGTAATTAGGCCGTAAATCGACCCGACTATAAGGCCGTTCAAAAAATAAGGGATTAGGTCTATCATTACGGCTTACAGAGCTGGCCCGAGGCCTTCTGGCTCCACGTCAAGGACGGGTAAAACAGCTTGCTCTGCGCGGCCGAGGCGGGCCATACGACCACCCTCTGGCCAGCTTGCCATTGGGTCACTACCATGGAGTGGGCTATGTTGAGGCCGTTGGTCGCGTTCATCTTGAACTCTCCGAAGAAGGTCATGAAGTCGGAGCTCGCGAGCGCTTGCCTCACCAAGTCGGGATCGACGCTGCCGGCTTTCTGGACCCCGTACAACAACACGAGCACCCCCTCGGCGGCCCAAGCCGCTTCATATCCGGGATCGACCTCCTTGCCGGACATCTGCTTGGCGACTTGTCTGAAATACGATATGAACTCGTCGCGGGTTGGCCCGAACCAATCGATCCCCTTCTGCTTGGCCAAATCCGGCGTGTATCTGACGCCAGGCTCCCAGTGGGACGGCCCAACTATGCA
>DANS01000042.1 GCA_002497345.1 Thermoproteus sp. UBA157
CTCGCTCGGCGAGAGGGACGTCGCTAAGTTGCTGAACCACCTCTCGAACTTGGCCTTCGAGGTCATGCTCGCGCTGCCCCATATAAAATATAGGTCGAGGCCTCTGAGGAGCTAGTGATGAAACCGCTGAGCGGAGACCCATGATCGGTTTTTAGCCGTCTGAGCACTCCCTCAATAGTTCCACCCTCTGCGCGCCGCCCTCGGTCACGAGCTTTATGTAACCATATCTGACAAGTTTGTGCAAGTGCTTATGTAGCGTCGAGGCGGGGAGCCCCAGCTCGCGCGCGAGCTCGCTCCTTGCGACTCTTCCTCCTCTCCTCTCAATTGTCTTCAGTATCAGCTTATCGGTATCCCCTAAGCCATCGCAACGTTCCTTGTGCCGTTGAGCCAACACGACGACTAAAGTGGCGAAGGCCGCGACGATTGCCAGAACGGGGAACGCGATCGTGGCGCTCGTCGATCCACGTGTAGACGTTATGGCGCTTTCAAATCTCAGCGTAGCGGGCGCGAACGATATAGTTACATTGCTAGTGTTGATGTAAATGTATATCCCGCTCCTGTTTATCGAGAGGAGGGTGTACCGGGAGCTCACCTCGGTCACAACGCCAGGCGGTATCACCACAATGGCGCCTTCAGACGCGTTAATGGACAGAATATATACGCCGGATCTGTTGGCGAAGTAGGGCACGTACATGACGTATGAGGACACACCGTCTTGCAAGACGTAAAGCCTATCTTGTAGTACCCAACAAGGTATAGGCGTTCCGTTGTCCCAAAATGCGGCCACGGACGACATGGGCAACGCCGGGAGGGATACGTTCGATAATATGGCGGGTCCCAAGTATATGTACAGTAAAGGCGGCAATGTTAGGTTCAACAAGATCACGGCAACATCGTGGTCTTTTTATAAATCCCCCATCAACTCAGACACGGCGCGAAGCGCCGAGGTTAGGTTATCGCCGACGCGGTCCGGCTTAACGTTCGATAGATTAACGCCGAGCAGTTCGCCGTATTTCGAGGCGGCCTTGGGCCAATCCCCCACGAAGACCGTCCTTACGCCGAATTTCTGGGGGAAATAAACGTCGAAGACGGGGTTATCGCCTATCATAACGAAGGCTCCTTCGAAGAACTCTCTGCAGTTCTTAACGCATCCGAAGTCGTCGGAGGTTCTAATGCCTTGGATGTATTTAGAGAACCCCAGCGCTTGTACGACTATGGATTGGTATCTGCGAAGTCCGTTGGTGGCTATGACGGGGATCAGTCCAAGCCTTCTGAGCCCCGACAAGAGCTCGTAGGCGCCCTCGTTGACGGGGAACCCCCCGACGTATTTGGACAAGACGTCCTCGATCCTCGGCACCTCGTAGATGCCGAAGCCGGACGCCACGGACTCAATCAAGTACTGCCAGTCGAAGGCCTTAACGCTGAACCTCCTCATGAGCTGATAGTGCAATGCCTTAACTAAGCTCCAGAACTCTCTGGGCTCTATGCCTATTCTGCCAGCAATAGTCGATGAGATCTCATAAAACACGGGATCCCAAGCCTCAAGCGGTATGAGGGTCCCGTCTAGATCTACCAAGGCGAGGCTCATGGACTACGTTTTCTATCTAAAAAGGAGACCTTGCACGAGGAGAGCCGCAAGCGTTACCCCAAACGCGGCCAGCGAACCCTTTCTGAACAACTGCCATTCACCCCTCATGCACATCACAGAGAGGATCAACAACGATAGAGATGTTATCACGACGCCCGACATGAACACGTAGAGGCCATCCATTGCGAGGGCGTAGGCCAGATATATTCCTATTGCTGATGAGACCAGCGCAAGGGCGGCGCCCAGCCTCGCGGCCATCTCGGGGCCTAGGATCACGGCGGCGGTTCTCAACCCCGCCGCCAGGTCGCCGCGGTAATCGATAGCGGTTTTGACGAGCTCGCGGCCCATGTTAGCCAACAGGGATGCGGCGAATAGCAGTAGCAAGTACTTGTCCACGCGCCCCGCTACAGCCATGCCGTAGAGGTATACGGTCGATGTCAAAAACGATACTATGAAGTTCCCTAGAAACGGGATCTTCTTGCCGCGTTCGTTGTAGAAAGCGCCTAGCGCGGCCGCCGATACGTATACGGCTATCGCATATGGGGGCAGAAACGTTGCTAACAAGAGCCCAAGCAAGTAGGAGCTTGCCGCCACGATTCTGGCAGCCCTTAAGCTGATCGCCCCCGCGACTAGGGGGGCGTCCGGCCTATTAACTTTATCTTCCGGCAAATTGGCTATGTCATTATGTGCGAACATGCCTGCTTCCGCCAAGAAGGCGCTTGCCCCGATTAAGATTGTCGACAATGCGCTGTTTCCACCCGCCACGAGATAGGAAGCGATGCTGGAGATGGCCGTCAACACGCCGTGTTCTCCTCTTATAAGTCTCCAATATTGGCGCACGCCGTCTCGAGAGCTAAGACTTATAAAGGCTCCCATACTCGCCATCGTGGCGAGGCTACACTACAGCGTCGCCGACGAAGATGTGATAAACCTGGTGTTCCGGAAATATGGGGTTAAAATAACGGCGGAACAAATAGCGCGAGCCTACGGCAACGAGTTCAGGATGTCGTGGAAGAAGGCCGTCGAGGTTGGGCGTTTCATAAAGTTCATGACCTTGAAGCAGGCGGAGCGGTGGCTGGAGGACACGGTCGAGATGAAGAGGCCTATACCCATCAGGAGGTTCACTAAGAAACAAGCCCATCACACAGTTCCGTGGACTGGGTGGCCCGTGGCGAAGTGGCCGGTGAAGGTGGCCGAGAACTACCTCAAGGTTCTGAGGAACTTGGAGAACAACGCGCGTTTCAAGGGCCTAGACGTGGAGAGGGTCGTCATAGTCCACGTGGCCTCCCATAAGGGAATTACCATTAGGAACTACATGCCGAGGGCCTTCGGTCGCTCCACGCCTTGGAACGAGCAGACCGTAAACGTGGAGGTGGTGGGCGCCGAATTGCCCAAGGAGGTCGTGCCAAAGCGGATTAAGCTCAAGGTGTTCAAATAGGACATCATCGATATAAAAGTTATATATCATCTCACCTCCTGGAGGGCCATGCACGTAGAGATAAGGGATCCATCCCTCGTCGAAAGGCTTCGTCGCCTTCTCCCTAGGCCTGATGCTCCTTTCGATGACGCCATCCGTCTACTCTTGGAACAGCCTTGCAAAATACGACTGATAGATGTGGCCAAGGAGGCCCTTAATGAGTTCCTAAATGACAAACGGCTCTACGACTTGCTCAAGAAGTCCATCAAGGAGGCTTTGGCGGAGCAAATGCCAGAAATATTGCGGGAGCTAAAGCCGGAGCTCATGGCCGAGGGCTACGAGGGCGGCTGGGAGGCCGTGATAAATCAAGCATTGAAGAGGCCCGATAGGTGTTTGACCTTCTCCGAAGTGAGGAAATACTATGGCAAGAACCTAAACAGTGTGATGTTAAGGCGCAAAGGCTTTGTGCAAAGGGAGCGCGGTATTTGGTGCTATCAGGGAGAGGCGCGCTCCTAATCGCTCACGGACTCTATCCTTTTGCTCATAGTCCTGCTCCCCAGCAAATCCCGAATACTGAACAACATGGCATAATCTCCCTTGAGATTGACCGCCACTCTCTCCCTTATCAAATCCCTGGACCTTGCGTGTACCATGAAGTAGCACGGGTAATCCCACTTGCTGGGCACTGTATTTCTCAACACCACATGTGTGGACTCTGCCAAGCTTGCGGCCATCTCGCAGTCGGGCCTCTTCAGCACCACCATGGCGTTTTCCTTGAAGCCGAGCTTTTCACCATCGAGAGATCCGTGGAATTCCCTCAGCACACCTTTCTCGATCAAGTCTCGAAGCACGTCAAGAGTCTCCCCTACGCTTTTGCCCAAGGCTTGGGCCGCATAGCGGAACGGCTCCGGCACAAGGGGTATGGATCGTATTCTTGAATAGAACTCCTTGGGAATTCCGAGTTCGTCTATCGTAGGAGGGTTCTCCTGGAGAATGCCGGATTTCGACCTGGAGATGCCCTCGTATAGGTCGAAGCGAACGTCCAACTTGTATGTCCTGAGCGAGTAGAGCACGACGTAGTCCACGCCCCACTTCTCCGCCACAGCTCTGACTTTGGCCTCCAGCTCCTCGGCCGTCTTGGCCTTGGTGACGAACCAGACGTTGTACGGTTTATAATCCCTCAGGAAGTTGTGAGTCACCAAGGGGTCCTTGTTTATGTCTGCTGCAACATCGTCGACCAATTCCTCTGGCACAGCGAACCCGACCAACGCCGCCTCTAGCCCCCTTGCTCTGTAGTTCATGACGGCTCCTATCCTCCTCAACACCCCCGACTCGACGTGGGCTCTAAGCCTCTTTATAACCTCGTCTTCGCTCAGCCCCAGCTCTTTGCCTATTTCCAGAAACGGCCTATCGACTAAGGGGAAATCGTACTGAACCTTCATCAACAGATCCACGTCTATCTTATCCATGGGCAATCCGTTTTCCATAAATTAAGGATCAGAGGCGTGCAATTAAATAAGGATCTCCGATCCGCTCATGAGGGCGCCTATTTTGAAGAAGGAGAGAAAAGACGCCGTGGCCGAACTTAGGGCTGAGCTGAAGAGGCCCGGCATAGTGATGGTCCCCGGCGTCTACGACGCTATCACAGCGCTTCTGGTCCAGTCGATGGGCTTCAAGGCAGCCTACGTCTCCGGCGCTGCCGTGACGGCATCGCTGGGACTTCCCGATTTGGGCCTCATAACCATGGACGAGATGGTCAGGGTAGTACGCTACATAGCATCGTCTGTGGACATACCGCTGATAGTCGACATAGATACGGGATACGGCGAGGCGCTAAACGTGGTCAGAGCTGTTGTGGAGTTCGAGAAAGCCGGTGCGGCCGGGGTTCAGCTAGAGGATCAAGTCTTGCCCAAGAAGTGCGGCCACCTATCCGGCAAGCAAGTGGTGCCGGCTGACGAGATGGCCAAGAAAATAAAGGCGGCTGTGGAGGCGAGGCGGAACCCGGACTTCGTCATAGTGGCCAGAACAGACGCGAGGGGCGTGACCGGCTTCGACGACGCTGTAGAGAGGGCAAAGCTGTATCTTGAAGTGGGGGCCGACGTGATATTCCCGGAGGCCTTGGAGAGCGAACAAGAGTTCGCCGAGTTCGCCAGAAAGGTCAGGGCACCGCTGTTGGCCAACATGACCGAGTTTGGCAAATCTCCGTTAATCCCTGCCAAAAGGCTCGAGGAATACGGCTACAAGTTCGTCATATACCCAGTGACCTTGCTCAGGGTAGCCCTAGGTGCCATGAGGGAGGCCTTGAGGACTATAGCTGAGCTGGGAACGCAAGAGCCGTTAGTGCAGAGGATGCTGACGCGCAAAGAGCTTTACGAGCTGATAGGCTACTACGACTACGAGGAATTCGACAAGAAGATCTCGGAGGAAGTCGATAGGAGGACAGCTGTTAAATTGGGGCCGGGGAGAATGCATGGATAGAATTACCAAGGCGTTGGCGCAATACGCCGAGCTCATAAACTTCGACAAGATACCCGCCGACGTGGCCCACGAAGCGAAGAGGAGGATCCTCGACTCGCTGGCTGTGGCGTTCGCGGCATACAACAGCGAGCCGGTGATCTTAGCGCGCCGAGCCTTATCAAGGGCTCAGACTACGTGGGGATCGAGGATTTTGGGCACTCGGTACAGGACTACGCCCGACTGGGCGGCTTTTGTAGATGGCGTCATGATCAGATATCACGATTTCAATGACACCTATTTGTCCAAAGAGCCCTTGCACCCAAGCGACATGATCGCCGCGGCATTCTCGCTTGGCGATTTGCTCAACTCCGACGGTAAATCGGTTATAACCGCGATAGCGGTGGGCTATGAGGCCGCCGTTGCTCTATGCGATGCCGCGAGCTTGAGGAGGCGCGGATGGGATCACGTGAATTACCTAGGCGTAGGTAGCGTGCTGGTTGCTGCTAAGTTGCTAGGTCTTAACGCCGAGAGGATCCAGCACGCTCTCTCTATATATGCAGTGCCCCATGCGGCCATGAGGCAGACGAGGGTCGGTGAGTTGAGCATGTGGAAGGGCGCCGCGGCGGCCAATGCCACGAGAAACGCCGTCTTCGCGGCTTTGCTAGCCGCCGAAGGCTTCACAGGGCCCTTCAAGCCCTTCGAGGGCGAAATGGGTTTTATCAGACAATTGCTAGGTGGCGACTTCGACTACAGCCCGCTGGGGGATATAGAAAGGCTGGTACCGCCCCGCAGGATACTCGATACCTACATCAAGCCGTACCCCGTTGAGTACCACGCCCAGACAGCCGTTGAGGCAGCCTTGAAGTTAAGGGAGAAGGTAAGGCCCGAGGAGGTGGAGAAGATTATCATAGAGACGTTCCAAGCCGCTTACGACATAATCGGACCCAAAGATCCCGAGAAATGGGACCCGCACACCAAGGAGACCGCCGATCACTCAATAATGTGGATCGCAGCAGCCGCGTTGCTTTGGGGGCCCATCACAATAGATCACTACGAGAGGATCAGGGATCCACAAGTGCTTTCGCTCATGAAGAGGATCGATGTCAAGGTGGATCCTGAGTTGGACAAGATGTACCCTAAGGCGCACCCCAACAGGATAACTGTCATCACAAGGGGCGGATCCAGATATACCGAACAAGTGGATTACGCCAAGGGTCATCCCAAGAACCCTATGAGCGACAGGGAGCTTGAGGAGAAGTTCTTTCTCAATACAAAGCGCGTGATACCGGAAACGACGCAGAGGAGGATCGTAGATTTTGTGTGGCGCCTAGAGGATAGAAATATGTCGGAGCTACACGATATATTAGTCCTTTAGGCTTTCTCGGCGCGCCAATCGGTCAACGACACCACCTTTTTGCCCTTGAGCTCCATGACGTATGCTGTGGCTGACAAGGCCGCCGCGACGCCTTGTGCCGCTGCTATGACAGCTTGCTTGTACGGATACTGTATTACGTCGCCGGCCGCGAAGAGACCTGGCGTTTTGGTCTTGCCGATCCAATCGGCTATGATCTCCCCCCTCTCGTTTAGGTCGACCAAATGCTTGACGAAATCGGTCTTGGTCACGTAGCCTATCTCGATAAAGACCGCAGCCGCCTTGAGCTCTTGCATCTCGCCCGTCTTCTTGTTCCTAACGACGACAGATTCCACCTTGTTCGAGCCCCTTATTTCCACCACCTCGCTGTTTGGCATTAATACGGCCTTGCCGGCGCCCAGCGCCGTCGACAAGAACTCATCGTCATATATCGGCTTATCGCCTGGGAAGATCCAGTAGAACTTGTTGGCTACCGAGGAGAGTATCGTGACGGGCTCCCTGGCTAAATCGCCCCAGCTAACCAGCGCCACATCTTGGCCCTTGAAGAATGGGGCATCGCATATTGTGCAGTAGGAAACCCCCTTGTTCTTGAACTTCGCCTCGCCGGGAACTCCGAGCTCTTTTGGCGTCTTCCCGAAAGCCAATATGACCGCCAACGATGTATATTCGTCGCCCCCATATGTCTTGACTCTAAACACGTTGCCGTCTTTCTGGACGTCGACTACTTCGTCGAATATCACCTCGGCGCCGAAGCGTTCCGCTTGTTGATGGACCCTCGCCACCAGCTCCGGCCCCGATATCCTCATGATAGCTGGGTAGTTCTCAACGGCGGTGGTCATGTTGAGTTGCCCTCCTATATCCTTAGCTATCACCAACGTCTTGAGCCTCTGCCTTGCTGCATACAACGCGGCGGAGAATCCGGCTATTCCCCCTCCCACAACTATCACGTCGTAATTCGCCGACATGGACGTCTATTCGTTGTGTAGATTAAGTGTTTATTGCCCGGAGCTGGCCGCCAGCTTGCCTATGCGCTCCTCCAGCGCTTTTATGAGATGCTCGTCGTCCCTCTCGTCGTTGGGGTAGAGGTAAACCTCCTGCTCGACTCTGACATCCCCCCTATCTTCGGCGAAGTATATCAGCCTTACTGGGTAGTTGTACCCGGAGCGCCTGTAGAGCATGCGCATCACCTTAGCCGCGAAGGACCACTCGGCCTTGACTTTCCACTCGTCCTTCTTTATGATATGGCTCTTCAGCTCGACAATTTCCTTCCTCCCGTCCTCATACGACACAAGGAAATCGGCCTGGGCCGTGAGCAACGCGTTGCCTATCTTGGTTATCACAGGCGGCGCCTCCGATACTTCCTTGACCCTCTTGGCCCACGGTACGAGCATCCTTATTTTGTTGAACGCGCCGGAGTGCGGCTCGCCGTAGTGCTCTATGAAGGTCCGCAACGCCGCCACGGCATCTTTAGCTTTTAGCAACATCAAAACGGCGCGCTCAAAGGCTCTGCCATATCTTGAGCTTAGCTCGTCGGGCTTGGGCAACCCTAAGGCATCGCTGAGCCTCAGCCTCAATTTGCGCAAAGACATACTCAGGTTGGGATATAGATATAAAAAGGTTACGATGTAATCTCGGTGCGCGTGGTGGATCTATTCGCTGGAGGCGGCGGTTTCTCGAGAGGATTCGCCGAAGCCGGCTACGAAATAGCACTGGGGGTAGAGCTCGACGCCAATGCGGCGAGGACATACAGCTTTAATTTCCCCAGGGCGGTGGTGCTACAAGAGGACATCGCCGATGTTAGCTATCGCGAGATCGAGCGACACATAGGAAGCGTCGACATAGTAATAGGGGGCTCCCCGTGCGAGCCGTTCACTGCGACTAACCCAAGGCGGATGGAGGACCCCCTAGATAGGCTGTACACCGATCCTCTGGGCCAACTGACGCTCCATTTCATAAGGCTTGTTGGCGAGCTCCAGCCGAAGGTCTTTGTGTTGGAGAATGTGCCCGGCATCGCTCAAGATCCTCTGAGGGAGGCGCTCAAGAGGGAGTTCAAGAGGATAGGATTCGACGAAATATACTTCAACGTCCTCCTGGCCGAGCGCCACGGCACGCCTAGTCACAGGAAGAGGGTCTTCGTATCGAACGTGAGGATAGCGCCAAGGCCGAGCGGGTCGATTACCGTGAGGCAAGCATTGGAGGGGCTACCGCCTGTGGACTCCGGCTTCCCGAACCACGAGAGCGTAACGCTGAGCAAGTCCAAGGCCGAGAGAATAGCGATGGTCAAACCAGGCGAGGCCTTGATGAAGTTCAGAGGGGCCTCTGGGATATACGGGAACTACATTAGGCTGAGGTGGGACGAGGTAGCTCCGACCGTTATGGGTAGTAGGCGGTTTATACACCCGGAGGAGGATAGGCTCTTGACGGTGAGGGAGCAAGCAAGGCTGATGGGCTTCCCCGACGATCACGTGTTCTTCGGGCCGAAGGATTCTCAGTTTAATCAAGTCGGGGAGGCCGTGCCGCCGCCGTTGGCTAAGGCCATAGCGGAGCACATCAAGAATATATTGAAGTTGCGTTGAGGGGCTGTGCCCACGATTATCTGTCCTATCTGCGGCCGGCCGACCGAGAGGCTTATAGAAGGCATGTGCGAGGAGTGCTATCTGGAAAGACATCCAGTAGTCGAGATAAGGAAGTTCAAGGTGCTCAAGTGCAAATACTGCGGCGCTCTTTACGTAAGAGGTCGTTGGATAAGGCCCAGCAAGGAGAGGGAGAGGGCTTTGCTGGAGAGGCTAATGAGGGATAACATGGAAGTCAAGGGACGAGTCGACTCGATGGAGGTGGAGATAAGCGGCAATAGCGTCGTCTACAGAATCTCGGGCCTCGGCACGCCCCACGAGCTCATAAGACCGCGAAGATTCTCTGTGCAATACGTCGCCGAGGTGGCGTACGACGTGTGCCTGGACTGTAGGCGGAATATATGGGGATCCGAGCGCGGGCTGGTGAGGATAAAGGGCTTCCCCGAGGAGCTACGGGATGCTGACATAGCGAAGATAGAGGCCTTGCTCGAGCACATAGCGTTTGAGATTAGGGGGAAGAACTGGGGATCCATAATATCGGTGGAGATGCTCGGCAAATCGCTTGAGATCTCCACGACTGAGCCCAAGCTGGCCAGGCATATAGCCAACAAAATACACGAAGTTCTTCCGAGCGACTACGTGGAGAGCTACAAAAAGATACGCGGGAGAGGAGACAAGGAGGTGTACCATTATACAGCTACAGTATACGTGATAACCGTAGATGAAGGCGATGTGATCAGAAGAGGGTCCAGCAATTATTTGATCCTAGATGTCGGCAAGGGCGGGATATACGCAGTGGATCTAGACAGCGGGCGCAAGGCCAGAATACCCTTATATAGATTCACCGAGGAGAAGACCGAAAGGGTGGGACGCGGCGTTAAGGGCGAGGTGAAAAACGGCGTGTTTGTGGATAGTAGCGGCTCCGTGAGGATCAACGTAGAAGGCGGGCGCGAGGGGGCGGCCTATTACGTCGAGATAGGCGATAGGCGTTATTTGGTTACCATCTAGCCGTATCATTGCTTTAAAGCCGATCTGCCAACTACACCATGTACCCGAATCTAGTGGTGAGGCCGGCGCTCGAAAGCGATGTAGACGCTCTGGCCGACTTGATAGCTCGCTTGAAGAGACTTAATGGCGAGTTCGATCCGTTGTTGAAACCCGCCGAGAACCTCCTCTCTATATCAAAGGAGTATATAAAGTCCAAGATATCGTCGCCCAACTCGGTGGTATTGGTCGCGGAAATTGAGGGCAAAGTAGTAGGCGTAGTGGTCGGCGACGTGGAGGATCGCCTCTTCTACGAGCCGAGAATGGCAGGAGTGATAAGGGAGTTCTACATATTGCCGGAGTTCAGACGCAAGGGCCTAGGCAAGCGCATGATGAACGAAGTCATGGACGCATTGAGAAAAAAAGGCGCACAGATGATCACGGCCGAGTTCCCTGCGCTTAATGAGATAGCAATAGAGTTCTACAGAAAGATGAACTTCAGACCCATCGAATCTACTTACGCAAAAGAGATGTGATTTTTAGAGCTCGGTTTTGATTATCTCGGCCACTTTATCTGCGAACTCCTGAGTGCCCAGCACCTCCTTGACGACCTTCCTCTCCTCGTCGGTCATCTGCCTCGCCAAATCGCCGGTGAAGTAGCCTTGTTCATACGCTTTGCTGACGCCCTTGAGTATGAGGTCTGCGGCCTCCCTCCAGCCCATGAACCTGAAGAGCAGCTCGAGCGCTAATATAGTCGCAGTCGGGTTCACGTAGTTCTTGCCCGTGTATTTGGGCGCAGTTCCATGCACCGGCTCCGCCATCATGCCCCAATCGCCGACGTCTATGCCGGGCGCCACCCCGAGACCTCCGACGAGGCCCGCCGCCTCATCGCTCACGTAATCGCCATTGAGGTTGGGCGCCAGTATCACGTCGTACTCGCCGGTGCGAGTGAGCAGTTGTTGGAGCATGTTGTCCGCGATTCTGTCGTTGACGAGTATCTTGCCGGGCGGCACCTTCCCGCCGTATTGCGGTAGCTCATCCTCGAAGACCACGTAATCTCTGAACTCGGCCCTGGCCACCTCATAAGCCCAATCCCTAAAGGCGCCCTCTGTGTATTTCTGTATATTGCCCTTGTGCATTATCGTGACGGATCTTCTGTTGTTCTCAACGGCGAATTTGAGAGCCAGCCTGGCTATCCTCTGGGTTCCGAACTTGCTTATGGGCTTAATGCCTATTCCCGCATCGTCTCTCAGATTCACGCCTAGTTCCCTCTTCAGAAACTCGCGCAATTTAGCGGCCTCTGGCGCGTTCCAGGGCCACTCTATGCCCATATATACGTCTTCGGTGTTTTCCCTGAATATAACTAAATCTACCTTCTCGGGATGTTTGAGAGGCGAGGGTAGGCCTGGGAAGTACTTCACAGGCCTTATATTGGCATAAAGGTCGAACAACTGCCTTAGAGTGACGTTTAAGCTCCGGAACCCTCCTCCGACTGGCGTCTCCAAGGGCGCCTTTAAGAAGACTCTGATCTTCTTCAAGACCTCAATGCTTTGATCCGGCAGTCTGCTCCCCAACAACTTCTCGGCCTTGGAGCCCACCAGCACCTCGTACCACAACACTTTGCGGGCTTTTCCGTAGGCCTTCTCAACAGCCGCGTTGGCGACTTTTATAGCCGCATAGGCGACTTCTGGCCCCGTCCCGTCGCCCTCGATATAGCCTATGACGACTTTGTCAGGCACTTTCAACTGTCCAGGCCCTGTATACACAACATAGTCCCCCTCCACGGGCTCTGCGTATTTGCCGGAGTATGTCTGGAGGTTAGGTATTTGCGACTTTATTTTCTCCAGATCTAACATGATAGAAGCCAGTTCGCCCTTTTAAATCGTTACTTTTCGTCTAGTGTGATTGAGGTTAAACGACAAGATAAAACACTTACTGTTTATATTGATGATCGAGCGACCAGAAATGCATTTACTATAGAGTTGATAAGAGGTATTTATTCACTTGAATGCGATGATCGATACACAATAATATTCACTAATAGGGGGCCCGTATTCTCTTCAGGGCTTGATCTGAGGATGTTCTTAAAGGGTTCCAGCGAGGCGTTGCCCTACTTAAGGGCGTTAAACGACATGGTCAATAAACTAGTCGATTGCGCCGCTACGACAGCGGTGTATCTAGCGGGCAACGCTTACGGCTTCGGCGTTGAGTTCACCTACTTTGTCGACTACGTGATCTCGTCGAGACCAGATGTGGTGTTGTCCCTGCAGGGCATTAAACTGGGCGTCTTTCCGCCTTATACGTATCTGCTATCTCGCACCCTCGGCTATACTACAGTGAGGCTGTTGTTGGCAAGGCCCGTAACCGCCGCCGAGGCGCGATCATTGGGATTAGTACACGAAATAGGCGACTTGAATAACGCGCTTAAATCGTTGTTCAACGCCCCTGTGCACGTCCGCCGCCTTGTTAAGATACATAGAGCCCTCATCAAGGAGGCCTTGAGGGAGGCGGACGGCGTGCTCGAAAAACTGGCGTCTCTGGCAGACAATCCGGAGACCGTGGCCCTGATAAGATCCTTTCTGGAGAAGCGCTAATAAATTCGGGCTCAGTGCATTATACGTGCCCGCCAACCTGCCGGCCGAGGCTAAGGCGAAGTGGCTAAGGGTAATGGAGGCGAAAACGCCCGAGGAGAAAATAAAGGCTATGGAGGAGTTCCTCTCGGCGGTTCCAAAACACAAGGGGACGGAGAAGCTGATAAAGTTCGTTAGGAGGAGGATGGCGGAGCTTAGGCGCGAGATCGAGGAGCGTAAGGCCAAGGAGCGCGGCGCGCGCGGCAGGGGCGGGCTTTACGTTAAGAAAGACGGCGATGTACAGCTGGTAGTGGTAGGTCCGCCAAATGGGGGAAAGACCGTGCTCCTGAAATGTCTTACATCGGCTCCGTTGGAGCCCGATCACGTACCCTTCAGCACCGTGGAGCCGGCGCCTGCCATGTTCGTGGAGGATAACGTTTACGTGCAGTTGATCAAGGCGCCCAGCTTGGTGCTCGATGACCCCTCCAGCGATATCAACGCAATCTCCTTTGCGCTGGCCAGAAACGCCGACGGTATACTGATTGTGTTAAGGGCCGACATGGAGCCCAAGAAAACGCTGGAATCCATAGTCAAGCTCTTCGACGAGGCGGGGATATCGATATATAGGCCTAAGTCAATGGTCAAAATAGAGAGGAAAGGTCTCGGGGGTGTGCAGATAGTGGGGCGCTTAAAGGGCGCCACCCTCGACGACGTGAAGAGATTGTTAGCGGAATACGGCATACATCATGCTGCGATCTACATAGAGGGCGAGGCCACACTAGACGATATAGAAGACGCCGTGTTCTCGGAGCATTTGTACAAGCCGACGGTTGCCGTTTTGTCCGGCCGCGACGAGGAGGCCGAGAGAGCCCTCGCCGAGATGGGGATCCCGTTCTTAAACGTAGACTTGGCAAATTGCGCGATAGATAGAACCGCGCTCTTAACGTTGATCCTCAGGACTTTGGGGCTGATCAGAGTCTTCACCAAGCAGATCCATAACGACCAATACACGCCGAAGCCGTTAGTAGTTAGAGAGAACAGCACCGTGGGCGACGTAGCTAAGCTTATACATAGCTCCCTCTATGAGAACTTCAAATACGCAATTATATGGCGCCGGGAATCCTACCCCAAGTGGCCTAAAAGGGTCGGCTTAGAGTATAGGCTTAAAGACGGCGATGTGGTCGAGATACATGCATGAGGATGAATGCGCCAAGCGTCTGAAGGAGTTAGAGGAGAGGCTGGAGGCTTTAGAGGGCTTAGTGAATTTGGCTCTCGAGGAGTTGGGAGACATAAGGTCGTTGTTGGAACAGAGAGGCGAGGTCGCTAGGAGGCGAGAAGAAGGCACACACCCCCTATTAAGGACCATAGAGGACAACAAATTCCTCGATACCAAGGAGATACGCTCGAAGAACGCTCTGCGCAAGCTCCTGGAGGAGGGAGTAGTCGTATTACTCAGAGATGAGGGGGCGAACAGGGAGATCGTGACGACCAAGAAGGTAGTGTCCAATTTATTGGACAGACTTCCTCTAGATGTGGAGGAAGCCCAGCGCTTGGAGGAGAGGGAATACCAACTCCTGGAGATCTTGAACAGACTCGGCTATGTTATAAAGAAGGACAACAAATACGTGGCGACACCTCTTGCGGAGGAGTTTAAGGTATGAGCGATCTCTTCTGGTTCGAGAAGTAC
>DANS01000019.1:0-17072 GCA_002497345.1 Thermoproteus sp. UBA157
TCCCTCCACTTGGAACAATCCTCCGGCTTTACGACGATTTCCTCGTTATTGCCCAGCTGGCGTCTCTCGACCCTTAATCCGGCTTTCTTCGCTGCATCAACTACCTCGTTTAAGTCATTGCTAGCAGATTTTATAACTGCGGTGATGACGCTGTCCTGTACGTATATCACGTATTTATCAGCCTCAGCGCAGACAATGCTGGATATTGACTCCCTCACGTTACCATTACACTGGTACTTCACCCTTCTCCATGCAAGGGGGTTACCCCAGCTCGCAATATATAGTTTCTTCCTCACGCCCTATATCATACACTTCTATATTGAAGACAGAGCCCAGCCAGCGTTAGCGGCATCAAAGGCGGCTGACAAGGCGCCGCAGGATAGGCGGCGCTACAGGCCGTAGCCCTAATACGGTCGCCGTGCAGAGCCGCCGCAACGCCAAGAGGTCGAAAGGCGGTCATATAATATCTCGTCGAAATAGACGCTAAACCTTAGAGATGTGCGGCCCGCCCTACAACATCCGCCTCAGCTTTTCCACCAGCTTCAAGACGGCCTCTCTGTGGAGCTCGAAGCTCTCCCTCCTCATGAAGTTGTGGTAGAAGTTCGCGTGTAGCCTCTCGGCGAGGCTGAACCCCACCACGAGCTCTTTGTCCCCGGTCTCCTCGTACAACACCTCGACCACCTCGGCGTAGTCTCTGTGGCTGTAATGCGGCAAGCCCTTCTTCTCAGCGATTGCGTTTAGCAGAGCGGTCGCGGCGCCCCAGTACTTCTCGCCGGCTTGCGGCAAGTCGCCCTTGGCGTAAAGCGACTCGGCCTCCTTCAAATACTTCTCGTAGAGCTTGACATACGCCTCGGCACGATCAGCCGGGTCAAGCCTCTCCGCTACCAGCGAGATGAGGAACTCGTCCAGATCCCGGCCCCGGGCGGCCTTACGCAACAGCTCCAAAACAGCGGGGGAGACCACGACTGTACGTACATTCCAGTTTAAAAACTGGTTGCGCCGGGCCCCACAAGCGTTCTGGAGCCGGCGTTGCTTGCGGCATTGGGCAAGGAGTGCGCGTCTAATCATCACGCGGGTGCGGTTTCGTCGCCGGGCCCGCGGCTAGCGCGTCCATCCACGCCCCTCATGTGTTCCTTTCCTCTACTGGTTACAAGCTCGGCGTTTCCAGCTCGCTGCCATCGTGGTCGTCGCCTTTGGAGTTCATAACGTGGGGAAGGGCTTCGCCATCGCCGGCGCCCTATTGGGCGGATCTCTTGCATCGGCCAATCTGTTCACCATAGGCTTTGCCGTGCACAACTTCACGGAGGGGTTCGGCATCGCCGGCTCCGTGTTGGCAGATAAGGGATTTCGGCCAAGAGCCGGCCTTTTAATTTCTTAAGCCCAGTGGCAGGCCTGCCCGTTATTCCCGGGGTGGCGGTATATTACGCCGGCGTAGACAGCGGCTTGCTCGTCGCTACCACCGTGGCGACGGCGTCTGTAGTATACGCGATGCTTCACGTAGATCTCTCCGCCTTGGGTAAACTCGGCGGTATTAAGAGCGTCCGCTTCTGGGCCGCAATAGTAACGGGCGTGACTATTACGTTCGCGACGGAAAGCAGTCGTATTCTCCGGGATCAAAGCTTTTTCGTCGCGATTTGGGGTATACGGGTTTTACTAATCTCCGATTTTTAACCTTTTTGGAATTGTAAATTCCAAAGCTTTTAAACTGTTTGGAATTTTGAATTCCATGGATTTTTTAAACCCTTGGTGGAGGGGGAGGCCGGAGGAGGACCCCCACTTGGCTAGGTGGGCCGAGTCGCCGGTGAGGTGGGTGCCCAGCTGGGTCTACGAGGTTGACGCCGTTTTCTCTGCACTTCCTCCTGGGGCCGAGGCAGGTGGGGAAGACCACTGCGTTGAAGCTGTTGGTGAAGAGGTTGTTGGAGGAGGGGCGGGACCCCCGCTCCCTCTTCTATTACAGCTGCGACCTGCTCTCCGACTATAAGGAGCTGGCGGAGGTTTTGTGGGAGGTGGTAAAGCTTAAGAGGCGGTGGGGGGTCCACAGCGCCTTGATCATCCTGGACGAGGTGACGTACCCCAAGGAGTGGTACAGGGCGTTGAAGTTCTTCATAGACCAAGGCCTTTTCAGAAACGACGTTGTGATCGCCTCCGGCTCCGTGAGCATGTACGCGAAGCGGGAGGTGGAGACCTTCCCCGGGAGGAGGGGGCGGGGGGCAGACTACGTCTTGTACCCCCTGTCCTTCGCCTCGTTCGCCGAGCTAGCCGGCGTGCCTAGAGGCGGCGACCCGGCGGCGTGGGGGGATAGGCTGTCCGACCTGCTGGAGCTCTACCTGGAGTGCGGGGGGATGCCGGCGTCCGTCGTGTCGTGTCTGGCGGGCCGGGGCCCCGACGCCCAGGCGTGGCAGGTCTTCGTATCGTCGCTGTCGTTCGACCTGGCGAGGCTGGGGAGGAGCGAGGCCTACGCCAAGCGGCTTCTCAAGGCGGTGTTGAGGACTGCGCCGAGCCCCGTCTCCCTAAACGCCTTGGCCAAGGAGGCGGAGCTGGCCTCGCATAAAATCGCCTTTTCCTACCTAAACCTGCTGGAGGGCCTCTACGTCTTGAAACAGCTGTACTGGGTCGACCCCTACACCCTGGAGGAGAATTTCAGAAAGCCCAGGAAGATACACCTCCTTGACCCGGCCATGTACCCAGCCTTCGCCCGCTGGGTCGGCGCCGAGGCGCCGGGGGTCGAGGTGAGGCTTGAGGCGGCCGTGGCGATGCACCTCGCCAGGCGGTACAAGGTAGGCTACTGGAGAGACGGCCGGGAGGTGGACGTGGTGGTCCCGGAGCTGGAGGCCGGCGTTGAGGTCAAGACGGGCAAGGCGGGCCCCGGGGGCAGGGTGGGGCGGATACGCTACAGAGAGCTCTCCTTCCGAGACGCCGCCCAGTACCTCCACCAGCTCGGCTAGGGGTCGCCGCGTGTTGGGGCGCGGCGGCGTTTAAGGCGAGAGGCTATTCGAGGGGGCTCGCCCAGGGCGGTTTTTAAACCAGCTTTTGTTTTAGTCTTATGAGCGGCGAGTACGTGGAGAGGCTGAAGAAGAGGGCGCTGGCGATGTTGGACGCGGCTAGACATGCACGACGTGGCGGTGTTTCTGGCGGAGCAGGCGGCTCAGCTGTACGCGAAGGCGGCCTACTTCCAGCTCTTCGGGGAGAAGAGGAGGGGGCACGGCCTGAGGGAGTTGCTGGGCGCCTTGGCCAGGGACCTAGAAGCTCAGGGGTATGCCGAGCAGGCCCGCGCCGTGAGGCAATTCGTAGTAGAGTACAGGGACGTCTTGGTGATGTTGGAGGACGCCTATATAGACAGCAGATACGGCGAGGCGTCCTACGACGAAGGCGACGTCTCTAAGGCCGTGGAGGCTGTGGAAAAGCTGATGGAGCTCCTCGAAGGGGTGGTGAGGGATGTCGTGGGTTAGGCGCCACTTCGAGCATCTGAGGAGGTGGAGGGAGTACGCCGCGGCGGTGGCGAGGGCGGCTAGGGACCTAGTGCCGGGGGCTAAGGTCTACGTCGTCGGCGGGGTGGCCAAGGGGAGGATCACCGTCCTCAGCGATATAGACATATTAATCGTCGTCCCTAAAGGCGCCGAGAGGCGGGGCTTGTCGAGGGCGATCATGGCGAGGGCGATGGACGTATACGGCCTGCCGTGGGACGCCCCGGTGGAGCTCCACATAGCCGATGAGGACGGCGCCGGGTCCTACCTAGAGGGGGCCGCGGTGGAGGTGTAGACCGCGGAGGTGTATTTAAAGCGGTTGTTGTTCGTGCACGCGTTCCTCGAGATGGACGTGACGGAGCTGGACTTCCTCAAGGCCTTTATGGAGAAGGCCGGCGTGGAGCACACGACGGTGGTCAGAGAGGGGAGGACGGTCGCGATTTTGGGGAGATCAGCCGCGGTGAAGCTGGTCGACGTGCTCACGGATATTGCCTTCCGGCGAGGCGGCGTGGCGTGGAGGCTCCCCTTCGGCGTAGCCGCCTACGCCGCCGGCGTTTTCGAGAAGCGGGCCGCGGTGGCGACGAAGCGCGCGGAGAAATACGCCTACTATATACGGGAGTTCCGGCTGGGGGAGGCGGAGGCCCGGAGGGGCCGCCTTATGCTGGACGCCGCCTTCTTGCTGAAAATGGCGGAGGACGTGGCCAACTTCCGCTTCTTGAAAGAGGGCGTTGAAGACGACGTGAGGCGGCTTTTCGCCAACATGGCCGACCCCGGGAAGAGGGTGGTGAGGGTGCCCGCCAGGCTCTTCCGCCGCTACTCCCTCCACTTCATCCCGAAGATATGGGGCGACAGGGCATCCCTCGGCTCCGGCGTCTTGATCCGCCTCATTGAAAGGGGGGTGTTGCGCAATTTCGAGGCCATCGCTGGGCCCTACGCAGAGGCCATCGAGCTCAAGTTCGAGGCCGAGCACGCGGCGCATATAGGCGGGGGGCTCGTCCGGTTCAAGATATACCGGCTCGGGGAGTTCAAGCGAGTCGCCGTGGCCGAGGCGGAGGACCCGGCGGCTTTGGCCGCGGTCCTCGGCATACGCCGCTTCCCCGCCGCGGAGGGGAAAAAGGTCTATCTGTCGGTAGAACTAGTAAGTAGGCTTGAGGAGCTGGGGCTTCTGCCGCCGCCGAGCTTGCAACTTCCCGGCGCGTCGTGGCCTTAGCCGCTACCAGCCGTGCTGGGCCGCACCTTCGCCGAGGCTCTCCGCGGCTTGGGGGCGGACCGCCCCTGCCTTCCGCCTCGTTTGTGTGGGATTTGGCGCGGCGCGCCGCCGTGGGGGTGCTTATAGTGAGGTGCCAGGGGGCTATGCGCAGGGGAGGCCATCGCCGAGGCCGATCGGCTCGGGGCGCCGCCCGCACGGCCGGCCGAAAGCCTTGCGGGTCTCGGGCGCTTCGCGCTCGCCGCCCGCAAAGCGCTGTGGCCGAGGGGATGTGCCGGCGCGCGTGTTAGGCGAGCCCCTCCTCCAGTTCTGAAGATCTATTAGCCCCCTGGCCGCCTCGTCCGCGGGCACCTCGCCGAACATGCCGGCGGGGTCCGGCCCGTTGTACCGGTACTCGTGGAGGATCGGCGCGAGGGCGGTGGGCTCCACCGCGTCGGGCCCTCGACGACAGATGCCGCATCAAGAGGCGGGCGTATTACATCGCCATACGACGCGGCGTTCGCGGAGATGGGCGACGTCGACGGGAAGGGGCCCTGGAGGGGCTGGAGGTTGATGGGCCCCTCCCCGGCCGTGGGCCCCTGGGAACAGCCTTGGCCGAGGGGGCGTCGACGCGGAGGAGGTCGACACACGGCCGGGCGAGTCGAGGTCTACGCCGATGAGCAAGGGCCTCATGCCCCAATCGCCTCGGCGAAGGGCTCGCCGCGCGGCGTTAAACTCCCTTCGGGTAGCCGAATTTCTTGAGGGTATCGGGCGGTTCTATGGCCAAGGCCGCGGCCCCCATCGCCACCTCGTCATCGCCGAATTTGGCCCTCTCGATGGAGGGCGGGGTCAACGGCGTGTATTTCCTCAGCCTATCCTCGACGGCCTTGAACACGTCCCAGTGGCTCAAGGCGATGGAGCCCCCCACCACCAACACCTCCGGATCGTAGGCCGCCGTTATCACGGCTATTCCGGCGGCGTTGACCTCGAGCCAGTGATCCACGAAGGCTTGGGCCAGAGGATCGCCCTCTCTGTAGAGCTCGAACACCTCCTCGGAGCTCTTGACATCGGGGGCCCTCTTGCCGAGCCTCTCGGCGTATATCTTGAAGTATTTCGGGATGTTCGCGCCGCTGGCCAGGGCCTCCCAGTGGCCCAGCCCTCCGCAACCGCATTTGGCCCCGCCCGAGAGGTCTATCACGGCGTGTCCCAGCTCGTGCGCGTTCCCCGCCTTGCCCAAGAGCAAATGCCCGTTCACCACGGCCCCAACGCCTAGGCCCGTGGATATAGTTAGGTAGGCGATGTTCTCGACGCCCCATCCGCCCAGCACGTACTCGCCCCAGGCCGCGGCCACGCAGTCGTTGGACGCGTATATGGGCTTCTTGAACTTGAGCAGGGGGTCCACCAGGGAGAATCGGCTAGCCGGCGAGTTGGGCGCGCCGACGACCCAGCCCGTCTTGAGGTCCATGGGTCCTATTGAGCCGACGCCCACCGCCTCGAAGTCCCAGCCCTCGGCGATCCTCGCCGCGTCAGCCACGGGATCGGCCGTGGTCCTCACCTTTTCGCGCCGCCTCACGGCGCCGTTGCGGTCCACCAACAAGACCCTCGTCCAAGTGGCGCCTACGTCTATGGCCAAGATCATCGCCTCACCCGATCGCCCAGCTCCCTCTTGAGCACGGCGGGTATGTCGTCCAAGAGGCCCCTCAAGGCGCTCTCGACGTCTTGCGGTATGCGGTCGAGCGCTACGCCCTTGCAGTCTACGTAGGCCCACTTGACTTGAATCGAGGTCTCATCGTCTTTGTGTTTGGCCGACACGAAGCCCACGAGCCAATCCTCGCCGACCTTCACGACCACGGCCTCCTTGCTCCGGAAGGAGAGGAGGCCCAAGGCCTTCTTCTTGGCGGCCTTAACCGCCTCCTCCTCGCCGACGCACGGCATACGTTTACAGGAGGCCCAGTTTATATCTTTACATCGGCGAGTAGCCTCCTCGCGTCGTCCTCGCAGTATGTGCGACCCCTCCACTTGACGCACTTCGCAAAGGCCGAGGCCCATACGGCGATCGGTATCACCAAGTTGCCCAGAGCCCACGTCGCCACCACATCGCGAGGAGCCGTCTTGATCCCGGCGTGCGCCTCGACGCCCTTCGCCCTGACGAAGTCCTTCGCCAAGTTCAAGAGGGGTATCGAGAAGCCTATTGCGAGCAGCGGGGCGCCTATTGCGAGGCCGATGAGGGGGACGGCTATTCCGAACGCGAAGTTCAGCGTGTATATGGCCAAGCCCGCCGCCCAGCCCTTGCGCGCGTACCACTTCACCATGAGGATCTGCCTCACGGCCCAGCGGAACATCTCGCTCCAAGAACACTGGGGATCCGGCGTCGGCGCTATGGACGAGCGGGAGAACCAGATGCTCCCGCCCAGCTCCTTGACGGCGTTATAGGTGGCGTAGTCGTCGCTGATATAGCGGGGGAGCCTCTCGGCGATTTTTCCCCTCTCGACGACATCGCGCCTCAAGGCAGTGGAGCCGCCCCAGAGGAACCTCGAGCGGGGGTCTTGCATGGCCGAGAAGGCCGTGTTGCTGATGGCGGCTCTGGCCCTCGTGCAGAGGCTAGACCCGATATACCACCTATAAGTCGTCGCGGCGTGGTGGGCCGATAGAGGCGCCGTGAGGCCCTCCAGCCATCCGGGGCCCGGCCTTATGTCGTCGTCGGCCAACACCACGCAATCGCCGTCAACGACCGCGAGCGCCCTGGCCAAGGCCCAGCTCTTGCCGGGCAGCCCGGGCGCCTCGCCGGCCGCCAAGACCTCCCCATATCTCGACGCTATGGGGACCGAGGGGTCGTCGAGGCTGTCTACGACGAATATGAAGCGGACCTCGGCCTCGCCCGCCCGTTGCCGCGTTATGGCCGCCAAGTTCTCCTCGAGCCCAGGGGGAGCTCCCCTCAGCGGGACGACCACGTCTATTTTCCTGCACCTCTGCTCGAAGAGCTCGCGCGTGGACCAAAACCTCCACTCCCTATAAAGGCCAACCGCCGCGAGGCCGGCGAATATAGCTGACGCGGCCGCGAGGACCTCGACGATCACGCCGCTGGAGCTCTCGTCGTATTAAAACGTTTATATCGCCAACGTTTACCGCGCGTAAGATCGCCGCTGGGGTCAATTTTGAGGATTGCGGGTTTATAATCCGGCGCGCCGGATTTCATGGACGGGATCAAGGAGTTCAATCTGACCTACGAACAGCTTTTCAGCGCTCCGGACAAGGAGGGTTCCATAGTATCGGTCCGCGTCCACAAAAAAGTCAAGGAGGTGCTGGAGCAGCTGGCCCAGAGGGAGGGGCTCGACGGCGTGTCGGAGCTCGTGCGCTACCTAATCGCGGGCTACCTCATGGGCAAGTACAACATAGTGCGCCCCGAGAGGAAGGTCCTAGTGGAGCCCATAGTGATGAACATAAACGTGGCCAAGACGGCGCGTTACGACGAGCTCGACGAGGAGCTGGCCCTCCAGGAGCTGGAGAGGACGATCCGCGACGCCGAGGATTACCTCAAGAAGCTCTCCATGGGGCTCGTCATAAAGAACCCCGAGTACATCTCCAAGCTCAACAAGCAGTTGATCAAGGCCGCTAAGGCCGCCAAGAGGATGGGCCTCGACGAGATCTACGCCAAGATCCTCAAGCTCAAGGCTCAGCTGATGGTGTTGTAAAGTTTATTAGCTCCGCCCTTCGCGGGCTTATGGCTTGCGAGAAGTGGGAGAGGTTAATGCAGCTGGCCGAGAGGCAGAACAACAAGGCGAAGGCGCTCGAGTTCAAGGAGAAGCTCGTGGAATGCTTGGTGTACCAAACGCAGAGCCTAATAGCGGAAAGGAGGCTCGACGAGGCGGAGGAGTTGATAAAGCAGGGGAGGGATTTGGCGAAGAAATACGGCATAGAGGAGCTGTCGTTCCACCTGGACCTCAACGAGAGGAAGATCAAGGAGATAAGGGAGCGGAGGGCCGCGAGGGCTCAAGCCTCGTAGACTTGGTCGAGGAATTTGGAGAGCCTGTTTATCTTCCTCCTGCTGGCCCCCGCCACGACTCCGTATTTCCCGAGGCCTACGGCGAGCACGTCGACCACCACCCCGCCGATCTCCCTGCCGGCCAACACCAAGTAGCCTTGGGATCTGTACGTCTTCCAGAAGGAGTAGAGCCTAGCCGCCGATTCGTCCTGCCGAGCCCTTAAGGCGCCCGCCGCCTCCACCGCTCGGCCAAGCCCCTCGGCCACGGCGTAGTAGTAGGGAGGCCTCTGGACGCGCCTCACCTCCAGCTTGAGGCCGGGCACCGAGTCCACCGCGGACAAGACGACGTAGGCGCCCGGGTATCTCGACAGCGCCGCGATTCTGTTGAGGACGGCCCTCTTGGCCTCGACGACGGGGATAACCGGCGTGTAGAGCCCCCGCCCCCTATAGGCGGCGGGGATCAGGGCGCCAAATAGCCTCAAAAACGCGGGCTTGTAGCCGTTTGCCTCCAAGAGCTCGGCGATTAGATAGGGCGCAGCCTTCCTGATGCTGGATCTGCCCGGGCGGTACAGCTGGAGGTTCCTCCTCAACGCGCCGAATATCTTGGGCGAGTTGAGCTCCACGGCGCGGCGGATCACCTCCTCGCTCAACGAGTCCCAGCCCGGCAGATCGCCTAATATCTCGGCGGCGAGCCAATCGGGCGCGTCGAAAACCCCGGTCATCTCCCCCACCGCTTTCCTCAAAGCCTCCAGCACGGACATGGCCCTCGGCCATCGGGCGGCAACTGCTTAAAAAGTTAACCGACAACGAGGACATGAAATGGGCCGAGCTCACTTGGCCCGAGTTCGAGAAGGCGGACAAGAAGGTGGCGGTCCTCCCCGTAGGCGTCATCGAGGCCCACGGGCCTCATCTGCCGCTGGGCACGGACGCCCTCATGGCCCTCTACGTGGCAGAAAGGGCGGCCGAGGAGGCCGGGGTCTTGCTCCTACCGCCTATTTGGTACGGCACCACGTACGTCCTCGACAAGTTCCCTGGCACCATATCCGTATCTGCGGAGACCCTGTATAGGCTGTACAAGGAGGTGTTCCTCGAGGTCGCCAGAAACGGCGTGAGGTATCTCGTGGTCGTAAACGGACACGGAGGAAACGTCGACGCCTTGAGGATGGCCGCCAAGGACGTCGCCAAGACGACGGACCTAACCGTGATAGTAGTCAATTGGTGGATAGATCTCGCCAAGGAGGCTCGGCGCAAGGTGCTCGAGACGCCGGAGGGCCACGCGGCCGAGGACGAGACCAGCGAGGTGATGGCCGCTTATCCCCATCTGGTCAAGGAGGTGCCGCGCGATGCCGACGAATGGGTCGAGGTCAAATACGCCGTATACGGCGGTAGGGCGTATGAACAAATGTACAGAAAAGCCGTGCAGGGATATCCCTCCAAGGCCTCGAGGGAGAAGGGCGAGGCGATTCTGAAAGCCGCGGTCGAGGAGCTGAGATCCCTCCTGGAGGACCTCAAGAGGGACGCGTTGCCCATATCGGCGAAGCGGCCGCATGCTTAAGTTTGCTTCGGCTCCACTCTTTAATAACCCGCTTTTGTACATCACTTCATGGCGTTAAGTGCACGAGTTCTAGCGATAGCGATAATAGTAATCGTAGTTATAGCGATAGCCGCGCTCCTTCTGCAGAAGCCTCAGACCTCGCCCGCTCAGACGACCTCTGCGCAGACCGGCTCGACGCAGTTGACCGGAACCTTGACGATCCTGGTGCCCACGGGCGATCCGACGCTGATGCCCTATATCCAGCTCGCCGCGAACGAGTTCATGAAAAAATACCCTGGCGTCAAGATAACCATTCAGCCCGTGCCCTTCGGCCAAATGGTCCAGACGGCCTTGACCGCGTTGGAGAACAAGAACCCCGACCCATCCCTCATAATCTTCTACCCGTCGCAAGCCTCGACGCTGGGCCCCTATTTGCTCGACCTCAGACCTTACTTCAACTCGGGCGTCCTCAACAGATCGGACATACCGACCAGCGCCTTGGTCTCGGTCATGATGGTGTCCAGCAACGGGACGGTCACCAAGATCTTCGGCGTGCCGTTCCAGATGGTGTTCGGGTACGTCCTCATATATAGGAAGTCCATATTCGACAACGCGACGTTGCAGGCCGAGTTCAAGCAGAAATACGGCTTCGACCTAAACCCGCTTACTTGGTCGTCGTGGGATCAGTTGATCGATGCAGCCGAATTCCTCCAATCTAAACACGTGGCCAAATACGCCCTTTTGTTCCCCGACGGCCTACAACAAGCCATATTCAACGGCTTCATAACCGTGTTCTACCCGTACGCTATAAACGATTCTTGCGTCGGCATACCAGCAGACGTGGCCAAAGGCGCGGTGCCCACTCAAGGCTATTGGGCCTACTTCCGCTACACGCCAACGGGCTCGGTCAACATAACGGTGGGCTGCCCCTCCTTCCTCCAAGCGCTTAGGGAGTACAAGCGGCTGGTCCAGTTCCAGCCGCCCATAACGGTGCAAGCCATGGAGTACGACCAGCTTAGGGATTTGTTCTTGACGGGCGACTACGCCATGGTCGCCGCTTGGACCAGCTTCATACCGATCTACAACAACGCCTCCATCTCCAAGGTGGCGGGCGACATAGCCGTATCGCCGCTTCCGGGCGGCAGGAACCCCTTCGGGACGGGGCTAGCCCCGACGTTTATCGGCATAAACCCCTACGCCAAGGATCCCGATCTGGCCGCCCGCTTCATAGCGTTTCTGATGTCCCCCGAGATGTACAAGCTCGGCGCTGAGAAAATCGGCTTCGTGCCGGCGACTTTGAGCGGAATCGAGATCGCCTCCCAAGTGCCCTCCATGAGCTGGCTCAAGCCGTTTGTGCCTCTGCTGAAGGCCGGCGCCAACATAACCGACATACAGAGGCTCACCTTGATCAACAGGGTCACCAACTTCTTCACGGATCTGCGCCCGTATTTCATAAACCAAGTGGCCAACTACCTCAAAGGCCAACAAGACGCCGAGACGACGCAGATGAACATCTACAAAACTTGGCTCGAAATAATGAAAATTTCATGAAGGATAAACAAATCCTTTTTCTGGCCCTTCCCGCAGTAGTTTACCTCCTCGCCTTCACGCTTTATCCCATAGCCAGCAACTTGGCCCTCAGCTTCTACGAGCGGACGTATGAGGGGCATCTGCGCTGGGTCGGCCTCGGGAACTACGTCTGGCTCTTCGAGAAGGATCCCTACGGGCCCTTGATAGTGGGGAATACCATAGTCTACACCCTCGCCACTCCGAGCATCGCGATCGCTATGGCTATACCCACGGCGCTGGCCTTGAGGCGGCTTGGGGGGAAGTGGCTCCTCCCCATCATGATACCCGCGTTCATACCCCCTGTCACGGCCGCCATGGCTTGGTACCTCCTCTTGAACCCGCTGTATGGCCTCGGGTATTATCTACTGAGCTGGGGGCTCATCAAGGCCAACCCCATATCCTCCATATGGGCCATAGTCCTCGTCGACGTGTGGCGCGCGTTCCCCACCGCCGTGTTGATAATCTACTCGGGCCTCAGAGCAATCCCCAAATCGGTCGAGGAGGCGGCCTTGGCGGACGGCTTGGCGGGTCCCAGGAAGTTCCTCGCCGTAGACCTCCCTCTGATCTCCCCCCAGATACTCACGGCGTTTGTCCTGACGGCGCTGACGGGGTTCTTCACCTTCGACCCGATATACATCGGCACCGCGCAGGTGGGACCCCGGTTGTTGGACAACTTGGCGTATTACAGCTATGAGGCGTTCGCCTCGGGGGAATTCGGGTACTCGGCAACGTTGATAGTGATCATGACGTTGATCGGCACGGCCCTCTCCCTTGCCTACATGAAGGCGCTCTCTGCCCGTACGTTCGTGAAATTGCCGCTGCCGTCGTGGATGCCGAGGAGGGAGGTCCCCAAGGCCATCCACGCGCTTGTGCTATCCGCCGCGTTGATATTCGTCGCAGTTCCGTTCGTCTGGCTCTTCTTAATATCGGTGAAGCCGCCCGACGAGATAATACAAGTGCCCCCCTCCGTTTTGCCGTCGAGATTAGCGCTGGATAACTACATACAAGCCCTCACGAATGGCTTGCCGTTTTTATTAATAAGCCTATATGTATCAATAATAAATACTGTTCTAACGATAATCTTGGCCGCGGCCACGGCCTATCAGATGAGGATCCACGGCTTCGGCGGCGATAAGCTGATGGCGTATATCCTTTATCTAATGTCGACTCCTACGTTGATATACATAGTCCCCCTCTACCTCTTGTTGAGCAAATTGAAGGTGCTGGACACGCTGTGGGCCTTGGTCTTGACCTATCCCATAATGACCATCCCGTACGGCATATGGATACTCTACAATTACTACTCCGGCTTCAACCGACAAGTCGAGGAGGCGGCCCTAGCCGACGGCATGAGCAGAATAAAGGCCTTTGTCAAGGTGGTGCTCCCGCTCAGCAGAAACGGCATGGCTGTGGCCGGCCTATACGCATTTCTGTTCTCGTGGGGCGCGTTGATCTTCCCGTTGGCCTTCACGCAAACGCCGTATAATCTGGGCAAACCGCTCAGCTTCAGCGGAGCCCAGACGTTTTCGATATATATAGGCATGTTGATGAGCCCCGTGACGTTGAGCTACGGCCAAGTAGCCGCGGCTGGGATAGTGAGCATCATACCGCCTTTGATCTACTTAATGGCGGTGAGGCGTAGCTTAGAGAAAATATGGGGGGCTGGGTGATATGCTGATCCTAAGGGGCGTGAGGAAATCCTTCAAGGGGTTCACGTTGCGCGTGGAGGAGTTGGCGGTTCCCGACAAGACATACGCCGTGGTCCTCGGCCCGTCCGGCTCCGGCAAGACCACGCTTCTGCGCATAATAGCCGGTCTCGAGAAGCCCGACGAGGGCTCCATTTTGCTAAACGGCGTGGACGTAACGAGGTTGCCGGTCTGGGAGAGGGATGTGGGGATAGTGTTCCAGAACTACGCGCTCTATCCGCACCTCACGGTGTTTGACAACATCGCGATGCCCTTGAAGAACAAGAGGATGCCCAAGGACGAAATAAGGAGGAGGGTCGAGCACATAGCCGAGGTGCTGAACATAAAGGATCAGCTGCACAAATACCCGCACCAGCTCTCCGGAGGCCAACAACAGAGAGTCGCCATAGCACGGGCGCTGGTTAAGGAGCCCAAGGTGCTCCTCCTCGACGAGCCGCTCAGCAATTTGGACGCCAGGTTGAGGCTAGACGTCAGGGGGTTCCTGAAGGAGTTGCAGCGCAATGTCGGCGCGACCGTCGTTCATGTAACGCACGACCAAGAGGAGGCCATGGCCTTGGGCGATTTGATGATCGTCATGAACAACGGGAGGGTGGAGCAGGTGGGAACGCCGGAGGAGCTCTACAGAAGGCCCAAGAGCCTCTTCGTGTTCAACTTCCTCGGGCTGGGGAACCTGCTGCCGGCAAGGGCGTTGGGCCTCGGCGGCGACGAGCTGGTGGGGTTCAGGCCGGAGGATGTGGCGCTGGGCGTGGGGGATTACGTGGCAACGGTCGCGAGGCAGGAGTACTTGGGGTCCTACAAGTTGGTCGAGCTCGAGTACAACGGATTCAGGATCAAGGCGAGGGCGCCTCCCGCGGCCGACTTCAAGGAAGGCGATGTCGTTAAATTCAGCGTAGATCTCGAAAAGGCGCTGAGGTTCGCCAAGTGATGTACATCCACATATTGGGCTCAGGAGCCGGGGGAAGCCCCGGCTCGCGGAGGTGGAGGGCGGCCAACCTCGTGGAGGCCAACGGCTATCTCGTCGTCGTGGATTGCGGAGTTGGCTGCCACTACCGCTTATCGGATCGGGGGCTGCTCAAGGAGATAGACTACGTCTTCATCACCCACAGCCATATGGACCACTTCTTGGGCTTGCCCGAGGCGCTCTTCCAAGCGCATATAGAGGGCAGATCCAAGCCGATCGTGGTTTTCGCGCCCAGGAGAGTCGAGGAGACCATAAGGGCGGCGGCGCCTCACATCTTGACGGGCATGCGGTACTCCGTGGAGATCAAGAGGATAGCGCCGGGCGCGCTCTTGGATCTACCGGGGCTCAAGGTTGAGGCGGCCGTTGCGTGCCACAACACTGCGGAGGAGGCCTACGGGTTCAGGCTGGAGGCCGACGCCGATGTGCTCTTCACGGGCGACACGGCGCCTGGATGTACGCCCTTAGAGAAGCTGGGCGCTGGCGTAGACGTGTTGATCCACGAGGCCACGTGCAACGAACAAAACCGCGAGATATGCGCGAAATACGCCCACACGACCACGTTCCAAGCGTTGGCCGAAGCCGACGTGATGAGGGCCGAGACGGTAGTTTTGACGCATATAGACGAGTTCTTCAACCCGACTATATACAGCGACGTGAAGAGGGCCGGTCGGCCGGCCCTAATCGCCGAGGACAACATGGTCCTCAAGATCTAGGTACAAACGACGCGATCCTCGCCCAGTTCCCGCGGCATCTAGCTCGACCAATCCGCTGGAACTCGCGGGGCTCGCCGTTGGACGTAAATCCCTCGGGCGCGCGGCTCGGAGATCCGCCGTCCTCCCGAGCGATGCGTCGCCAATCTCGGCGGGCTCCTAGTCGACGATTACCTCACCTCATCCGACGCCTATATATTCCTCCCTCTAAATGAGGCCGTGGATCCCAGGAGCAACGTCTGGGTCAAGATAATTAGGAGCAAGGCCCAAAAGGAGCTCTACGCGGTCGAGATCTTTTAGCGCCTCCCGAGGGCCGCCTCCAACAAGGCCTTGTGGAACAGCGTAGTCGTGAGCTCCGGGTGGAAGGCCGTGGCGAACATGGCGCCCTCTTGCGCAGCGGCTATGGCTCTGCCCAGCTTGGGGTGATCGACGTAGGCCAGAGGCTTGGCGGAGCCCCAAGTCTTGGCTATGGCCGGAGCTCTGATGAAGACCGCCCTCACGGCGCCGAGGCCCTCGACGGATAGGTCCACCTCGAAGGAATCGGCTTGTCTGCCGAAGGCGTTTCTGACCACCGCTATGTCCATCACGCCGAGTATCGGCTGCCCGGTCTCGCCAACGACGGAATCCCTGACCTCCTTCGCCATAAATATCGCGCCCGCGCAAGTGCCCAACGCGGGGAGGCCGCCCTCTATGGCGCTCTTGAGCTCGTCGATGAGGCGAGCGCGCCTAGCCAATAGGCCTATGGCGGTCGACTCCCCTCCTGGTATCGCCAACGCCTTAATATCGCGCAGCTGTCCGGCCTCCCTCACTCGGACCACCTCGACCTCGACGCCGAGCTCCTCGGCGGCGGCTCTGAAGGCGTGTCCGTGCTCCTCGACGTCTCCTTGCAGGGCCAAGACGCCGACTTTCATACGCCCCTGGTCTGCAGAAGCTCCTCGGGCCTCAAGGCCTTGACGTCTATCCCCGCCATGGACGCCCTCTCGCTCACCATCCTCTGCGCCTCGACGACGGCCTCCGGGTCGTCCCAACGCGACGTGGCGAGGACGATGGCCTCGGCCCTCTCCTTGGGGTCCTGCGACTTGAATATCCCGGATCCCACGAACACGCCGTCTGCCCCCAGCCACATCATCAGCGCGGCGTCGGCCGGCGTAGCTATGCCCCCCGCGGCGAAGGTTATCACGGGAAGCCTGCCCATCTTGGCGGTCAAGGCCACGAGCTCGAGCGGCACTTGGCACTGCCTTGCGTAATCCCTCAGCCGCTCCTCCTCGCCGGCCGCCTCGGCGGCGGCGAGCTCGTTTATAGCCCTATATAGAGCCTTGAAGTGCTTGACCGCCTCGCTCACGTTGCCCGTGCCGGCCTCGCCCTTGGAGCGAATCATCGACGCGCCCTCGGATATCCTCCTCAAGGCCTCGCACAGCTCGCGGCATCCGTTGACGAAGGGCACCGTGAAGAGCCATTTGTTGATGTGGTGCTGCTCGTCGACCGGGGTCAAGACCTCCGACTCGTCGATTAGGTCGACCCCCACCTCCTCCAACAAGAAGGCCTCGTAGTAGTGGCCGATCCTCACTTTAGCCGAGACCGGTATGGTCACGTGGGACATGACCTCCTCTATCACCTTCAGATCGGCCATCCTGGCGACGCCGCCGGCTTTCCTCACGTCGTAGGGGAGCTTGTCCAACACCATGACTCCGACGGCCCCCGCCTCCTCGGCTATCTGCGCCTGCTCCACGTTGGTCACGTCCATTATCACGCCGTTTCTCAACATTGCCGGGAACCCGACCTTCACCTTGACGGTGCCGGTCGCCGCGGCCTCGGCCGCGTAGGGCTTGGGCCAACGGAACCCCCTCTCCTTGAGCCTATCCCTCAGCTCGGCCAAGCCGTAGAAGAAATCCCTGAGCTTCTCCAAGTACTCGAACCCTTCGGCCACCGACATGAGCCGGCCGAGGGGGCAGTTCTTATA
>DANS01000019.1:17263-24518 GCA_002497345.1 Thermoproteus sp. UBA157
GCGCCGAGAACTCCGGCGTTATATCTTATTGAACTCTAGTCCCAAAATCTTTTAATAGGAATTAGATAAGTTTCTTATGGCAAGGACGATCGTCGAGGAGGTCAGGGAGGGGAGAATCCCCGACGAGTTGAAGGCGATGGCGAGGCGCGAGGGCGTCGACGAGAGGAGGCTGGCCCGCGCAATCGCCGCGGGGAGGGCCGTGTTGATCAGAAACGTCAAGGTTCCCGACAGGGCAACCGCCGTGGGGTCGGGGCTGACGACAAAGGTCAACGTGAATTTGGGCACCTCGAGCGAGGTGGTCGACCTCGGGGCAGAGCTGGAGAAGGTGAGGATAGCCAACAAGTGGGGCGACACGCTCATGGACCTATCAGTCGGCGGCGATTTGGACGCAATTAGGAGGGCCGTGATAGCCGAGAGCAAGCTGCCCGTCGGGACCGTGCCGACGTATCAAGCGTTTATAGATTCGTTCAAGAAGAAGGGGGGAGGGGCCTATTTCGACGAGGACGAGCTATTCGACGTCGTCGAAAGGCATTTGAAAGACGGCGTGGCGTTTATGACCATACACGCGGCGGTGACGAGGGATCTGGCGATCAAGGCTCTGAAGAGCGAGAGGATAATACAAGTCGTCTCGAGGGGAGGCGATATGTTAATAGGCTGGATGCTCCACAACAAGAAGGAGAACCCGTTCTACGCCCAGTGGGACCGCGTGCTCGAGCTATTCAAGGAGTACGACGCCGTGATATCGATGGGCGATGCCCTAAGGCCGGGCGCCACTGCCGACAGCCACGACGAGCTCCACGTGGCCGAGCTCCTGGAGGCCGCCAGGCTGGTGAAGAGGGCGAGGAGGGCCGGGGTCCAAGTAATGGTGGAGGGCCCTGGACACGTGCCGCTGGACGAGATCGTGTGGGACGTCAAGCTCATGAAGAAGCTCACGGGAGGCGCGCCCTACTACGTGCTGGGCCCGTTGCCCACGGACGTCGCGGCGCCCTACGACCACATAGCGGGCGCAATAGGCGCTGCGCTGGCCGGCGCGGCCGGGGCCGACCTGCTCTGTTATCTAACGCCCGCGGAGCATCTGGGCCTCCCCACGCCGAAACAAGTCGAGGAGGGGGCAATAGCCTTCAGAATAGCGGCCCACGTAGCGGATATGGTGAAGCTGGGGAGGAGGGCGAGGTCCTGGGACGACGAGGTGAGCAAATACCGCGGGGAGCTCATGTGGCGGGAGATGATATCCAAGCTGATAGACCCCGAGAGGGCTTGGTCGGTGTATACGCAATACGGGGAGCCCAAGGTGAGGGGGTGCACCATGTGCGGAGGGTACTGCCCGATGCTCATGGTAAAGCAGCAGGCCAAGTCGCTATGAGCTGGCTCTGGAGCACTTGGGTCAAGGCGGAGAGGCTAAAGGACGCCGACGTGGCCATAGTGGCGGCTTGTCTGCCCTTCGTGAACCCCAAGCTCTACGAGGAGGTGGCGAAGGACAAGGTGGTGCTCCTCGCGTGCCCCGAGAGGGAGCACCCGGCCCTCTACGGGAAGATAGCCAGCATTGTGCGCTCGTCGAGGCCGAGGTCCTTGACCGTGGTGTCCATAGACGGCAGCCCCCATTGCTTTCTGCTACACGCCTCGGTCAACGAGGCCGAGTACATCCTAGACGAGGAGGTGCCCAGGAGGCATCTCGTGGTGGTCGACGGCAAGGAGTTGAAAGAAATATCGCCAAACGCCGTGAGGGTGGCGAGGTACCTCTCCTTGGTCCAAAAACTGGTGGAGGAGAGGCCCGAGGTGCTGGAGGAGCTCGGGAAACACAGCCTCGAGTACAAAAACGCAGTGAGGCGAGCTGCCCGCTAGGGCTTCTCGGCCTGGAGCTTCGGCCCTCCCTCGAGCCACCCCTCGGGGAAGTACCAGTCCTTCACCACGCGGAAGCCGCATTTGGCCAAGAGCTTGCCGAGCCTCGTCTCCTGCGGGGGGACGCCCCTATATAGCGCTTTATACGTCTCGGCGTCGTCCACGTATTCGACGTATAACACGTCGCCGGGGTCCATCGCGTCGCTGAGGAGGCGGTAGAGGCGCTCCTCCCACTGCGTGCCGATGAAGGACGGATTTATGTGGAAGACCTCCGCCCAGGCCCCGTAGTGGGGAGGCCTCCCCTTGAATATCTTAACTCTGCAGAAGCGCTCGCCGCCTATGCTCAACTCGACGTTGAGCTCCTCGGGGAATCTCCCCCTCGCGATCTTGGCCCCGAAGGGCGAGAAGTCCACCTCCCTCACGGCTCCTCCTCGATGCCTCTGAGGAGCTGCACCTCGACCTCCTCCCCTTCGTCGTACCCCTCCCTGTTTTCCGGCACGACGAGTATCGCGTTCCCCCTCGTGAGCGTCGACAAGACGCCGCTGCCCGTCACGGCCAAGGGCTCCACGTAGATCCTCCCTCCCTTGGCGTATGCCCTAACCCTCGCGTAGGTCCTAACGTTTATCGGCGTGGTGATCCTCCTCGTGAGGATCCCCTTGACCGTGGGGGACGGCTCGGGCTTGCCGCCGACCATCTTCAACACGGCGGGCCTCGCGAAGAGCTCAAAGCCGACTATGGCCGCGACGGGGAACCCCGACAGCACCACGACGGGCTTGCCGCCGACCACCGCCGCCCCGTTGGGCCTCCCGGGCCTCACGGCGATCCCCCTGACGTAGAAGTCCGCGATCGAGGACACGGCCTTGTGCGTCGCGTCGGGTCCCCCCACCGATGCCCCTCCCGTGGTAGCCACGATGTCGAAATCCCCAAGCGCCTTCTCGAGAGCCCTCCTTATGGCCTCCTCGTCGTCGGGCAGAAGGCCCAGGTACTCCGCGTCGGCCCCCATCTCGCGGAAGAGGCCCACGAGCGCGAACCTGGTGGAGTTCACCACCTTCCCAGGCGGCGGGGCGCCCCTCACGTCGTCCACCTCCACCAGCTCGTCGCCCGTCGAGATCACGGCAGCCCTCACGCGGTAGACCGGGACCCGCGACATGCCCATGGACGCCAAGACGCCGAGATCCCAAGGCCTCAGCCTGGTCCCCGCCCGCAACACCAGCTCGCCCCTCGAGAGGTCCTCGCCCCTCCTGGAGACGTAGTAGTACCGGGGGACCGGCCTATATACCTCTATGACGCCGCCTCTGTCGGCGGCCTCCTCGTAGGGCACAACGGCGTCGGCGCCCTCGGGGAGGGGCGCCCCCGTGGCGATCTCGACGGCCTCGCCCTCCTTGATGGAGCCCGAGAACGGGCTGCCCGGCATCGAGCGCCCCACCACCTTCAACACGACCGGGTTGGACCTGCTGGCGCCGAGGGTATCGGCGGACCTCACGGCGTAGCCGTCGAACGCGGCTCTGTCGAACGGGGGCACGTCCACGTCGGCGACGATGTCTTTGGCCAAATAGCGGCCGAGCGCCTCGCCCANNGGGCACCTCGACCACGGGGGGCTTGTGGGCCACCTTGGCCAAGAACTCCGAAACGGCCCTATCCGCTGGGATTAGGCTCTTGAAGCCCCTCGACACGCCCCACCCCGATCGCGCTATAAAAATCTAAGTTTTTATACAGGACATATAAGCCGTGTGCTCCATAGGCGGAGTTCTAATTTTCGGGGATTTGGACGCCGAGAGGGCGGCCGCGATAGAGGCTAAGCTTAGGGCGATCGCCGAGGCGGCCGCCGAGAGGGGGAGGGACAGCTTCGGCGTTGTCGTGCTGGACAGATCGGGGCGATACAAGGCGTATAAAGACAGGAGGTCCGCCCCCGAGGCCCTCAAGGATATGCCGAGGATGATCTATGAGGGGGCCGTAGCCGCTATATTCAACGACAGGGCCGAGCCCACGACGGAGCACGTTGAGAGGAAGACCGAGGACGACATACAGCCCATGGTGGGGGAGAGGATAGCCGTGACCCACAACGGCACGATAGCCAACGACATGGAGCTCGAGAGGAGGTACGGGCTCAAGCGGAGGTCCAAGATAGACACGGCGGTGCTCCCGCCGTTGCTCGAGAAGATATGGGACGGCACCCTCGAGGGCCTCCAGCGGATATTGAGGGACGAAGTGGTGGGCAGCTACGCCTTGGCCGTCTTGGACTCGGCCAGGCCGGGGAGGTTGTGGCTTGCGGCCAACTTCAAGCCTCTGTACTACATGTGGGACCGCCAGCTCAACGCCCTCTTCTTCGCGAGCTCCGACGCGTACCTACAAGGCGACGTCCCGCCGTGGGAGGGGAACTACGTCAAGAGGCTCGAGCCGTATACGGTAGTGGAGGTAGGCGCCGACAAAACGTGGCGATCCGCCAGCCTCTGGAAGGCGGACGCCGAGCCCAAGCAGCGCAAGAAGGCGCTGGTGGTCGCCAGCGGGGGGCTCGACTCGACGACCGCGGCGACGGCCCTCTTGAAGCAGGGGTACGAGGTGGCGCTCCTCCACTTCAACTACGGCCACATAGCCGAGGACCCCGAGAGGAGAGCCGTCAGGGAGATCTCGAAGGCTCTGGGAGTTCCTCTGATAGAGGCGGACATGGACTTCTTCAAGGTGGTGAGGCGCTCCCCGCTCCTCGGCGAGGGGGAGATAAACAGAGTCGACATGGGGAGGGAGGGCGCCGAGTTCGCCCACGAGTGGGTGCCCGCGAGGAACTTCGTCTTCATAGCGCTGGCGGTCGCGCTCGCGGAGGCTTGGGGCTACGACTACGTGGCGCTCGGCGTGAACATGGAGGAGGCCGGCGCCTATCCCGACAACGAGATGGAGTTCATACGGCTCCTCAACCAAGTCCTGCCCTACGCGACGGGCCCCCAGAGGAGGGTCCAGCTCCTGATGCCCGTGGGCGGCCTCGTTAAGCACGAGATAGTGAGGCTGGGCCTCGAGGTCGGAGCGCCTTTGCACCTCACCTGGAGCTGCTACGACAAGGGGCCGAAACACTGCGGCCGTTGCGGGCCTTGCTACATGAGGCGCCTCGCCTTCAAGATAAACGGCGTGAGGGACCCCGTGGAGTACGACCTGCCGCCCGAGGTCGAGGAGGAGTTCTGGAGGGGGACCAAGCCGTATGTCTGGAGGCGGTGAGGTGCGTCGTCTACTTCGACGGGGCTTGCGAGCCCTTCAACCCGGGCGGCCTGGGCACCTACGGATACGCGATATACGACGAGGCGGGGAGGCGGCTGGCCCGGGGGTACGGGGTCGCGTGCCACGGCGATGGCTGCACCAACAACGTGGCCGAGTACACGGCGCTGAGGGAGGCCCTCAAGAAGGCCCTAGAGCTGGGATGCGCCGAGGTCTCCATCAAGGGCGACAGCCAGCTCGTGGTCAAGCAGATGAGGGGCGAGTGGGGCGTCAACTCCTTGAGGCTCCTCAACTTGAAGGAGGAGGTCGAGGGACTTCTGGGGCGCTTCGCCAAGTGGGAGATCGAGTGGATACCGCGCGAGGAGAATAGAGAGGCAGATGGGCTGTCCAGGATAGCCTACGAGCAACACGCCGCCGAGTACGGCTACGGCGACGAGGGCTGGGCCCAATCCCTCTTGGGCGAGCTGAGGAGGGCGGCCCAGAGGGACGGCCTAGACGCGGCCGAGGCGGCGCGCATACTCGTGGAGCTATTGAGGCGCTACAAACTCGACGAGCTCAAGGAGCTGGCGGCCGACTGATCGGGGCTAAGCTCTCGGCGATGGCAGCCGGCACCAACGAGGCGAAGCCCAATACGAGCGCCCGGCGGGTCCTCGCCGAGGCTATTGCGGCGAACGCCGCCAGCTCCAGAGGGCCGTGGCGTAGCGAGTACAACAAAGCCAGGCCCGGGCTCGCTTGGCCTAGAAGCACCCCGTTGCCGAAGAGCTGGAGCGAGAGGACCAATGCCTTGGCCGCGTCATAGCGAAGGAGGTACAAGACGGCGCCGAATAGGAAGTTGGCGGATAAGATCGCGAGGAACAGGTGGAATGGATCCAAGGTGCCGGTGCGCGGCATAGGCGAAGGTAGCGGGACGCCAAGTAGCCGGCCAGCAACGAGGAGATCTCAAGCCCGAGATAGCAGTAGAAAGAGCAGCGCATTGATGGCCAGAAGGACGGCGAAGCCGACCCCCGACAGGGACAAGGCCTTCCTCCACGAGGCGAGGTAGTGGCGCAGCGCGTAGGCCGTGAAGGCGTACATGGGCGGATACGTCAAGGGTCCGAAAAATATCGACGAGAAAGACGCGATGAACAAAAACCCCGAGAGCAGAGCGCTGAGGTTGAAGACGCCCCTATCCGTGAACCGCGAATCGACGAAGCGCCTGACCAAGGGCCTCAACGCGAGCGCCAGCAGAAATATCACGACGAGGGATCCGGCGAGGGCAGACGGCGCAGCGTACACCGCTAAGGGCGAGGACAGAGGCGATCTCTCCAGGGAGAAGGCGAGCAGGGTGGCGGACGCGAGGGAGAACAGAAGCGGGAACTCCAGCTCCCAGTGGGCGCCTATGGGATCGCCGGTCGTCATGGTGATGTCCCTCCTCGACGTATGGGTAAGACGCGACCACCAAGGCGCCCTCCAAGGCTCCTCAACGCCGTATCTCGCCTTGAGGAAGGCCTTGAACCTCTCGTAGGCCTCCGGCCCGAGCTTGCGCCACATGTAGGCGTCGGCCGATACCTCGAATACGCGCATCAATACGATGAAGGCGACCATCATGGTGGCGAAATAGAGATGAAATAAAATTGTTTGCTGAAGATTATACTTAATTAAAAAAGCTGCTAGTGTAAATAAGATATACATAAATAAAATTTGTTTTAAATTATGTTTATTTACAGCATGATATTCCTCGTGGATTCTGATCATTTCTATTATTCGGGGATCGGAGCCGCCCACCAACACGAGGGCCCTCATGCCCAGAGGGAACGTGATTCCTCCGTAGCATTCCTCGTTGGATATATATTCTATGTATTTCTTACTTCTCCATGACGGAAACTTTTTATCTACATAAATATCTAATAATTTTAATATTATAAGTAATCCGAATACAGCTAAACTAATAAATACAATAGTACTATTAATGATATTTTCTATATACAGTTCCCCCATAAGCCAGCCGTAGCCGATGGCGGAAGCTATCGTTATCGCGAAGAGGCCGAAGACGAACGACACGGTCCTATCGGGCAACGTTCTCACGGCTAAGGAGAATTTGACTATCGCTACGATAAAGCTGGCTGTTAGGTACGCCATCGATACGGCCATCAGCAGAGAGCCTAGAACTATATAACCTAATTTATAGATTATTGTACCAATAATTACTATTATCATAAATAGATTAGATAATTTT
>DANS01000019.1:24666-25756 GCA_002497345.1 Thermoproteus sp. UBA157
GCCATGGGCATATAGGCGCACGCAATTCCGCTGTAGCCGCAGGCGAACCCTATGGCGAAGTTCGGCATTATGCTACGCACTACCGCGAACGCCGACGGCAACGCCAGCGCCGCCGCGCCTTGGACCTCCTCGGCGTTCTTGCTCATCACAATGTCGCTATAATTTCCGCGGCTTTTTTCTCATTTTCAACAAGAAACGAATTATATTTAGCTCATTGTCTAATTGTAGTGGCTCGATCCCCGGCCATCTAACGAAATTAACAAGGCGATAGGTGCGTCGGCTAGATCTATGCCTTTTAACGATATGTTGACTTCTCGCTTCAGAACACAGCCGCTGTGCCGCGCCACTTCGGGCTTAAGCCTGCCCCTGTGGCTGAGACCAAGTAATACGAGGGGGTTCGGGGTTAGGCGAGTTGTTAGACAAAGACATCAACGCGTACACGTGGAAAGACGTGGCGGAGGAGAAAATCGCCGACGCCATATACAAAGTACTTAGAAGAGGTGAGAATTAATAGAGTGAGGCTACACACGGCGCGTTCTGTAGCACTCCTCCACCGTCTAAGTCTTGCGGAGCTGCCGCGGCTATATGCCAGAAGGCGGCGGATAAGGAGGGCGGGGCGGCATTTGGCACGGCAACCGCTGCGGCTATTACCATAGCAACGCCAATAAGCAAGATGCCCGTCCTCGGCACTCTGTACGTATAGGTTGTANNGGCGTGGAGTCTATTCGCCGGATTTCAACTAGTATTAAAACGCGCCTAGCGCTTCTCTTGGCCGTGAGCTCCGTCAGCCAAGCGGGGTAACGCGGGGACCCTTCGGGGGTCGCCGGCTTAATGTCGAATAAGGGAGTTCCGTCAAACAAATCGAGGCCAGAGGCGCGGAGGACTCCGCCGCTACGGTCCAGAAGCCTAACTATGCCCACCCCAATTGGGTTCGGCCTATGGGGAGAGCCGGAGGCGAATACCCCACCGGGGGAAGCCCGTCGAGACCAAGGCCCAGGCGTACAAGGCGTTTGGGCCTCGCCTTACTCCTATCCGCTCCACGTGGAGAGACGAGATAGGAGAAAAGCCGTCGATTCCGGCATCCCTCTTC
>DANS01000019.1:25778-26646 GCA_002497345.1 Thermoproteus sp. UBA157
CACAATCGCCGTCGAAGCCATGCCGAACCACGCCGATAGGTCTCAAAACCACGTCAAGTCGCTGGCCATATACGGGGGAGTGGGCTACCCCTACCCGGAGAGGAGCAGGCTGGCGATAATAGCGGTAGGGCCTAGGCCCGCCAGGCCGCTTGGCTACTCGTCGCTAGCCGTTGGGCATTTGTCGTCCATCGCCGCGGCCGTCGCGGCGTCGTGGCGCTCGCCGCCCTCGGCGCGATCTCCGCCTTGCGCCCCCACGAGGCGTCAGTGGCCGGGGCAATAGCCGCCGGAGTCCCAGCGAGATCGCCGGCCCGCCGGCGTGGCGGCATACGCAGTGTACCACGCTGAAGGCGATTCGGCCTACGTGTTGCCGCAGGCGAGCGGGGTGCCGGTATACGCGATCGGCGCGGGCAACGTATGTCGAGCGCGCCCTCAGTTTTAAGTAGGTAGATCCTTCAACACGTGGCGCTCCCCGAGTCCTTACTGAGGGAGGCCGCTAGGAAGGGCATCGACCTAGTGGATCTGCTCTCTAAAGCCCTCGGCGTTGACCCGCTCCGCCGCGCCTCCGCCCATCTGGAGCTGGCCGAGAGGTTTTTTAATGAGGGGGTGGCCGAGGGCGACCCAGCGCAGGCCAGCGAGAAGCTGTACAAGGCCGCCGAGGAGGCCGTGAAGGCCTTGGCGGTGGCGCTCGGGCTTGAGGAGGCGCAGAAGGCCGAGGAGCAGGGCAGGTGGACCGCTACGCTGTTGTTTACAGCAGTCGACAAAATCGCTGGCAAGGTCGGGAGGGAGTTTAGGCTGTGGTGGAGAGCCGCCTGGTTCCTACACGTCGAGGGGTTCCACGAGGCGAGGCTGACGGCTGAGCAGGTGAGAG
>DANS01000019.1:26811-30726 GCA_002497345.1 Thermoproteus sp. UBA157
ACCCGTCCTCATGCCGTGCGGAGTCTTCGCGATTTTTCAACTAAGTGGCCAATAGCCGAATCATAGGAGCTCCACCGCCCGGTCTTGTCTGTAGACCGCCTTGCGCTCCACGACATATCTCAACACGCCCGCTGAGCCGCCGACGCCCGCGGCGAGCCCGCCGAGGAGCCCCGCGAGTAGGCCGCCCGCCGGGTGCGACAACGCGCCTATCACGGCGCCGACCAGCGCCGAGCCCATGAGGATCGTAGCGGCGGCCGCCAAGGAGGCGGCCCTGCCCCGCCGCGAGACCGGGTACTCCATGTAGACCACGTCGCCCTCGGCCGCGTCCACGACCGCCACGTACTCCTTACCCCTGTACGTGTACCTCAGCCTCCAGAACGGGTAGTAGACGATCCCCTCGAAGCTGACCTTGTCGGCCACGGCGATCTTAAACGCCGAAGCGTAGTTCCTGGCCTCCTTGAGGTAGCGCTTGGATCCCCTCTCCCAAGCCCTCTGGGGGTCGAGCTGTGGCTGGTGGAACACGGCCCCCCTCTCCAGCGAGGGCTTAAAGGCCATCCTCCAGCGGGTCGGGAACTCGTACTCCTCCGGTATATAGAACGGCGGTTTCTCCAAGGCTAAGGCCGTCACGTACATCGCGAGGTCCTTGAGGGGCTCGTAGTAGTAGAGGTAGAGGGGCACGAAATGGAGCTCCGCGCCCGTTGGCGCGGCCGAGGAGGCCAGATCCCTAGGGGAGGCCCAAGGCTTGAAGCCCAACGCCTTGTTGAACGCGGCGGTCTTGTCCAAACGCGGCTCGAAGATGTACACGGACTCGAAGACCCTGCCCTCCCTGAGCACCGTGCCGCAGTACGGGCACACGAGGTACTGGGCGTAGTCGGGGGCCTCGTACTCGGCCCCGCAGTAGGGGCAGTGGACCCTCACGCCCTCACCTCGAAGGCCTTGGTCACCCTGGCGCCGAGGGCGAAGGCGATCGCCGAGCCGGCGAGCAAGAGCGCGGCGCCGAATATCAGGCTGTGGGGGAACACGGCCCCGCCCATGCCTCCCAACAGGCCGGCGGCGAGGGCCGCGCTAACGATGTAGCCGATTCTCTGCTCCAAGAACACGGGCTCCGTCTCGGCTATAATAGCGCCGTCCCATCCGGCCACGGCGAACGAGTACTGCGACTCGTCGAGGATGTAGGGCACCAGCCACACCGGCAGATAGGTCAGCGGGGATACGTCGGCCCTCTCGACTTCGAAGTCCACCGTCTTGTCGAGCACTTGGGCGCTCGCGGCCGGGTGCTCCACGGCCCGCCGGGCCCTCCTCTTGGCGTCCTCGTCCACCCTCTTGAGGAGCTCGTCCACGGCATCCCTCAGCGCCACGGCCCTGGCCCTCGCCTTCCCGAACTCGGCCGCCATGAAGGCCTTGGCTGTACTGTAGTCGACGCCTTGCTCCAGGGGCACGGCCTTGGGCCTCGTGGAAAGGTAGTGGCGGCCCAGCTTCTCCGCCGCCGCGCCAGCGGCCGCCCTCCTCGCGAGGACGGGGATCGTGTCGGCGTACGACACGTCGCCCGAGACCGAGACGACCTTGGTGACCACCTCGGTGGTTGCGCCCCGCTCCGTCGACACGGTCCTCGTATACGTCACCTTGACCCTCGCCCTGTAGCGGGCCCTCAGGGACGCGTCCACGAAGTAGTACGGCGCATACAACAAGTCGGGATCCCCGAAGACCGCCCTCTTGAGCCTCAGCCTCAGCCGGAGCTTCCGCCTGGCGGCCTCCACCGCCCTCCTCGCGGCCTCGTCTCTCTTGAGGGCAGGCACCATCACCACGCTCCCCGCATCGACGTCGGAGGCCACCAAGCTGGGCCTCCCGCAGTATCTGCATACTACGATGACGGAGTCGGGCGTGACGTCCAGCGGCGCCCCGCAGTAGGGGCACCTGAACTCCCTACTTGCCGCCATGGATCAAGGCGAAGAGGCCTATCAAGAGCAAGGCGGCGCCCGCGATCAGGAAAGGCGACGCGGCCCCTCCGGCGGCCAGCGCCATCCCGGCGAGGGCCACCAGACCTCCCCATAGGACCGCCTTCTTGCCCCCCAGGGCCAGGTACACGAGCCCGAAGGCTATCAGCGGGAGGCCCGCCGCAAGATATGCCGAGAGGGGGGCCAAGCCCAGCGAGGCGGCCACCAGGTAGGCGCCCTCGGCGATGGCCGCCGAGGCCAAGGCGTACTCCTGCGCCCTCACGGCAACTGCGCCCCGCAGTTCATGCAGAACTTGGCGTTGGGCGGATTCCTGAAGCCGCACCTAGGGCATACCTTCTCCTGGGGCAACGGAGCGCCGCAGTTCATGCAGAACTTGGCGTTGGGCGGATTGGCGTATCCGCACCGCGGACAGATCTGGTGTTGGGCCGCGAGCTGGCCCGAGACGATGGTGGACGGAGGACCCCCTCCCGCGCCGCCAGCCCCTCCGCCCCCTCCTCCGCCCCCCGCAACGCCGCCTGCGGCGCCCCCGGTCGTGGGACCGAAGAGCGGCGGTATTATGGCTATGCCCGCGCCCACGGCGGCGCCGGGGCTTTTGCCCAGCTCGGCGGCGGCCCTTTCGACGGCCTCCATGCGGAGGTAGTCGGCTGCGCTCACGCCGGCCGCCCTGATGTAGAAGAGCCTGTCGCGCCATATGGGGTCCGTGACGTCGAGGCCCTCGAACTTGAGGTCCACGAGCTCCAGGCCGAGCCTCTTGAAGTAGGGATCCAGCGCGTTCTTGACCACGAAGGACGCCTGCTCCAGCGACTGGTACATGGTGAAGATGGACTGCCGCGAGAGCTCGGCCATGAGCGACTCGTTGAAGTAGCCGCGGAGGAACTTCTGGAGGTCCTCGGTGGTGTAGACCCCCTGTCCGCCCACGACTTGCGTCACGAAGAGGGCCGGGTCCTGCACCCTGAACCACGCGGAGCCGTGGAACTGTATGGGCGCGAGCTCGACGGTCTGGGCCCTGCCGCCGAACGGGAGCTTGTGTTGCCTCAACGATACGTAGATCACCGCGGCCACGAAGGGCGACCTCTCAAAGCCGGCGATTCGGCTCAACGCCTGGGTCAGCAGGGGGAGGTTCATCGTGGTTAGGGTATGCCTCCCGGCGCGGAACACGTCGTACACCTTCCCGTCCCTGAAGAAGACTGCCGCTTGCCACTCCTCCACTATCAGCTGCGCGCCCCACTCGATGCGATCCACGGGGTAGCGCCAGATGACCTCGTCCTCCTTGGGGTTGACCCACTGGATGACCTGCGGCATGGCTACTTGCCCAGAAGCCTCTTGAGCCAGCCCCTCCTCCCCTCGCCCGAGGCCGCGGCGCCGGCCGCCGCGCCCGCGGCCTCCTCGGCCTGCTGGCGGGTGTAGCCGGCGATGAAGTTCGCCCTCTCGTCCACGGCCGAGTCGAGCTGGGAGAGGGCGGCTGAGAGCGCTTGTAGCTTCTGGATCCAGGCGTCTGAGCCCGGCTGGGCCGCCGCCAGCTCGTCGACAAGCCTCGCCACCTCGTTGGCCCTCTCGATCAGCGACAAGTCCATCCGGTAGAGCGCGTCGAGGACCGCCTCGTCCACCTTGACCAAGTCGTAGAATCCGGAGTAGCCCTCGGGCGCCTTGTCTATCCTCTGCACTACCCTGTCGAGGAGCGCCTTGGTCGAGTCCCAGAGGTACCTCGCGTCCGGGCTGGCCGCCACGAGCCGCGCGGCCGAGGGGGTCAAGACCATCTTGGACTTGGCCGAGGACAAGATCGACGATACGTGCCTCCTGACCAGCGCGTCGGCCTCCCTCCTCAGCTCCTTGTCCTTATACCCCGCGTAGCCCGGTATGTAGGACGCTATCCTCTCCACGATGTTTTTAGTGAAACTCATAAGGCCTCAGAACGCGCTGAATAAATCCTTTGCTACGGCGAGAGCGCGCCCTCGGCTAT
>DANS01000044.1:0-505 GCA_002497345.1 Thermoproteus sp. UBA157
CACTACACGGAGGAGGTCAGGAGGAGGCTGATAGAGCTGTTGGACAAGGAGATAAGCGATTACACCTGGAACGACGTGGCGGAGCTGGAGAGAATCGCCGAGGCCATATACAACGAATACATCGAGACGGGGAGGGAGGACCTACTCGACTACTACCCCAAGCTGATGATGTTCATAGCTATCGTGAGGGGGCTAATAAGGAGGAGGGAGGCGGAGAGGAGGCAGCAAGCCGCCGAGAAGTCCTAGCTCTTCAACGCGCGCACAGCATACAGCGCCGTGGGCCGCCGCGATCCATATCTGCTAGAACCCCCGCGGCGTGGCGGAGGCGCAGTCCTCGGCGGCGTATAGGCCGGTAGGCCTCCACGGCCTCGTTAGCCTTGACGTATCCGCCCCCTCCCCCCGTCGCCTCTAAGTCCATTCTCTTAAATCGGAGGGCTCCGCGCCTATGACGCCGTCTATTGGCAAAGCCCTTTTCTCGCCGGTCTTGACGTCTTTCACGGCCCCC
>DANS01000044.1:556-2158 GCA_002497345.1 Thermoproteus sp. UBA157
GGCCCATCCTGTGCCGCCCTGGAGGCATACTCCGTGAGCAACGAGGCGGCTTGGGCCGCCGCCTCGCCGCCTCCTACCACGGCCCTTCCCCTGAAGAGGGGCGCGCCGCAAGGCGCGCAGTAGCCGACGCCCCTCGCGTTAAACCCCTCCTCGCCCGGGACGCCCAGCTTCCTCCTGCGCTCACAAACTGCAACCATCACGGCGACGGTCGCGCCGTCCTTCGCCACGACCGTGCACGTCCAAAATTTATATTTAAGAAAACGGATTGCCCCATGCCGACAGTCGGCGAGATCGTCGAGATGGCCGAGAGGGGGCTCGACAGATCCGACGCGGTTTACCTCATGCGCGAGGCGGACGTCTTCGCCTTGGCGAAAGCCGCCGAGGAGCTGACCCGCAAATACTACGGCGACGTGGTCACGTTTGTGAACAACGTCGTGATGAACTACTCGAACATATGCGTGGCCAAGTGCCCCATCTGCGCCTTCTATAGGCCGCCAGGACATAGCGAGGGCTACGTGAGGAGGCCTCAGGAGGTCGCCGCGATAGTAGAGCGCCTCGCAGAGGAGCGGGGCGTGACCGAGCTCCACATAAACGGCGGCTTCAACCCCCTCCTAACGCCCGAGTATTTCGACGAGCTCTTCCGCGAGGTGAAGAGGAGGGCGCCCCGCGTGACCATAAAAGGCCCGACAATGGCCGAGGTGGACTACTACGCGCGGCTGTGGCGCATGTCCCGGCGGGAGGTCCTCTCCCGCTGGAAGGAGGCGGGGCTCGACGCCATATCGGGCGGAGGCGCCGAGATCTTCGCCGAGGATGTGAGGAGGGTCGTGGCCCCCCACAAGATATCGGGCGAGGAGTGGCTCGAGATAGCCGAGTTGGCGCACAAGATGGGCATACCGAGCAACGCCACGATGCTCTACGGCCACGTGGAGAGGGAGGAGCACGTGGTGGACCACATATTTCGCGTCAAGGAACTACAGGAGAGGACGGGAGGCCTCCTCCTCTTCATACCCGTCAAGTTCAACCCCGAAAACACGGAGCTCAAGGCCAAGGGGGTGGTCACGAGGCCGGCCCCGTCGATATACGACGTCAAGGTGGTCGCCATCGCCAGGCTGATCTTGAAGGACAAGCTCAAGGTGGCGGCCTATTGGCTCTCGGTCGGGAAGAAGCTGGCGTCGACCCTCTTGCTGGCCGGCGCCAACGACTTGGTGGGCACCATGTACAACGAGGCCGTTTTGAGGGCCGCCGGGGCGAAACACAGCGCCTCCGTTGAGGAGCTGGCGGCCATCGCCAAGGAGGTCGGCAGAAGGCCGGCGTTGAGAGACACCTTCCACAGGGTATTGGCCTATTTGTGATACCCCGCCTAGCCCCCCATCTACCGCGGCCGTTGCGCTTCGGAGAACGCAAGAGGGGCTCTCGCAAGATCCCCGCGCCTCGAGACGGAGGACGATGCGCCTCCCTTACATGCGAGCCTCGCGGATCTCGGCTGCTTGGACGAGCTCGAGAGGAACAAGAGGCGATCCCCGCCTTACGTGAGGCCGCGCGGTTTCGCCGCGCGAACCTCTCAGAGCTTCCCGCAAGCTTGCACGAAAGGCCCGCGAGCCG
>DANS01000044.1:2215-2731 GCA_002497345.1 Thermoproteus sp. UBA157
TATGCTATAAATACGCGGCCACGTCTACACATGCCGGCGCTGTATTTAGCGCAACACGGGAAGGCCTTCTCGGAGGCCGAGGACCCCGAGAGGAGGCTCACCCCGGAGGGGATCGCCGAGACGGAGAAGGTCGCCGCGTTCTTGGCGAGGGCCGGGGTCAAGGTGAGGGAGGTGGTCCACAGCGGGAAGGCTAGGGCGAGGCAGACCGCCGAGATATTCGCGAGGCATCTGGGCGCCTCGGCGAGGGCCGAGGAGGGCTTGAACCCAAACGACGATCCCGCCACATGGGCGACTAGGGCCGACGAGCTGGCGGAGGACATATTCATCGTCGGCCATCTCCCCCACTTGTCTAGGCTTGCCTCGTTGTTGATGGTGGGCGATCCGCAGAGAGAGCTCGTCAAGTTTAGATACTCCGGGGTGTTGAAGCTCGAGAGGGGGGAGGCCGGCTGGAGGGTGGCGTGGTACATCACGCCTGAACTGGTGCCGTGACGCGTCTGGAGGGGCGCGAGGCGTTGG
>DANS01000047.1:0-236 GCA_002497345.1 Thermoproteus sp. UBA157
AGACGCCGCTCGGCTACGTCGCCGTGGGGACCGTCTACATCCACAAGCCGTACTACAACGTGACCGTCTATCTGCCCAACGGCACGTTGGAGTTTACGGCCAAGTGGGGCTCCCTCTTCAACTTCACGCCGCCCCCCATCTATCTGCCAAACGGCACGGCCTACGTCGGCGCGCCGCCTATATCCTTCGTCGTGATGAGGAACGCCGCGGTGCGCCCCAACTACACGAGGCTGTAC
>DANS01000047.1:293-423 GCA_002497345.1 Thermoproteus sp. UBA157
GTCTTCCCCAACGGGACGCGCGTCGTGGTCTGGCCGGTCGAGGTGGCGGCGGATAAGCCCCTCGCGATAAACGCCAACTACACGGCGTACTACAACGTGACCGTGGCCACGCCCCTCGGCGCGTTCTGGC
>DANS01000047.1:488-1052 GCA_002497345.1 Thermoproteus sp. UBA157
GTGAAGGTCGAGGCGCCGGCCGTCCTAGCGCCCAACTACACCGTGTACTACCTCGTGGTCGTGAAGACGCCGAACGGGACGCTCGACGTCTGGGCCGAGAGGGGGTCCACGTTCTCCTACGGCCCCGAGTACTGGTACTTCGGCAACGGGACGAGGCTGGCGGGCGTCAAGCCGTGCGAGCTGAGGGTCGAGGGGCCGGCCGAATGCGCCGTGGCGTACGAGAGGAGGCAGTACTACGTCCGCGTGAAGATGCTGGACCGCGCGTGGGAGGGCTGGGCGGACGAGGGGACGGCGTTTGGCCTAAACGAGACCATAGGCGGCGTGTCCTACATAGCTAGGCCGGTCGTCGTCACGGGCCCCGGCAACTACGCCGTGTACTACACCGCGGTCTTCGAGGGCGTCGCGAGGGACGCGCTGGGCGTCCCCAACCCGCTGGCCGTCGCCAGGCTGTGCAACGCGGCCGCGAGGGCCGGCTGGGACGGCAAGTTCCGCGTGGAGGCGTACACCGAGGATCCCTGCCGCGCGGAGGTGGAGGCTCCCCCCGTGTCGCCCTACACGGCCGCG
>DANS01000047.1:1133-1295 GCA_002497345.1 Thermoproteus sp. UBA157
CCCCTCCTTCCCCCCATGCGGCTGGAGCTGGCGCTCATCCCCATCCTCCTCGGCTTCGCCGTAGCGGCCATGCTCTTCGTCAAGCCCGTGGAGGCCCACAAGCCCGACCTCTCCGCGATATTCGTCTATTGGCCCGAGGCCTACCGCTACGCCGAGAGGGGA
>DANS01000047.1:1364-11643 GCA_002497345.1 Thermoproteus sp. UBA157
GTTGGGCCTCGCCTGCCGGTTCAAGCCATGAGCCCGGCGCAGTCCCCAATCGGCTTTAGGCCATGACCGACGACCTCTTGGCGCTGGCGGCCGCCGTCGCCCTCGCCGTTGCCGCCTTCGTCGCCTTCGCCCTGGCCCTCCAGCACGCGTCCACGCCGGCNNGTGTGCCGGGCCGCGGAGATCGCGCTCGAGAACCCCGGCACCGAGCTCGTGGTGTACGGCCGGGTCTGGGCCTGGAACGACTCGCGATACGTCTACCTCTCCTGCGGGCTGAGGGCGCCGCTGTCGAGGGTCCTCGCCATAAACAAGACCGCGGGCGAGCTGGTCGTGGGCAGCACGGCCGACGGGAGGCTGTATATTAAGTAGGTCACGGCCGCTAAGCCTTAGCTTTATGATCTAAATCTTTTTATATGTGGGTACGCCGCGAGGCATGGACAAAAACGGCGTATTAATAACGATCTCAGCTCTGTTGATTACCGTGGCCGTGCTCGTGTTCGCTGTGGGCCCCTACAAGAGGGGGCCTGTGTATAAGCCGTACTGGGAACAAGTGAACATAACGGCCTTGGCCTTGCAGGGGCAGAAAATAGGCGTTGTGGTCTACAAAGGCCAAGGCGGTTGGGCCGTGTTCGGATATGAGGACAACGTGACGATGCCTCAGAGGCAAGAGCTCTTGGAAGTACTAAGGCGGTTGGTCTCGGAGGCTGAGGCCAAGGGATATACCGTGATCTTGGCACCTTGGGGCGCCGACAACAAGACCAACGCGCTTTTAACAGCTCTTTACGAGGGCGTCATATCACCCCAGCAGTATTTAAGCGGTTACGTCAACGTTTCTAACACAACCGTAAACTCCACGGTCATCCAGGCCGCTCAGGGATATGCCCTCACGTTAGCCCAGACGCTCGGATCGTACATGGCATATCCCGGCATACCTCAAGTGCCTACTAGTCCCCCCAAAATATACGCGTATCTAGTGTGGAAGGGGTGCTCCTATCCCGTATACGAGCCCTTCGAGCCTCTCAGAGATTCTAACTACACCAGCTGGGCCTTCTGGGTGCGGAACGCCATAGCTAATCTGCCGACCTTGGTGGGACAACCAGGCTGTAGCCAATAGCAGGCGCTAGGTTATAAAAATCGTTTCATGCCTCCTCGTGGGCAGGGAATATCCTGCGCATCCGCTAGTTGGAGTCGGTGCCGTTGTGTTGAGGGGAAACAGCATATTGTTAGTAAAAAGGGGCGCTCCCCCGGGCAAAGGTAGGTGGTCCGTGCCGGGCGGTCTAGTCGAAGTCGGCGAGGCTCCGGAGGAGGCGGCCGTTAGGGAGCTCGCCGAGGAGACGGGCTTGAGGGGCGTCGCGAGGGGCCTCTTCGGCGTTTATCAATATGTAGAGAGGGATGAGGCGGGGAGAGTGCGCTACCATTTCTTGTTGCTCGACTACCTAGTCGATATAGAGGGCGGCGACTTAAAGCCCAGCACCGACGCCGACGATGCGGCGTTCGTCCCGCTGACCCGAGCCTTGGAGATGGATCTCACAGAGACAACTAGGCAATTGATCGTCGACTTGACTAGGTACGGCCCCACGCCCTTAAGGAGATGCTAGATTTCAGCAACGCCAGAAGAAGGCTTGTCGAGGACCTTATAGCCGAGGGCATATTACGTAGCAAAAACGTAATAGAGGCCATGCTGAAGGTGCCCAGAGAGGAGTTCGTGACGCCCGAGTACAAGCTCTCCGCATATAACGATACCCCCCTCCCACTACTCGGCGATGCGACCATATCGGCGCCTCACATGGTGGCCATGTTGTGCGAGGCCGTGAGACCTCGCGAGGGCATGAAAATATTAGAGGTGGGCACGGGGTCCGGCTATCAAGCCGCCGTATGCGCCGAGGCTATTGGCAGAAGGGGTAGGGTATACACGATCGAGATAGAGATGCCGTTGGTGATATACTCTGCGCAGAACCTAGAAAGGCTCGGATACGCCGAGGTCGTCGAGGTGTATTACGGCGATGGGTCCTTGGGTTTGCCGGAGCGCGCCCCGTTTGATGCCATAATAGTAACCGCGGCGGCCAGCGGTGTCCCCGAGGCGTTGCAGAACCAGCTGGCCGTAGGGGGCAGACTCGTCATACCCATAGAGGAGAGGGGGGGACAAGCGCTGTATCTCTACGCGAAATCTGAGCGCGGACTCGCCAGAGAGAGGTTGGCCTATGTCTCATTCGTGCGCCTCAAGAGGGGGCGCAAGTCGTCATGGCTCTAGCCTATATCTATCTCTGGGATACAGGACGGCCTCTCTGACATTGCTCAGCCCCAACAACGCCATCAGTAGCCTGTTGAAGCCCATGCCGAAGCCCGCGTGTGGCGGCATGCCCCAATCGAATACCGAGAGGTGGCTCTCAAACGCCGAGGGATCAAGCCCCCTCTCCCTCATCTCCTTCTCGAGCACTTCCCGTTGGTGGATGCGCGTGGCCCCCGACACTATCTCGATTCCGTTGAGCACAAGGTCGTACGATTCAGTCCTTTTGGGATCGTCGTCTTTCCGCTTGGTGTAGAAGGGCCTAAGCGATGCGGGGAAATCCACTAGGAAGTACAGGGGACCGTAGAACTTGGTGAGCGCCCTCTGCATCTCGACGTTTAAGTCGTCCCCCCACTTGACGTCGTAGCCCAGCGATTTGAGCTTATCGATCGCCTCGTCGTAGCTCACGCGGGGTATTCGGCCCACGTCGTAGAGGGGAGGCCTTATTCCGAGCTTCTCGAGCCTCTCCCTCTTGGCGTTAATCGCGGACACCACGGCCCTCATGATCTCCTCGAGTAAATCCATTACGTCGCTATAGTCCATGAAGGCCCCCTCTCCGTCGATCGATATGAACTCGTTGAGATGATAATCCGTGTTGTGCTTCTCGGCCCTATACGCCGGCGCTATCTCGAAAACCCTCTCGAGGGAGGCAGTCAATTGCTCTTTATAGAGCTGCGGACTCTGCGCTAGATACGCCACCCTCTCGAAGTAGAGCACGGCGAATAGCTCGGCGCCTCCCTCGGTGCTGGTGGCTATTATCTTGGGCGTGAAGACCTCGACGAATTTATGTTTGTATAAGACCTCTCTGATGGCCCTCAATATCTCCGAAGCGGTAGTAAAGATGGCCAGATTCCTCGGGCTTTTCAGATCAACTGGGCGGTACTTCAACCTAGTGGGGAGGTCGGATGTTCCTCCCCAGAGATCCACCGGCAACGGCTTCGCCTTAGCTAGGACCCACATCTCCAGCGGGAACACCTCCACGCCTGTTTTAGCTACTCTGCTCGCCTCGACGACTCCCCTAACTACTATTACGTCCTCTTTGTTCAAGTATGGCACTTTAGACAAGAGTTCCTCGGGCGTTCTCCCGCTCTTGAACGTGAGCTGGACGAAGCCCTCCCTATCCCTCAGAATCACGAATTTGACCTTGCCCAAGTCCCTAACCTCCCAAACCCAACCAGCCAATACAACCTCTTTGCCGTGCAACTCTGGCGTCACTTCGCTAGTGAAGTGCGTCTTACGGGGGACCACAAAACCACGTTCCTCAACCCTATATAGGCTTTGCCTATAATGGTTGAAAAGCCTTAATATAGTAATCTTTTTAAAAGTTAAATTTTAATTTCTCTTTCTCTTATAACATCAACTTTTATTGTAGATCCAATAACCCTATTTAATATTTCTTGCAATTTTTCAGGACGCACAGGCAATCGCCTCAATTCTCGCGATGGTATCTTCACTACCGTCTCGCTGGTGCCGTCGGGCAACCACGACGTCGAGATGGTCAGCAATCTAGCCGGCGATACTAGCTGCGCGATTATCTCGTTGACGCTGCCCTTCTCGACTATCCTAACGTTTCTGCCCATAGCCGCGGAGAGGTCCTTCTCCAGCTGTATCTGAGCCCCTTTAGGTAGTTTCTTATAACCGCGGAGCACCACGACGACGAACGCATCCGTTTCGTAGGCCTTTACATACTCCACGTCGGCTAGATTATACTTCTTCTCCAGCTTCATTAAAGCGTCCACTACATCTACATCGAGCCAATTGTACTCACCGCTATCGATCAGCCCTTGGCACTTGGGGCATAACACCCTCGTCCTTATGCAGAAGTCACAGAACGGCTTCTTCATCAACCAACCATATTCGTTATGCTATTTAAATTTCTTTGAACGACGTTATTGTAAGGCCGCCTTTTTCCTCCTCTCTATTATCTCTTGGCGTCGCTTGTCCGATGTATCGACGTTAGTTATCATGACTTTACTCGGATGTATCGGGTAGTATACGGTTTCACCCCTGCTATTGGTTCTAGTAGCGCCCTCTACATATATACGGATTCTCCTTAGATCGACTTTGACGACCTTTCCTGTAACGCCCTTGAAGTCGCCCCTCATAATCATAACGGTATCGCCTACCCTAATAGGCAATCTCGTCACGCCTAATTTTTTACGCAAATCGGGGGCCAGCTTGGCTGTTAGGAACTTGTGCCTCAAATGCAAGGGAGCCTCGGCTAAGGCCTTCCTCTGCCTTCTGGGCTGCTTGCTGGCTGTGAGCATCGCCTCCGTGTAGACCAACTTATTTATACGTTTTGAGCCGCTCCTCAGCCCTCTTTAGCTCTTCTAAAACGCCGTCTAGCTCTCTGGCTATCCTCTTTATGTCGTCCAACGACTTGTCGATCTTGCGTTTTAGCGCCTCCAAGGCTTTTTCCGCTTCGGCGGGCTCCACGAGAATATATATGGGTAATAAAACTATGCCGTGAGGATAAAATTCCTAGGCGGTGCTGGCGAAGTTGGAAGGGCTGCTGTATTGGTTAAGACGGCCACTGGATCGGTACTCTTCGACTACGGCGTGAGCTTCGACCCGCAAGGAAAGCCCATATTCCCGGAACACGTTAGGCCTAAGGACCTCATCGCGGTGGTGCTCAGCCACGCCCATCTGGATCACAGCGGAGCTCTGCCGTCGCTTTATGTTTCGGTCAAGCCTCCCATATATGCAACGCCTCTGACCATGGAGCTTAGCGATGTGATGTATACCGATATGATAAAGCTCTCGGGCTATTACTTGCCATATACACACGAGGAAGTGAAGGCGACCATGGAGAGCGCTATACCTCTGACCTACGGCGAGCCCGTGGAGCTGGCACCGGATATCACGCTTACCGTGTACAACGCCGGACATGTGCCGGGGAGCGCCATATCGGTGCTTGAGGCGGAGGGAAGAGTCGTTGTGTTTACCGGCGATTTCAACTTAAGAGATACCGCTCTGTTGAGGGGCGCGGATGTTTACAATCTCCCCAGAAAGCCAGACGTGGTGATCATGGAGGCCACGTACGTAGCGGCCGACCATCCGCCGAGGGAGGTTCTGGAGCGCGAGTTCATCGGAACCGTTAAAGAGGTAATAGAGAGCGGCGGCACGGTACTGATACCCTCATTTGCGTTGGGACGGGCGCAGGAGATTATGTTGGTTCTGGCTAAGTATGGGGTAGAGCCGGTCTACGTCGATGGTTTAGCTAGACAAGTAAATATTATAGTTGGCAAGTACCCGTATCTCCTCAATGATTACGATTTGTACAAGAAGGCCATAAACGCTGCAGTGGAGATACCTAACGCTTACGTGAGGAAGAGGGCAGTGGGCCAAGAGCCGTCGGTCATAGTCTCGCCGGCCGGTATGCTCAAAGGAGGTGCATCGCTTTACTACTTTAAGAGGCTCGCGGGAGATCCGAAAAACGCTATAATACTGCCGTCTTTCCAAGCGCCTGATACGCCTGGCTTCGAGGTGTTGGCTAAAGGAGAGGCGCTTGTGGACGGCACTACAGTTAAGGTGCGGGCCAGAGTTGAGTGGTTCGACTTTTCAGCTCATTCGGGCCGATCGGAGCTGGAGAAATTCATTGAGTACTTCGACGAGGACGCAAGGATAATATTGTTCCACACCGATCCATCGTCGGCGCTTCCCTTCGTCAAATCGATGCAAGCCAGAGGCAGAGATAACATCTATGTGCCGCTCACAACTGGAGAGGAGCTTGAACTACCTTAGGCAGGTGGATATAAGCAATCGTCGTTGGCGTGAAGATAAGAGTGTGGATCCGACGAAAATGCGACGAAATAGGGCTATGCGAATACGTCGAAATACCTCTGGCTCGCGCGATGCGCGTGCTAGATAAGGTGAGGCTCGAGGATCTCTACATCATAGTAGACGATGTCGATCTTGAGCTCATCGAAGAAATTTAACAAAGTTCCACACGACGTGTGCGAACTCTACTGGAGGTTGGTCGAACAAGGCGTGGAGGTCTTAGGCGGATTGACCGGCTGGGCTCGCGCGTTTGGGTGCGACGTGGGCATAAACTGCGACTGCGACGTGGTGGTGGCCGAAAGCGATGCCGAGAAATTGCCGCCTACTCCTTGTTTATGGACCATAGACAAGCCCGGCTTTTCTCACAAACGAGTATGGTTGGGCGGATTGCCCCACGTCTCCTTGGAGGACTTGCCGAGGGTGAAGAGTCCTTATACCAAAGCCCTCCTCGAGTGTATTAGGGATGTACTTCGTAGACGCGCAACCGGCGGCCGTCCTCAGCAGGGAATATGAACGTGACCTTGTAGACGTCGCCGAAATATATACCGGCCAAGTCGTCGCCTAGGTGAAACTCGCCGTCGATCCCATGTACGGCACATTTCTCGCAATTCGATCTCGCATATTCTATCAAGTCTCTGAAGGCCTTTACTAGATCCTTTGGAGGAGCCCTTATCACGAACAACACGGTGCCGTGATTGCCGTGGAAGTGGGGATGCGCATCGGCCTTGTAGGTCTTAATTGCGTAGTCCATGAAGTCGCCGATCTCCCTCGCGAATTCTTGATCGCTGGGCATGAGACTGTGCTCCTCCTCATGATGTTCCTCTTCTTCCTCGTCAGCAGCGATCAATGTGAAGTTGAGCAGAAGCTCTAATTGATCGGAAGCCGCTATTCTGACTAGGTCGTTCTCGATCTTGCGCCACTCCTCAAGGCCTAATTTGAGCTTGCCTACGCCTTGCACGCTGCTATCCAATCACCTCTTTAAAAAGTTGTATATTGACTAACTGCGATGGTCGGCTAGTGCACGGCCTCCGAGCGCTCCGCCAGTAACCAGCTGGTTGATAAAAAATGAGGTAGTGGGCCCGCCGGGATTTGAACCCGGGGCCTCCCGGTTGCCCGGGCTAAGCCCTTTATCAGCTTCGCCGGATACTCCACGGGCGCTCCAACCTGGCTAAGCTACGGGCCCCTCTTTACGTGGCTTTGTTATAGCAATTTTAAGCTTTTCCATCTAAGTCCTTCGCCGGATAGGTAACGCCCTAGTGGCCCGGCGTGCTCAACTACAGATGGCTCGATCGCTGGGGCTATTGTCGACATCGATCCTTAAGCGTTCGAAGGCCTCAGCGCGACTCTTGTCGAGATGTCGAAAAATATAATGCGGAAAAAGGATCGACCAAAATTACAAGTGCCCCGGCGTAGCAATTCTCTTCCAACCTGTTAGCGATATGCCTGTTATCTTGGTCCACACCTTGGGATCCACCCGGAAGGATTGCTCTATCCTCTCTCTGTGGAAGTTGTTATACGTGCAGAAGGGTATAACGCGGCCGTCCGGCGTCGCGTAGTGGATGTCGCAACGCTGTATTCTCTCCACGTCGAAGTTCATGACGTCCATGAAGTGCATTATGCCGAGACCGACTATGTTGAAGAAGAACTGGCCCAGCGAGTCGTAGTCCTTCTTAACCAAGAAGTCCTGTATGAGGCCCCTTATCCTCTTGTGCTTGACGGTGCGCAGGAGCTTCATGGCCTTCGTGGCCGCCACGGCCTTCCAGACGGTCCTCCCCCTCTTCGCCGTCTTGTACACGTCCCATGCTATCTTCTCGAAGGCGTCCACGTCCACCAGTTTAGTTATCGGGTATATCCTCCTCTCGTCTTCGTCGTAGTAGATGAACGTGGCGGCGCCGCACACAGGGTTCATGGAGAACAGCGGTTTCGGCGAATCTGTCAACGCCTCGACCATCTTGGCTACCGCCACCGGCCAATTCGTGGGCCTCCAATCCCATCTGCTGATGAGCCCGTTGGTCTGCTTCTCTATCTCTATTATTGTGTCCGGAATCGTGATTCTGAGCTTCCTCAGCTCCTCCTTGCTGTACAGCCTGGCACGGCCGGCGAAGGAGACCGGCTGTATGTTGATCCATCTTATCACGTCTCTGTTCTGTATCGCGAAGTCCAGTATCTTGCCCAAGTCCTTGTCGTTATAGCCCCTGGCCAACGTCACCACCGGGACTATCGATCTGTGGCCGAGCTTCCTAGCTACCTCTATCAGCTTGCGCCTAACGGCCGCGTAGGCCTTGGGGTTGTACATGCGGTGCCTCACAACGCCCTCGTTGTTCTCGTCTATTGTATCGAACTGTAGATATAGCGTGGAGAGCCCTGCGTCGAGAAGCGCCTTGTAGAACTCGGGCTCGTTAGCAAGCCTTATGCCGTTGGTGTTGACCTCCACGTGGGTGAAGCCCAGCTTCTTGGCCATTCTGATTATCTCAGGCAAGTCGTCCCTCAGAGTCGGCTCGCCTCCTGATATCTGGAGGGCATTAGGCGGCCAAGGCCTCTGGGCTCTCAGAGTCCTCAACATGTACTCTATCTGCTCCAACGTCGGCTCGTAGACGTAGCCGGCAGCGCCCGCGTTGGCGAAGCATACCGGACACGCCATGTTGCATCTGTTCGTTACGTCGATGATTGCGAGAACTGTGTCGCTCTTGTGTACCGGGCACAAGCCGCAGCCCATGGGGCAGGAGCCCATCTCCGTATAGAACTGCAGATCCGTGTAGGGATTGGCCAAGCCCTTGGCTATATACTCGGGGGTATCCCACTGGAGGAAATAGTAATACATCTCTGCATCTCCCCAGTAGAGATCCTCGAACACGCCGTGTTCCGGACAGACCTTCTTGAGCCATATGGCTCCATTCTCCTCGTACACGACCATCGGTATTCTCTTGTTGCAGATAGGACACACGGAAAGCGAGGTCTTGACGACTCTCGTATGTTCGGGCAAGGCGAATTGCCTCTTGACGGTGTTCTGCCAGCTTTCGTTGAGGAGAGTGGCCTTGTATCTGCTGGGCAGATTGAACCTACTGAGGTCGACCAGCTTCGTCGGCTTGACTAGCTCCAGCACTTGTTTGCTCATTGCGCCTTCACGAATATCGTGATTAAAAATTTTTTAACGAAATTTCGTTAATTCGGTGAACAAAGCTCTCAAAGTCCTGGGGCTCGACGAGAGGGACTTGGCGGTATACACGTTCCTAGTGGAGAGGGGGGCCTCGACAGCTAGAGAGATAGCGGAAAGCCTAGGTGTGCCATATACGAAGATATACCAACATCTAGAGGCCCTCGAGGCGCGCGGCTTCATCGAACGTATCGCCGGACGCCCCGCTAGGTACTCAGCCCGGCCGCCCGCTGAGGTCTACAAGGGGCTTGTCTCCTTTGCGTCCGCGGCGCTCAAGGCGTTGAAGGAGCAGATGGATTTGCTTCAAACTCTTTATGAGTCTAAACACGGGAGGGCCTCCACTACGTTTATAGCGTTGATAAGAGGCGAGAAGGTCCTCGACCTCGTCGAGGAGATAATAAGATCCGGCGAGGCGATCGTATACGTGGCGTTGCCTTACGCCGAGCTCATAACTCCGAGAATCATCTCAGCTATCGAGGAAGAGTCTAAACGAATAGAGGTGAAGCTCCTCGCGGCGAAGAAAATCGCTAAGTATATAGATCTCCCTCCTCGCGTTGAGGTCAGAGCTCTTGACGATATGTTCGGAGGTGGGGCGTTGGGCAATTCGGCCCTCCTCGTGGTAAAACACGGAGAGGGGCTGCTTGGCATACACAGCAATGAGAGATATCTACTTGATATAGCTAAAACCTATTTCAACTACCTATGGGATAAGGCTGAGCCGATCCGCAGTTGACGCCTCCAGCGTCACTTGTCCCGCGACGGCCCCTCGACAATCGAGGCGATTAGGGAATAGGTGTAGAGCTCAAGCAAGAGCGCCACGCCTTTGTATATAGCCATAGATATCAGCGATACGTACGCGGCCCAAGCCAGCAAGGGCATTTCGACGTGACCGCCGAACACCTCCATCGTGATAACCACCGTTATATCGTAGCGACGGGATTTAGCCAATTTGTCGAATACCATCGTCGCACCAATCTGAGCCTAGATCACCTCCGTGTCCCGCTTTTACAAATACATCCCGACGCCCTTCAGCCTCATTAGGCCGAAGAGGTCCTTGTTCG
>DANS01000010.1 GCA_002497345.1 Thermoproteus sp. UBA157
GAGCCGCTGATTCGGGAGGCGGAGAAACTCATAAGCGGCGCAGAAGCGCCTTGATTAGCCGAGGACAAGCCCCGCGGATAGGGAGGAGGTCTGGGCGTTGCTGCCGCCCGCTGGGCTCCCTCTAGCCAGGCGGTGCCGGCCTTCACTGCGTCTTCAATGGCATGTTCCAGGCGAGGGGGCCGCCCTCTTGATGACAAAAGAGCTTCAGCGGAAGAAGGCCGCCCGTCACCGCGCCTCGGGGCCGTCGTGGACGGGCTGCGCCAAGNNGGGGGCCTCCCGTCCGGCCCAACGCTGGTGAGCGCCAGCTCCACGTCTTGCTCGACGCCCATCTCCCTCATGAGGAGGCGGCCGATCCTCCGCCATCGCCAGTACGAGGTCGGAGGCGGGAGGCTCGCGAATCATCGCTTCATCCTCGCCGCTGACGACGCCTCGATCGAGGCGAGGGCGTCCGCAAGGGCCACGACCAACTCGCTGAGGTTAATTTAACGCCTCAGCCCGCATCCTCCGGCGCCTCCGCGCCGGGGATCTCCTCGGCCTCAAGCCAAGCGGCCGCCTCGCCCACGGCCGCGTCGAAGAGGGCCAAGTCCAGAACCCCCAACATCAACAACGCGGGCAACACGTGCGCCACGGGGGCGAGGAGCTCGTTGGCCTCCTCTTGGGCGCCCTGCCTCCTGAGCTCCGCGGCCTCCTCCACCCGCTTCAGCACCTCCTCCCTCCACTTGCCCAGCGCCTCGCGCCCCCGCTCGGTGATGGCGTAGACCTCCTTCTTGAACAGAAGCCCCTTGAGCCTCCTCTCGACCAGCCCGTTGGCCTCCAGCGATTTGAGCAAGGCCTCGGCGTCGGCCGCCTCGACGCCCAGCATGACCGCCACCTCATCGGCGCTCCTCTCGCCGCGGGACAAGGCCTCNNAGCACCAAGTAGCGCTCCGGCTGGAACTCCATGAGCTCAAGAACGGCGGGCGTAATATAGCTTTCGCCGCCTCCTCATCTATATCCCGAGCTCCTCCTGTATATTCGTTGCGCGTATAACGGGCAGATGGGGCCCTGCCATCGTCCTCATCGCCTTAGCCCTTGGCGTGATGCCGCGGTCACGTCGGAGGATGGCCGCGATGGGCGAGTACACTGCAAGAGGATCGCTTGACATGAGTTGCGTCAGCCTTCGGAATCCCCGTCCTTGACGCTCTACACGTTGAAAAACGCGTACAGGGGACTCGCCTCGTTTTCGGCCGCGCGGGGGTGAAAAAGCTATTTTATGAATCCGTAGGCCGCTAGATCCATGGTCTTCAACGCCGCTATGACGCGATCCCCTTTGTCGGTGAAAGACGCAACGAAGGCCTCGAAGTGGCCCACCTTTATCGCCTCGACCACTTTGCCCGATTGATCTATGAAATTAGCGTATATAACCACAGGGGGATCCTCGGCGAAGTCGTAGGGAGGCTTGAAGACGTATACGTAGAACTGCGCGCCGTCCTTCATCTTGCCGATATAGACGTCCCAGACGTCGCCGGGCGCGACCTTAGCCAGCGAGACGCCCTTGTTTATCAAGAATGGCACGGAGGTAAAAATGCAGTCGACGGCCTTGGTCTCGAACTGGCTCCATCCCCCGTCTAGGTTAGGGACCACGACGACCTCGCCCGTGGACGGCAGCGCGATCGGCACCGTTATGTTGACGCCCGACGGCGTCTCGACGAAGGATATGCCGAGCGCCGTGTAGCGGGCCGTCAAATCGGCGATCCCGCTCCTCTTCAGCATCCACACTACCGCGAGCTCCCTATAGCCTATAGGCCCTTTGTTCGGATCCACGAAGGCCTCCTTGAGCCCGGCTATATCGGCGGGGCCGGACACCGGCCTCCAGCACGCCAAGGCCAGCTTGAACCTGCCCAGCGAGAATATCTCCCTTACGGCTCGCACGTCCCTAAGCTGGGAGGCCAACTCTATATCCACCGAGGCGTATAGGTCGGGCACGTTCCCTTGCTGTATCTTTCTCAAGGCCTCGACGGAACCTATGGATTGAATCCCGCTGGGATCCAAGCCTGCCCTCACGGCGGCATCTCTCATCATGGCTATCAACGTCGGCGCCACGTACCCGATCACTACGCCGTCAGCCCCCGAGGGGCCCGTCGAGGCCGCGCCTTTCTCCGTACTCGTCGCCTTGTTGCCCCCTACGAGAAGGTACATCGCGACGACCACGACGACGAGGGCTGCCGCCAGCGCGAACAAGTGTAGCCTTTTCATGAGCTCGAGGGAAATGTTATCCTAATAATTGTTATTTTTAAACATGTTATATAATTAATATTAATTATTTAATTATGAATTCATTTTATTATTTAATAAGATTATATATGATATCATATATTTCCAAAAGACTAAATATATTTATATTCAATATAAAATTTTATTCTCAATTATAAATAAAAGAACTTTAATTTTATAACTAGAAAAGGTTTTTCTGCCAGCACCGAACCGTCTACGTGGATCGCCTAATCCTATCGCTGGCCTCCTCAGCCGCGGTGGCGTTATTGTTTCTACTGATCTTGCTGCCCGCCTACTTCGTGGAGGCGCCTCCGCCCGGCCTCCTCAACGCCTTCGCCATAACCGCGGCTCTCGGCGGGCTCGCCGCCTTGTTGTCATTGCCCGTGGGCCTAGCAACAGCTCTAGCCGCTAGAAGGGGCGGCGTCTGGAGCGCAGTTGCACAGATACTCTACGTCCCGGCCATTGTTCCGCCCACCTCAGTCGGCGTGTTGCTGCTGGCCTCCTTCAGCCTTCCGAGGGCCCTCTGCGCCGGCGGGATCCCCGTCGCTTGCCCCCTCTCGCAGTTTTACGACTACTTCGTCAACAGACCGCTCGGAGTGCTCCTAGCCATGTTCGTGATGGCCCTTCCGGTCTCCTTCTCGATATACGACGGAGCGCTCAAGGAGGAGAGGGCCGAGGCTTACCTCAGATCTCTGGGCTTCTCCGGGTTCGCCCTAATCGGCTCCCTCATGTCGTCCCTAAGGCCCGCCACCGTCTCAGCCCTCGTCTTTTCTTGGATCAGAAGCTTCGGCGAGCTCGGCGCGTTGCTCATCTTCGCCTCATACCCCGTCACGACGTCCATATACATATATAACGCGTGGCTGATATACGGCGTTGGGCCCGCCGTGGGGGCCTCCCTGGCCGTCATGGCCGCGGTCCTTGCGATCGCCTACGCCGTTAGGGCATGGCTCTCGAGGTGAGGGGGCTGAGGGCGCGTAGGGGGGACTTCGAGATCTACGTGGACAGCTTGTCGGTCAACTCAGTGGTCGTTATAGTGGGGAGAAACGGCGCCGGCAAGACGACTCTCCTAGACGCCATAGCGGGCCTAATAGAGGCGTCGGGCGTCGTGGAGGCTTGCGGCAGGGACGTGTCGGCGCTACCGCCCGAGAGGAGGGGGCTCGCCTATATACAATCGGTGCCGGTGGATCCGCCCTCCAGGGTCGACAAGTTCTTGAGGCGTGTGGCGAGGATGCACGGCTCGGAGCGCGAGGTAGACGAGGTGGTCGACGCGTTGGGCATAAGGCCTCTTCTCGGCAGGAGGGACGGCCTATCCACGGGCCAGAAGCAGCTGGTCAACCTAGCCGCCGCCCTGCTCGCTAAGCCCTGCGCCTTCCTCATGGACGAGCCGACGTCCCACCTGGACTGGGCCAACAAGAAGGTCTTCAGCGACCTGGTCAAAAGGCTAGGTAGGCCGGTCCTCTACGTGACCCACGACCCGCTGGAGGCCCTCTATATCGCCGACTTGATCTGCTTGATGGAGTCGGGGCGGATAAGGCGGTGCACCGCGGAGCGGCCAGACGTGGGCGCGGCCTACGAGGCGGCGGAGGCTTTGATGTCTTCGTATGAACAAGTCGGCAGCTCGAGCGCGATTACGCCGGCGGCCCGCAACGTTTAATATGATAGAANNTTCTGCCCACCGCGCATGGGGGCTCTGGGTCGGCTGAGGGGATTGCTCGCCGATGTGGGCAAGCGGTTGCTCGACGCGTTCGTGGAGGGCTCTGTGTATTTGTACCTCGCTGAGAACCCGAGCGCGCTGGAGTGGGCATACGACGAGATACGCCCCAGGAGGAGGCTCTAGGCGGCTCCGCGCCGCC
>DANS01000015.1:0-84774 GCA_002497345.1 Thermoproteus sp. UBA157
GCAAGGGGCTGGACATCGGCGATGTGGTGGACATCTTGGCGAGGGAGATAGACCCCCCAGACGCCGCGGCGGCCCACGCCGAGTTGGCCGTTAGGGCATTCAAGGAGGGGCTATCGCTGGCGGAGGGGGGCGACGTGGTCCAATCGAGCGAGAAGCTCTACGAGGCGGTGGAGGGGGCCGTCAAGGCGTTGGCCATCGCGAGGGGGCTCGACGAGGCCAAGGAGGCGTTGAGCAAGGGGAGGTGGACCGTGAGCCTCCTGGACAAGGCCGCCCAGAAGCTCGGCGATAGGGCGTGGAGGGCGTGGGACGCGGCCTACTTCCTCCACGTCAACGGCTTCCACGAGGTGAGGATCGATATATCCCAAGTGAGGGCCCGAATACCCCTTATAGAGCCGCTGATTCGGGAGGCGGAGGGCCTCCTCGGCTGAGGCGCTAGGCGGCGTACACCGCCTCCTCTATGATGTATCTCCTCTGGGCCCAGTCCATGAGCCTCGTCGTGAAGAACACTGCGAACAGGACCACGACTATGCCGAACAAGAGGGATGCCCAAGCGGCTAGGGCCACGTTCCCTTGATCTATCGCCATGGTTATCAGCTTCATCAAGCCCGCGTTGACCTCTAGATCGCGTCCGTCGAAAATGCCGGGCCAGTATTCGCCGATGGCCAGGCCGCCCCACGCGCTATCTATAGTCGACGATATGCCGGATACCAGATAGGGCAGGGCGCTTGGTATTAAGATCGACTTCATTCTCCCCCAGTAGGTCATGTTTAGGTTGTCCATGAGCTCCCATATCTCGTGGGGCACGGCCTTGAGGGCCAGCCAGAAGCTGTAGAAGACGTAATAGAAAGTCGATATGAAGCCCAGGAGTATCACGTAGATCTCATCGGCGTAGTACCCTAAAGCGCCGTGTAGGGTTGTATAAGTCGCGGCGAACACTAAGGGGAAGTAAACGGGGGCCGGGTAGGCGGCGAAGGCTTGTATCAACGGCACGACCGCGCGCTCGACCCTTCTGTGCGTGGCCAGATAATAGCCGAGCGACATGGCGAGGGCTAAGGAGAGCGCCGTTATCAGGAACACCCTCGCGTAGTCGATCGCCAAGCCGACCAACACCGACGGGGTTTCGGAGAGTAGATAGTCCCAGGTACTCGGCGGCGTCGACACGATGATCTCGGCCGCTCCGTAGGCTAGAGCCCCCAACACGGCAACGCCTACGGCGGCGCCCACGGCCTTGAACAACCTATCGTGCTTCCTCTCATCCTCGTACCAAACTATCCGGCGCGCCGTCCTTCTCTGCATAACGGCGGTCATCCTGGCTATTTTGGCCAAGGAGCCGCCCACGCTTTTGGCTATAGGTACGAGCCGGATGCGCTTGGCCGGCAAGGGGCTGTCAATGGTGTATTTGCCAGCGACGTAGTCCGCGAACTCCCTAAGGCCGTATACCACAGCGCCGACGGCTAGTCCCAACACGGCGAGGGCGAACACGTATCTGCCGACGAACTCGGGGTTGCTCCACTGGGCTTGTTCTGCGAGCTCCGCTATCGTTGAGCCTATGCCGAAGACGCTGTAGCTCGAGGACCCCACCGAGAAGACCTCGCTGACGGTTATGTAGAAGAAGCCGTCTGAGAAACTGGGCAGAAGATTTGCGGCGATCCGGGGCAACGAGTAGGGTATGTAGAGGTGCCTCATCTTGCCCAGGAAGCCCAGTCTGACGTTCTCGGCGACCTCCAGCATCTCCCTCGGGACCGTCTTGAAGGCTTGATAGATGCCGACCCAGATGTTCCACACGACAGCTGTGAACACGAGGAAGTCGGCTGCGAGCTCGACCCCCAGCTGGCCGCCTATGTCCGACACGAAAACGACCAAGACAACCGGGAAGAAGCTGAAGACGGGGACAGACTCGAAAACCCCGATCAGCGACATGTAGATGTTTTCGAAGGCCTTGCTTCTGATCGCCGCGTATCCCAGAAGCCAGCCCGAGGCGATGGCCAGCACGATAAGCGCGAGGACTCTGGCCGTCGAGACCGCGGCGGCCAAGGCGATTTCGGCGTAGCCTATCATGACCCCTCCGGAGTCTTCGTGAGACTTGCGTACAGGATATCCACGTATTTGGTCACGGCGGGATCCTTGAGGTTCCTCGGGCGTTGTAGATCTATGTCAACTACGTCGACTACCCGCGCCGGGCGGCCGTTCAGGACGTAGACGACGTCTGACAACTCGACGACTTCGTAGAGGTTGTGAGATACCAGAACCACCCCTTTGAGCGTGGTGGACTCGTTGAAGAGCATATTATAGAGCTCGCGCCGCAGGTTCTCGGCCGTCAGCTCGTCCAAATGGCTGAAGGGCTCGTCCATGAGCAACACAGAAGGCCTCGCGGCGAGCGCTCTGGCTATGGCCACCCTCTGCCTCATGCCGCCCGACATCTCCTTGGGGTAGAAGCTCTCGAAGCCCTTGAGGCCCACGAGCTCCAAGTACCTCTTGGCCTCCTCCTCGGCCTCCTTGCGGTCCAGCCTCATGTACTGGAGCCCCAACATTACGTTCTCCAGCGCCGTCATCCAGGGAAAAGTCACTATTGACTGGTGGACCAACATTATTTGGGGGGTCGGCCGCAAGACGGGCTTGCCGAAGAGGAGCACGACGCCCGTCTGAGGCTTTAGGAACCCGCCTAAAATCCTGAGGAGGGTCGACTTGCCGATGCCGGAGGGGCCCACGATAGCTACTATCTGCTCCTCGTCGACTGCTATGTTAACTCCCTCGAATACCTTGAAGCCGCCGTAGCCGAAGCTGAGATCTCGGCCCTCAAGCACGTTCCCCTCGCATGGCGGCGCCTCCCTGATTGTATAAATAGCTTTCAAGCCGGCCTTGGCAGAACAACTTTTATAACCCCGGTGTTTCGCGAAGGCATGGCTCAAGAGGTTAGGTTTTCGCCCTACGAAGACGCCGTGGCGGCCATAGTGGTTCAGATACTGGGCAGGACGGGCGTAGCGGGCGAGGTGACGCAGGTTAAGGTGAGGATACTCGAGGGCAGAGACAAGGGCAGAGTGTTGACCCGCAACGTCAAGGGCCCCGTGAGGCTCGGCGATATAGTAATGCTTAGGGAGACCGAGAGGGAGGCCCGCAGAATTACGGCGCGATGAGGACCTACAAGTGCGCCTTCTGTGGGGCCACTATATTGCCCGGCTACGGCATAATGTATGTCAAAGCCGACGGAACGGTGTTGCGCTATTGTAGCCATAAATGCTTCGTAAGCGCTGTCAAATATGGAAGGGATCCCAGGAGGTTGGCTTGGGTCAGGAAAGCCCGGCGCGTACAAAAAGCCAAATAGCCGTTTCGATCTTCAAAAAGCTTACTTCTTAACTGGAGCTATAGGGCCTAGGCCGTGTTTGCTCCTGATTTCGTTTATCTTAGCCACGAGGCCCTCCAGCTCGGCGGCCGCCTGGCCCGGATCTATCACCACGGCGGCTGCCGCCGACACGTTTATGCCCGCCGCTTTGCCTAGTTTCTCCTTGGAGGGGACGTATATGTACGGCACCTTCTTCTCCTCGCACAGTATCGGCAAATGCGCCACGACCTCGGGCGGGTCCACGTCTTCAGCTATGAGGACGAGCTTCGCCAACCCCCTCTCGACGGCCTTCGTCACCTCGTTGGTCCCCTTCTTTATCTTGCCCGTCTGTCGCGCCGTGTTCAATATGTCGTAGGCCTTCTCCGCCAACTCGGCGGGCACCTCGAATCTGACGTAGAACGGCTTACCCTGCACCGAGTTCGCGTAAAATGTCTTGGGGTCCACGGTGGTTGCCATGCCCCCACGCAACCAGATGGTATATAAATTTTGGCATCACCGAGCCCGGCCCGTCGGGAAAGGTTATTAATAGTGGCTCAAGCCGACGAGTGGATCCCCTGGAGCCAGCGCTGGGGGAGTTCGAGGAGTTGCTCGCGAGGATCTCGACGTCTCTGGGGCTCCCCGGAAGACCCGAGATCGACTTTCCGTCGAAATTCGCCTTCGTATCAGCGCGTCTGCACAAGTTCAAGGTAGAACCCTCCAAGGTATCCGACTTGTTGAAGGGAGGGTACAAGTACTTGCGCAACGTGAGGCTGGAGGGGCTCTACATAAACGCCGACGTGGACCCAGTCATCTTGGCCGGGGAGCTCTTCAAGGCTGTGTCTGCCATGGGCGATAGGTACGGCTATTCGAGCCGTTGCGCAGGCGGCAAGTACCTCGTCGAGCACACGTCGGCGAACCCGCTCCATCCGCTGCACGTGGGCCACGGCAGAAACGCGGTTTTGGGCGACGCCTTGGCGAGGCTTCTTCGCTTCTGCGGGAGCGAGGTCGAGGTCCACTTCTATGTGGACGACTGCGGCTCCCAAGTCATGTACGCCGCGTTGGGATACGAGGCGGCTCGCCGCGAGGTGGACGAGCTCATCAAGAGGGGGGTCAAGCCGGATCTGGCCGTGGGCTACGTCTATTCCGTCGTCAACGCGATATCGGAGATAAACAGGCTGAGGAGACTTTCAGAGGGGCAGCCCGACGATAAAAAGAGGGAGATCTTGGCCGAGATCGACGAATGGCTAGGCGTCATCAAGCGCCATATGGATCTGGAGCCCGATTTGGTGAGGGCCTTGACCGAAAGGCTCGGGCAAAGGGACTTGGTCGCGGAGGCCGCCGAGCTCAACAGGCTCTACGAGAGGGGCGATGAGGAGGCTAGGCGCAAGGTCAGAGAAGTTGTCGAGCTCGTCTTGAGGGGGCAGAGGGAGACCCTCGCGCGGCTGGGGATATCCATAGACTACTGGGATTACGAGAGCGAGCTCGCGGTCTGGAACAACTCGGCGGTTCGACTAGTCGAGGAGCTCAAGCGGAGGTGGCCGACCTACGTCGAATACAGGGAGGGGGCCGTCGTGTTTAGAGCCGATAAGTTCGTTGAGGACTTCAAGCTCAGGGAGGAGCTGGACCTCCCCAAGTTCGTGCCCCCCGTCACCCTAACGCGCTCCGACGGCACTACGCTCTACGTCACGAGAGACGTGGCCTATGCGCTGTGGCAGAGCCGCAGAGGCGCTGACAAGGTGATCAGGGTGATCTCGTCGGAGCAGACGCACGAGCAAGCCCACGTCAAGATAATACTCTACGCGTTGGGCTTCCGCGAGGAGGCCAAGAAGATGGTGCACTACAGCTACGAGATGGTGAACATGCCCGGCATGAAGATGTCGGCCAGGAGGGGGCAGTACGTGTCCCTCGACGAGATCCTGGACGAAGCCGCCGAGAGGTCGGCCGAGATGGTCAAGGAGAAGGACAGAGAGGTGGCGTCGGCCATAGGCGAAAGGGTTGGCGTCGGCGCCGTCAGGTTCTTCTACCTCTCGGCCTCGCCGCGCAAGCCCATCGACTTCAAGTGGGACGCGGTGCTCAACATGAGGAGCAACTCAGGCCCGTTTCTGCAATACACCTACGTGAGGGCCCACTCGATACTGGAGAGGGCGGGGTCGGCCCCGGCGGTTCCGGCCAAGATCCCCGACGTTATTCAGCCCGAGGAGGGGGAGCTGGTCGTCAAATTGGCCATGTGGCCGTGGACCGTGGCCTCGGCCGCGCGGGATTTAAGGCCCGACTACATATCGGAGTACCTCAACTCGTTGGCGCTTCTGTTCAACAGCTACTACGAGAAGTACCCCGTCGTTAAGTCGGAGGAGCCCGTGCGGGGCTTCAGGCTAGCGCTGGTAAACGCGGTTAAGACGGTCATGAAAAACGGGCTGGGTATTCTGGGCGTTCCGGTGCTACAGAGGATGTGAGCGCAACAGCTGCGCCACCTTCTCTATACAAACAGCGAGATCTCTGGCCAAGAACTCCCTCCCCGCCTCGGTCAACGCACTATATATCTCGTCGTTGGACAAGGCGTACGCCGCAGCGAGGAACTTCAGTATTACATATTCTTTGGAGATCTCGGCGAGTCTCGACGCCTTGCCCCAGGCGTCCTCCCAGCTGGAGGCGTTGAGGACTTTGAGGCAGAACCCGGCGAGCCCTTTATAGTCCCCCCTCTCGGCGAGCCGCAGAGCTTCCTCCGTCATTAAACCTCTTTCACCTCCTCATCGATTAGTATGTTCTCCTCCTTGAAGCCCATGTCTATTAACATTTTCTTTATTTTGTATCTATGATCACCTTGTATTTCTATCCAGCTATCTCTTATTGTCCCACCGGCGGCGAGCTTTCTCTTTAGCTCCCTTGCGAGGTCCTTTATGCCCAGCTGTTTCGCATCGTCGGAGTTGCCGAAGTCGACTATGGTGACCAGGTGGCTCTTCCTCCTCTCGAGCCTTATCCTTATGAGGGCCTTCTCCTTGGTTATTGACTGAATTATCTCGTTCTCCTCGCCGCCGCCTAATAATTGGCTAACGATATCCTCGGCATCTTTCTGGGAGAACTCTACGCCCATTCCAATAGCTGTTGGGCTATTGCCTTTTAAATATTTCGGCCAACTATCTGCAACTCTGCGCCCTCGACCTCCACCTTCAAGGTAGAAAGGACGCCTAAAGTAGACGGGAGCACCGCCAAGGCCTTGACCTCCAAGGTTCTATCAACGCAAGAAATGGCGTCTGAGTCGGAGAGCGCCAGCTCGACGGGCCTCACCCTCATGTATTGCGGCAACCTTGCGCCGTAAGGCGCCGAGTAGGGGCGCCTTATGCAACCGAACATCCGCCTCCTCTGCGTTAGTATGTAGCCGAAGCCGACCTCCCAGTCGGTCAAGACGACGTATACCTCGCCGGGCCCCGACCAGCTCGCCCTGACGCCCTTCAGCACATAGGTCGTCCCGGCAACGAGAGTCGCCGAAAGGGGGCGCGAGATAACCCAGGGGGCGTTCTGGAGGGGGACCTCGTACACGTCGTCCTTTTTGACGGCGCCATATCTCTTGATGAGCTCGTTCGGCGTAGCGGCCAAGAACTCTGCGACGTCCATGGGACCTCCTCGCCCCCATAAAAAATCTGGTGCGCGAAATTTAATAACGGCCGCGTTTCAGCCGGCATGAGGATCGTGAAGCTGACGTCGGAGCCGGCATCTCCCAAGGACTTGGGCTTCGAGGAGCTCCCCTCCGTGGCTATAATAGGCGGTAGCGGCCTATACGACCCGGGCATATTCGAATCGCCCGTGGAGGTCCAGATACACACGCCCTATGGACTTCCAAGCGATAACGTAATAGTCGGGAGGGTCTCAGGCCGCGTCGTCGCGTTTCTGCCGAGGCACGGGAGGGGGCACAAGTACCCGCCCCACAAGATACCGTACCGCGCCAACGTATACGCGTTGCACATGCTCGGCGTGAGGCACGTGATAGCCGTAAGCGCCGTGGGATCGCTAAGGCAAGACTACGCGCCGGGCGATTTCGTTGTGCCGGACCAATTCGTGGACATGACCAAGACGAGGGAGTACACGTTCTACGACGGGCCGAGGACTTGCCATATACAGATAGGGCTTGAGCCCTTCACCGAGGAGCTCAGGAAGGCGCTTATAGAGACCGCCTCGAAGTACAACAAGACGCACCCGGCCGGCTGTTACGTCTGCATCGAGGGGCCCCGGTTCAGCACGAAGGCCGAGTCCCGCATATGGCGCGACGTATACGGCTGTGATATAATCGGCATGACCCTCGTCCCTGAGGTCAACTTGGCGAGAGAGCTGGGCATGTGCTACGCCTTGTTGGCCCTGGTCACAGACTACGACATCTGGGTCCCGCACCAACCGGTCACGGCCGAGGCGGTCGAGAGGATGATGTCGGAGAAGATGGACATAGTGCGCAAGGTCGTGGCGGAGGTCGTGCCCAAGATCCCCGCCGAGATGCCCAAGTGCGGCGAGTTGCTGAAGCAAGCTTGCATATAGCACGCAGTCCTTAAGGGCGGGCGTCCCCGCGACGGCCACGAGCTTTTTGACGCATACAAGCCCTCAAGCTCGCGAGGACGTGTTAGTGCTCGCGTTGGCAACCGCCATTGCCGTGTACACGATGGCCGTCAACGCGCCTAGCCCCGGCGTTACGATAAAGGCCGTACGAGGACGGAGGATCACGGACCTCTTATGTGGTCGCGGCCGTCTTCGTAAGGGCGATATCGCCAGACTGGTAATTCAGAACAACCTCCTGAACTTCTGCAAGTTGTTCGGCAACAACACGCTGGCCACCTCCTTGGGGGCTCTCCTTATCAACATCATGAGCACGGCGTCTACGAGCTCGGGGCTCACCCTCACGTAGCGGTCCACCTCGTCCAATATCTGGGGGTATCCGGTGACGGTCGAGGAGGTCGCGGCCAGGAACGAGATGGTCTCCTCGACGCCGGGCCCCTTGTCCAGCACCTCGACCCTCACGGCGGTTTGGGCTCCCGGCGGCATGTAATACGCTATTGTTACGTCGCCGAGGAGCCTCAAGTGGGGGTACTCGGCCGAGGAGAGCACGGCGGAGAAGTTCCGGCCGAACTCCCTTATCCTCTCGCACAGCCTAAACGCCTTTGCGGACTCCGGCGCGAGTCCCTCCTTGGCGCAGCGGAGCACCTCCTCCTTGAGGCGGCCGCCCTCACACTCGGCGTAGTGTATCTCGGCCCAGCGGGGGAGCACGTCCTTGAGCCTTCCGAGTATCATGTATTCGCCAGGCTTGAGCACTAAGGACGCCGCGGCTCTGTCGTTGACCGGGAGGCAGCCGCCATATAGCACCGAGAGGTAGCGGGACCTCACCCTCTTGGCCAGCCCCACCAGGGTTGCGCCGGCCGCCTCGGCCGCGGCCAGCACGGCGTCCACCACCTTGTTGGCCTCCTCGTATTTGCCGCCGGGCACCGCCAAGTTATACGGCAAGGGGTGTAGGGCCAACTCGCCGTCTAGGACTAGGACGTCGAATTCCTTCTCCCCCCTCGCCTTCTTCCTCAAGAGCCGGGACGCCAAGCGCCGCTCCAGCAATGCTGCGAAGCGCGAGACGTCTTGTTCGTCTCTGTCCTCGAAGTACACGGCGCCCGCCAAGTGTTTGTCCACGCCGCCTCGCGCCCTGCCCACGTAGCCGTAGGCCACCACGGTGAAGACGCCTCCGATGAGCTCGAGGGGAGGGCTCCACGAGGAGTCCACGGCGTATACGTAGTGGTCCCCCTCGGGCCTCCGCAGAGGCCTCACCTCGGCCCTCTCCCTAATCGACGCTATCCTCCTCGCTAGCTCGCCCAGCTTGGCCAGCCTCTCGGCGTTTTTCTCCACGTCGAACTTGACAGCGTTGAGGAGGTCGGGCTCCAGCCAATACTCTATATCCTCCACTCGCGCTAGATCGCTCCGGTAAATAAGGTCTCGCGCTTAATGCTTAAATATGGGATAATTCTCCCTCATATGAGCTCGAAGATCTGGATAGCGGCGATCATAATCGTCGCTGTGGCGGCGGGATTCGCCGGGTACTACGTCAGAGGGCCCGCGATGCCGCAAACCGTCACCTCGGTCAGCACCGCCTTGTCGACCACGACGGTGACCTACGTCACGACGACTACCAAGACGGTGACCACGACGGCTTCCTACTACCCCATCACTGTCAAGGACGCGCTCAATAGGACGATTACGCTGGCGGGCGAGCCGGCCACTATAGTGTCGCTGGCGCCGAGCATAACCCAAATGTTGATAGCATTGGGCCTCTGCAATAGGATCATTGGCCTAGACCAGTTCAGCTACCAGCTGTTGAAGGAGCTGAACCTCACATCGTGTCTGCCGGCCAACGCCCAAGTGATCAACATAAACGCCATGAGCCCCACCGGCTTCAACGGCGACGCCATAATTCTGCTACGCCCCGACATAGTGCTGGCCGACAGCGGCATTGAGGCCATGTGGGCCAACAACTTGCAGAAGTTGGGCGTGACCGTCTACTTCCTAAACGGGACGCGCGCCGCGACGTATGCTGACATAGAGAACGACGTGATGGCCCTCGGGAGGATCTTCGACGAGGCCCAAAGGGCGCGGCAAGTGGTGAGCTGGATGGAGCGGGAGCTTAGGAAATACGGCGCTCCCGTCAACGCGACCGCGGTGTACATAGTTTGGATAAACCCGGACGGCTCCTTCTACGCCGCTGGGAACAACACCTTCATAGCCGCCGAGATGGGGGCGGCCGGAGGCGCGAACGCGATAGGCAAGGGCGGATGGGGCCCCTTCGAGCCCTCCCTCCTCGTCGTCGCCAACCCCGACGTGATAGTGCTTGGCGACATGGGCGTGAACTGCACCTACGCCTTGAAGGCCTTGAGCAACGTGCCCGGCATAACCGGCGTGGCCGCCTACAAGAACGGCCGAGTCTACGTGGTCTCGGGCCTAGCCGCCGACGCCGTGGAGCAGCCGTCGTTGTTGGCCGTCTACGGCGCCGCCATATTCCACATGGCCATGACCGGCAAGGCGCCCCAGTGCATGGACAGCAGATGGTTCATGAGCCAATTCGGGCCGAGGCCCATCGGATGAGGCCCGGAACCCTAATCCTCATCTCGTTTTTGTCCATACCGCCTTTAACGATCCTCTTCTTGTCCACGGGGGCCGTCTTCGTGCCGCCGGATAAGTTCTTGGCGAGCGGGCCCTACTCGCTCATCGTCTGGGAGATCAGGCTGCCGGCCGCAATCGCCGCGGCGCTGATAGGCTCCATACTCGCGGTCTCGGGGGCGGTGATGCAGATCCTATACAGGAACCCCCTCCTCGACCCCTATATAGCGGGCACGGCCTCGGGCGCCGCCTTCGGGGCCCTCTTGGCCTATCTGCTCGCAACTGCCGGGCGGGCCTACTTCTTCCTCTATCAAGTCCCCCTGGCGTTCCTCTTCGCGGCAATTGCCAGCGCTGTCACCTTGGCCGTAGGGAGGGGCAACGTATACGCCACTGTGATAGCCGGAGTCGCCGTCTCGTACTTGTTCTCGGCCGCTACCACCATCGGGCTGTCCTACCTCTCGTCGAGAGTTCCGCAGATCCCCCCTCTCGCCTTCTGGCTCTTCGGCTACATAGACTACGTCTCCTACCGCGTCGACGCGGCGCTGGCCGCCATCGCCGCCGCGCTGGCTATCGCCGCGATCAAGGAGGCCAGGCGGATGGACCTAATAGCCATAAGCGACGAGATGGCCAAAGTGAGGAGGATACGGCCCGACGGCTACAGGCTGGCGTGGATCTCCGCCATATCTCTGTCGACCGCCTTAATAGTGTCCCAAGTGGGCGTAATAGGCTTCGTGGGCCTCATGGTCCCCCATGTGGCCAGGCTAGCGCTGAGGAACGGATCGGCCACCGCCGTTATCCCGGCCAGCGCAGCGCTGGGCGCGCCCGTCTTGCTCGCGTCCGACGCAGTGGCCCGCGGCCTCTTGGGCTTCTCGGCGCCTGTGACGGCCATCACGTCCATCTTCTCGGCGCCAGTGATAGTACTGGTCCTCCATGCAGGTAAGAGGGCTGAGCGTTAGGCTGGGCGGCTCGTACGTGCTGGAGGACGTCTCCTTCGACATAGTGGAGGGGCTGAACCTAGTGTTGGGCCCAAACGGAGCCGGCAAGACGACGTTGTTGAGGACGATCGCCGGCATATACAAGCCGGTCAAGGGGCGCGTGGACGTGAGGGGCGAGGTGGGCTACATGCCGGCCGAATTCGCCGACGCGTACATGCCCGTGATGGACGTGTTGCTGGCGGGCGGCAGGAGATCCCCCGGCAGATACCTAGCTTGGCTCAAGGCCGTGGGCCTAGAGGGCTTTGAGAACCGGATATTCTCGGAGCTGAGCACCGGCCAGAAGCGGCTGGTCTTGCTCGCGAAGGCCTTGGCCGAGGGCGAGCTCGTCCTGCTCGACGAGCCGACGGCGAATCTGGACCCGGCCCACAAGGCGTTGATCATGGGCGTTCTACAAAGGGTGAAGAAGCTCAAGACGTTAGTGGTGGCCACCCACGACCTAGACTTGGTGAATATAGCCGACAACGTTATACTGCTCAAGGGCGGATCCGCGATCCAAATGAGGCCTGAGGAATTGAACGAAAAGGTTCTGTCAGCGGCCTACGGCATACCCATCCTCGTCGTCGAGGCTGATGGGCGCAAGCTGTTCCTGCCGAGATACGACGTCTAGCAGGCTCCGCGTCGGGCTCCCCGCGGGGGGCAGCGCGGGCCCACGGTCTATATATCCGCGGCGTTTATGGAGCGCGTGAGCGTCGGGGAGCTCGTCAAGAAGCCGGCGAGCAAGGGCGTCGACGTGGTCGAGCTACTCCTAGACGCGCTGGGCGTCGAGGATCCCGAGGAGGGCGTCGGGGAGGGCTGGCGCTCGCCGAGAAGTACCTCGAGGGGGCCAAGCAATACGCCGAGAGGGGCGACGCGGTCCAAGCCTCAGAAAAGGCCTACAAGGCCGCCGAGGAGGCAGTCGAGGCGCTCGCCGAGAGGTTCAAGACGCTTGAGTACTACAAGTTCGTGCAGGCTGGGAGATGGCATACCTATTTGTTGGGCATGGCGAGCAAGACCCTAGCGAAGCAACTGGGCGGGTGGGTGGCCGATGGGTGGAGCGTCGCGTACGACCTCCACGTGCGGGGCTTCCGCGAGGGGAAGTACGCAACGGAGCGCGTCAAGGTGGGGCTTGTAGCTGCGGAGAGAATGGTGAAGGAGGCCAAGAGGGCCTCCAGAGCTCGGCCTAGAGCATAAAAATATAATTCCGGGATAGATACAATGAACCGCCTATTCGTCATAGGGCTCGCGCTTGTGTTCGCCGGGTTTTTCATCATGGCGGTCGCCCCGTTGCTCCAAGCGCAGAACGCCCAAGTGGCGACGGCCGGCTGCGTGTTCCTCCTCTTCGTGCCCATATGCTTCGGCGCTGGCCAGCCGCAGCTGATGAGCGCGGCCGTGTTGGCAACTGCGATAATACTCGCCGTGTTGTTCCTGCTGTCCGTGTTGTTCTTCCGGAGGCCTACTTGACGACGAGCAGCGGCATCAAGAACAGCAAAACGGCTAGGATGGTCAACGCCAGCGCAAGGATCAAAACGGCCTTCGCGATCCGCTGGCTTGTCCCGAAGACTATGGGCACAGGGCCTATTATGACCACGCCGCCGGCCTCCGCCCTCCTCTCGCCCTCCTCCCTCGAGGCTTTGCCGGCCTCGAGCAGAACCGCCAAGAACATGACGAATATACCGAGCAGGAAAAGCGCCATCCCTACGACGAGCCATTCGGCCAACGGCATATCCGCACCGGATCACTCAATAAAAAACCTTTTCACCATATTTGCCATGACGTGGTCGGGGGACTTGAGGAGGCTTCTCGACGTTATAAACAAGAGAATCGCGGAGGTGGGAATCCTCTCCTTCATAGGCTATAGGCTGGTGGATCTCGGCGAGGGTTACGCCAAGGCCGTCTTCGAGCACGACAGAAGGCTGGAGAGGAGCGGCGGCATCATACACGGGGGCGTCATAATGACGGCGCTGGACACCACGATGGGCTTCGCGGCGGTCGCGGCGACCAAGGGCGAGAACAACGTAACGCTTGAGCTGAAGGTGAACTTCTTGGAGCCCCTAGACGGCGGGACTTACGAGATCACGGCCAGAGTTCTGAGGAGGGGGCTACACACGGTGGTTGTGGACGGCGAGTTGAGGAAAAGGGGAGACGTCTTGGCCGCTAAGGCGCTCGGCACGTACTTCATAGTAAGAACCTAGGTCGTTCGCGAGTGTTGCAACCCTCCTTTTGATTATGCTCCTAAATATATCTATATTCTTATTATATATTGATATTTTATTTGTATTTTTATATATACATTTAAAATTTTATTGTTTCTACTAAATTCATCTCTTAGTTCCAATAGAAAGTTTTAAATCTCATCGGTTCATAGGGCTATGAGCCAGGAGGACTTGACTCCGCTCATATCGCCGAGATCCGTCGCGCTCGTGGGGGCTTCGCCGAAACAAGCGTCCGTGGGCTATGTTTTATTCGAGAACCTCGCCAATAGGTTCAAGGGGACCGCCTACTTCGTCAACCCGAAATACGACGTAGTTGAGGCTTGGGGGAGGCAGTTCAAGTTCTACAAATCGTTGTCGGAGGTCCCCGATCCCGTTGACGTAGCCGTCATCGCAGTGCCTGCACAAGTCGTGCCCCAAGTGCTCGAGGAGGCCGGCAAGAAGGGGGTGAAAGCCGCCGTGATAATCAGCAGCGGCTTCGCCGAAGTTGGGAACGTGGAACTAGAGAACGAGATAAGGGCCATCGGCAAGATGTACGGCATACGCATCCTCGGCCCCAACTGCCTCGGCGTCTACAACGCCTTCAACGGCTTCGACACGGTCTTCCTGCCCGCCGAGAGGGCCGGCAGGCCGCCCGCCGGGCCTTTGGCCTTGATCAGCCAAAGCGGCGCCGTGGCCGCGTCTATAATGGACTGGGCCGCGAGGAGGAACATAGGCCTTTCCATAATGGTCAACTATGGGAATAAGGCCGACGTGGGGGACGTGGAGCTCCTCAGATACCTCGAGCGGGACGACAGAATAAAGGTGATAACGGTATACATGGAGGGCTTCAAGTACCCTGGCGAGGCCAGGAGGTTTCTGGAGGCGGCCAAGGAGGTAGTCAAGAAGAAGCCGATAATAGCATATAAGGCCGGCAGATCGGCCGCGGCCCAGAGAGCCGTCAAGTCGCACACGGCGGCGTTGGCGGGGAGCTACGAGATGTACAGAGGTCTCTTCAGACAAGCCGGCATAATCGAGGCGGCCAACTTGAGGGATATGTTCGACATGGCCAAGGCCCTCGCCACCCAGCCGCTCCCCCGCGGGAGGCGCGTCTTGGTGCTCACGGACTCAGGCGGCATGGGGATCCAAGCGGTGGACGCGCTCGAGGCGTTGGGGCTCGAGGTGCCCGAGATACCCGAGTCCATTAGGCGGGAGCTGAGGAAGGAGCTCTTGCCGTTTTCGGCGCTAAGCAATCCCGTCGACGTCACCGGCTCGGCCACCGACCAGCACTACAAAGTCGTGCTGGAGGCGTTGCTGCCCACGGCCTTCTTCGACATGGCCTTGATCGTGACCCTCATGCAAGTGCCAGGGCTGACTCAGAACTTGGCCGAATATATAATAGACGCCAAGAGGTTCAAGAAGCCGATAGTCGTGGTCAACTTCGGCGGTAGCCAAATGGTCCAGGAGTTCACGAGAACTCTGGAGGAGGCGGAGATCCCCACGTACTCGACCCCCGATAGGGCGGCCAAGGCCCTCTGGGCTCTCCACGAATACGCAAAAATACGCGGAATGGTGAGGACATGAGCGCGATCGAGAGGGCCAAGGCCGAGGGCAGGAACAAGCTGTACGAGCACGAGGCGTTTGAGCTGCTCGCGCGCTACTCCATACCCGTCCCGGAATTCGGCGTGGCCAAGGACGAAGACGAGGCCGTCTCCTTGGCCGAGAAGATCGGCTACCCGGTGGCCGTCAAGGTCGTGTCGAGGCAGATAGTGCACAAGACCGACGTGGGCGGCGTCGTCTTGGGCATATCGGATAGCAAGGCGTTGCTCGAGGCGTGTAGGAAGATCAAGGAAAACGTGAAGGCGAGGGCGCCCTACGCCGAGATAGAGGGTTGCCTTATACAGAAGATGGTGCCCTCCGGCGTCGAGCTGATCATAGGCGCTGTCTACGACGAGATATTCGGCCATGTGGTGGCCTTCGGCCTCGGCGGTGTGTTGACCGAGCTATATAGGGATGTCTCCATGAGGTTGGTCCCCATAGAGGAGGAGGACGCCTGGGAGATGATAAGGGAGGTCAAGGCGTATAGGTTGCTCACGGGCTATCGCGGCACGCCTCCCAGGGATATGCCCGCAATAGTGGATATCATCGTCAAGTTCTCGCGGCTACTCGCCGAGAATCCCGCCATAAGGGAAGCCGATTTGAACCCCGTGATAGCGCTGGAGGAGGGGAAAGGCGCATACGTCGTCGATGCGAGGTTCTTGCTAGACGGCGAGGCGCTGTAAGTTTTTTAAACATATCGATATATCGGGCCCATGAAGCGCGGCATCGCCTTCTCCATAATACTGCTCTCGAGCCTGATGGTGGCGTTGGACTCCACGATACTGGTGTTGGCGCTCCCCGCGATAATGGCCGATCTAAAGGCGCCGCTGGACCTAGTGGTTTGGTCTATCATATCGTACATACTAGTCGTCACGGTGTTGTCCACGCAAATGGGCAGATTGGGCGATCTGCGGGGGAGGCCGGCCGTGTTCAGAGCGGGCATGCTAGTCTTCGGCATAGGCAGCGCCCTAGTGGGCGCCTCCTCCAACGTGGCCGAGCTCGTAGCGTTTAGGGTCTTGCAAGCCGTCGGAGGGGCCATGATGACGGCCGTGTCGATGGCCTTGATATCAGACTACTTCCCGCCGGAGCGGAGAGGATGGGCGTTCGGCTGGTCGTCGGCTGTGTGGAACCTCGGGGCGGTGGCGGGCATATTGGCAGGCGGCTTGATCACCACCTTTTTGGGATGGCGCTGGAACTTCTACATAAACGTCCCCATAGCCGCGGCCGGATTCGCCCTCGGGCGCAAGTACTTGGAGGACCTAGGCGAGAGGATGCAGAGGAGCTTCGACGTGATGGGCTCCCTCATGCTGGGCTCATCGTTGGCGCTCTACTCGCTGGCGGGGCTCGACTTAGCGGCCTCCGGCTTCTCAGCCGCGATACTCGCCGAGGCTCTCGCGGGGACCTTGCTGCTCGCCGCGTTCGCCTTCGTTGAGTCCAGAGCCGCCGAGCCGATCATCCCGCCGGGGCTCGTGAAGACGAGGATGTTCACGCTCTCAGCCTTGTCGTCTATGTTGCAGACCACCGCAAACTACGCTACGTTGTTCCTCCTCACCATGTATCTACAAGGCGTTAGAGGCCTCGACCCCTTCTCGGCATCTCTTTGGCTAGTGCCCGGCTACCTCTTGGGCAGCTTGGTCGCCTCGACGGGCGGAAGGCTCGCCGATAGGCACGATCCCAGAGTGGTCGCCTCCACGGGCCTCAGCTTGCAGATAGCAGCATATCTCCTGTTTAGATCGATCCTAAACGTGGACACGCCCTTGTATTTGGTGACCGCCGTGGCGGCCCTCAACGGCGTCGGCGCCTCCCTCTTCTTCGCCTCCAACGGCAAGTTGATCATGTGGGATGTGCCCAGGCGCTGGTACGGCGCTGCGTCCGGCGCCTCCCGAACGCTCGGCAATATCGGCATGGTGCTGAGCTTCTCGATAGCCATAGCCGCGTCTTCGACGGCCATCCCGCGCTATATCGCCTTCGAGATCTTCGCGGGCTTGACGTCGCTGGAGCCCCAGTACATGCAACCGTTCATCGCTAGCTTGCACGCGGCGTTTACCGCGTCTGCCGTAATCATGGCCTTGGCGGCCGCCTTGTCATGGTCTCGTCTGAGGCATTCGCCATAAGGACGGGGAGGGAGTATCTGGGCATAGCTCTGAGAATTCTGGCCGAGAGCTACGGGAGGGCCTTGGAATACGCGAGGGCCGTGGTCGAAGACGGCGTTGGCGATGTGGCCGTGGCGTTTGTCGGAAACGTCCCCGCGGGCGCGGAGGTCTTCTACTCAATACGCCTCGCCGCGAGGCTCTGCGTCCACTACTACGTGGGCGTCCTCGAGCAATACAGGAGGAGGGGTTTGGGGAGGGCGCTGGTGAGGGCCGTCGAGGGCCTTTGTCGCGCCGATGCCTACGCGGCCACGACCACCGAGGACAACGACGCCGCGAAGGCTTTGTTCTCCTCGTTGGGCTACAGCGGCTACAATTGGGAGGAGCTGGATCGGAGGACCAGAGATTTGTTGCTGAAGGCCACTTGCGGCTACGACGACGATATGGTGTTCATAAAAGGGCTTTCGCCGAAAGAGTTGGCGGCCGCTCCCGGCGAGGCCGACCGATTCGGCCGCAAGGAGTGCTACTTGGTCTGGCTTCGGCTGAGGCGAGGTTTTTAAATGGGCCTCAGTATGGGACATGGCGGAGAACAAGACGGCCTTGGCCGCGCTGGTGTTGGCGGCGACGGCCGTAGCCGTGGTGTTGGTGACGGTGGCAGTTCAGCAACGCCCTACGCCCCCGCCGGCTCCCCAGAAGTACATTGTGGTAATACCGATAACCAGCCCCATAACCAGCTGTTGGGTGAACCCCCTCCTCCCCAAGATCTTGGGCCTCAACTCGAGCGATGTCGCTGGGGTGATACTCTACGTGGATTCGCCGGGCGGCACCCTCGACGCCACGGAGGCCCTCTACGGCGCCCTCAAGGGGCTCGGCAAGCCCGTATACGCCGTGGTGGCCGGGCTTGACGCCTCCGGCGCCTTCTACATCTCCATGGCGGCCGACGAGATCTACGCCTCTCCGGGATCCCTCGTAGGCAACATAGGCGCTTGGACCATAATAGACCCGCGCGCGTTCTGGACGCCGATACCCTTGGAGGTCTTCCCGTCCGGCTACGACAAGCTGTTCGGCATGTCCCTCTTCGGCTACTACAACGCAGTAGATAAGGCCGCGGCCAGCTTCCTCTCCGTGGTTATCGAGAGCAGAGGGAGTAGGCTAAAGGCGCCGGCCGATCTCCTCGCCACGGGCAGGCTGTTCACCGCGGAGGAGGCCCTTAAGCTCGGCCTAATAGACAAAATAGGGGGCCTCTCCGAGGCCGTCGCAGATATGGCCGAGTCGTTGGGCTTGACCTCGTACTCGGTGGTCTCCATATACTCCTATTACGGCATATCCCCGCCCAACTGTAGCGGCATAACGATGGCCAAGGTGCCGCTGGGCATTCTGCTGAACTCCACCCTCACTCCCATATTTTATATATATCCCGGCGCTGTGCAGATCGACGTAAACGCCAGCGCGCCCAAGTACCGGGTGCCCCAAGTGAAGCCGACCGGCAAATACGTAGTCGTGGACCTAAGCCACGGCAATTTGATCCCGGGCGTTTTCGTGCAGGACCTTGCGGCAAGGCTGGCGTTGAGGAACTGCAGCATCGCCTTCGCCACGACGGGCGAAGAGCTAAAATCGCTTTTGCGCAACGCGACGGGGCTGATAATAGCGGAGCCCGCGGAGCCCTATTCCTCCTCTTCGGTCGATGCGATTAAGTCGTTCTTGTCGTCGGGGGGCAGATTGCTCGTCTTCTACGATCCCAGAATCGCCAACTCTATATTCATTACGACAACGCCCCCATCGCCTATATATCTCGACGGCTTGCTCACGCCCTTCGGCATTGCCGTCATGAGCGGCTACCTCTACAACGCCACCGCGGGCTTGACCCCCGCCACGAGCAACTGGCAGTTCGTGTCCGCCGCCTACGTCAACTCCACGGAGCTGGGCTACGGCAGATATGTGTTCTTCACGCCCGCAGCGATATCGGGATCCGGCGTCGGGATCTACGCGGATGCCGAGCTCCTGGGCTACGGCCCTGGCAAATACGCCGTGGTGCTCCAGAGGGGGAACATTACAGTCGTGGGCACCATCACGTCGTTTCTGCCTAATTTCGTCGAGCTCGGCGATAATGAAGCCTTGTTGAATGACCTCGTTAAATGGGTTTGTCCTTAGCCGTTGGCTTTTACGAAAGCCCAGCGTGAGAAAGACTCGACCCACTTCGCCGTTTTGTTTAACCGTCGCGGGGCGAGGGATCGCGAGCTGCGCCGAGCTCGGCGGCTCCGTCGGGGACTTGAAGTGGTCGCGAAGGGCGCATTTATATGCTATATAGCGTTGTGATATCCTCACACTTGATGATAAAGTTTATATAGGTCGGCATTCGCCACGATATGCCTTCGGGGACAATAGAGCAGTCTTAAAATGCGTCGTCTGCGGGGCCGTCTACGACCCCGACTACAAGCTCTTCAGGTGCCCCAAGTGCGGGGGCCTCCTCGACGTCGTCGTTAAGGACAAACAATGGGCTCCGAGAGGCTCCGGCATTTGGCGCTACGCGGGCATGCTGCCCCTCAAATCCGGCGTGACCATCGGCGAGGGGAGAACCCCCCTCGTCGAGTCGAGACTCAGGAGGAACCTCTTCGTCAAGTTCGACGGGGCCAATCCCACTGGGAGCTTCAAGGACAGGGGAATGGCGTTGGGCGTGACCGTCGCCAAGGAGGCCGGGGCGGACAAGGTCATAGTGGCCTCGACCGGCAACACAGCCGCCTCGGCGGCCGCCTACGCGGCGCGCGCGGGGCTTAAGGCCTACGTGGTGCTCCCCAAGGGCAACGTCGCGAGGGGGAAGCTTGTGCAAGCCGCGCTCCACGGCGCTGTTATAATCGCCGTGGACGGCTATTTCGACAAGGCCTTGGAGCTGGTGCTGGACCACGGGACCAAACGCGCCTATCCCCTCAACAGCTTCAACCCCTGGCGCCTCGAAGGGCAGAAGACGGTCGCCTTCGAGATATACGAGGAGCTGGGATGCCCCGACAACGTGGTGGTCCCGGTGGGCAACGCCGGGAACATATACGCCATCTGGAAGGGGTTCAAGGAGCTGGGCGAGCTGGGCCTATGCCCCAAGCTCCCGAGGATGATAGGGGTTCAAGCCGCGGGCGCCGCCCCGCTGGCGCGGGCTTGGCGCGAGGGGCTCAACTCGCCGCTCTTCGTCGACTCGCCCAAGACCATAGCGTCTGCCATAAAGATAGGCCGGCCGATAAATTGGGTTAAGGCTTTTATAGCAGTGAGGGAGTCGGGAGGGATGTTCGTGGAGGTCGACGACGGAGAGATCTTGAGGGCGCAGGCGGCCTTGGCGAGGGCGGACGGGCTGGGGGTTGAGCCGGCCGGAGCCGCGTCTGTGGCCGGCGCCTTGGCCTTGGACCTCCCGGGCATCACTGTGGCCATCGCGACTGGCCACGCGCTCAAGGACCCAGACGTGGTGGAGGTGAAGACCATCTCCATCTCGTCGCAAGAGGAGCTCATCCCGTTGTTGGAGCGATGAGGGCCGTCGTCAAGATAGGCGGATCTCTCCTCAAAAGCGCCCAGCACTTCGTGGAAGCGGCCAAGTTCTTGTCGACTTTTGAGTCCCCAGTGGTGGTCGTGTCGGCTGTGAAGGGAGTCACCGATATGTTGATAGAGCTCTACAAGACGAGGAACGAGAGCCTCTACGAGGCCATAAGGGATATACACGTCGAAATAGCCAAGAAGCTGGGCGTCTCCGGCGTCGACCCGCTCTTGAGGGAGCTCAAGGCGGCGTTGGATCTGCCCGAAGGTCCCGACGTCTTGGACTACTTCATGTCCTTCGGCGAGCGCCTCTCGGCCACTATAATGAACGGGCTGCTCAAAAGGATGGGGATGGACAGCAAGTTGTTCATAGCGCCGATAATAACCGACGACAACTTCGGCAACGCGAACCCGCTCGACGATAGGAGCTTGGCTTCCGAGATAGAATCGCACGAGGGAATCGCCGTGGTGACCGGCTTCATAGGGCGGACGAGAGACGGCAGGTTCACGACGGTGGGCAGAGGCGGCAGCGATTACACCGCCACGTTCCTCGCCAAGCTCCTCGGCTATCGCAGAGTGGTGCTGGTGACGGACGCGCCGGGCGTCATGACCGCCGATCCGCAAGAGGTGCCCGAGGCCAAGATCTTGCCCATGATGTCCGTCGAGGAGGCCATGGAGGCGGCGAGACTCGGCGCTAAGAGGATGCACCCCCGCACCTTCGAGCCCGTGACGGGCGGGATGTACGTGGAGGTCCGCAACTACTGGAGCCGCGGGACCATCGTAGGCAACTTCTACGCGCCGCCGCCGTATAAGGTCGTCTTGAAATGCGGTGAGGGCTCCTGCGTGGTGGGGCTGGAGGCCGAGGAGATCGTGAAGCTCGGCGGCGAGTACGTGGGCAGGTTCTCTGCGCTGGTCCCAATGCCGCCTAAATGGGCGCACGACCTCTTCGTCAAGCCCTACTTCGAGAAGTTGTTATGGACAAGCTGAAGGCCTACGTAATAGGCGCGACGGGGCTCGTGGGCCAGCGCTACGTGCAGCTGCTGGCGGAGCATCCGTGGTTCGAGCTCGTGGGCGTCGCCGCCTCGGAGAGGAGCGCTGGGAAGAAATACGGCGAGATAAACTGGGTTCTGGAGACGCCGATGCCGGAGAGGGCCGCGGAGCTCAAGATCGACAAGCTGGACGTCGACGCCGTGCCCAAAGTCGACGTGGTCTTCTCCGCGCTACCGTCTGAGGTCGCGGCCAAGGTCGAGCCCGAGTTGGCCAAGAGGGGCTATCTCGTGGTGAGCAACTCCAGCAACATGAGGCTGGAGCCCGACGTTCCCCTCATCATACCGGAGGTCAACCCCGACGACCTCGCGCTGATTAGGGAGCAGAGAGCCCGCCGCGGCTGGAGCGGCGCCGTGTTGAAGAAGCCGAACTGCAGCACGACGATTCTCGACCTCCCGCTCAAGCCGATCTTGGACGAATTCGGCGTATCCAGAATCCACGTGGCGACCATGCAAGCGGTGACTGGGGCGGGCTACTCGGGAGTTCCCTCGGTGGCCATAATCGACAACTTGATACCGTACATAAAGGGCGAGGAGGAGAAAATAGTAAACGAGAGCAAGAAGATCTTCAAGAGGGATTTGGAGATCTACGCAACGACGACCAGAGTGCCGGTTCTCGACGGCCATACCGAGGTCGTCTACGTCGACACGGTCAAGGACTTCGACGTCGAGGCGGTGGTCGAGGCCATGGCCAAGTTCAGGGGATTGCCCCAGGAGCTGGGGCTCCCCACTGCGCCGCCCCAGCCGGTCGTCCCGGTCGCCGGCGTCGATAGGCCTCAGCCAAGGCTTGACAGAATGGCCGGCAGGGGCATGTCCGTCGTCGTGGGGCGCGTGAGGCGGCTCGGGCCCAAGAAGCTGGCCTTCGTGGCACTGGGCCACAACACCATCAGAGGCGCAGCGGGCAACGCAGTGTTGGCGGCGGAGTTGTTGATCAAGAGCGACTACTACTGACTTCGCCTCCGTAGATCCACTCGGCCGTCCTCGAGAAGGCCACGGCTCCGATTATCGTGGTCAGCAAGCCCATGAGCACCACGGCTGTGAACTCCACGTCGTTGAGCACGCCCATGTTGAGCCCGAGGGCGGCTATGGCCAACCCCGTCTCGCCTCTGGGCGTCATCCCCAGAGATATGGCCAAAGCCGCTCTGGCGTTGCGCGTGTAGAGGTACGCGAACGGGAAGACGCCGGCTATCTTAAAGATTGTCGCCAACGCCGTCAAGACGAGGCCCATCGTGATCCCCGCAAGCCCTGCGCCTAGCACGTCGCTCCTGGCGCCTACAACCACGAAGAACATGGGACCGAAAACCTCCACGAGCGCCTCGGTCAGCTTCTTAACGTTCTCCCTGCTCATGCCCTCGGCTATCGAGACCCCGGCTATGAAGGCCGCTATTATAGGCGAGAAGCCCAAGGTTATCATAATGGCCGTGAGCCCGAAGACCACCAACAACGAGAACTCGTAGGAGTACTCGTCTTTTATCCTCCTGCCCACCAGCTTCAGCGTAGCCAAGGACGCCGCCAATATAGCAATCCAAGCGATAGAGTAGAGAGCTATCAAGCTCGCCGTTTTCTGCGCCGATATGTAGCCCGTTTGAACCACCGCGTTCACCACAGATAGCAAGATGAAGGCCACTACGTCGTCCATCGCGGCGGCCGCCATGAGGAACCCAGCGCCTCTGCCTCTAACCCCCCTCTCAAGCAATATGGCCGAGGCCGCGGCGAGGCTCGTGGCGGCAAGGGCGGCTCCTATATATAACGCCTCGTCGCGGCCCAACGCTGGGCGGTAAACGACGTAGCCCGCAATAAACGGGAGCAGAGCCCCGAGAGTCGCGCCGGCGAATCCCAACGTTCCGGCCGATCTCAACGGCGCAAGTCCCTCCTCGAGACCCGCCGCGAATATTATCAGAATGACCGCGAATTCCGCCAGGAAGTCCACGTAGTCGTTCACTTGAAATATGTCGATGCCGAATACGTCGTTCAACACGCCGCCCAGCGAGGTGGGCGCTAGGATCATGCCGGCGAGGAGGCCTGCCACGAGGCCGGGCAGTCTGAACTTGCCCAAGAAGTGCCTCAAGACGGCGGCCAGGAACAAGAGTATGGATACGTAGAGAAGCGCCGAGTATATGGCGCTTATTTGCACGCCCTAAGCGCCTTCACTACGTCGTTCAGAAGGGCCAAGCTGGTCTCGAGCCGACCGGCGCCTTTGCCGAACACTCTGACCAAGTTCACCTCCGTGGCTATCTCGACAGCGTTCGTGGTGTAGCGCGCCAACAAGAGAGGATCGTCGGGCTCCAAGCGGGCGGGAACAACGCGGGCATTGCCCGCCTCCAAGTCGGCCTCGGCCACGTACTTGGTGCGGGGCCCCAGATATCTGAGCGGCTCCCTGTGTACTTGGCCCAGCGTCAGCCGAGCGCCCAGCGTGTTGGCCAGTATGGCCAATTTGGCCGCGGCGTCGAGCCCCTCGAGATCGATGGCGGGGTCCGGCTCCACGTAGCCCTTGGCCTTGGCCTCGCCCAGCGCCTCCTCGAAGCTCAGCCCATCGACGTCGATTCTGGTCAATATGTAGTTGGTCGTGCCGTTCAGAATCCCGCGTATCCTCAATGGCCTCTGCTCCCTTAGCCCTAAGGCCAAATCAACCACGGGCGTTCCCGCCATCACAGTGGCCTTGTAGAAGACGGGCTTCCCCTCGAACTCGGGGAAGTACAGAGCGAGCGGCGCCTTGTTAGCGGTCACCACCGACAAGCCCGACTTGAGGGCCAAGCGGTAGGCCGAGGCCGCCGGCTCGCCGTTGGAGTAGTTAGGAGGGCTCGCGTCGACTAGAACCTCGGCGCAACGGAGCGCCTCCTCGAGCGATGCGCGCGCCCCCACGCCCAACTCCGATACCCCTCCCCTGGGCGCCTTCAAGAGCGTCTTCACTTCGTCCTTCTCGAAGCCGCCGCATTTCATCGCCCCGCCCTTGCTGTCGAACACGGCCGATATCTTGAGGTTTGTCCTCGAGTAGACAACCTCGGCGAAGGTCCTCCCGACCCCGCCGAAGCCGTAGAGCACTATCACGTCAGCACGATATCGTTGTTATTTATTCATATAGTCGTGGGCCTTGCCGCTTGGAAATGCGCTAGCGCCGCGTTTCGACGGCCCCTTTGTATGCGCATCAGAGACAAGGCGGCGGCCGCTAACGCGATGGCCGAGAACAAGGCCATGGCGGATCTAGTGGCCGCGAGCACGCCGGGCGAGGCCGCTTGCACCAAGGCCATCAAGGCCATGCTCGTCGATTGGCCCACCAGCCTGGCGACGGCGACTACGGCCGAGGCCACGCCGTGATGCCTCGGCTCTACCGAACTCATTATTATGTTGGTGTTCGGCGATATGAAGAGGGCGAAGCCCAGCCCCAGAAGGGCCAGCTCGAGCTCCAGCGTCCGCAACGGCGTCGTAGCCCCTATAAACGTCATGGAGAACAACGCGGCGGCCACTAGGCCCATCCCGGCCGACGATATGGCGCCGGGATCCACGCGGTCGGAGAGCCAGCCAAATATCGGAGCGAACACGGCCATCATCACAGGCTGGGGCAACAAGAGCATGCCGGCGCGAGATGGGGGGAGGCCCCTCAGCTCCTGTAGGTAGAAGCTGAGCGCGTATGTGACCGCGAATGTGGCCATATAGCTGAGCATCGCGGCCGCCACAGCCGCCGTGAACCGCGCCCTCTTAAAGATGGAGAGATCCAGGAGGGGGACAGGCGCCTTGCTCTCGCGGAGGGCGAACAACGCGAGCAAGAAGAGCCCGGCCGTTGCGACGTACCACCCATACGTCATGCCCCAGATGGACAACGCCAACGAGGACGCGAGGAGCACGGCGCCTATTGTATCGTATCCGCGCTCGCCAACAGGGCCCGCGTTGATGCTTGCCGAGAGGGCCAACGAGAGGGCCGCCAAGAGCACGTTCACGACGAATATGAGCCGCCAGTCGAAGGACGCCAAGACCCCGCCAACCAACGGACCGCTGGAGAGGCCTACGTAGACCGCCAGCGTGTTCAGCCCTATCGCCTTTCCCCGCTCGCCCGGCGGGTACATGGTCGCGATTATGGCGTAGTTCGTGCCGAAGATCATGGCGGCGCCGACGCCCATCGCGATCGCCGAGGCCATGAGCGTAATCGGATCCCGCAAGAAGAAAGCGGCGAGGGAGGACGCGGCGACTACGGCGACGCCGGCCCTATAGACGCGGGCGCGCCCCAGGAGATCGCCGGCTCTCCCCATAGGTATGGCGAGGGCGCCCGTCGCCAACGCGAGCGCCATCTGGAGGAGCGCCACGTAGCCCCCCTGCACCCCCATCGACGCAGCCATGGCCGGGGCGGCCACGTTTATGGCGTTGCCTATATACGGCATTATGAAGCTGCTGGCCGCTATGGAGGCGAGCCCCATCGTGCGGCCCATGTAATAACTTCACCCTTTTATCTTAGGTGCTACCGACTGCTTGCTCCGGAAGGCCTCCGAGCCTCCGCTGAGCGGCGCTCGCGATCCGATTAACTCAATTGACGTAGTTGCTCGCCGGAGCGAGGCGCCGGGTCCGTGGGTCGAGTTATTAAAAATAAAAATTGTTCAGTTTTATGAAGTCGCTTTGGCTCCAGATGGCCGTTGCAGGCGCGCTCGCCGTGTTGGCCGAATTCGTCGTGGTTTACATCCTGCTCTCCCTCCTCTCGTTGCCGCTTTGGATACTCGCCGTTGGGCTCCCGTTGTTTTGGCTGTTCCAGTGGCTCATATCGCCGGTGTTGATAAGCAGGGGCGCGCGCGAGGTCACCGACGACCCCGCCTACGCTCGGCTGAGGGATATGGTGCACGAGATAGCCGAGAGGTCGGGCGTCAAGCCGCCCAGAGTATACGTCACGGACGACCCATTCCCCAACGCCTTCGCGTTCGGCAATTTGGTGCAAGGGAGAGGCGTCGCCGTGACTAGGCCTCTGCTGGAGATACTCAACGAGGACGAGCTATACGCGGTTTTGGCCCACGAGGTGGGCCACGTGAGGCATTTCGACATGGAGGTGGTCTTGGCGCTCGGGCTCATACCGTCGGCCCTCGGCTCAATCGGCGGATTTCTGCTGTACAGCGGGCAGGCCTTGTTGTTCGCCGCCCTCGACGAGGCGGCCCTCCTCGCGGGGTTGGTGATGGTCGCAGTCGGCTCCCTCCTCGTTGCCGCCACGTTTTTCATACAGGTGTTCGTGTTGTGGTTCAACAGATTGAGGGAGACCTATGCGGACCTCCACGCCGCGCGCCTCTTGGGCCCCGCCGCCCTGAACCTCGCCAGGGCTCTTGCCAAGATACAGATATACATGAGCAACGTGAGGGTCGACCCCTTCAAGGGCATAGTGCTCACGGTACCGCCCATGAGGATCAAGGAGAGCGACCCCGACGAGCTCTTGCGGAAGTGGTCGAAGGAGGGCGCCCCGGCGCTGGCCGATTTCTTGTCCACGCACCCGCATCCCGCCAAGAGGGTGAGGAACATCTTGGCGTGGTCTGGTGCTAAATAGCAGTTTATCGCCAGCTCCGGGGCTCCGCTTGCCTAAGCTCCGTTGCTGACAAGCGCGTCGTCGCGACGCAAGGGCCGGGCAGACGTCAACGTTTAAACTTCCGATGCCTTAGGTGCGTGGACGGCGACAGTTAGCGGTTTGGGCCGCCCGCTTGAAGGCGCCAAGACGTCGAGAATGGATCTTGTCCGCGACGCGAACGAAGCCGTCGAGAGCTCGGCGATGAGGCCGCCTTTTGAGGCGGCCGGGGATTTGTACCTCGATGCGCCCATCTCCGGATTCGAGGCGCTGTGAATATAGAGCACGTCCAGCGGCGGTTTTCACGCTCGATGGGGCCAGCGCCGGCGCTCACCTAGGCGTGGACCTCGGCGATGGCTCGACGGCGGATTTTCGATGACCGAGGCGCCGGGTATCGGGAGGCGGGTCCTTAAGCCAGCTGTAGTGATGCTGGACGGGAGGTGCGTATACCAGCCGGGATGCTGCGGCACATTACGGCGAGCTGGAAGCCATCCCGATCACAATCGGCGTAAACGGCACTCGTGCCCGGCGCTGGGCATAAGCTTGCGGCGGCCGGCGTCGCCCATAACAGGTACGCCTTCGGCGAACATCGCGGCGGAATCGCCGCGTTGCCCCGCAGCGCTATATTTGACCGAAGCCGATTTATGTTAACATCAACCATGGCTCGTGGAGATTAAGGTGAACCTCCTCGCCGCCTTGGGGTCCGAGATCGGCCTCCTCGGCGAGATCGCCGCTATGCGCATCCTGCCGGGCTCTGCCAGGGGCGAGGCCGTCGCCATGCTCCTCGAGGGGCTTCTGACATACGATAAGTTGCCCGAGGTGAAGGCGGGGGATCCGGGGCGCAGACGGGGCGGCTACGTGTCGGCCTTTATCGAGGGGAGGTGGCCCCTCCACAAGCGCTGGTTCGTGCCGTCTATAGGGCCTGACGGGTACAAGCTCTTCCTGGATCCACCGAAGGGCCTCGTCAAATACGTGGGCAAGGACGACGGGCGCTTCTTGGCCGTGTTGAGGGCGGGGCTGGAGGAGTTGGCCAGCTACATCAAGCGGGGAATCGCGCCGGAACACGTGGTCGGGGCCGACTTCGCCGAAGAGGAGCGCCTCGCAGCCCTCAAGCTCTACGAGCGGGTCAAGGAGTTGCCCGAGGCGCAACAGATTGAGGCGGTCGAAACGCTCAGCCGCGTCGACTTGATCTACGGGAGGGACGGGGAGCTCTACCACGTGGAGGTCAAGACGGGGTTCAAGTTCAAGCCTTCCAAGATCAGGAGGAAGCAGATGGTGCTGGAGGCGAGGCAGAGGGTGCTCGGGGCGTTGGGCTTAAAGCCCGCGCTCGTGTACGTCGTTCCCGGCGAGAACTGGGAGGTCGAGGTGAGGCTACTTACTTGCTCTTGAATTTCTTCAAACGCAAGTTCTTGCTCCCGCAACGCCTGCACTTGACGGCCTCGGGCGGGTTCTTCGCTCCGCAGTTTCTACATATCTTATAGTTGAATCTGTGCTCCAGGACTATCCTCAGCTTTTCGGGATCCAAGGTGATGGGCATGCCCTCCGCCCAGCATCGGTTTTTAAGCTTTTGCGCGGCGTTTTTCGCGGCTCAGGCCTTAGTAGGGCCTACGAGGCCCACTCCGCGCTTGTAATCGACGGCCGCCTCGGTCGCTCTCGTCGCTCCAGCCTCGGCCCCCGCGTACGGCGCCGCCGGCCTCGGGCCTCCCTAGGAGGGCTCCACGTCTATGGCCTTCACGGGGCAAGTCATCATGCCGCGGATAGCCTCGGGCGCGAGCTCGTCGGGGACTTCGCCCTCATACGGAGAGCCCCTCCTGTATTTGGGATCCAACTCCGCCTTCCCCTCGGCCCCCTCCACGAAGACGCGAGGGGCCAAGACGTAGCAGAGCCCACAAGAGAAGCACTCCTCGGCCTTGATGACGACCTTCATCTCCTCACGTAGAACTTGGGCGGGTCGATCCTCTCGCTGCGGCACCTCGGGCACTTTGAGGGCTTCTTGAGCCTCTCCCTATCTCTGAACTCGTAGCCGCAGTTTCTGCAACGCGCCGGTATCATCTCGAGCCTCAGCCCCTGCCTCTTGAGGGTCCTCGCCACGTGCTCCAGCTCGTCGTAGATCTCAGACGGCTTGAGGTCCAAGCCGGCTAAATCCCTTATCTGGTATACGTCCAGCGGGCGCTCGGCCGACAAGAGGAGCTTTATTATCCGCTCTCTGTCCGTCAGGAATTCCGTCATTTGGTTTCGACGGCGCTCTGGAGCCAAAGGAGCTTGTATTTGCCGGCGCTTTTGAGCACGGCGAACGTGAAGATGTGTTTATCGGCGCTACCGCCGTAGCTGGCCTCGACCCTCAAGAAGCGCGCCTTGTCTGGCGACTCGGCGGGGTCCACGTTGGCGTCTAAATACAAGACATCCTTGGCCTCGAAGCCAGCGGCCGCCAGCCTGCTCTTGGCGCACTCGGCTAGCTGGTCGGGCGCGTCGACGACACATGGGTTCTTGTCGAACTCCTCCTTGGCCTTGCCGTGGAGGAGGGACATCTCGACAGACATGCGGGGCACTTACTGGCCAATATTTAAATGATGGGGTCCGAGAATTGCTTGGCCATAAACGAGGCCGAACGGACAGAGAACTGGCGCGCTCTCGAGGTAGGCGCGTGGTCTTTTACTAGAAGTCCGCGGCCGTCGCGCAATTGGCCTCCGTTTGGCGCCAAGCTGTGCTTGATGGCCTAGATAGGCGGATCGCAGTTCCCTGCTTGTTGGCTATTAGGGGGGCCGTAACTCTTACGCGGAAAACAAGCTATCGGCGCGATGCGATTCCCGGCTAGTCGGAGTAAGGGAGATCGACCGGCTGCCGTCTTTTCATCATCGGCAGACCTCGGGTTCATCTAATCGGCACAGAAGACGGGGGGCGCTTATGCCGACCCCGCGACGGCTAGATTTAAAGGGACGACTTATCGACTGGGCTATAACGATCGCCCTGGATGGAGAGGCTTACAAGGGCTGATGCGTGAGGAGACCGGGCGCGCCGACTTTTTATAGAGAGGTGCGTATAGATATATGTGCCTCAGCCGCGCCATACCCGCTGGCGGTCCCAATACGGCGGCCGTCGCGTTGCTCTTGAACGGCAGAAAGTTCCTCGTGATCAAAAGGGCCGAAAGGCCGGGCGATCCCTGGTCGGGCCAAGTGGGCTTCCCGGGCGGCCGCTGGAAGGGGGATGAGGACCTCATGGCCACCGTCAAGAGAGAGGTCAAGGAGGAGGTAGGGCTCGAGCTCGACCCGACGAGCTTGAGAGGCGTGATGGATCCCGACTCGCCGATGAACGCGCCGAATTTGCGCGTCTACCCCTTCGTCTTCAACGCTCCGCCAATTGTCGAGCTGAGGCTAGGCGAAGAGGTAGCGGGGTATAGGTGGATCTCCAAGGACGACTTGGTCGAGGTCGAGTGGAGCGGGAGACCGGCCTTCAAGGTCGACGATTGGATTATATGGGGTCTTACATATCGTTTCATAAAACGCGCGATTTCTTGCGGCATCATATTTTAACCGCGCGGTTCTTACATGGAGGCCATAACGTCCACGGAGATGTACATAGCCGACAGAAACGCCGAGTGGCTCGGAGTGCCTAGGCTCGTCCTCATGGAAAACGCAGGGGCGTCCGTGGCCAGGGCGGCCTTGTCCCACTTCCCCGAGGCCAAGCGCTTTTTGGTCGTGGCGGGCACCGGCGATAACGGCGGCGACGGCATGGTGGCGGCCAGGCATCTCCACGCCGCGGGGAAGGAGGTTAGGGTCATCGCGTTGGGCGAGCCGAGGGAGGAACTGGCGAGGATAAACTTCGAGGCGTTGCGGAGGACCGCCATCGAGATGGCCGTGGCGACCACGCCCGAGGATCTGCTCGCATTGCAGAGCTGGTTCATGTGGGCCGACCTAATAATCGACGCGGTTCTGGGCACAGGCATAAGGGGGAAGTTGAGGGAGCCCCACTCGACCGCGATAGATCTCATGAACTTGGCGCCGGCCCCCAAAATAGCGGTGGACGTGCCCTCCGGCCTGGACCCCGACACGGGCGAGGTGAGGGATAAGGCCGTGAGGGCCGCAATAACCGTGACGTTCCACAAGGCCAAGGTCGGCCTCTTGGCTGAGCCCGCCAAGCCCTACGTGGGCAAACTAATAGTCGAGAACATCGGCATACCGCCCGAGGCCGAGCTATACGTGGGGCCTGGGGATTTCCGCCTCTTGAAGTTCGCCAGGAGGGCCGACTCTAAGAAGGGAGATCACGGGCGCGTGCTCGTGGTGGGCGGATCGGCCGAGTACTCAGGCGCTCCCATATACGTGGCGCTGGCCGCTCTGAGGACCGGCGTCGACCTCGTCGTGCTGGCCGAGCCGGAGCCCGCGGCAGCCGCCGCGAAGGCTCGCTCCCCCGACTTAATCGCAATCCCCCTCCCGGGCGATAGGCTCAAGCCAGCTCATGTGGATAAAGTGCTCTCGTTGGCCCAGAAAGCCGACGTGGTGGCCATGGGGCCTGGGCTGGGCATCGAGCCCGAGACCCAGGAGGCCGTCAGGGAGATCTTCCGGAAGCTCTCGGGCAAGCCCCTCGTCGTCGACGCCGACGCCATCAAGGCGCTCTCGGGCTTCAGAGCCTCCGGCCGCGTTGTCTTCACGCCGCACGCCGGGGAGTTCAAGATATTGACGGGGGTGGAGCCCCCGCAAGGCCTCAAGGAGCGCATCGGCGTTGTTGTGGAGCAAGCGAGCCGCCTAAACGCGGTTGTGCTCCTCAAGGGGCGCTACGACGTCATAAGCGACGGCAGAAGGACCAAGGTGAACATCACGGGCACTCCCGCCATGACTGTAGGCGGGACCGGCGACGTCTTGACGGGGCTCGTGGCGGGCCTCGCCACTAAGACGAACGACCTCTTCGTGGCGGCCTCCGTGGCGGCGTTTGTCAACGGCCTTGCGGGGGAGGAGGCGGCCAAGGAGCTCGGCTTCCACATAACGGCCTCCGACTTGATAAAGTACATACCCTCCATAATTAGAAGATATGCCGATGAAGTCGTCAAGAGCTAGGGCAATTAATTTTTTATAGAGCACCGAGCGCGGCTCCATGCGTTTTCCAAATGCCCGTAGGCGTTATCGCCATGAAGCCTAGGGAGAAGAGATTGGACAACGGAGTGGTGCTGGTGGTGGACCCCTATCCGTCCGCCCTAGCCTCGGTCGTGGTGGGGATAGGCGTGGGCTCGCTCTTCGAGCCCAAGGACAGGGCCGGCTACTCCCATCTGTTGGAGCATATGCTCTTTAACGTGCCCGGCTTCGACGTCGATGAGGCCGTGGAGCTCTTAGGGGGCGAGTCGAACGCATACACGCACCGCTCCATGATAGCGCTCACGTTTCAGTCCTTGGCCGAGGGGGCAGACGGCTTGGTGGAGATAGCCGCCAAGGCGGTCGCGAATAGCAGGTACGAGGAGGATCGATTCGAGAAGGAGAAGAAAGTGGTGCTCTCCGAGATCAGAATGAGCGAGGAGAACCCCAGCGAGAGGATCGGCGATTTGGGAATATCGTCGTTGTTCGGCGATAGCGCTTGGGGCAGACCTATAGGCGGCTCCCCCGAGGTCATCTCGGCGGCTACGCTGAAGGACCTCGTCGAGTTCAAGGAGATGTGGACAACCCCCGACAACTTAGTCGTGGCGCTTGTGGGGGGCATAAACGAGGGGGTCGTGAGGAGGGCCGAGGAGGAGTTCTCGCGCCTCGAGGGGGTAGCCCCCCGCAAGTCCGTGCCGGAGATGGGGCGCGGGCCCTTGTTGCTCAGGGAAGTGCGCAAGGAAATAGATGGCGTTTACTACAGCTACGCGGTAAAGGCAAGCCTCGACGATGCTTACTTCAAGCTAAACGCAGCCGCGTTCCACTTGGCCTCGGGCACGAAATCCCTCCTGTTCGAGGAGCTGCGCAACAAGGGGCTGGCCTACTCCTATTACGTCGATTTCGACTGCGCGGGCCGCGACGGCTTCCTACAGGTAGTTGTCGAGTCGGCGCACGACTTGGAGGCGGCGCGCTCGGTCGTGAGGGACCTCTTGAGGAGGCCTTGGACTCCGCCCCGACACAGGCTCAAGTACTTCGCCTACGAGTGGAGGAAGGGGATGGAGGCGCCGCTGAACAGGGCGTACGCATACGTCGAGGCGTATATGAGGGGGTTGGACCCCTCCTCGATGAGGAGCAAGATGGAGTCGGCGGTGGCCGAGGGGCTCTCGGCGCTGGCGAGCGCGGTGGAGTACGAGGCCGAGGCATATCTGGTCCCCGAGTGATGTGAGTTTATATATAGGCAGAACGTATTGACCGTGTCTTGCGAGGAGGAGCCCATGGGCAGACATCACGCCTTGATAGGCCCTCGACTAGTCATAAGGGGAGGTACTGCGAGGAGGCTAATAGAAGCCCACTACGGCGTTTACGGCCACGCCACCGTAGAGCTGTGCAAGTGGACCAAGGACGCGCTGGAGGGCAAGGGCTCTTGCTACAAGGTGAAGTTCTACAACGCGCCGGTCGGCGGATCGCACAGATGCGTCGAGATGAGCCCCGTCGGGATGATCTGCAGCAACCGTTGCGTCTATTGTTGGCGTCCAACTCAAGAGTTCGACTCCTTCATCCCAGAGGAGTGGTGGGTCATGGAGCCCGAGGAGATCGTCAAGGGCGTCTTGGAGGAGAGGAGGAGGCTCCTCTCGGGCTATTGGGGGCACGAAAACGCCAAGGAGAGAGTAAAGGAGGCGTTGGCGCCCACGCATTGGGCCATTTCGCTGTCCGGCGAGCCCACGCTCTATCCCAAGCTCCCCCAGCTGGTCAAGCTCATAAAATCGCTGCCGCACACCAAGTCGATCTTCATAGTGACCAACGGCCAACACCCCGAGATGTTGGAGAGGCTGGTCGAGGAGGACGCCTTGCCCACCCAGCTGTACTTGTCCATGAACGCGCCGAATAGGGAACTCTACTACCTCATCAACGTCCCCGTCATGTACAAGGAAGATGCTTGGGAGAGATGGTTGAGGAGCCTCGATTTGCTGGCGGCGATGCCCACCAGGACGGTGGTCCGCATCACGCTCATAAGGAGCATGAACTACGACGAGAAGTACATTCCCGAGTTCGCCCAGCTGGTCAAGAGGGGAAACCCCCACTTCGTCGAAGTCAAGAGCTACATGCACTTGGGCTACTCGACGCGCCGCTTGAGGAGGGAGGACATGTTGACGCACGAGGAGGTCGTGGAGTGGGCCAAGAAGCTGAGGGACGAGCTGGAGCGCATAGGCGCTAAGTTCGCCTACATGGACGACGACGAGAGGAGCAGAATAGCCGTTTTGCAGAACATGGACAGATACGTTGATAGATGGATAGTTCCGCCGGGCGCCGAGCTGGCTTGAGGGCCTTAGGGTCGCGATATAGTCATCGACGTCGCGCCTCCTGACGCTTGCCGTGTACCGGCCTGGAGCCGCCGCGTTTTGATCTGCTGTGTAGGCCGAGCTCGGCTAACGCGGCCTTGGCCGCTTTGATAAGATGGACGTAGGGATTCCCAGAAGGCATGTTAGCCTCTATGCGGTCTAACGCCTTCTCGAGCATTGCCATGAGCGCCTTGAACCGCTTGTCCTCGAGGCATTCGCCGCTACACGAGGCCGCGAACTTGAGGACGGTCGGTATGTAATCAGGGAGCTCGTTCTTGTCGTATTCGAACTTGTACTTACTGTAGAGCTCTATGAGCCCGGCTAGCGCGAGGCCTCTCTTGCTTCGCTCTCCGTATATGTGGTACGAGAGGTAGAGGTTGGTCTCCCTGGACATGTCGAAAGTCTCAACGTAGATCGCTTGGAGCTCGTAGAGATCGCGCGAGAGGGCCTCCCTCGCGAACTCCTCGATCTCCTTGAGGCCAACCGCCGATTTCAAGAGCTCGGTCAACCCCTCGGTCGGGTACTCGAGCAAATCGGCGATTGTCCTCAAAACGCTATACATTGAAGGAGTTCCTGCTCAGCTTGATCTTTATTTTGCCGTTGGGGGCAGCTCCGCCCCTCAGCTCCGGGACCGCCTCCTTGAACTGATCGTAGTTGCACATGCCTTGCTCCGAGTAGGCATCCACCATCTGCTCCTTGTGCGACTTGGGTATGACGTATCTGTCCTCATACTTGGCTATGGCCAACAGCCTGTACATCTCTACCGCGTCTTGCTCCGTCAGCCCCACCTCCTTGAGGGCGTCCTTGTTGGGGCTACCTAGCTCGAGGCTCCTCATGTATATCCTCACGGCCAGTAGCTTCTTAAGGGCGCTGCGTATAAGCTCCTCGTTGCCCGCCGCGAACATGCTCGCCAAGTACTTGATGGGTATCCTCAACGAGTCGATTCTCGGGAACACGTCCTCGGGCGCGGTCTCGCCGAGCTCCTCCCCGTCGAATAGCCTCAACACGGGGCTCAGCGGCGGGATGTAGAAGACCATGGGCAACGTCCTGTACTCGGGATGCAACGGGAGGGCGATGCGCCACACCTTAACGAACTTATATGTGGGCGATCTCTGGGCGGCCTCTATCCAGTCGTCCCAGATGCCATTGGCCTTGGCCATCTTCACCACCTCCGGGTCGCTCGGGTCCAGGATTATCGAGAGCTGGGCGTCCACCAGCTTCTTCGGATCCGGCTCTGAGGCAGCCCTCCGCACCGAATCGGCGTCGTACAGCAAAATCCCTATATACCTTATTCTGCCCACGCAAGTCTCGGCGCATATCGTCGGCAGACCGTTCTCTATCCTAGGGTAGCAGAACGTGCACTTCTCCGCCTTGTGGGTCCGCCAGTTGAAGTATACCTTCTTGTAAGGACATGCGGACACGCAGAACCTCCAGCCGCGGCATTTGCTTTGGTCCACCAGCACTATGCCGTCCTCCTCCCTCTTGTATATAGCGCCCGAAGGACACGCGGCCACGCACGGCGGGTTCAAGCAGTGATTACATATCCTGGGCAGATAGAACATGAAGGTTCTCTCGAACTCCAGCTTGATCTCCTCCTCCAGCGCCCTCAAGTTGGGGTCCTGGGAAGCTATCTCGGGCGATCCGGCGAGGTCGTCATCCCAGTTCGGCCCCCACTTGACCTCCAGCTCCTCGCCAGTTATCAACGACCTGGGCTTGGCGACCGGCTGCTCGCCTTGCTCGGCCTCTATGAGCTTCTCATAGTCGTAGGTCCAGGGCTCGTAGTAGTCGTCTATCGAGGGCAGGTAGGGGTTGTAGAATATCCTCAATAGCCTCGAGAGCTTGCCGCCTATTCTGAGCTTGAGCTGGCCGTTTTTCAGCTCCCATCCTCCTCTATACCTCTCCTGATCCTCCCAGCGCCTTGGGTACCCGATGCCTGGCCTCGTCTCGACGTTGTTCCACCACATGTACTCGGCGCCCGGCCTGTTCGTCCACGTGTTCTTGCATGTGATGCTACACGTGTGGCAACCGAGACATTTGTCCAGATTCATCACCATCGAGATGTGTGCGAGGACCCTCATGGCCCCAACCTCCTGACTATTACCACCTCGTCCCTCTGGGTGCCGACCGGCCCGTAGTAGTTGAGGGCCCAGCTCAACTGAGCGTAGCCGCCGATCATGTGAGTTGGCTTCACCCTAACCCTCGTGGCGCTGTTGTGGGTGCCGCCCAGTCTTTTCGTCAGCTTGGACTTGCCCACGTTCACCGTCCTCTCCTGGGCGTGGTACATAATAACGACGCCCTTGGGCACCCTTATCGACGTCACGGCCCTGGCGACAATCACCCCGTTTCTGTTGAACACCTCTATCCAGTCGTTGTCCCTAACGCCGATCTCCCTCGCATCTTCGCTGTTGATCCAGACCACGGGCCCGCCCCTGAATAGGGTCAGCATTATTTGGTTGTCCATATACGTCGAGTGGATCTGCCACTTGCCGTGCGGCGTTAGGTAGCGAGCGACTAGGTACTTGCCCTCTATGGGCGGCCCCTCCCCATCGGCAAACGGCGCCTGGGCCACCGGCGGTTTATACGTCGGTAGCTGCTCGCCGAATTCGATAATCCACTCGTGGTCCAAGTAGACGTGTTGTCTCCCCGTCAGCGTTCTCCAAGGCACCAAGTGCTCGACGTTGAGCGCGAACGGCGTGTAGGCCCTGCCCTCGGCCTCTAGGCCGCTCCAGATAGGCGATCTGAGCACCCTCCTCGGCTGATATGCCAGATCGTCGAAGTGTATCACGATCTCTCTCTGGCCTTCCGCCAGCTTGGTCAGATCGATGTTCACCCTCTCGCTTAACGCCTTATACGCCTTGTACGAGACCTCGCCGTTAGTGACGCTGGATAGGTGCAGTATCGCCTCGGCTACTTGGCTGTCCCTGATCAGCAACGGATGGCCGTGCTCGTCGGTTCCGTTAAGCTTGCCGACCTCAACGTACTCCTCCTCGGCGCTCCACGTAATGCCCTTCGCCCCTATCGATTTCTTGAGCAACGGGCCCAACGTGACCATCTTGTGGTACACGTCGCAGTAGTCGCGCTCGACGACGGCTATGTTGGGGCCCGAGCTCTTGCCCAGCTCGCCGGGCGTGTCGTGCAACAACGGCACGGCCACTACGTCCTTGACCTTGCCCAAGTGCTTGCAAGCCAGTTCGCTGAACTTCTTGGCGAGCGCCACGAATATATCCCAATCGACCTTGGCCTCCCAAGGCGGAGCTATCGCTTGGTTGAACGGGTGTATGAACGGGTGGAGGTCTGTGGTGCTCAGATCGTTCTTCTCGTACCAAGTGGCCGCCGGCAACACCACGTCGGAATAGAGCACTGATGTGCTCGCTCTGAAGTCGAGCGTCACGACGAGGTCGAGCTTCCCGATCGGCGCCGGCTCGCGCCAGTTGAGGAGCTCGGGCTTGATCAACCCCTCCTTGGCCATCACCGAGCTGTCGGCGCCCAGAAGGTGCTTGAGGATGTATTCGTGGCCCTTACCGCTGGCCGCGAGGAAGTTGGCCCTCCACATGAACAGCACTCTCGGGAAGTTCTCCGGGGCATCGGGGTCCTCCACAGCGAACTTGATATCGCCCCTCGCGAGCTTCTCCTTGACGTATTTAGCCACGTCTTCGTCGCTCTTCGCCCCGGCCCTGACGGCGTCCTCGTAGAGCTTAATAGGGTTCACGTTGAACTGCGGATAGAACGGCAACCACCCGCTCTTAACGGCCGCCACGTTGTAGTCGACCGGGTGCTCGTATCTGGGCCTTACGGCGACCTTGTTCGTGCTCAAGTCCTCGTATCTGTACTGATCGCTGTGTATGTAGACCCAAGATGTCGTGTTCTGAAGCCTTGGCGGCCTGGACCAGTCCTGGGCGAAGGCTATATGCGACCAGGAGTCGAGCGGCCTCACCTTCTCTTGCCCCACGTAGTGCGCCCAGCCGCCTCCGTTGACGCCCACGGTGCCCAGGAGCATCAACATAGTTATTATAGCCCTGTAGATCAGATCCGCGTGGTACCAGTGATTGACGCCGGAGCCTATTATCACCATGGACCTTCCCTTGGTCAGCTCGGCGTTTTTCGCGAACTCCCTGGCCACTCTTATCGCGACTCTTCTGTCGACGCCCGTTATGGCCTCTTGCCAGGCCGGCGTGAACGGCTTGGGGTCGTCGTAGCCCGCCGGGTAATCGCCCGGGAGGCCTCTGTTGACGCCGACATGGGCCAAGAGCAAGTCGTAGACGGTCGCGACGAGCAGCTCCTTGTCGCCTGCCTTGATCCTCTTGACGGGCACCCCTCTGACTATCGGAACGGCTCCCCTCTCGTCGAAGGAGTACGTCTTGACGAGGACCACGTCGTCGTGTAGGCCCAGCAAGGTCAATGCGGGATCCACGGGCCTGCCCGTGATCGAGTCCTCGAGCTTTAAGTTCCACCTGCCCTCGTTGCTCCACCTGAACCCGATACTGCCGTTGGGCACCGCCAGCTGCCCAGTGCCCAAGTCGAGGACGACGGTCTTCCACTCGGAGTTGGGCACGTTTAGGCCCAAATCGGAGGCCCTCAGGAACTTGCCCGGCGTGTAGGTGTCGCCGCTCCTCTCCAGCACTACGAGGAACGGCAGATCGGTGTACTTCTTGACATAGTTGACAAAGTACTCCACTTGCCTATCTACGTAGAACTCCTTCAGTATCACGTGAAGCATCGACATGGCCAAGGCCGCGTCGGTGCCTGGCCTGGGCGCGATCCACACATCGGCGAACTTCGTCATGTCGGTGTAGTCAACGGTGACCACCACCACCTTAGTGCCCCTATACCTCGCCTCGGCTACGAAGTGGGCGTCCGGCGTCCTCGTCATGGCCAAGTTGGTGCCCCAGACGATTATGTAGGTGGAGTTAAACCAATCGGCGCTTTCGTGGACGTCCGTCTGCTCGCCCCAGACCTGGGGCGAGGCGATGGGAAGATCGGCATACCAATCATAGAAGCTCAGCATCACGCCGCCTATGAGCTCTATAAACCTCGACCCGGACGAATAGCTGACCATGGACATGGCCGGTATGGGGGTGAAGCCAAATATCCTATCGGGCCCATAGGTCTTTATCGTATATATGAGCGCCGCCGATATGAGCTCCAGGACCTCGTCCCAAGAGGCCCTCACGAAGCCCCCCTTGCCTCTTGCTAACTTGTATCTACTAGCCAGCTCGGGGTTCGCGACGATGTGCTCCCAAGCCTTCACGGGGTCGCCGGTCTTGGCCAGCGCCTCCCTCCAGAGCCTCAGGAGCTCCCCTCTCACGTACGGGTGCTTGATGCGCAACGGGCTGTATATGTACCACGAGAACGTGGCGCCTCTTGGGCAACCCCTCGGCTCGTATTCCGGCATATCGGGCCCGTTGGTCGGGTAGTCGACCGCTTGGTGCTCCCAGACTATTATCCCCTTCTTGACGTACACCCTCCAGCTACATGACCCCGTGCAGTTGACGCCGTGTGTTGACCTGACGACCTTATCGTACTGCCAGCGGTTTCTGTATAGATCCTCCCAAGCCCTATCGGCGTTGTCGAGCTCGCTCCAGCCCTCGTTGAACCTCTCCCTCGGCAGAAAGTGTCTCAAGATCTCCTTGAGGAAGTTGGCCCTAGTCATGGCCTATCGCGCCGGGCAGTCTGCCCCTTCTGTATATTATCCAAGCCCTCTTGAGGTAGAACACAGGATAGCTCCAGACGTGGACTAGCCTGGTGAAGGGCCATACGAGGAATAGGAGGTACGCGAAGAATATGTGGAGCTGGAACGTTATCGGCACGTCGGCCATATAGCTGGGGTTCGGCTGCAACGCTAAAATAGACCTCAGCCATGCGCCTATGGTAGTCCTATAGGGGAACGGGTGGACGAAGACGTCGTAAATAAGCGTATTGTAGAGCCCGAGAGTCATGGTGATCAGCAACAACACCAACACCAGTAGGTCCGAGGCGTCGCTCGTCATTCTGATCCTAGGCACCAGCAATCTCCGAAGGAGGAGTATCCACACGCCGATGTAGGCGATAAGCCCAGCCGAGCCGCCCAGCGCTATGGCTATTTTGTGATACGTCTCAGAGGATATGCCCATGGTCTCGGTGACGCTCGGCGGCACGAGCAAGCCCACTATATGGCCGAACAGCACTATGAGTATGCCCCAGTGGAAGAGCTGGGAGCCCACGCCGAGCCAGCGCTCCTCCAAGAGCTCGCTCGACTTGGCGGTCCACGCGTATTGATCCACCGCGTATCTGTAGATGTGGCCCCCGACGAACACGGCCATGACTATATAGGGGAGGGGAACCAGGAGTATCAACTCCGGCGACATCATCCCGAGCCCGCGCTGCGTTTAGCCTCGCGTAGCTGGAGTATCGCCCCGAGAGCTATGGACAACGCGGCTAACGCCACATAGATCGCGAACCCCAGCCGGTATCCCTCTTGCCCATAGGCGGCCACAAAGGCGGCCATCGCCGGCGGTATCAACAACCCGCCCGTGGCGCCCAAGCCGCCGACCCAGCCCGTGGCCCCTCCCACCGCCTCGGGGACGTATTTGGGCACCAGCTTGAAGACGGCGGCGTTCGCCACGCCCATCCCGACGGCCATTACCACGACCCCCAGAGCGCTCAGAGCGAACGAGCTGCTCGACATCATGATTACGCTTCCCGCGAGCATAACGGCGTATGAGGCGATGGCGACTCTCTCTCCGCCCCACCTATCGCTGAACCAGCCGCCCGGAACTCTCACGAGAGAGGTGAGCAATGAGTAGACGATCCCGGACATGAGGCCCGCCATGGCGAGGCTCAACGAGAGGTAGTTGGTCCAGTAGGTCGGCAACCATGCGGTGAGCGCCAGGAATCCCCCGAAGGAGGTGAAGTACATGATGACCAGCAACCATGTGCGCCAGATAGCCGCGGATGCCCTCAAGCTCCGGGCCAGCGAGCCGCTCGGTATCAACTCCTCGCCAAGCCCCTTGGCCATGATCGCCGCGTCGGTGCGGTTCACGCCTTTCTTGACCAGCTGGAAGTAGTACGCATCGTAGCCGATGGCGGCGAACACGGCCGTCGCCGCGGCTAGGAGTATCAGCCACGCCACGTAGGTCCCGATCAGTCCGAGGCTCGCCAAGGCGTAGGGCAATACGGCCGTGAATATGCCTGGCGCCGTGTTGCCGAAGCCGGCGTATGCCCCCAGCGCGAATCCTTGGCGCTTCCGCGGGAACCAGTAGGAGACGTAGGCTATGCCCGAGGCGAATATGGAGATCCCGGTGCCCGCTATTGCGCCGAAAAGCATGAGCAAGGCGTAGCCCATAGTGCGGGACGTTATGGCGCCATTGAGTATGGCGTCTAGGGTCAAGATCAGCCCGATCATGCCGGCCATGGCGATCAGCAGTTGCGTGAGCAGAGCCTTCCTGCCGCCTACGCTGTCGACCCATGCGCCGAAGGGGATTCTGAGCAATGACCCGGTGAGCGACGGTATGGCGATCAGCCAGCCCCGCTCCACTATGCCTAGATTCAACAGCGGCGCCAGCTTATTCACAGTTATACCGAACAGCGCCACGGCCGCGAAGCCGGCGAAAAAGGCTATGGTGCCCGCCACAAGCCCTTGCGTGGGGCTTCCGCGAATACCATAACGGCTTTTTATCTCCTCTGCGTTATTGGACATACCCAGCGTTTATAACGTATATACTTAAACTTTCTGGTTAACCCCGTAAACCACTTTTTCCAGATATTATGCTTATATAAAGTTTTTTAGATAACTCTATAACAAGATTTTCCTTATATTAATATTGTTAGTTATTTAATTAAATTATTCATTAACATTGATATATCTCCATTATCGGCCGGATGAGGTGCGGCCGCACATCGGCGGCCCGCCCAGCCGAGAGGGCGGCGAGGGGGCGGGGCTGAGGGCCCTTGGGCGCGGCGCCGATCTGAGGGCGGTCGCGGAGGGCTCCCGATTCGCCCGAGGCGCAGCCATCGGCACGGCTCCGCCGAGGGTCGGTCGAAAATTCCGGCGCCCTCCGGTTTGGGGAAAATAAACGCTGACGATAAATTGCCCCGTCCGTATTACCTCATGCCGACCATAGCTATCATAGGCAGGGAGTCCCCTCTTGCGCGCCGCGTCGATGCCTTGAGGAGGGTTGGCCTGAGCGTTGCCCTGGTCCCCGGCTCCGACGTGGTCCTCTACACGTACGACGAGAGAAGAGGGGGATCGATAGAGGTAGAGGGCGAGGAGGCCTTGGAATACCTCGAGAAGGTCTACGGCCTTAAGGCCTTGAGCTCCTCCTCGTAGGACTCTAGATCGGCAAAAAGGCGGTCGAGGTCCCGCTCGACGACGCCCAGCGAAGGGTCGAAGGGCGACTCCATGCCCGGCTCCCAGTCCTCCTTAGGCCAGTATATGAAGACCCTTTTGTGGGCGGTGTTTAGGGCGTAGTTTATCTCGGCGAACATCCCCCTGCTCAGCGCCTTGCCCATGAAGGGCCTGTAGGCGGCCACGGCGTCGGACTGCTGGATGTATCGGAAATCCTTGTAGCGGATTATGTTGTCGAGATCGCGTAGGACCTCCTCCACTTGGTCCCTGGGTATCCTTATGGGATAGAGACCTCCCTCGTCCCCGCACGCGGGCTCCACGCCTGCGGGCACGTTCCACACGTCCTCGGCCCTCACCTCGACGACGTCGCCCTTGGATCTCGCTAGCGCCGTCCTCAAGGCCCTCTCGTCGACCATGAGCGGGTCGAAGGCCACGAAGCGGGCGTGCATGCGCCTTCTGAACTCGTCTACCTCGGCCCTAGCCTCCCTCCTATCCCTCACGGCAGTTATGGGGAAGGAGAGGTAGACCTTGAGAACCCCTCTCTCGAATATCAGCTTGTAGAAAGCGGCTGCCGGGTGCTTCACGGCTATCACGTAGTTGTCCACGCCGAGCTCCCGCGATATTATGTCCGCCAACAGTATCGTCGTGTTGCGCCACGCCACTATGTCCTTCAGCCTGAAGTCGGCCCCTGTGCGCCTCCCCCTCTCCTCCCTCATTTGGACCCTGCGCCACATCACGTGTTCCTCTTCGATAAGCGTTATCATCACGTCGGGCTTCAACTCTCTAAAGTGGGAGAGATCGAAGGCGGGGAAAAAGCGGCTTCTGTTGAAGAAGGGCAAGTTCATGCCGACCAGCGCGTTCTCGGGAGCCTCGTCCGAAAGGCGCTTGAGCATCCTGACGAACGCGGATCGCCATTCCTCCTCCTGCCATTTGTAGTCGTCGCTGGACAGAAAGGCAACCCAGTCGACCTTGGCCCGCAGGAAGTCCTCGAGGAAATACACGGCCAAGGCGCGCCTCGCCTCTCTATCTTCGAGATCCTCGGGGAGGCCCCTCGCGCGGTAGAAGCGCTTGGCCACGGCCGCGACGGCCTCCCTCATGTTTATCCCCGTTGGTCCCAGGAAGAGGGCCCTCACATAATTTCGCAGACTTCGCAATATAAGTTGTGCCGGCGAGGGCGCGTTGAGGGGCCTACTGGCGCTGCTGCGAGCCGCCGAGCGCGCGCCGNNTACCGTTGGTACACGGAGGTAGTATAAAATAGGCGACTTCAGCCGCCAGCGCGATTAGTACCAACGCGGCCTTGGCCGCTTTGATAAGATGGACGTAAGGATGGCTCGCCCCGCCGATGAGACTTTTAAGTTTTTGTTTAAACAAATGTCGATTTTATCTTGACCACTTCTGTTTAATTTAAATATTTGTTTAAAAATCAAACCGCGCGCTGTACGACGCGTCTCCGGTACTTCCACGCCCCGATCGAGAAGGATAACGTTCTGCGGCAGATTTTTAAAATACATCATGGAGTAGTCGGTGATAGGGCAGTACCTCTCTCGGCTCAAGGCCCTGGACGCCTACGTCGGCGAGTTCGACGTGGTCATAGTGGGGGCGGGTCCCGCGGGCATGTTCGCCGCGTATGAGCTGGCCGAGTTGGGCGGCTTCCGCGTGGCCCTCATAGACGGCGGCTTGCGGGCCTCCCAGAGGGTCTGCCCCCTCCAAACGCCCATGGAGAAGTGCACCTTCTGCGTGCCGTGCCATATCATGTACGGCGTTGGGGGAGCCGGGACCCTCAGCTCAGGGCTCATCAACCTCAGGCCCGACGTGGGCGGCGATCTCCACGAGCTGGTCGGCGATTGGGACAAGGCCGTGGAGTTGATAAGCTACATCGATTCGATCTTCGTCAAGTTCGGCGCGCCTGATAACATCTACGAGCCCAATATGGAGGCGATAAACAAGCTCTCGGCGCTTGCTGCCAGGGTAAACGCCAGGATCATCCCCATAAGGCAGAGGCACATGGGGACGGATGGATCCCGCAAGGTCGTGGAGGCCATGACGCAGTATTTGGAGGGGCGCGGCGTGAAGCTCTACGCGTCCACTTGGGCGCTCTCGGTGGAGAGGAGCTCCAGGGGCTTCGTCGTGAAGACCAACAGAGGCGTTTTCGAGGCCCCGGCCGTCCTACTGGCCCCAGGTCGGGGAGGCGCCGAGTGGCTCGTCTCGACGCTCAGGAGGTTGGGCGCCGAGCTGGAGTTCGGGCCGATCGATATAGGCGTAAGGGTCGAGGTGCCCTACCAAGTCATGCGGCCTCTCACCGACGCCGTGCACGACCCGAAGGTGATCTTCTACACGTCCAAGTACGACGACAAGGTGAGGACCTTCTGCACGAACCCGCGCGGCTTCGTGGTCAAGGAGGTCTACTCGGACGGAACCGTGGGGGTCAACGGCGAGACCTACCTGGAGAAGAGGAGCGAGAACACCAACTTCGCGTTCCTCGTCACTTTGCGCCTCACCGACCCCATGGAGGACACCATAGAGTACGGCAAATCCATAGCCCGCCTCGCCACCAAGCTCGGAGGCGGCAAGCCGTTGATCCAACGCCTATATGATCTAGAGAGGGGGCAGAGGTCCACTTGGGAGCGAATCAGGAGATCCAGCATCTCGCCAACGCTTAAAGACGTCACCCCGGGCGATATCTCCTTGGCCTTGCCGCACCGGGTGGTCGAGGACATCATAGAGGGGCTCAAGAGGCTGGACGAGCTGGCGCCAGGCGTGGCGAGCCCCCAGACGTTGATATACGCGCCGGAGATAAAGTTCTACTCAGCGAGGCCCGCTGTGGACGAGAAGCTGATGACGACGGTGCCGGGGCTATTCGTCGCGGGCGACGGCGCTGGGCTCTCGAGGGGCATAAACGTGGCGGCGGCGACGGGAGTCTTGGCCGCCCGTGGCATCGCGAAGTACTTATCTTCGAACCGCTCGTAGGCCTTCCAGTCCCTCGGCGAATTCGTCGAGGTCCTACATTTAAATTTGGATAACGCAATTGCGCTGTGAAGCGCTGGACGTGTTACGTATGCGGTAAGGACGTAGTAGAGGGCCAGCTCTTCACGTTCACGAACAGGGGAGCTGTGCACTTGAGCTGCCTACAGAAATCGATGGGGCCCAAGCTGTATAGGAGCAGCACCGACGCGGCGCTATTCGAGCTGGTCATGTTCGCCAACGAGGGAATAGTCAAGGTCAAAAACGTGGAGGACCTCATAGAGGACGAGGAGGTCAAGAAGCTGGCGCTGGAGTTCAGGAAAAGCCTCGAGGGCTTCGCGGCCAGGCTCACGAATAAGCTCGTGGAGCGAGTCGGCGCCTAGAGCGAGTAGTACCCGTCGGGGGTTTTCACCTCGGCTTTTCCCCCGCGTCTATCAAGCCTAAGCGTTATCGACGCGTTCCGCAGCAGAAGCCTATCGCCTTCGCCCAACACCTCCCTAACGGGGCCCTCGGCTATTTCGGGGTACCGCCTCCTCAGCTGGTACAAGGTCTTGAGGGCCGCGAGCAGTTCGGGGTCGGGCTTCAGCTCGTCGATAGGTTCTCTGTTCGTGTGGTCGGACGCGAGGCCCTTGGCGCACGCCTCTCCTCCTGCATATACGGCCGGAATGCCCGGCAGCGAATATATTATCGCATAGGCGAGGACGGCCCTCCTCTTGTTCGCGAGGGAGCAGAACCTGTCCGTGTCGTGGTTCTCGATAAATGTATACATGAACCTCAGCTGGTTCGGCCCAACTCTTGCGAGGTACCTCTTGATTCGGGCGGCGAGCTGGGCCGCGTCTATCTTCTCGAACGCCAAAAAATCGAGGAGGGCGTTGTGGAGCTCGTAGGCCGTAAAGCCGTGGAAAACGCCGAGATACGCAGCGGGATCGCCCGTGTGCTCCGCCAATAGGTAGTGGGTCTCCACGTATGGGCCGACGAGGTGAAGCCAGACGGTCGGCGGTATGCCGTGCGCGACGTCGAACCGGAAGCCGTCCGCCTTGTCCGACCAGAAGGCGAGGACCGACTCGGCGTATTCGAGGGCCTCGCGCTTCTTGTAATTCAGCCTGGGCATGGCCCAGACCGACATGAAGGTCTCATATGGAGGATCCCCCTTGAGGAGTTGGGGCCAAAGCGGCCTCGGCAACAGCTCGGCTATTTTCAACGCCAGCTCGGCCGCCTCCTCGTCCTTGACGAGGAACAGATCCCTCCTCTCCTTGAACAGCTTGGACTTCAAGCCGACGTGATGTAAAACCACATCTAGAACTATGCCCAGCCCCTTCTGGCGGGCGCGCTCCCTTAGCCGCGCGTACGCCTCCAGCCCTCCCAACAACTCGTCGACTGATTTGTGGTCCAAGACATCGTATCTGTGATAGCTCATGGCCCTATATATTGGGTGCAAGTAGAGGGCGTCGGCGAGCTGCGCCACGTAGTCCAGCATATCGGCCAGGTCGTCCAGCGTGCCGCCGCAGAGATCCCTCCTCAAATCCCTACAATCCAGCCTCCTCTTGACCCTATCTGGCATTACCTCGTACATAGCCAGGGGCGCCCACTTGGGCCTCCTGAAGCGCTTGATTCGATCGACGTTTATCTCCAAGCCGCAACATCTGACCACGTAGGGAGGCCCGTCGACGACGGCCCTGTATAACGCATGTCTCCCCACGGAGATCATCTCCTCCCCTTGCGCGCAACGCGAGCTGCCGCAGATTTCCGGCCGCTCGACGGCATAGGCTCTGACCTCGACCTCCTCGCCGAAAACCCCCACGTAATAGGGCGACGGCACGTGGAGGAGCGCTGAGGGCGGCTCGAGCGAGCACTCCTCGGAAGGGCCGAGCTCGTAGCTGCCGGGCGGTAGCCGCAAGGTGGCGCACGAGACGTCGCCGCGGGGCTCCAGAGGGAACGCTCCTTTTAGACCGCCGCTGAGGGGCGACACGAGGTACTCGGCGCGAGCGCGTGTGCAGATATCCGCCTCGGCCACTACGCCGAAATAATCGTCGGCGATCCAACGCAACGCGCGACACGGCATGGCGTATAAATACGAGGCCCTTTTTATCCCATGCAGTACGAGTTGGGCAAAAAGACGTTGAGGATACGTCTCGACGAGAGCCCAGTGGTCGAGTTCGACCTCCCGAGGGGCGAGCCGATTCCTCACGTGGAGGCGGCCGGCGACGTGGTCAAGGCCGATTGTTGCGGGGTCGACGCCGTGATTAAGATATCGGTAGAGGGCGAGAGGACGACCATATGGAAGCCCCTAGCCTTGGACGAGCACGTCTTAGGCCTCGGCGAGAGGGCCATGCCGATTGATAGGAGAAGGGCGATCGCCGTCATGTTCAACTTCGACGCGTACGCCCACCTCCCCTTCATGGATCCGCTCTACGTCTCGGTGCCGTTGGCCGTGTTTGTGAGGAGGGGCAAGGCCTTCGGCTTGTTGGTCAACTCGCCGGCCTATTCCGTATTCGACATAGGCGTGGGGGAGTACTCGGCGGTGAACATAGAGGTCGAGGACAAGCCGGAGGTCTACGTGATATTTGGGCCAACGCCGATGGAGGTGCTCGAGACCTACGCCGAGATAACTGGCAAGCCCTTCTTGCCCCCCAAATGGGCCCTGGGCTATCAAATATCGCGCTTCTCCTACGAGCCCCAAAACGCGGTTTTGGAGGTGGTCGAGAGGGTGGCCGGGGAGGTGCCCTTGGAGGCCGTGTACTTGGACATAGACCACATGGACAAGAGGAGGATCTTCACGTGGGATAGGCGCAAGTTCCCCGATCCGCACGGGCTCATCGCCGAGCTTCACGAGAGAGGAGTTAAGGTGATCACGATCCTCGACCCCTACGTCAAGGCCGAGCCGGGCTACAGGATATTCGAGGAGGGCCTCCGCCATTTCTTGACGACCGAGAACAACGAGCTGTACCTAGTCAGGGGATGGCCGGGCCTTTCCGCGCTCCCCGACTTCCTCAACAAGAAGGCCAGGGAGTGGTGGGCCAAACTGGTCGAGGAATACGTGAGGGAATACGACGTTGATGGGCTCTGGATCGACATGAACGAGCCCACGAACATGGACGGCGATATACTCTTCACCGGCGATTGGGCCGAGCTTAGGAAGGCCGTCGCGCTCGGCCTCAAGCCGGGGCCCTTGAGGAAAGAGGAGTTGTTTAGGAGGACGGCGGCGGGGGCGATACATAGGCTAGACGACGGCCGAGTCGTCAAGCACGAGAGGGTCCACAACGCGTATGCGTACTTCGAGGCCATGGCGACGTATGAGGGGATCGCCAGGGCTGGGAAAAAGCCCTTTGTCTTAACCCGCGCCGGCTATGCCGGCATACAGCGATATGCGGCCGTTTGGACCGGCGACGTAGTCGCCTCGTGGGAGGGCCTCAGAGCTGCGCTGATGGCGGTGCTGGGCCTTTCGGCGTCCGGCGTCCACATGGTCGGCGCCGACATAGGCGGATTTGCGGGATACAGCGATCCCGACTTGGTGGTGCGTTGGTACCAAGCATCGGCGTTCTTCCCGTTCTTCAGAGCGCATAAGGGGAGGGAGGGGAACGACACGGACATCTTCGCGTTGCCCGCCAGACATAAGGAGGCTGTGGTGGAGATCATAAGGCTGAGGTATAAGTTCCTTCCCTATTTGTGGCATCTGACATGGGAGGCGCACCTCACCGGACGCCCCATATTGAGGCCGCTCGCCCTGGAGTTCCCGGACGATGAGGACGCCTTCAAGATCGACGACGAATACATGGTGGGCCCCTACGTCTTGGTCGCGCCGCATTTATCGCCAAGCCCCAAGAGGTCCGTCTATTTGCCGAGCGGCGCCTGGATGGATTACTGGTCGGGCGTCGTCCAGCTCGGCCCCTCGTGGGTAGAGTCGTCGGCCGAATTGCCCATGTATATAAGGAGGGGTTCGGCGATTTTGGGCGACGGCTTCCTCATGATATACGGCGAGGGTTCTTGGCGTATATACCACGGCGAGGGCGATAGGCCTCTGCAATTGGAGGTGAGGTCCTCGGGCAACTTGGTGGAGCTTTCTGGGGATCTCGTGGAGCTCGACGAGCTCGTGGTTCTCGGGGCTCAGTACTCGGAGGCCGATGTGGACGGATCCAAGAGGACTGTTGTCAGAGATGCCTTGGGGACGCGCGTCGAGATCGGAGGAACCGCGAGGAGGATAGCGCTTAGGTAACGCGGCAGGGGCCTCTGGGGATCTCGACCTCGACGACTTCGCCGAAGCGGGCCAAAACATCGGCTAGCCTCCTGGGCTCCTCGGCGATGAACACGTGCGAAGGCCCGGTCCCCGAAACGCCGCCGACGGCGCCCAGCCTCATGGCCTCCAAGGTGGGCGCGGGGTCGTAGCCGAGGGCGAAGCCGTAGGCCACCGCGTTTATGGCCATAGCCGTTCTCCAATCGCCCTTGAACGCGTACAAGACGGCGGCTCTCACAATCGGCGCTATGAGCTTCATCTCCTCGAGCCTCGCCCTGCCTCTCCCCCATCGCGGTATCAGCACTACCGCGCGGCCCGACACGTCGAGCCTCCTCAGAAGCGCGTTTTCCGAGTTGTCCGTCAGCCAAGACTCCCCAAGCGCAGAGGCGGCCGCGTCGTCGAAGGCGCCGGTCACGCTTATGCCGACCGCCTTGCTCACTTGCGCGTTCAGTCTAGCGGCCTCGAGACGGCTCAACCCAAGCCCGAAGAGCTCGTTCAGCGCTAATATCATGGCGTTCACGGCGGCGCTGCTGGACTTCAAGCCGCCCGCCGTCGGCAAATCGCCGGAGAACTCCACGCGCACGTTGCCGAACTTGAACCTCTCCCTCAACAACGCCAGCGCTTTGTACATCGGCGATAGGTCCACGTCGGCGTAGGAGGATATGAGGTCCTCGTCGCTCTCGCAGACCCTCGCGGCGATCCTCAACGAGATGGGGAAGGAGGCGCCTATGCCCAACGCTATGGCGTTTATCACGCTCCCGCCCCCCCAGGCGCAGGCCTCGGCGCAACGCATCAGGAAAGGGGCCTATCGCGCCTTATGAGGCCCGCCCGCAAGACGTGGTCGGCCAACACCAGCGCCGTCATGGCCTCCAGCGCTACCAAGGCCTTGGGCACCGTCGTTACGTCGTATCTCCCCTTGAATTCCAGAATGTAGGGCTCCATTTTGGAAAGATCGACGGTGTTCTGGGGCCTCCTCACGGAGGGCGTCGGCTTGAACCAAGTCCTGAACCACACGGGCTCGCCCACCGTTATGCCGCCGAGAAGGCCTCCGGCTTTATTCGTCGCGAGGCCGATCCTCCCTCCCTTCAACACTATGGGGTCGTTGGCTTGGCTCCCCCTCATCCTAGACAGCTTGATCCCGGCGCCCATTTCAAACGCGACGGCGCTCGGTATGGACATAGCGGCCTTGGCCAGATCCGCCTTTATCTTATCGAAGACGGGCTCGCCGAGCCCCGGCGGGACGTTGACCGCCCAGACCTCGGCCGCCCCGCCGATGGAATCGCCCTCCTTGACGGCTTTGACTATTTCGTCCAACATGGCCTTGAGGGCGGCGTCGTCCACGACCGGGATCGGCTTGGCCCAAGAGGCCTTTATGTCCTCGAAGCCGTAGTCCTTGGATATCTGCACTCCGCCTAGCTCCACTATGTGTCCCGCCACCTCGACTCCGAGAATCGACAAGAGCTTCTTGGCCACGGCGCCCGCCACCACCAGAGCCGCCGTGGTGCGCCCAGAGGCCCTCCCCCCGCCTCTGTGGTCGTAGTTATCGCCGTATTTAAGGTAGTAGGCGAGATCGGCGTGTCCCGGCCTGGGCCTTTTCCAAAGCTCGTCGTAGTAGCTGGAGATGGCCCTCTTGTTCCATATCACTACGGCTATGGGCGTTCCCTGGGTTTTCCCCTCCTTAACGCCCGAAAGTATCTCGAACTCCTCGGGCTCGCATCTGGGGTTCAACACGGGTATATTGCAGAACATGCGCCGGTCGAGCTCCTTCCTGATGTCCTCCTCGGAGAGGGGAAGGCCCGCGGGGACTCCGTCCAACACCACGCCGATGGCCCTGCCGTGCGACTCGCCGAATGTGGCAACGCGGAGCTCCCTGCCGAAGAACGACATGGCGGATGCGGTCGTTTACGTTAAGAATTTTACGCCGGCGCGGAACACTTATAGACAAGTCCCATAAGCCCCGTGGAGCTATTCGCCGTAATCGGCGAGCGCGTAAGGAACAAGTCGGCCTCGCCCGCTATGCACAACGCGTCCTTCAAGGCGCTTCGCCTAGATGCCGCCTACGTGGCAATCGACGTGCCGAGGGGGGAGCTCGGCTGCTTCGCCCAGTTGGCCCGGTTCAACCTAAGGGGCTTCAACGTGACGATGCCCCACAAGGAGGAGATCGCCAAGTACCTAGACGGCGTGGCCATGGACGCCCGAGCCGTCGGCGCGGTCAACACGGTCAAGGTCGAGCGGAATCTCCTCGTGGGGTACAACACGGACTACATGGCGGTCTACAGGCTGGCGGGCAAGCTCATGGAGGGGGCGAGGGTGCTCGTCGTCGGCGCCGGCGGGGCCGCGCGGGCGGCTATATACGCGGCTGTCAAGGCCGGCGCTTCCGAGATAGCGATCGCCAATAGGACCAAGGAGAGGGCCGAGGCGCTCGCCTCGGAGTTCTCGGCCAAGTTCGGGGTAAGGGCGAGGGGGTTTGGGCTCGGCGAAGCGCCGAGGGCCGACGTGGTGGTAAACGCAACGCCTGTCCACGACTCCGTGTTGGCTCCGCTCGACGAGGCCAAGGCATATGTGGAGTTCGTGTACAACCCCCCGAGGACCGCGATGGCGAAGCTCGCCGAGGAGCTGGGCGTGAAGGTGATAGACGGCGTGGAGATACTGGTGGAGCAAGGCGCCGCGGCCGAGGAGATATGGCTAGGCGTGAAGCCCGACAGAGGCGTGATGCGCAAGGCCGTCCTAGAGTTCTTGGGCATCAAATAGGCGTCACTATCTGGACAGCTTTACACATCTGCACGATCAAGTCGAATAACTGCTTGAAATCGCCGGCTCGCTTGAGCACTTCCTCCTCTCTGCTGTCGTCGTAGACGGATAGGCCCAACGACTTCTTCAGCCTCCCGATATCTCTGCAGACCTCGAGCCTCAGCTTGAGCAGATGCATGAGCGCCGAGTCTATCGCGTCTAGGGCGATCCTCATATCCCTAAGCGATGTCGAGTTGCTATATATTCCCAAGGATGAATATATAGCCTCCATCGCCCCGTAGCTCAACTGCCCCGGCGCGGCCGGCGCGTCCAAAGCTGCGTACGTGAAGGGCGCCCCCATCAACGGGGCGAAGATCCTGGACATAAGGCCGAGGGGGCCCATGGCAAACGCCACGACGGGCTTCTCGAACGCTCCGATAAGGGACAATACCTTGAAGTTGTCCTCCCAAGCTCTGGCCATCGTGGCTATCTTAATCACGTCTGCGCCTCTCGAAAGGGCTCCGCGCGCCCAGCCCTTCAGCACCTCGAGGTCGGGGGTTCCGCCGAAGTCGTGCTTGCTGAGAATCGCCTTGGCTCCGCCCTTGGCCTTGACCACGTCCTCAGCTATGCCGGACGACGCCTCCACGTCAACGTAGTGGGGGCCCGCGTCGAGGGCTTTTAGATAGAGGCCCAACCGCTCCTCCTCGGAGCCCTTGAAGAGGCCCCCCTCGGCGGCGGACCTCGCCGTGACTATCAACGTTTTGGATGCGGCGATCTCCCCGAGGAGCTTGGGCAGGGCCCCCGCATCCTCCTTGTAGGGATCGAGGCGCGCCTCGACGCATCTGACGGGGGCCCTCAAGGCCCTTTCCAAGTCCTTGGCCCTTTCCACCAGCACCGTCGCGCATATCAATACCCCATACAGCCGAGGAGACGCGCGATTTTAAGCTTTAGCTCCAAACGCAGCCTCAGCTTGGGTCGCGCGAGCTCGGCCGAAGTTGGAGCCTAGGGCTTGCGCGAGTACCACCTCGCGCAAATTTATGAGGCTTGGTTATATGAGGGGCATCTACACAAGGGTTTCCGAAGACGAGGCCGTGGTTTGAACGAGTACAAACGTTGGGCGCCGAGACGGAAAACGGCAGCGCCGTTGTGTTCATGGCCCATATCCTCGATGAGTTTTTGGGGGACGTGGACGAGTTCGCCAAGAGCGTGGATCGGAGGGAGGGGGCCGATGCGTTGGCGGTCCACGACGCGGTCGCGGTGGTATCAGACGCGTTGGCGAGATTGCAAGAAGAGACCAACAAGGCGAATCCTCCGCCCCTCTAGAGGCGATAGTCCAGAGGGCGAACAAGTTCTTGAGGCCGACGCTCGCCTCCATTCCGTTATCGCGTTGATAAATGGCGCCTTTCGCTAAGAGGTTGGCCTCTCCTTTTCTCCCCGCTTTAAGCGCTCCGTAGGTGCCTCTCAAGCCACTCCAGCTTCTGCCTCAAGTCCTCGACTCTGTGTTTGGGCCTGCCCTTCCTAGTCAGCTCGTGGGATTCGCCGGGGAACAACACGAGCCTCGCCTCCACCCCGTTTAGCTTGAGCGCTGTGTAGAACGCGACGCCTTGATCGAGCCAAGTTCTGTAGTCCTCGATTGAGTGGATCACCAACGTGGGCGTCTTGGCGTTTGCGGCGTAGAACAACGGGCTTTTCTCCACGCATCTCTCCCTGTCCCTCCAGGGGGTGCAACAGATCTGGTCCTCGACGAAGTACCAGCCTATGTCGGTCGTGCCGAACATGGAGATCCAGTCGCATATAGACCTCTGGGTTATCGCCGCCGCGAAGCGGTCTGTGTGGGTTATTATCCAGTTCGTCATGAAGCCTCCGTAGGAGCCGCCGGCAACCGCGATCTTCTTCTCGTCGAGGAAATCAAAACGGCTTAGGACGTAGTCGACGGCCTCCATCAAGTCTTGGTAATCCCTCTCGCCGTATTTGCACCTTATATCGGCGAACTCCTCCGAGTACCCGTCGGAGCCTCTGGGGTTCGTGTAGACGACGGCGTAGCCTCTCGACGCTAGCAGCTGAAACTCGAACATGAAGCTCCAGCCGTAGGCGGTTTTGGGACCTCCGTGGATGTAGAAGATCCATGGCCTTTTGCCCTCGCCCCTAGGCCTTAGGACCCAGCCCTCCACCTCGACGCCGTCGCTAGCCTTGAAGACGAAGCGTTCGGGCCTCGCGAAGCCCAAGGCCTCTTTGACCGCGTCGTTGAAGCCCGTCAGCCTCTCCGTCTTGCCGCCCTCGTATACGTAGAGCTCCTTCGGCGAATCGGCCGTCATGTACGTGTAGAGCACCCTCTCCCCCTCCACCGAAAACTCGTCGACGACGCCCTCTCCGCCTATGACCCTCTCCGTCTTGCCCTCCAGATCAGCTCTGTAGAGCTCGGCCGAGCCCCCCACCGTGGCCACGAAGTAGACGAAATCGCCGCTCCACTGGACGGCCGGCGAGTAGCTGGGACCTCTGACATCGCTGTTTAGCGTGTTCACGACGTTTCTATCAAGCCCGCACGTGAGACAACGCTCGGTCCCGTCGAGCCAGTAGACATATACCCTATTGTGCGAGGAGAACCCGCGTTGCATTTTATGGCCGATAACAGCAACCGCGTCCGACTTGGGGCTCCAGGCCAAGTGGTGCTCGGACACGAGACCCCTCGCCAAGGTCTTGTGCTCCTTGGTCCTCACGTCGTATATCACGAGGTCGACCAAGTAGGGTCTCAGCGAATCTCTGGCCACGGTATACGCCACATATCTCCCGTCTGGGCTCCACGAGGCGTGTTTCACTCTGGCCCAGCCCTCGGTGATCTGCGCCTTGAGGCCGCTCCACGCATCGACGATGTAGAGGTGCGATTCGACGTTGTAGGCGTATCCGAAGTCGTTGATCCACAACGGGAGGCCCTCGACGTGCTTCACGTCGGGCTCCGGCTTGCCCCTATACGCCACTACGGCCAGCCTCAAGCCGTCTGGCGACCAGCCGAAATCGAGAACGCCCAGCGGGAAATACGCGAGCCTCCTCGGAGCGCCTCCCCTCTCGAGAACCCAAAGCCCCACGCCCCTTGACTTTTTGCCGAGGCCTCGCCTAGACAGGAACGCGATCCTTGAGCCCTTAGGGAGCGGGGCGAAGTCGGCGGGACCCGGCAGAAGGGCCCTCGTCTCGCGGCTTGAGAGATCTATTTCCCATATGGAGTGCTCGTACCTATCCCTCTTGAGGTTTATCCTCGTCGCGACGAAATAGCCCTTATCCCCCGCCGAGACGGGGTTCGAGACCAGGATCAGCTTCGCCAGATCTTTGGGGCCCATGATATTAATGGGATCTTTATCTATTGCAGGCATTATTCAACAACGCGAACGCCTCGGCCAGCGCGTCTTCGGGCTCCACCAAGGCGATCCTGATGTGTCCCGGCCCCCCGTATAAATCGCCGGGCAGGACGGAGACGCCCGCCGCCAGCGCTTTCTCGAAACAGCCCGGGCCCGCGCGGGGGAACACGTAGAACGCCCCCGACGGCTTGACGAGGGGAAACCTAAGCGTCTTGGCGGCGAGCTCGGCCCTTCTGCCGTAGATCTCGGAGATCTCGCGGCGGCGGCGCGGGAGCGCGCCTATGGCCGACGCCACGGCCCTTTGGACGTGAATCGGGGGGACGTTTATGGTGGCCTTATTGAAGCGCGCCACCTCCTTGACCACGTCCCTCGGCGCTATCACGGCGCCTATTCTCAACCCCGGCGCGGAGAACACCTTCGAGAAGGAGTAGACCACGGCGATCTCGGAGGATAGCTCTAGGGGGGAGACGAACTCCCCGAAGACGATGTCTCTGTATATCTCATCGCTGATCACGAACTCGGCGACGTCCACGAGTTCCTTCACCTTCTCCTTGGGCAACGCGATGCCCGTGGGGTTGTTCGGATAGTTGACGATGTAGACCCCCCTCTCCGAGAAGCTGGGCAGCCAGTTGTCGTTCGTCTTCACCAGCTCCAGCCCTATGCCGAAGACCCCCGCTATCTCGAAGTAGCCGGGATAAAAGGGCGATGGAGTGAGGAGCCTCTTCTTGCGGAAGTGCCACATGAGCGCCGCGAGCCCGTGGCGCCCGCCGGCGACCGCCACCACCTCGTCGGGCTCCACTCCGAAGATCCCGGCCACGGCTTCTCTGAACTCCGGAAGCCCCTCCGGGGGGCCATAGTGCAAATCGCCGATGTTTTTCAACGCCTCGACCAGCTCGGGAGGCGGCGGAACGTCGGGATCGCCGATGTCCAGTCTGTGGCGGGGCCGAGCCTCCTCTATGAGCCTCATCGCGGAGGCGAAATCCATGACATCGAAGAGCTCAGCGCGTTAGGCTCAACATCTCGCTCAGCGCCTTCTTGACGCCCTCGAGCTTGGCCCTCAGCTCCTCCAGCTGTTTGCCGCAGTCAGCCGAGCCCCCCAGCTCGGGCGGCAGCTCCAGCTTGAAGCCCTCCTTGGCCAGCCTCTCGTAGGCCTTGGCCACCAGCTGCCCGGCCTTGGTCTCGCCCCTTAGGTGCCGCCTCACGGTGGCCTCCGTGATGCCGAGCTCCTCGGCTATTCTCGACGCCGGCACTCCGGCCCTCTCCCTGGCGAATGCGGCGGCCGCGGTGTAGAGAGAATCGACCCAGGTGACGCGCGCCGAGGGATCCCTCATGGCCTCAAGCGCCTCTTTATCCAACAACGACATCACCAATAGCGCCGACTCGAGCTTGCGTATATCCTCCTTGCCGATGGGCTTGAGGGGTATCTCCGCGGTCATTCCTCCACCTCCTCGATCCTCTTGGCCGGCCGCTCCTCGACCTCTTGAACCGCCTTCTTCATGGCCTCCACGTCCTCCTTGGGCAGATCGTCTATCTTCACCGAGGTCCCCGTCAGCCTTATATATTTGTCCCAGTATATCTCGATGCCCGCGTCCTTTATCTCCATGGGGTGGCGGACCATCGAGTGCCTAGTGTCCCTCATCTTCCACACTATGATCGAGCGGTAGAGCTTCCCGTCGACTTCGTCTAGATCAAGCCTTATTATGCCGTCGACCGCGTGCTCCACGCCGGGACCTCCGAACCCCCTCTCCCCCACCGAGACTTGGGATATGAAAAACGCAGTGCAGCCCAAGCCGGCGATAACCCTCTTCAACGTCATGATGGTGCCCCTGGCCATGGCCGGCTTGGTGAGATAAAGCGTCGAGACGGAGTCCACCACGACCCTCCTAGCGCCGATATCCCTTATCGCTTGCCGCAGCACGTCGCTGAGCTCGTGCACGTCGTCTACTTGCTTCACCACGTATTTTTCCCTCTGGCCCGTGCCGACCCCGCCGGTGAACGCGTCCACGATTGCGAACTTCCCCTCGCGCTCGTACTGGGAGACGTCCCAGCCGAAGTGGCGAAAGCTACGGCGCACCGCCACCGGGTGCTCCTCAAGAGCCACGAAGGCGCCGGCCTCGCCCCTCTTGAGCCCGTTGAAGAGGAACTGCTTCCCCAAGATGGACTTGCCCGTGCCGGGCCCCCCGCTGAGGAGGACTATGCTCCTCTCGGGAATGCCGCCGTAGAGTATCTCGTCGAGGCCGGGCACATACGTTCTAACCCTGGGGACGGCCATATCTGGGCATGCGCGAGTTTATATATAAGCGTTTGTTGGGGCGGGGAGACCCCTCCGTCCGGCAAAGCTACACTGTGGCTGAAAAGCTGGATCAACACGTTGAAGGTGGTGCGGGGGGTGGGACGCTCGGGGCGAGCCCCTTTCGAACCCACGCAGGCCTACGCCACAGGGTCTTAAGCCCTGCCCCTTTGACCTGGCTCGGGCACCCCCGCTCGCCCTCTTTCACTTCCAAAGTTTTAAGCTTTTTCCGTGAGTCTACCACGGACAAGGCCCTGGAGGGGCCGGATCGAGCTACCTGATCTCGAAGTCCCTGAAGGCCCCCTCCGCCGCCTCCCACGTCAGCTCGGCGACTTTGCAGCTGAAGCGGGCGCACAGCTCCTGCAGGAACTTCTCGATCCTGTCGCGGTCGCCCTCCACGACCACCTCGACCCTTCCGTCGGGCAGATTAGCGGCGTAGCCCGTGAGGCCGAGGGCCTTGGCCTTGGCCCTAGCCGCGGGCCTGAAGCCAACTCCTTGCACCTCGCCCTCCACGAGCGCCTTGGCCCTGACGGCCCTCCCCGCCGCGAGGCCGCCGAGCACTTGCGCGGATCCGACCAGCTTCTCCTTGAGCTTCTCGCTGGATATATATCCGAGGGCCCAGTTGGGCACGACGAGCCGCCCCTCGCCCCTGCCCAGGACCCTCCCTATGACGGAGGGCCTCAGCCCCGGCATCTTCTCCAACTCGTCGAGGAGGACGTCGGCCAGCTTCCTGTGGGCGAATATGGCTACAGCCCCGTTGGTCCCGGCCGTGGCGTCGGGCATTATGAAGTTCTGGGCGGCGAATTTGGAAATCGCCGGCCCCAGCAGCGGCACGTCGTGTAGCTCCACGTCGACCCCCGCCCTCTCCGCCACCTCCTTGAATACGAAGACGCCCGGCCCCGAGATATCGATCGTGGCGGCTATATGAGCCTCGGGGTCGAACCTCCCGCCGAGCTCGGGCAAATGCCGGTATATGACGCGGGCCACGTCGACGTTGGGGCGCGCCATGAGCTCCAGCACGGCCCTCTTCTCCTTCTCGAACTCGTCGAGGGGCATGACCGATTTCTCGAAGGCCCTCAAGAGCTCCTCGTCGGTGTTGACGGCCACGTACGTGGTGAAGTAGGCGAGCTCCCCGAAGGGCCTCGTGACGATCACGACGAAGTCCTCGTCTATCTGGTTGTAAAACATCGGGGGCTCCTTGTCGAGGGCGCCGTAGGCCGTGGCGCCCAAGAGCAGATAGCCCCTTCTGGGCAGAGGCGCCTCGACAAGCTTCCCGAGCGAGGAGGCGTGCTCCCTCACGGCCGCCTCTATTCTGCCGAAGTACTTCTCGGGCGCGTCGTAGACCGGGGCTATCTCCACGCCCTTGTGGACGCCCTTGACGTATAGGTCGTTCAAGGCGTTGTTTATGGCCACCGCGACCTGCAACGGCGAGTCCAAGTCCTCGGAGGGGTCTATCACTTGTATCGTGTCGTTGTTGGCCAAGACGTACCCCTCGCCCTCCTCGACCTTCAAGAAGTCCACCATGAAGAACTCGGCCCCCCTCTTGGTGCTGATTATGGAGTGCCCCTTGCCCAGCCACACCCTATGTCTCGAGGAGCCGAGCGCCTTGTAGAGCTTGGCCGCGTACTCGGCGAATATCTTGGGCGTGGCGGCCTTGGCCATGTAGAGCTGGACCAACACGATGGCCAAATCGGGGGCGTAGGACTCCAGGAGGGCCGGATCCACCCTCGGGTCCTCGGGGTCGAGGTACACGCGCTTGAGCTCGGCCCCCACGCCTCTGACTATCGCCGCGTCCTCCCTGGGCGCTATGACGAGGTTCAAGCGGGATACCTCGTCCTTCAGCAACTCTATGGCGGGGTACAAGACGTCGTAGAGGTCGACCTTGACCGAGCAGCCCAACGAAAGCGACTCCAGCGCGATCCCCGCCTCCCTGTATATCCTCACCCTCTCCTTGAACCTCTCTATGGGGTTCATCTCCTCCTGATGACTATCTTCCAGAGGCCCTCGCCGATTTGGTAAACGCCGACTACCTCGTGGCCCTCCCTCTTGGCTATGGCCGGCACGTTCTGCACCGAGGGCGGGTTGTCGGTCATCACCTCCAGCTCCTCGCCAGGCTCCATGGACCTCAGAGCCCTCAGCGTCGCGAGCTGCGGGTAGGGGCAGACGTAGCCCCTTAGATCCAGCACCCTCCTCTTGGCCAGCTCCATGTCCTGGATCCCGTTGTGGGGCCTTAAAGCCCTCGAGAAGTGCATAATTTTCACCGTCCGCGGCTCGCCGCGCGGCCCTCGGCCGAAATTATTCTNNTGCAGGAAGACGGCGCGCGGCCGTATCGCAGACTCGACGTCTCGCCGTCGTGCGCCCGGCGATTTTGCCCCGCAGCCGGCTATGGGGGCTCGCGAGCGAGGCCATCAGCTCACCGAAAATCGCGCTGAGACTCGGCGGCCTATTCCTCGACCACTGCTAGGCCTGACCTATAGAGGAGGTCCACCAGATGCTCGTGTACGGACCTCTGCTTGTCCGGGTAGAAGACCCTCGCCCCCTCCTCGTACAGGAAGACGAACATGTCGCGACGTTTCCTCAAGCCGGATTGGGGCGGAGGGCCCCAGACGACGAACACCTTGTTGAGCCTCCCTCCTCTCGAGACGGAGGCAGGGACGGCGAGCCAAGGGCATATGTAGACCTCGGCGCTTCCCTCAGCTGTCCCGTCCAGGGAGAGGTAGGCGAGACCGCATCTGGACCTCTCGTCGAATTCGTATTCGCCGTGTAGGCCCAGCGTAGACGCCATCCTCCTGGCCCTCATCTCCTTTATCGATAGGAGCTCGTCCAGCACCTCGTCGGGGTAGGTCGCTGGATTCACGACGAGCCCTAGCTCCGGGTCGTAGATCGCCAACGACCCTATCCTCAACCTCGAGGGCGGCCTCGGCCCGTATATCTCCTCGTAGAGGCCCCAGTCGGCGTCTCCGGCTATCTCGCCCTCTACGAGAGCCAGGAGGCGGGGGTCTTCCAGGGATTTGAGCTCCTCCGCTACGTCTATCGCGGCGGCCACGGGGGACGCCATGTAGCGGTTGAGGAGCCCGGCGAGGTAGGGAGGGGCCGCGACGACGTCGTCGGAGAAGTGCATGACCAAGCCCCATCTGATGAGCTCCTCAAGGGCCTCGGAGAGCCCGAGGAGCTCCAAGCCCAGTCTCAGCTGTCCCTCAAGTGCTAGATTCCTCGCGTATTTAGCGTAGAGCACCGCTGTCCTCTCGTCGTCTATCCTGGAGGAGACCAGCGCCGCCAGCTGGGCCGCGTTGGCCTCTGCCTTCTTCACGTCCTCCTCGCCGGCTCCCTCCGCGGCCTCCATGAGCTGGATCCAGCGGGGGCCGTACCTAGCCTCGAAGTCGGCCGCCAACACATCCTCGGAGCCTTGGAAGACCGCCCTCTGGAACCTCGCCTCGAGCACCTCGGCCACGTGGGGACGCAAGCACCTGTATTTTACTTTGCCTCAATCGCCTACCGACGCCTTGTAGGCCTCGTAGGCTGCGAGCATATGGCCCTTCCTGGTGGGCGTTTGGCGCGAGCTCTACGGGCTCTATGTGCTCCAGGAGGCCTTGGAACTTGGCGTGTAGACCGATAGAGGGCCGAGTACTCGCGGCTCAGCTTCTCCACGGCCTCCACGTAATGCGCCAAGACGCCCAACGCCTTCCTCCTCGTCTCATCCACGGGCCTCGCCGCGTAGAAGCGCGCCATCGAGAGGATCCTGGCGTCGAGTTCCCTCGCGGTGGGCTCCAAGAGCTATAGGTCCCGTACTCTGGGGAAATAGGCGCTCCCCGCCGCCTATCGTTTATGCCGATGAGCGCCGAGACCGCCTCAGGCCGTGGGGCCAAGACGTCGTCCTCCCGCCTACCCTTAGATCCAACACCGTGTCTCCGCTTATTCCTTGTTCGCCGCGTCGAGCTTCGGCTCTGCGCCGAAGAACAGAACTCTATCTCCGCGCCGCACATAGGCCTGCGGCTGGAAGTCTTTGAAAGTTTCTACGTGCCCTCCTCCGGCCCTGTTGAGGAGTTCTATTTATTTGCTTCAGTTATTATGTGGACCACTTCTTCGATTTGTTCATAAGGGAGGCCAGGGGGAAGATAAGCAAATACGTCGACTACCGGAGATCCGACCGCTCCTACGGATTCCTCTTGTCCATGATACCGGTGGAGGAGGCGCCCGCCGCCGTCACGGACGCCCCCGCGGTCGCCGTAGACGGAGGCATAGGCATTGTGGAGCTGGACAACGGCCACAAGATACTTTTGGCGCGCGCAGCGGCTGTCGGCAAGGGGCTCCTCAAGAGGGAGTTCGTAACCGATGTCTTGACGGTGGACTCGACGGCCGCCTCGTGGGCCTATCTTATCTTGACAGAATCGCTGGTCGGGATGGCGGCTTTAGACGAGGGGGGTTTCGACTACTTGCTCATGGACGGCTCCCTATACGCCAAGTCCGTGATGCTTATACACAACCTCATATTGACCAAGGAGTTCCAGTCAATATTCTATATTCCTGAGATGATACTAGCCCTCTTCTCGTTGACGGAGCTCTTGAAGAGGGCAGAGGAGGCGGGGGTCCGCGCGGTGTTCGTCTCCAAGGACAGCAAGTTCAAAATACTGAAGGAGTACGCGGCCTTCGAGGCTTTGAGAGGAAAGGCGGACGACTTCATAGTCGACAGAGGGCTTAGCTGGTACTCGATCATGTGGTTGCGGAAGTTCAGGCGCGCGATCTTCTCGGCGTATCAGAAGCTCAGAGGCGACCCGGAGGCGGCGCTCGCGCTGGACGCCTTGTTCAAACAATCCGTGACGGATCCCGCGGTGCTCGCCGGCATGAAGGCGCGCGCCTACACGACGCCGATGCTCCTAGGCGCGTGCGACGCCTACATGAGCTACAAAGGGCTGACGTCTGTGGGCAAGCTCATGGACGCGGTGGAGGACAGAGTGGAGGACGCCATGGCCTTCAGGGGGGAGAGCTCCGCGCCCGACTACTTGGACATGGCATATAGGGCGCTCTCCTCAATGCCTAAAGTGCTTTTCTTTTACTTGAAACCATCGGAGCTCTCCGAGCCCTTGCTCGTAGAGATGCCGCTCCCCCGCAGCAAGATGTTCGACGGAGCGCCCGTTAAGGCCTTCTATCCTCAAGCCTCCGTCGACGACGTGGTCTCGTTGTTGTTGGCCCAGTACAAGGACGAGGCCCATTACAATTACTGGCTCTGGTACGCGCACGAGGTGGCCTCCTTCAAGAGAAGCCAGCTGGCGGAGTATGCCGTTTATATAAAACAAATGCTGAGGGGCGCAGGGGTGTCCACGGCGAGAAGGGTCAAGATGGCCATGGGGCTTTGACCCGGCTAATAGACGGCGAGCTCCACGCTCAGCCAATCCTTGATCTCCTTGAAGAGGGACTCCATCTCCCTCCTCGCGTCTTTATCCTTGAGGTACTCCATCTCGGGCACCCTGGTGTATGAAACCCTCGACGTCACGATAGTCTGGAATCTAGGTATATTCAAACTCCTCTCGACTATCTTATAGGCCTCTTTACCCTCCTTGGTCCTCACGTCCACCTTGTTGATCAAGACTTTCGCCTTGAGGTCCACGCCCGCGCTGACGACTTCGGCCAGCTTTCCGTACATCCTCTTGACGCGGAGGGGCTCCGGGCCGTAGGGGTGAGTCACGACCACGATCTTATCCGCCGTGTACACGGCCGTTAGGGTATATCTGCGTTCATAAAACGGCAGAGTGTCGACAATCACGACGTCCCACCGCGAGGCCCCCGCGGCCTCCAGGAAGCGCCGCAGCGTGAGCTCGGGGCTGGGCCTATCGCCGGAGTACCATATGCGCCCCATGGCGTCGCTCAAGGAGTCTCCGCCGGGTATCGCGTCCACGCGGAGCCCTCCCAGCCTCGCCTCCACCAAGTAGTCGGATAAATCGACGCGATCCCCCTTGACGTACCTTAGAAGCGCGTCGCCTATGGTCCTCCCCTTGTCCTCCATCTCGGCCGTCTCTGACTCGCCCAGAAGGGCCGAGCTGAGGCCCACGCTTGGATCTAGATCTACCAGGAGGACCCTCCTGCCCTCCTCTAGGAATTTGTGCGCGATGTGTAGCGCCATTGTCGTCTTTCCGACGCCGCCGCTAGCCGAAAGAAACGCAAGTACTTGCACCTTCCACGTATCGGCATATGTATTTAAGCTCAGCGTCAATATATACCACGGGCACGTACCTAGCCGCGAGCTCCAGCTCCTGCGCATCGCCGCGGCCGAAGACGAGCAGGGCGGTCTCGACGCCGAGGCTTCCCCAGAGGAGGACTTGCCCTAAGCCGCATGCAAGCCTCTCCAACGGCTCCACCTCCACGTATACGTCGCCGCATTTAAGGTCGGCTCTCCACCTACCTATCTTGACCTCCTTCTCGCAAGTGGAGAGGCGTTTGATGCAACTCTCGTCGATCTTTACGCAGTTCCTCAACCCCTCGATCTTGATCGAGCTGGCCACGACGCTGGCGGGGTCCATGGTTACATGAAACTTTCTGGGCACCCTCCTCTTGTTTGGTGAGTTGAGCCTATTTAAGCCCTATGGATACTATAACGTGCTCGTTGTTTTTAGACAAAAAGCTGTCGGCGGCGCGCCATGAAGATAGGGTACGTCATAGCCGGTGCTACCCCCACCGAGTTCTTGGCCACCCTGGACCCCGAGAAGCCGGTCAGACTCTACGAATACGTCGCAGTCGATAGCGTGGAGATACCCCCAGATGAGGAGGAAGCCGTGCAGGTGAGGTTGCTGGGCCAAATAGTCAAGGTGATAAGGGATCCCTATCAGCTCAAGAGGGATCTCCCCCTTTACAACGTGGTGGAGGGCATATCCCACGACCTCTTGGAGGTGCAGATCGCTAAGGTCAAAATACTGGGCTACCTCTGGAACGGCGAAATACACATGCCGAAGCTCCCTCCGAGAATAGGCGCGCCCGTCTACTTGGCCTCCGACAAGGAGATCGCCGAGCTCTACGGCTCCGGGGATCTATGCGTCGGGAGGCTCTCCGCGAGGCCTCTGGATCTCTGCCTAGACATCGAGGGGATGAAGAGACACATGGCCGTCATAGCGGCGACGGGCTCCGGCAAGACTTGGTTCTCCGTGGTGCTCATAGAGGAGCTCCTCAAGAAGGGCGCGTCGGTCGTCGTGTTGGACCCGCACGGGGAGTACGTCGCCGTGAGGGACACGGCCAGCAAGCTGGGCGGCGTCAGTGCGCTCACGGTCAAGGTGTCGAGGCATCATGCAGGGGATGTCATGTACAAAATAGGCGTACTCGACATGGACCCCGACGCCCTCGCCGACGCGGCGGGCGTGCCGCCTAAGGCCAGCAAGATACGCTATTCCATATACTTGGCCCACGCCCTGGCCAGACTCGCGTATAAGGCCGGCGCCAAGCGGCTGGGGCCGAGGGGCTTGGCCGCGATATTGGCGTCTGCGTTGAGGGGGGAGCAACATCTGAGGAAAACGCTGAAGGGATGGGGCGTAGACGAGGATGAGAGAATCGGCGAACTCGCCGAGTTGGCCAAGAGGGACAAACACTCCATATTCAGCGCTGCGGCGTATCTGAGGAGGCTCGCCCGCCTAGGCGTCTTCTCGGCTAAGACGACGCCGCTCTCAAAAATAACAGCCGATTTGACCGTGGTGAATCTCGCGGGGGTAGGCGACGAGATACAAGACTACGTGGCTTGGCATATCTTGTCGAGGATCTTCAAGGCCAGGGTGAGGCACGTGAGGGGCCTCCCCGGCGTTAAGTTGGAGAGGCCGGTGGTGGTCGTGTTGGAGGAAGCGCATAGGTTCGCTCCGCCGAAATCCGCGCGGAGGACGAGGGCCTACGAGGCCGTATCGCGCATAGCTGCCGAGGGCAGGAAATTCGGCGTTTACCTCGTGGTGATCACCCAGAGGCCCTCAAGGGTGGATCCCGACGTTATGAGCCAGATGCAGTCGCAAATCATAATGAGGATTGTGAACCCCAAGGATCAAGAGGCCGTGAGGGACAGCAGCGAGCAGCTGGCGCAAGATTACCTCGAGAACTTGCCGGGCCTCGACAGAGGCGAGGCAGTGGTGTTGGGCCCGGTGGTGCGCCTGCCCGCCGTCATAAGGCTCAGGGACAGAGTGCTGGAATACGGCGGCGCCGATATATCTTTAGCCGATGCTTGGCGCAAAGCCGACGCCGACATAGCCACAATCTGGATGAGGCTCTTCAAGGCGCCCCCGCCGCCCTCGGCCGTCCTGGCGTCCTCGAGCATCTCGGCGAAATCGATAGAGCCCAACGGCGGCGTGTGGAGGGTCCTCCTATCAGACGGCGCCGAGGTCGAGGTGTCCATAGAGGGGGGCTACGCGAGGTGCAGTAAGTGCGGATCCTCGGGCTGCCACCACGTGTACAGGGCCCTCTCCGAGGTAGTCAAAATTAAGAAGATCGCATGAAGATCGCGCATCTCTCGGACGCGCATTTGGGCAGACAGCAGTACCACTTAAGGGAGAGGGAGGAGGACTACTTCCAAGCGCTTGTCGAGGCTCTGAGAGCCGCTAAGGAGGTAGACGCCGTGGTGATAACTGGGGATCTGCTGGACACGAGGAGGCCCTCGACGCGCGTTTTGCTGAGAGCGTTGGATGTATTGACCGAGGCGGATGTGGCGATATACGCCATAGGCGGGAACCACGACTACAGCTATCTGAGGCCGGAGGAGACGCCGCTCCGCATTCTAGATAGAGTGGGGGCCATAAGGCTTCTGTGCTTCGAGGAGGCGGACCTCGGCGGCGCGTGGATATATGGCGCTTGTGCGATGCCCCGCTCCAGATCCGATGAGTTCCGACAGAGGGTCCTCTCGGCGAGGCCCGGCTCCCTCTTGGCCATGCACCAAGCCGTGGAGGGGGTCAAGGCGCGGTACCCCTCCGCTGTTGACGAACATACCATGCCTCTGAAAGCCCTCTCGGGCATCAAGGCCGTCCACATAGCTGCTGGCCACATCCACGACCACGGAGCCTCGACGTCAGTGCCCGGCGCCAGCGGATCGGTCCAAGCCCTTTGGGCCGGCTCCCTCGAGCTGTGGGACTCGGGGGAGTTCGAGACGTGGGACCTCTCGGGCGGGAGGTGGGAAAAAATGCAAGAGGCCGCTCCCAAGGGGATTTACATAATCGATTTGGCAGGCAAGGCGGTCTCAGTTAAGGAGGTGCTCCTGAGGCCTAGGCGGAGGATGGTGAAGCTCAGGATATTTCTTGAAAACGCGAAAGAGGTCGAGGCGGCGCTAGACGAAGCCGCTCGGAGATTCGACGAGGCCGGGTCGGTGATTAAGGTCGAGCTATACGGCGAGGTGGGCGAAGATATAAGGCCGTCGAGGTACGCGGCCTTCTTCTCCAAGGCGCTCTACGTCGACGTCGTGGATAAGACCAAGAAGCCCAAAGGGGTTATCATCAAGTCGGGCTCGGCGTATGAGGCCATCGAAAAGCTGTTGAGGGAGAAGCTCGGCGCGGGCGCCGACGTGATCGCCAAGGCGCTCGCCTACGTCAGAGATGGGGATAAAGCCGCGGCCAAGAGGATCTTGGAGGAATGGCTCTATGCTCAAGTGGATAGAGCTTAGGAACTTCAAAATACACGAGGAACTCTCCGCGGACTTCGTCGAGGGCGTAAACTTCGTGTATGGGCCAAACGGCGCGGGGAAGAGCAGCCTCCTCGAGGCCATAGCGATCGCCTTGTACGGATCGAGGTGGCTCCAGAAGATCAAAAGCCGATGGGCCGATCTGGTGAGGAGAGGCGCCGTAGAGGCGTCGGTGCAGCTGGCCTTCGTGGGCATAGACGGCGTTGAATACGTCGTTACGAGGCGCTTCAACTCTTCCGGCACATCGTCGTCCGGCACGTACTTGACGGCCGAGGGCAAAATGGTGGCCAGAGGCGATCAAGACGTGACCGCGTTTGTGATAAAGGCGTTGGGATTGGGCGTGGACGAGTTCGCGAACTTGGCATATATAAGACAAGGAGAGTTGCGGCGTATATTGGCCGAGCCCGACTACATAGATAGGCTTTTCAAGCTCGACGAGTTCGACGAACTAGACGAGATATTGAGGGACGTCTTGGCCGACGTTTTGAGGCGAAAGGAGAGGGCCGCGGGGAGGCTCGAGGAGCTCCGCAGGAGGTCTGAGGATTTAACCAAACGGGTACACGAGATGGAGGCCCAGTTGGCTGAGGCGTCTAGAGATGCCGAGATCCTCAAGCCTTACTTTCGCAAATACGAGGAGGCGGAGGGGGAGCTGGTCGCGTTGAGGGAGAGAGCTGCCGCGTTGGAACAAGAGACCAAATCGCTTAGATCCCTCGTGGAGAAGCTAGAGGAGGAGCTGGTGGAGCTGGACTTGGAGATCGAGAAAAGGAGCGAGGAGCTCAGAGAGTTGGAGAGGCTCGAGGTGGAGCTGGCATCGCTCCCCCAACCAGATCCCTCCGCGGAGGCGCGCTATTACGAGGCCAAGAAGATCGCGGAGGCGTTGTCCTCCGTTGACTTACAGCTGGCGAGGTCCTTCAAGGCGGAGGAGCTGGAGGCCGCATATAGGGAGAGGGAGGAGCTGAAGATGCGCAGAGCGGAGGTCTTGGCCAAGCTCGGGCTGGCCAAAGAGGTGGTCAAGGTGGCGGGGAGGGCGGCCGGCGGAAGGTGCCCCGTATGCGGGGGTCCGCTGAGCCCCGAGACGGTTAAAAAACACGAGGAAGAGGCCAGGAGGCTGGAGGCCGAGCTTAGAAGACTGGAGGCCAGGCTTCTCGAAGTGGAGTCGTCGGTGAGGAGGCTCGAGAGGGCCAAGGAGGAGTACTTGAAGGCCAAGGATTACTTATCCCTCGATGCGGATGAGCTGAGGAGGAGGCTGGAGGAGTTGAGGAGGATCTACGAGGAGCAAAAAGCGCTTGAGAGAAAAAGAGCGGAGCTCGCGGCGCGGATAGCTATGCGGGGGAGGCTCGAGGAGGCGATCAAGTCCTTGGAGGCGAGGAGGGCCGAGACTGAAAGGAGGCTGTCCGAGGCGAGGTCGCGGCTTAAGGAGGTGGAGGGCCAGCTGGCCTCGTTGAGGCCCAAGCTGGAGGAGTTGGGCAAGACATACGAGGAGCTTAAGGCCAAGGCCGAGGCCTATTTGAGGGCAGCCTCGAGGGCCGAGGAGCTGACGAGGCAACTGTCTGCGATAAGGGCCGAGGCTGAGCGAGTCTGCAGAGAGTTGGAGGCCGCGAGGAGGGACTCGGAGATACACGCTAAGGCCGAAGAGAGGGGGAAGGCGGCGAGGGCCGCGCTGAAGGACGTGAAGCCCCTCGCTAGAAGGATTTTGATAGATGCCGTCAACGCCGAGCTCAACGCCACGTTCCTGAGACTGAGACATAAGGAGGCGCTCCGCTCTGCGGAGCTGGCGCAAGTCGAGGGTCGCTACTACGTCGTGGTGTCCAGAAACGACGGCCAGCGCTTCCTCCACACGGCGCTTTCAATAGGCGAGGCCAACTTGGTCGCGCTGGCGTTGAGGGTGGCCCTCGCGAAGGCCCTTCTGGGAAGGCCGCCGTTTCTGCTTCTGGACGAGCCGACGGAGCATCTCGACGAAATTCACCGCAAGAGAATCGTCGAGCTGGTCAGGGATTTGGCCAGAGATGTGAGGACGATCTTGGTGACGTCGCATTTAGGCGAGTTCGAGGAGGTGGCCGACAAGAGGATAGATCTCTGAACAACGCGTTGTTAATTTCAGAGATGGTAGAAAGCCTATGTGCGTCAAATATATATAGTGATTTTGCGTGAAGCCGTTCATGAGCTTTAATAGGCCGCCCAACGGCGTTTACCTCCTCAAAACGGCTGTGGAGCTCAGGGCGTTCATCAGCTTGCTCAAGAAGTTCAAAGGATACGCGACGACGCTCATAACGCTTTACATCAACGGCGGAAGGCCGATGCCGGACGTGTTGTCGTTGCTACGTAGCGAGTGGTCGACGGCGTCCAACATCAAGGACAAGACCACGAGAACCCACGTGCAGGATACCCTGGAGCGCATAGTGAACAACCTCAAGGGCGAGGCCAAGGCGCCGGACAACGGCATGGCCGTCTTCGCGGGCTTCCACATGATAAACCCCGGCAACTACGAGTGGATCTACTACGTGGTGGTGCCGCCCCAGCCCATCTACACCTTCAAATACATCTGCGACACGGCCTTCCACACCGAGATCTTGGAGGACCAGATAAAATCCAGCGTGGCCTACGGCATAGTGGTCGTGGAGAGGGGGGAGGCGATACTGGCGGTGCTGAGGGGAGGCCAGTGGGAGGTCATAAAAACGATACAATTCTTCGTGCCGGGCAAGCACAGCGCCGGCGGCCAGTCCGCCAACCGCTACAAGCGACAGACGGAGCACTTGGCCGAGGTTTTCTACAAGATGGTTGCGGAGGAGGTGAACAAGGTGTTCCTCTCCATGCCGGGGCTAAAGGGGCTGATCGTGGCGGGGCCCGGGCCCACTAAGGAGGACTTCCTGGAGGAGGGGGGGCTCGACTACCGCCTCAAGGACAAGGTGTTGGCCGTCGTATCCGCTTGTTGCGCCAACGAATACGGAGTGATCGAGGCGATAAAAAACGCCGAGGAGCAACTGAAGGAGAGCGAATACGTCAAGGCGAAGGAGCTCATGGACAAGGTGATGTACTACGCCGTTAAGAAGAGCGAATATATGGTATACGGCAAGGAGAAGGTCGTCAAGGCCATGGAAATGGGCGTGGCCGATGTGGTGGTAATAGCGGAGGAGCTAGGGGAGGACGAGGTGCTCGACTTGGTCATGAAGGGCGACTCGAAGGGCGTTAAGGTGGAGGTGGTGCCCAAGGGCGTCGAGGAGAGCAAGACGTTGGTGCAAGCCTTCGGCGGCTACGTGGCGTTGTTGAACACGCCGGCCTGGGTGTTGGAGCAGACGGCCCAACAAGAGGCGGCCGCGACGGCCTCCTAGGGAGGGGGCGCCCGCGCCGCTTCTCTGTACGCGAGCATCTCGGCGATGTATTCGGCCAGGAGCGCCAAGCCCCCTACGTAGTCCATCAGCGGAATCAACGAGAGTGGATAGCCTATTAGGAGCAGTATCAACGCGACGCCGAATAGGCCCACCTTGCTGTGCCTACGGAGGTCGTTCAACGTGATGGCCCTGGCCGCCACCAGGAGGAGATAGGCCGCTTGGAAGACGGCGAATATGCCGAGGAGGGCGGGCGTCTTGAGCATCACCTGGTAGATGTAGGTGGGGTCTATCCTCGCGCGCGCGGCGACGCCGGGATGGCCGAGGAAGTACATGGCGAGCGCGGCCGCGAATATCGCGGCGAGCGCCATCAACGCCACAGGGCCCCAGGCGAGCCACCAAGCCCATCGGAAGCCCAGCCCATGTAGGGCGCGGTAGCCTCTGAACAGATACAAGAAGAAAATCGACAAGAGCGCTATCAAGAGGGCTATCACGGCGAATCCGGCCACAGCGAGGGCGGCCGGCGATGTGAACAAGGCCGAGAGGAGGAGCGCGAAGGATATGGCTACAAGCGCCGATATCACCACCAGCTGGTAGAGAAAGCCTTTGTAGAGTATCCTCATGATCTCCCTGAAGTCCATGGACTGGCGGATATGCGCAATATTTAAATAAAAATAGTCCGATATATCGAGCATATGGACGCCGTGTTTTTCGACGACGTGAGCAAGAGGTTCGGCCGCATCGTGGCTCTCGACGGCGTGACTCTCCACGTCGGCGAAGGACAGGCCTTGGCGCTGGTGGGCCCCAACGGCGCCGGCAAGACGACTCTCCTCAAGCTCGCCGCGGGCATCCTTGCGCCCGATAGGGGCGAGGTCTACGTGTACGGCCGCCCCGCCAGGACGCCTCAAGCCAAGAGATCCGTGGGGTTCACGACCCCCATGGATAGAGGCGTCTATTGGAGGGTCACCGCCATCGACAACTTGGTCTTCTTCGGCGCGCTATACGGCCTCTCCGTGAGGGAGGCCAAGAGGAGGGCCCTCCAGCTCTTAGATGAGCTCGGGCTTAAGGAGCGCGCCTTCGATCTGGTCGCGAGCTACAGCACGGGGATGATGAGGCGGCTTGAGCTGGCCAGAGCCTTGATACACGACCCAGACGTCTTGCTCTTGGACGAGCCGACGAGCGGCATGGACGTCGACGCTAAGAGAGTCGTCTTGGACTACCTTAAAAGGCTTAAGGGGAGGAAGACCATTTTGATCGCATCGCACGACCCCCAAGAGATAGCGTTGGCCGACTCGGTCGTCTACCTCAATAAGAGGATAGTGGGCGAGTCCCCCAGCTTGAAGCTAGTAAGGCTCTTGGTCGAGGGCGCCGTCCCCCACGACGGCGCCTCCGTGATCAAGGTGGGAGAAGACAGATACTTGGTGATCTTAGACGTGAGGCAACTCGGCGAATACGTCGCCAAACTGGGCGGCGCGCGGATACTCGACGTCGACGTAATGGTGCCAACAGCCGAGGACAACGCGAGGCGACTCGAGCACGTGAAGAGGAGGAAGTGGGGAGAGTAATGGGCTTCCTCGACAAGCTCTACGTCTTCTTGGCTATCAGAGGCTTCAAGGTGTGGGCCAGCTACAAGACCCAAGTCGCCTTGACGGCGGTGAATTGGGTCATCCCCGTTTTCATATATTTCTTCGTGGGCCTAACCTTGGGCAAAGGGGCGTTGGCCGACAATTACACCGCCTTCGTCGTCGTGGGCACGGCGTTTCAGGGCTACTTCTCGGCCTCCGTCGTCACGCTCGCCGGCAGATTGCGGAATGAGGAGTTGATAGGTACTTTGGAGTACCTCGTGGCCTCGCCGCTCAGCTCCGCGTCGCTTATGCTCTATAACACTATGTGGGGATTGGCCATAAATTCGCTGAGCGCCGCCTCCGTCTTGCTGATAGGTTTGGGCCTCGGCGTTAGATACTCGCCGAATCCCGCATCCGCCGCCGTGGTGATGGCGCTCTACCTAGCCTCGATAATCGGCTTAAACTTGATCGCAGGCGCCGTGGTCTTGATAGTGAAACAAGGCAACCCCGTGGCCCTGTTCACCTCCGTTGCCTCAAACCTCCTCGGCGGCGCCGTCTTCCCAGTCTCGGTACTACCGCAGTGGCTTAGATACGTGAGCTACGGCCTATCGCTGACTTGGGCACTGGACGGACTGAGAGCTTCTCTCCTCCAAGGCGCTGGGCTGGGCGCCATATGGCCGGACCTCTGGCGCTTAGCCGCCGTCGCGGCCGCCTATTTGGCCCTCGGATTTGCCTTGACCGAGTACGCCTTCTGGAAATTACTGAGGGACGGCTCGGCGCATATGTACTAGTTAAAGCTCCAAGGTCCTCCCCCCTCTGACCACCCTCAGCCTAGGCGTTCTGCCCTCGGCTACCGCCTCCGCCACGGCGAGCCTCAGCTGGAAGACGTTCTCGACCGGCTTCCCGTCGACTGCCACGATTATGTCTCCTCTTCTGAGGCCTGCCTCATCGGCGTACGATCCGGGCTGGACGGCGGCCACTAGAAGGCCCTTGCTGACGGGAANNCCGTAGACGGAGACCAAGGCCTTGTTGACTGCTACCACGTAAACGCCCAGAGCGGGCCTCACGTAGCGCCCATATCTGCGGTAGATCTCAAGCATGATCTTCACCAAGTCTATGGGGACGGCGAAGCCGATTCCTTGAGCTCCCGCTATTATGGCCGAGTTTACGCCGACGGCCTCCCCCTTGGCGTTCACGAGGGGCCCGCCCGAATTTCCTGGGTTAATCGCTGCGTCGGTCTGTATTAGATATTCGAATACCCTATCGCCTACGCGAAGCGATCTCCCCACAGCGCTGACTATGCCCAAAGTGGCCGTGGGCTTGTCCAGAAGGGCCAGGGGGTAGCCCATGGCCAACACGGGTTGTCCCACCTTGAGGCTTAAGGCGCTGCCGAGGGAAATCGGAGGGGCCCGTAGCTCCGAGTACAACAACGCGAGATCTTCGGCGGGATCGGCGGCGATGACGACGCCCTCGGCTCTATCCCCCTCCGGGGTCACCAACGCCACCTCGCCAGCCGACGCGACGACGTGATACGCGGTTGCGAACACGCCGCCTCCTATCGAGAAGGCCGTGCCGAAGCCCAAATCGCCCTCGTATATATCCACGTGCCTCGTGACGACGCCCACGACCGATGGGGATATCCTCTCCACCAAATCGCTGAAGTCCATCGTGATAGCCCCCGGCATTGCTTAAAAGTGTTCCCTTAAATATATGAGGTAGATGACTTCATGGAGAGGAAGTGCTTCAAGAACCTCGGTTGCATCTCGGCGCTGGGCATAGGAACTTCGGGGCTCGGCGGCGATTTGTGGCGCGCCGATACGTCCAAGGACGAGCGGCACCTCGCGGTTTTGGCCAACGCGCTTGCCAACGGCTTATGGGTCATCGACACGTCTGAGATCTACGGAGGAGGTCACGCCGAGGAGCTAGTGGGCAGGGCTCTGGCCGCGTTTGCCAAAAAGGAGAGGGAGGAGATAATAGTGACGACCAAGTTCTGGCCCGACGATGTGGACAAGATAACGGCCGCAGCGAGGGCCAGCGCTAAGAGGCTCGGCACATATATCGATATCTACATGCCGCACGGGCCTCTTCCGGATATATGCAAGGCCGTGAGGTATTTCGAGTCGCTAATAGACGAGGGGGTCATAAGGTTCTGGGGCTTGAGCAACGCCAATGTGGCGATGATCAAGGAGGCTAGGATATGCGCTAAGAAGTACGACATAGTTGCGATAGAGAACGTCTACAACCTCATCAACAGACTGGACGAATACGAGGGGCTGCTGTACGCCCAGAAGGAGGGGCTCTTGTACTTAGCCGCTAGCCCCCTCGCCAGAGGGCTAGTGGTCGAGAACTTCAAGCTGAGGAGGGTTGCCGAGAAGATAGGTAAGACGCCCGTCCAGGTGGCTTTGAGGTGGCTCATGGAGAAGCCCAACGTGGTGCCCATACCGAGGACCACCAGACCGGACGGGGTTCTCGAATTCGCCGGCGCCTACGGCTGGAGACTCCCAGAACAATATATAAGAGAACTCGATTCAAGGTAATTTGATAACCTATTGTAATAATATTCATAAGTATTAAATATATTCAAAAAACTAGATCTATGCTATTTCCAACGAATAAGCAATTATCATCGTAGAAATAATTTATTATCGTATTGTGGTTCTAGTTATGTTGTTGAAAGTAGATCTATCCAAGCGCGCTTGGGCAACAGAGCCTGTATCCTTCAAGAGGTTCCTCGGAGGAAGGGGTCTGGGATCTTGGCTTCTGTATAAGCTCGGCGGCTTCAGGGCCGATCCGCTCTCGCCCGAGAACCCGCTCATCATAGCCTCCGGCCCCTTCGGAGGCACCAGAATCCCCATGGCCACGAGGGCCTATGCAGTATTTAGATCGCCCCTCACTGGGATATTCGGCGGCTCCAACGTGGGGGGGACCCTCGGCGCAGTTATGAGATACGCCGGCGTCGACGCCCTTACAATAGTGGGGAGAGCAGATAAGCCCACGTACTTGCTGATAGCAGATGGCAAGGTCGAGTTCAAGGACGCCTCGCATTTGTGGGGGCTGGACGCGATAGAGACCGAAAGAGAGCTGAAGAGGGAACACGGCAGGGGGGCCGCGGTCTTAGCCATAGGCCCAGCCGGCGAGAACTTAGTCAAGTTCGCCTCGATAAACCACGAATACTGGCGCCAGTTCGGCAGAACCGGCGGCGGCGCCGTGATGGGCTCGAAGAAGCTCAAGGCGATAGTTTTCGTGGCCGACAAGAGGGAGGTGAATGTCGCAATGCCGGAGCGACTTGAGGCGTGGCTGCGCGAGTTCATGCCGGTATTCATCAAGAAGGCCGCCCCCTATAGGGAAGGGGGGACTTTGAGGCTCGTGGATTTGGGCAACCAGATGGGCTTCTTCCCCGCCTACTACTGGACTCGGCTAACGCTCGACGGCTGGGAAGCCCTTTCTTGGGCCAGGAAGATCGAGCCGGAGTACTTCTTGGGGCCCGAGGCTTGCCTCTACTGTCCCGCTGCCTGCCACCGCCCTGTTAAAAGCGCTAAGCTGGGCGTGGTCGTCGACTTGGAGTACGAGACCGTCTACGCAGTGGGCGGCCTCGCGGCGGTTAAGGACGTAGACGCGATCATCGAGATAAACGATATAGCCGATAGGCTCGGAATGGACACCATCTCCTTGGGCAACGTCTTGGCCTTCGCCGTCGCGGCCTCTAAGGCCGGGAAACTCGGCGTTAAGCTCGAGTGGGGCGATGGGGATGCGCTGGCAGTGCTCGCTAAGGACATCGCCTACAGGCGGGGTATCGGCGATATCTTGGCCGAGGGGGTGAGGAGAGCCGCTGAGCGCTTGGGCGCGCCCGAGATGGCGATCCACGTCAAGGGGCTGGAGCCAGCCGGCTACGACCCGCGGGTCCTGAAGGGCATGGCCCTCAACAACGCCATAGGCTATAGAGGCGCGGACCACTTGGCGACGATGGCCTACGCCATAGACATAGCGGGAAGAGCCGGCGGCGCCGACAGCTTAGGACCTGAGAAGGTCCAAGCGATCGTCCATATGGAGGAGGTCGCCGCCGTCATGGACTCGCTCGTGCTCTGCAAGTTTGGGAGGGATGCATACGACGCGTACCCCGGCGGGAAGTTCTACGAAACCATGGCCCAACTCTTGACCTGGACCACCGGCGAGGAGTGGAAGCCGGAGGAGGTGAAGGAAATCGGCGAGAGGATAGTTCTGCTGGACAGAATCCTAAACGTCGAGATGGGGGTCGACGCGGGGCAGGACGACCTCCCGCCAGCCTTGAAGAGGCCCGTCCGCCTCGAGGACAAGGAGAAGAGGATAGACGAAGGGGAGCTGAAGCGCGCATTGCGCCTCTATTACGAGCTGAGGGGCTGGGACGACAGAGGCGTGCCCCGGAGGGAGATCGTGGAGAAGCTGTTGCCGGAGATTGCGCCTAAATTTAGTCTAAAAGAATAATTAAATAGTGGACCGGCGTGTAGTATATGCCATACGCCAAGGCCGAGGCCAAGCTCTCGGTGGGGGCGCGCTCCTATAAGATATACAAGCTCAAGGCCCTCGAGGCGGAGGGCTACGACGTCGAGAGGTTGCCATACAGCATACGGGTCCTTCTCGAGAACGTCCTCAGGAATTTCGACGGGAGGGACATCAACGAGGAGCACCTCGAGACTCTAGCCCGTTGGAACCCCAAGAATCCCGAGGGCGAGGTGGCGCTGAAGGTCACGAGGGTCGTGATGCAGGACTACACGGGCGTGCCGGCGGTGGTCGATCTGGCAACCATGAGGGACATAGCCGTCAAGTCCGGCGCTGATCCCAAGGTGATAAACCCGAGAGTCCCCGTCGACCTAATCATCGACCACTCGGTGCAAGTGGACTACTGGGCTTCCCCGCAAGCGCTCTCCATGAACATACGCCTGGAGATCGAGAGGAACAAGGAGAGGTACATCTTCCTCAAGTGGGCCCAGAACGCCTTTAAGAACTTCAGGGTCTTCCCGCCGGGCACGGGCATAATACACCAGGTAAACCTCGAGTACTTGGCCAAGGTGGTCTGGACCGAGGGGGATACGGCCTTCTTCGAGACGCTCGTCGGCATGGACAGCCACACCACGATGATAAACGGGTTGGGCGTGGTGGGCTGGGGCGTCGGAGGCGTGGAGGCCGAGGCCGCCATGTTGGGCGAGCCCATCACCATCAGAGTGCCGAGGGTTATCGGCGTGAGGCTATACGGCGAACCGAGGCCCGGCGTGACCGCCACGGACATAGTCTTGTCGATCACGGAGACCCTCAGGAAGGTCAACGTCGTGGACGCCTTCGTGGAGTTCTTCGGCGAGGGGGTGCGTAAACTCTCGGTGCCCGACAGGGCCACCATAGCCAACATGGCGCCGGAATACGGCTCAACGGTCGGCCTCTTCCCCGTCGACGGCAATACGCTCGACTACCTCGCCGCCACGGGGAGGCCCGAGGACTTGGTGGCGTTGGTCAAGAGGTATTACGAGGAGCAAGGGGTCTTCGGCGGCGTTGAGGGGGCGGAATACAGCCAAGTAGTCGACTTCGATCTGTCCGCAGTCGAGCCCTCCGCGGCGGGGCCCACCTTGCCGTGGCAGAGGAGGGGGCTCTCCGACGTGCCCAAGAGCTTCATGGAGTTCTTGGTCCAGAGGAAAAGGCGCGACAAGAGGAAGGCCGTCGAGATAGAAATCGGCGGGAGGAGGGTCGAGTTCGGCGACGGCGACGTGGCGATAGCCGCGATAACCAGCTGCACCAACACGTCGAACCCGTACCTCTTGGTCGCGGCGGGCTTAGTCGCGAAGAAGGCCGTCGAGGCGGGCCTGGAGGTTCCGCCCTACGTAAAGACCAGCTTCGCCCCCGGCTCCCGGGCGGTGGAGGAGATATTGAGGAGGGCCGGGTTGCTCGAGTATCTGGAGAAGCTGGGATTCCACGTCGTGGCCTACGGCTGCACCACGTGTATAGGCAACTCGGGTCCTCTGCCCGACCCAGTGGCCAAGGCCATAAGGGAAGACGACATATTGGCCGCGGCGGTCTTGTCGGGCAATAGGAACTTCGAGGGGAGGGTGCACCCCGACATAAGGGCGGCCTACCTCGCGTCGCCGCCGTTGGTCGTGGCCTATGCCCTCGCCGGCTCCGTCATGAAGGACTTGTCGAGGGAGCCGGTCGGCTACGGAAGGGACGGGAAGCCGGTGTATCTAAGGGATATCTGGCCCAGCCCCGAGGAGGTGAACGAGGTCTTGTCGAGGGCGATGGACCCCAAGATATATGTGGAGAAGTACTCCAAGATAGGGGAGCTGGTCCCCGAGTGGAACGAGCTCAAGGCGCCTACCGGCGATCTCTACCCGTGGAGGCCCGACGATACCTACATACAGCCCTCCCCGCTCTTCGAGGGCAAGCCGACGACGGGCGATATAATCAACGCCAGGCCTCTGCTCATACTAGGCGACAGCATAACCACCGACCACATATCGCCGGCCGGCTCCATACCCAAGGACAGCCCCGCGGGCAAATTCCTGGAGTCCTTAGGGGTTAAGCCCAAGGACTTCAACACCTTTGGCGCTAGGAGGGGCAACTGGATGGTCATGGTCAGGGGGACCTTCTGGAGCAAGGGCTACACCAACAAGATGGGCGGAGGGCTCGAGGGAGGATACACCATAAAGTACCCCGAGGGCGTCAAGATGACGGTCTTCGAGGCCGCCGAGAGGTACAAACAGGAGGGCGTGCCGCTTGTAATACTGGCCGGGAAGACCTACGGCGCAGGCTCCAGCAGGGACTGGGCCGCTAAGGGGCCGAAGCTCTTGGGCATAAAGGCGGTTATAGCGGAGAGCTTCGAGAGGATACACCGCTCGAACCTAACGATGGTCGGCATCGTGCCGATTCAACTACCGCCCGGCGTGACCGTCGACGGCTTGAGGCTGGACGGATCTGAGACAATAGACGTGGTCGGCCTGGAGAATCTGGCGCCAGGCAAGGAGGTCGTCGTGAGGATACACAGAAAGGATGGGAAAATCGACGAGATAAAGGCCAAGGCCGCCGTCTACACCTGGGCGGAGGTCGAGTACATAAAACATGGGGGAATACTGCCCTACGTTCTCAAGAAGTTGTTGCAACGCTAGGGGTCTTCGAAGACTTTGGCTATCTTCCTCGCGAGCTCCACGACTTTTTTATACTCCCCACGGGCCAAGATCCTCCTGACGACCTCCACGTCGACCGCGGCGTATTGATGCACGGCGATGTTCCTAAAGGCCACGACTGCCTTATAGAGCCTCAGATCCTCGTCGTCTATAAGGCCTATCAGACGTAACTTCTCGCCGGCATCTACATATCCGCTCACCTCGAGCCCCCTTAAGGCCGCCGCCCTCTGCGCCAGATCTATCAAGGCTTGGGCTTGGGTTTGTAGGAGATACACAGCCGAGAAATAGGCCTTGAAGTCGCCTAGCTCCTCCGGCTTTATCTCGTTGAGCAAGACGCTCCTCTCCTCGACTATCTTCAGAAGCCTCCTCACAACGGCCATGGAGGCTCCTCCAAGCCGAGCTTCTTAGCGCTTATGAAGAAATCCACGCAAGGGTTTTGAAGCTTAAACCTTATGTCTAGATATCTCTCCACATCTCTGACATATATGGGCTTCCTCCGGAGGATCTCCATGAGGAGATGGCAGGGAAGTCTGTAGTTGAGAGGCACCAGGTCCACGTCCTCCTCCCTCGTGCCCAGGAACTTGGCCAGCGCGGCGAGGAGATCCGCGTATTTCCCCACGTCGTTCAGCCAAACCGCGATATCCCAATCGCCCTTGATCTTCGTGCCGCCAGCCCTAGAGCCGAAAAGCACGGCAAACTCCACGTCGAAATCGCGCCAGGGGAAGCCATCGAGCTCCACATAGCTATAGAGCCGAGGATTTAAACTCTCGACCGTCCAGCGCCTCCATCACCGCGATATGATCGCGATGAGCAAGGCGCCCTCGCGATTATACAGCTCGACGATTCCGTCGTAGGTCGAGACGGCCGTCTTATCGCCGTCGGCGGATACGCGCTTGTTGGTCGAGCAGCTCCTCATGTCCAGCTGGACAACGCCTACACCATCTGTCCCCGTTGATGGAAGGACCGCCAAACCGGCGCGTCAGACGCCCCAGATGCAACTTTGAAGCGCAGAGACGAGGTGCCTTTGCTCTGGGCAATCGAGCTCGCGTCCCGGCTACGAACCCTTTTTTCCGCCGAACGGACCAACGCCGTCCTTAAACGCCCGATGGAGGTCCATGAAGCGCTTGCCGCGCCCCGTCCGGGCAGATGAGGGGCTTGGTCAAGCCCCCGGGCCGGCCTGTCCCGGGCGCCGTAGAGCCCGCGCGGAAGCGCATCTCCCGACGGGCCTGGAGCAGAAAGGGGGCGCGCGAGCACTAACTTGCCGCCGAGATTAACCGGCGTCGGGAGAACCTAGCGCGGCTACCGGTGGCGGTCGCAAGAGGTCAAAAAGACCGAGGCTTGCGGCTTCCCGCGGATCCGCTATATCTGTAGCTCCTTGTCGGTATGCCTCCGCTTAACGGCCTTGTCGAATAGGATCCAGTTGCGGTACCATTCCTCGTTGGCCTTCTTAAGCTCCGCCAAGATCATCCTCGCGAGATCCTTGGCGGTGACGGCCTCGCTGTCCGATACGGCGCATTCGATCTTCCTCGCTATCTTACGCGCCACGTCTAGAGGCGCTCCCGCCTTCAAGATGCTGACCACTATCTTCTCCGGCACGAACTCCTCCTCCCTTCCATCCCTCTTTATTACCTTGACCATATACTGAAATATGAACATAATTAAAGCTTATCTGTTCTTGCACAGTTGATTTCATATATTTAGCCGGAAAAAAATAAAAAGAGAGGGGCTATGAGATATATGGAATCCTCGAAGGCCTTGATGGCGGCGCTCCTGTTGGCGATCTTCGCGCTGCTTTTGTCGTCGGCGGTCGCGTTGCCTCGCGTTGCGCCGTTCCTCGTGAAGACGAGTAGGACCTACTGGATTGGGTACTACGACACCGGGGTCCTGGGCCCCTTGCTGTCGATACGCGGTTATCTAAACGGAAGCTCCGTCCCGATATCGGTCAGCTTGTTCATGTACACGCCGAGGGCTATCTACACCATCGGTCACTACTACGGCGAGGGCTCCGTCGATATAAACCTCACGGGCTCTCTAGTTAAATACATCGCGAGCGCGTGGAGGCGCGGCGGCGGATGGCCCTCCCTATTGGCCTTCGTGGACTACCTCTCCAACGACACAGTGAGGATTGCCGTCTTGGCCGTGCCCTACAACCCCAGCTGGTTGCTGAACGGCGATAAGATCCTGATAGCTATCGCCGTGAACTTCAGCAACATCAAGCCGCTCCCGTGGCCTAAGGCGATGCGTCGGTACAACGCCACGTTGTCTGCCGTCGGCTCTGCGCGCAAAGCAGGCGGAGATCCCTACGGCTACACGTACCTCGGCTCTTGCATGGGCAACACATCGCTAGACGTCTATATACAGGGCAACGGGCCCGACATCCCGGACGAGTGGGTCCTACAAAGCTGCTACGAGTTCGAGGGGCCGTGGCCTCTCTTCTACGTGGCTTGGGGATCCGGCGTGTGGAACAACGGCGTGATCAGTATAAGCATCGATACTGGCGGCGCTAATTACGCCGAGATTGGCAGCGGCTTCTACGCATCTTACGCGATATATAACTCCACGGGCTATTACGTAATATCCGCAACCTCGGCGGAGCCCACGTGGAGCTTCCCGCAGAATACCAATATCTTTATCGATTCCCCCCTCTGTGGATTGACAGGTGGCGTATCTGTGGTCCCCGGTAATTCCCTAGGGGTCAGTTGCGCGGCTGGCAATATGGGACCTGTATACACCGTCCCGGGCTCGGGAGCCTTATATCTAGGGCCCGTGGGCGATATAGCCGCCGTCACCTTCTACGATTGCGCTATCCAGACGGGCACATGCACGCCGGTTTATATCGCCAACGGCACCATGGTCTTGGACGTGACGTCTTACAGCTCGGGGAACCTCTACGTATACCCCTATATAGATGTGGGCAACGGCATAATCACCGCCACGCTCTCCTACCTCATAGGGCAGGGCCTTGCGGGTCGCGCCTTCGCCCTCCTCGACGGGCAGAGCTTCTACTACAATCCCGGCATAGGCTACATAGTCGAGACCTCGCCTTGTAGCAACGCGCCGGCGCCTGCCCAGGTAACCACCAGCTACGTCGACTACGTGCTTCAAGACGTGATGAACTCGTATAAGGCTGGGATACCGGGCTGGGCCGCCGACATAGGCGGAGCCATCGCCGAGTATCTGGCCGAGGCAGTTTTGGAGGATCCGTTGTTGAGCCATTTCGTGGGCTTCGCAGCCTCCTACCTGCTCAGCTATCTGGAGAGCTCGACGGCGTCGATCTACCAGACATATGTGGTCAAAGTGGCGACCAGCCCTCCGTGGGGCTTCTACGCGACTTTCGTCGGGACCCGGACCGTGGAGACGGGCAATGGAGCCTCCAATTGGCCCATGGGCGTCGTCATCAACGGCACCGGCTACTACCTCTCCTACTCCTTGGGCGAACAATGCCAGACTTGAGCCTCTATGCGGCGCCTCCGCGAGCCGCGGAGATCCAGCAACTTACGTTTAAACTGAAAGGATAATATCTATATTATACATTTTTTCTTTATAAATTTGGAGCTAGGTTGTTTCAACCACGGCCACGGCCGCCCCCAGGCCGCTCCGCGGACAACCGCGGGGCTCGGGGTACGGCTCGCGGCGTCGGGCGGGCGACCGCCCGGCGTTGCGGGCCTATCGGCGCCGACGGCCGCGGCCGTGGTTTCTATCGCCCTCCATATCGAGGTTTTACTGGGTTTAACTATAGGGAGAGCAAGTTTAAAACCGGTGGAGATAGCTTGATGCATGAAGTTGCCGATTCTGATCATAAACTTCAAGGCGTATGGAGAGGCGGCGGGGCGGCGCGCTCTAGATATAGCTAAAGCTGCGGAGAGGGTTGCGAGGGAGCTCGGCGTGAGCATAGCCGTGGCTCCCAACCATCTAGAGCTGGCGTTGGTGGCCCAGTCGGTGGAGATACCTGTGTACGCCCAGGGAGCCGACGTCGATTCCCCGGGCGCCCACACAGCCCACGTGGCGGTGGACAACGTGAAGGAGGCGGGGGCGGCCGGGCTCATCTTGAACCACAGCGAAGCGCCCCTCAAGCTCAACGACTTGGCGAGGCTGGTGGCCAGAGCCAAGGCGGTTGGGCTCGACGTCGTGGTGTGCGCCCCCGACCCCAGGACCAGCTTGGCGGCGGCTGCCCTAGGCCCTCACGCAGTCGCCGTGGAGCCGCCGGAGCTCATAGGTACGGGGCGGGCGGTCTCCAAGTATAAGCCCGAGGCGGTCGTGGAGACGGTCCAGCTGGTCGGCAAGCATTTCCCCGAGGTGGCGGTGATAACGGGGGCGGGGATAGAGTCGGGGGAGGACGTGGAGGCTGCGTTGAGGCTCGGCACACGGGGCGTCCTACTCGCCAGCGCCGCCGTTAAGGCCAAGGACCACTACGCCAAGATCATGGAGCTGGCGAGGCCCCTCGCCGGGCGCTAGAGCC
>DANS01000015.1:84782-91335 GCA_002497345.1 Thermoproteus sp. UBA157
CCCCTCGCCCGGCAGGCTCATGGCAATTAGCTTGTTTAACACACGCCGGAGTGTCTCGTCGTGTATGTGTCTGCCCGCCCACGCCTCGACCGCCCTCCCTATGGAGCTCCATCCGTTGTGGCCCGCGGCGACCGCCCTCAGGACGTGTGCGCAGAGTTCCGACGCCGAGGACGGGCGCCTCAGCTCGCCCGGAGCCGTGCGGACGGCCTCCTCGAGCGCCGCCTCCAAGGCGTTGCGCTCCCTCATGCAAGCCGCCTTGTAGCCATATAGGGCCAGCCGGGGATCCGCCGAACGCCTCCACGGCCTTCTCCAGCTCCCTCTCGGCGGCCTCCGCCTCGGCGAATCCCGCCCTCAGATGCTCGAGGGGCTCGTCCCTGAGAACCTCCCCGCCTGCACCTCGCTCTGCCGTATAGAGGCGCGTCGTATTCGTCGAAGCGTAGGAGATTATGTAGGAGCCCCATCTCCGACCCCGTCAGCNNTCGTAGGCGTAGGCCAGCAACTTGCCGAAGTCGAGACCCTTCACGAATCTGAGATCTTGCGCCTCGTCGATGGCCGCTATCGAGTCCCTCGATCCTCCGCATATTCGTTCAATATCGAGAATATGGAGAATCCCCTCTCGCCCCAATCAAGCTCAATGCCGAGAGGCCCCGCGTGTACTCCCCCGAGCTTTCTCAAGTACTCAGCCACATCGGCGAACTTCCCCCTCAGCCTCGTCAACGCCTCGGGGAGTATGGTGTAGAGGCCTTGCTTGGTGTAGCCGTAGGTGGACAGAGCCCTCGCGTCCACGTATATGTAGGGGAGCCCGCCCTCGTTGAGGAACGTCCTCACGACGGAGGTCTTGCCGATCAGCCTCACGCCCAGGCACGGAGTTAGGGGAGGCCCGCCCCGCACGTGTTCGGCAAGGGCGCTCAGCTAGCCCCCTCTATAGAAAAGCTCATCGCGCCTTTCCTCGGGTCGAACAACTAGCACCCATGCTACCCGCACCCATGCGTGTTGGTCGCTAAGGCTTAGGCCTTGCCGCCGGTGCCCAGCGCGAGGAGCCCTCTTATGAAGTACCTGCCGAGCGCCACGAACACCAAGAGGGGCGGGAGGGACGCTATGAGCGCCGCGGCGTACATCTGGTTGTAGACGTTGCCGGTCTGGCCAGTGAAGCTGAAGAGGGTGAGCATCACGTGTTTGGTGTAGCCTCTGGTCAACACCAGCGGTATGAAGAGGTTGTTCCACCCCTGTATGGTCAAGAATATGGCGGTGGAGACGAAGCCGGGCCCCGTCAAGGGCAACACAACGCGTCTGAACAACGCGAGCTCAGACGCGCCGTCTATCTCCGCGGCCTCCACCACTTGTTTGGGGAGAGCCGTCATGAATATGTACATCATCAATGTGGCGAACGGCACGAAGAACACGAAGAAGGCCAGCGCCAAGCCGGGGAGTGTGTTGTAAAGCCCCAACGACTTGACGAAGTCCACCAGCGGCACCAACGCCACTTGATAGGGCAGATACGTGGCTATGGCTATGGCGGTGATGAGGCCATCCCTCAAGCTGCCGACAAGTCTCAATAAGGCGTAGGCGCCCATGGCCCCCACGAAGGTGGCCGCCAACGCCACTGGGATTACGACAATCGCCGTGTTGAGCAGAGGCGCGGCCAAATGCTCGGCGGCTGAGATCAAGCTACTCACGTCGATAGCAGTCGGCGGGGTGAGGACAGATGTGGACATCACTTCCGAGAGGCTTTTGAGCGAGCCCACCACCATCGCATATAATGGCATAGCCCAGACGGCGCCCACGACGATTATCACGAAATATGCGAAAAGCGCGCGGGCGTTCATAGCTTCAGCCACTTCCTGAACCCGTACATGGAGTAGGGTATCACTATAGCCGCCGATAGGGCCAAGATCACTATAGCGGCGGCGCTTGCCGTGGCGAAATATAGCGTAGCGAATTTGAAGTAGGTGTATATCACGAGTGTCATCGTGAACGGATTCAAGAAGAGCATGGTGTAGGGCAGATCGAACATCTGGATGGAGAACAGCGTGTAAAAGATCGTCGCGATGATCAGAGCTTGCCTCGATTGAGGTATCACTATCCTCAACATCACGTCGATCGTGTTAGCGCCGTCTACGTATGCGCTCTCGATCTGCGATTTGTCAACGTTGTAGAACATGGCTAGGTAGAACAAGACGCCTAAGCCCGTGTAGACCCAAACGGATACCAGCGCGGTGCTCCAGAATGCGTTCGGGCCTTGGAGCCATAGGATCTTGGCCCCCAACATCGCATCTATGCCGCGATCGACGTCGAAGAGCCAACGCCATATGATGCCTGACGCCACCAGGGAGACGGCCAAGGGATATATGAAAAACGCCGTTGTTATGTTTCTGATCCTCGGGCTATCTATGTTGTAGATGGCCGAGGCTATTAATATTGCCATTAAGTTGCCCGCGGCCACCAGTATCACGACCCACAACAAGGTCCTCTCTAAGGAGGACACGAAATCGGGGTCGGAGAAGAGGGAGGCGAAGGTGGCCAAGCCGACGAATTGAGGCCTCAAGTGGAGTATCGAGTAATTGGTCAACGCTATGTAGAAGTTCCACAACACGAAGTAGTATAGAATGCCCGCAAAGATCAAGGCTGGAGCGAGGAAAAAAAGAAGCGAGATCTTCATGAACTAGGACGTGGCCGTCGCGTTGCCCCAGAACTTGTTATTGGGGAAGCCCATGTACCAGCCGTTCCACTCCTGCCTCTCCGTGGCGAGCGCCTTGGCCACGGTGGAGTACCACAAGTTGGTGTTGCCGGTCTGCGTCAACACGACTACTTGTTGCAACAAGTTCTGCCACACGTCCGAGAACAAACCGCCGTGGGTTAACGAATACACGTAGAACCTCGCGTCGCGGTACTGCTGGGCCTCCCATTGTTGCACCGCGGTTGGGTATATCGAGGTGCTTATGTTCTTATACGTGGCGATGGAGCCCTTGATCGGGTTGAATATTGTCTGGCCTTGCGGGCCCGCGAAGAACTTGGCGAAGAGCACTCCGTACGACTCCTCGGGGCCGACGGGCACAGCGACCGAGTCTATCACCAAGCTATAGATGCCCTGCGTGCCGGGGAACGGGGCGAATATGATGTCGCAGTTAGGTGTGATGTTGTCCACGGTACACATGGTCACGTTGGGGTACACGTTGTGTATCAAGCCGACGGCCCAATCGCCGTCTACGTGGGCCAGGGCCTTCCCTTGGACGACATCCGCCACAGCGCCGGTCCAGTCCACGCTCGACCAGTCTGGCGATAGGTACTTGGTCAAGTTGAGGTAGAGCTGGGTGGCCTCCACTATGGAGGGATCGTTGGGCGGCAGAGTTCCGTATAAGAACTGCATGAACTTATAGGGACCGCCCACGGCCAGGAACAAGTTCTCCCAAGTCTGCAACAAGGTGAATTGATCGGCGCCGCCCAAAACTAAGCAAGGTATGCCGGCGGCCGCGGCCTTCTGGCACACTGCCAAGAGGTCTTGCACTGTGGTGGGCACCGAGGCGCCTATCTTGTCCAGTAGGTGTTTGTTGTACATTATCAAGTTGGCTCTGTGGACGTCCACGGGCAGGGAGAACATGCCCCCGTTGAGGGAGCAGGCCCACGCCACGCCGGGCGCTTGTTGTATCAAGCCTATCTGCTGAGCCGCCGACGTCATGTTCACGAAGGACTCGACCCCGTTAGGCGCCGCGTATATGTAGCTTATCATTTCGGGGCCGCAGTGGACTTGGAAGGCCGCCGGCGGCTTGCCGGCTTGTATCAACGTGAGTATCGCTATTTTGGCGTTAACGCCGGCGCCGCCCGGCACTGCGGTCTTCTCGACCCTTATACCATAGAGCTTAGTGAAGTTGCCTATAACGGCATCTATGGCGAACCTCTCGAGGCCGGCCCACCAAGTGTAGAAGGTTATGGTGGGCGGCCCGGTGGTGGTAGTGGTGGTGCCGGGCGCCGTCACTGTGACGGTCTGGACCACTGTCGTGGCCGTCCCGCTGACTGTAGTGACCGAGGTAACCACCGAGGTGACTGTAGTCGGCGAAGGCGGCGCCGAGGGTCTCGTGGCCAAGATGGCCGCCACTATGGCTATTACCACCACCACTACGATTACGCCAACCAGTAGACCCGTACGCATGAGTTGTATACATTGATAGTTATTAATTATTGCTTACGCTATTTGTCGATTTCGAGGGCCCACAGTAGGCATTCGCGTCTGCGTGTTCTTAGCCAAATAGCGAAAGGAACTCGCGGTCTGAGAGTATCGACGACTGCTCCTCGGCAACCTTGGCCAAGTAGTGCTCCCCCCTCTCTTTTAGTATAGCCGCGAGGGCCTCCGCCACGTCTTTATCCACGTGGGGCCTCGGATACTGGAGGCCCAGCCTCCCCACAGTGGCCTTGGCGAGGAGCCACAAGGAGATCTGCTCGACGCCTATCGACGCCGGGTTTATGCCAAGCCAGTAGAGCTCTCGGACGAGCCCGTAGGCCAGAGCCCTCAGCATACGGTTTCTGTTCTCGGCGAAGAGCTGGGCGTCCCGCCTCGATATCTCCTCGGCGGCGGCCTTAGCCACCTCGGGCGCCTCGCGGAGGCGCGCCCTCGTGAGCACCTCGACGACTTCCCGATCGGCGAGGATCGGCTTGAAGGACTTATGCAACACGGCCAAGGACAGAAGAGCTTGGTTGTACGTGACGCCCGTCACGAAATTGTCCACGGCCTCCTCGACGGTCAATTGCGCCCTTGCGGAGCCCCGCAACAAGGCCTCGAGGTCGTCGGCGGTCACGGGGTCGTACAAGACCAGCCTCCCGTCTGCGAACACGGCCGGAATGCCCAGAACAGCGCGCCTTAAATCGGCCAGCGAGGCCGGGACGAACTTTACTGAGAGGCCCCTCGCCTTGGCGTCCTTGTAGAGCTTCCAGCTGGAGGCGCACGTGTGGTGCACCACGACGGATACCTCCATGCCCTCCCGCAGAAGTAATCTTTAAACGTTTGCGCCCCTTCGCTCCCTTTCTTTATAACGCTCCTCGGCCATCATCTTAACAAGCTCGGCCAAATGGGGGGCCACCCTCTCCAGCCTCTCGACGGCCTCGGCGACTGTCATGTTGGGCTTTATGCCGTAGGCCATGAGGGTCAACGCGACATCCTCGAGGACGTCCTCGACCTTTATAATGCTGAGCGCATCGGCGGCCGGATTTATGGCGGCGTATCTCCTGTTGCCGACCTTGTACGTCTTCACGAGGCCTTGCCTTTCCAGATAGAAGATGTGCCACTGGGCGGCCCCGTAGCTTAAGCCGAGAGCCTTTGCTATCTTGTAGACGGGCTGGGGGCCCTCCTTGCGCAAGAGGTCCAATATGTTGGTCTTGACCTCATCCACGTGTCTTAGATAGAACCAACAAAAAGCTTTTCGTTATCCGAAGCTCAACCTGATCGGCTTCAAGTATGCGTCCACTAGCTTTGGCCTAAGCCCTCTGTCTTTCAAATACGCCGAGGCTTCCTCGGGCCCAACGCCCGGGAGGACCGCCGTGTAGGCCAACCGCTCGTCCACGTCGAAATACGCAGCCACGATATGCGGCGGGAGGTCCCCCTCTACGAGCTCCTTGAGCCGCCACGGATCGCCCCTCTTCACCTCGAAGACGTAGTGGGGGAGGACTAGCTCGTAGCCCAAATCCATGACCCTTCTGGCCGCCTCAGCAGGCTGTATAGCCGCCTCGTCGATCTCGAGCACCACGCTATCGCCGTTGATATAGGCGTTGTATATGCCGGGTATCGTCATGAGCATTTGCACCATCCCCTCATCTGCGTAGGACCTAGAGGCGAGCCTTAGCGCGAGCGTCCTCATGTGTTGGTCGATTTCCCGATTAAAGTCTTCGATGTGCGCCTCGAGCTCGCGCCCCTCATGGCCTTATCCGTCGCGTTTACCTTGGTCGAGCAACGCGGAAGACACGGCGTCCAGATATAACGAGTCTGGCGTCGACGATGCCCCCTAACCCATTGGCCCGATCGGCGCCTCGCCATCGGCGGCATCCTCGAGTTCAACGAGGAGTTGAGCGGGCTAATTATCGAGGAGCGATACAGTATCGGAGGAGGGGCCTAACGGCCGAAGCGTCCCATAAGGTAGGCCAACAGCAGAGAAAACGCGAAGTCCTCCACAACGCCGAGGGCGGTTCCGCCCGCTCCCGAGGCCGCCGCGATGAGGCCGGAGGCAACCGCTATCGCCGACAGCGCGAGGCCGAATATCGCGCCTATGGAGAACCAAGGCATCTTGAGCTTATCCCAGACCGCGGCCATTATCAAGCCTATGATGACGTAAACGATCACCCCGCCGACGATCGCCGCTGCATACGACGTAGATATGGCGAGCTGCACGGCTTGGTCTATCTGGCTGGGCGTTAAGGGGGCGCCAGATCTCGCCAACGCTTGCCTCACCGCCTCGGCGATCTGCTCCCTGTTAAGGTATATCCATACGTCCGAAATGACGCCGGCGATGGCGCCCGTCGCGGCGCCCCATTTAGCGCCGGAGCTCAACTTCATAGGAGTATCGTTGAG
>DANS01000015.1:91342-92633 GCA_002497345.1 Thermoproteus sp. UBA157
AAAATCAAAAGAATAAGACCTTAAATTTTATCAACTCGATATACCTTGGATATGTCGAAGAGGTTTCTCGTGTTAGGCGGAGGCGCCGGCAACGCGTCGAGAAGATGCGCGAGGTCTCGAGATGAGGTTGGCGCGAAGGAGGGCCGAGCTCGTCGCGGGGGAAGACGGCGGCATAACAGTCGTTGGTTCATGGAGGACGTGCTGGAGTACATCCAGTGAGGCGCCTTTCAACCCCTCCCTGCCGCGGATCGCCAAGGCCCTCAACCTCAGCGCGGCGTCGAGCCTTACCTTCTAACTGGGCGCTACCCGCGCCGTGAGCGCGACCAATCTTTGAACCAGTTGCCGAATCCACCACCTCGCCGCCGTGAACCTCGACGTGACGGCAGAAGCCGAAGCTACAAGGCAACCGCCGTCGGCCGCCGAGCGCCGGGCGTAGGCCACCTGCTCGCAGAGGCCCCCTCTCGGGCCTCCTCTCGCCTCGCCTTACAAGGCCGCTGGGGCGCACAAACACGTTTGGACGAAGCCTCACTTGACCTCGACGCGCCGGAGGATGATTACAAGAGCAGATAAATTCCTGCCAAGTTTGGCTCCACGGCCAGGGACGGCGTCGTTAATACGGTGGCTCATTGTGCTTTGGACCCCGTGCTCCGAAGCAGCTCTCCTCTTCACCGCGTTCGCCTCCTCTGTGTCTTTAGCTGTCGGCGCAAGCAGAATCCCCTCGCCCGGCTGGCGGCCCTACGGCGTGAGGAAGGTGTCGGCAACAGCGGGCCGCCCACATACGGCTACCCAGCACGATTCGGCAGCCAGCACGCGCCAGGCGGCGCACGCCGCGCCTTGGGTAGCGCTTGCCAACAAACGCCGGAAGCCGCAGGGCGCCTCACGGCCGAGCAGCGCAAGAGATCGCGCCGCGGGCTTGGTATGGCTGGCCGCGGAAAAGGAGTCTGTAAAGGATGCCGAGCAGCTGGCGCCGCGATTGTTTAAAGGCGCATGCGGCCAGGCCGGCGCTTAAACTCGCCGGGCTGCGCCCGGCTTATGGGGAGGCGGCTATTCACGGCGCGTCTTTGGGGACCCACGTCTTGCCGCGCCTCACGTATTTCGCCTTTAGCTCCTCAGACAGCGCCCTAACCCTCTCGCTTATGAGCAGAGGCCGCCCCTCCACTAGAGCCGATAGCGCCAGCGGGTTGCCCCTCCTCGCCATCTCGGCCACCTCCTCGTAGCTGTACACGAAGAGGTCGACGCCTCTAAGCTCGGCGGATAGGGCAAACCTCTCCAACAGGGGCAAGCCCGCGGC
>DANS01000026.1:0-12645 GCA_002497345.1 Thermoproteus sp. UBA157
CCCGGGAGGTTCGACAGGGAGATCTGGATCAATCCGCCCGACTTCAAGGGGCGTCTCGAGATCCTCCAGATACACACCCGCAACATGCCTCTGAGTCCCGACGTGGATCTCAGAAAGCTGGCCGAGATGACGCACGGCTACACGGGCGCCGACATAGCGGCGTTGGCCAAGGAGGCCGCCATAAGGGCCTTGAGGAGGGCAATACAGAGCGGTCTGGTCGACCTCAACCAGCCCATGATACCTGCAGAATCCCTGGAGAAGATAAGAGTGACCATGCAGGACTTCCTCGACGCGATGAGGGAGATAGTGCCGTCGGCTCTCCGCGAGATACACATAGAGGTGCCCAAGGTCAAGTGGAAAGACATCGGAGGCCTCTCGGAGGTCAAACAAGAGCTGAGGGAGGCCGTCGAGTGGCCCTTGAAGTATCCGCAGTTGTTCAAGAAGTTCGGGCTGAGGCCCCCCAAGGGCATATTGCTGTTCGGCCCTCCCGGCACCGGCAAAACGCTCTTGGCCAAGGCCGTCGCCACAGAGTCGGGCGCCAACTTCATAGCCGTGAGGGGGCCCGAGATATTCTCGAAATGGGTCGGCGAATCGGAGAAGATGATACGCGAGATATTCCAGAAGGCCAGAATGGCCGCGCCGTGTGTGATCTTCATAGACGAGATAGACGCCTTGGCCTCCGCCAGAGGGCTAGGCGTCGACTCCTTCGTCACAGAGCGCGTGGTGGCCCAGCTCTTGGCGGAGATGGACGGCGTGAGGACCCTCGAGAACGTGGTCGTTATAGGGGCCACCAACAGGCCCGACCTCGTGGACCCCGCGCTCCTCAGGCCCGGCAGATTCGACCGCATAATCTACGTGCCCCCGCCCGACTTCAAGGCGAGGCTCGACATATTCCTCATCCACACCAGAAACGTGCCCTTGGCGAAAGACGTCGACCTCGAGGAGCTGGCCAGAAGGACCGAGGGCTACTCGGGCGCCGACATAGAGCTCGTGGTGAGGGAGGCCACCTTTATGGCCTTGAGGGAGGACATAAACGCCAAGGAGGTCGCCATGAGGCACTTCGAGGCCGCCCTCAACAAGGTCAAGCCGTCCATAACACAAGACATGCTCAAGTTCTACGAGAGCTGGCTGGAGAAGGCCAGGCAGTTGCAGACCGCCAGTAAGGCCAAGGCCGCTCCGCCGCTGTATTTATGAAGAACATAACAGTGGCGCTCGTAAACGACGCCATCGAGACCATATATAAACTTAAGAGGCAAGAGACTGTGACGTCCGAGGAGATCATGGAGTTCTTGAAGAGGGCCAGGCCCGACATCACCGAGGCCGAGTTGAGGAAGGCGTTAATGATTCTGGAGCTGTACGGAAAAATACACGTAAAGAGGATCGTTAAGGGCGGCAAGGAGTTCTACCAGGTCTCCAAAAGGCACTGATTTAAATATCCCGGCCCTTATTCGCGTGGGAGTCACGGAGCTGGGTAAGCTTATCCCGCAAGAGGCCAGGCGGGAGGTCAAGCTGGAGCAACTCGCCGGCCGCGTAATCGCGCTGGACGCCTACAACGCCCTTTATCAATTCCTCGCCTCCATTAGGCAACCCGACGGAACGCCCCTAATGGACAGCAGAGGGAGGATCACCAGCCACCTCAACGGCCTCTTTTATAGGACTATAAACCTAGTCGAGGCGGGCATAAAGCCGGTCTACGTGTTCGACGGAAAGCCCCCCGAGCTGAAGAGAGCCGAGATAGAGGCCAGGAGGGCCGCCAAGGAGAAGGCCAGAGAGCAGCTGGAGAGGGCGGCCGCCGAGGGGAACGTCGAGGAGGCGGCGAAATACGCCAAGCGCGTTATATACGTCACGGACTCCATGGCGGAGGACGCGAAGGCCCTCCTCACGGCCATGGGCATACCTTGGGTCCAAGCCCCCAGCGAGGGGGAGGCGCAGGCGGCCTACATGGCGGCCAAGGGATCGGCGTGGGGGGCGGGCAGCCAAGACTACGACGCGCTCCTTTTCGGAGCGCCTCGTCTGGTGAGGAACCTCGCCGTATCCTCCAAGCGTAAGGTCGGCGATGAGTACGTGGAGGTCCCGCCGGAACTGATAGAGCTCGATAAAGTCCTCAAGGCGCTGAAGCTGAAGTCGAGGGAGCAGCTCGTGGACATAGCCATACTCCTCGGCACGGACTACAATCCCGACGGCGTGTCGGGGATAGGGCCTCAAAGGGCGTATAGGATAATCCTCGAGCACGGCTCCTTGGAGAACGCCCTCAAGACCGTCCTAAAGGGCGTCCAGTGGCCGGTGGACCCCCTGGAGATTAAGAGGATTTTCCTCAATCCGCCGGCCACCGATCGGTACAAGGTGGAGTTCAAGGAGCCGGACGAGGCCAAGGTGGTGGAGATATTGGTGGAGGAACACGATTTCAGCAGAGAGCGCGTCGAGAAGGGGCTGGAGCGCTTGAGGCGGGCGTTGGGCAAGGCCAGGAGCTCCTCCCTGGACGCATTCTTCTAAAAGCTTAAAAAAACACATCGATTTTCCTTCATGAAGGTCTTGTTCGTGATAATGAGCGGCGACGAGAAGATGGATCTCGCGTTGACGTTGGCGGCTAAATCCTTGGAGGCCAAGAGGTACGAGGACTTGAAGATCGTGTTCTTCGGGCCCAGCCAAGATAGGCTGGTCGACCTCGCCGGGCAGTCCAAACAGATGTTCGACGCCTTGAATTCAGCCGGGGCGGTGGACTCGGCGTGTATAAACTACGCCAAGATGAGGGGGATAGAGGATAAGCTCTCGAAGTTGGTGAGGTTGATGCCGGCGGGCGAGAGGATAGCCCAATACATAAACTCGGGCTATATCCCCATGGTGTTCTGATGCCGCTTGACCCCCAGATAAGATCGCTGCTGTCGGCGCTTAAGCCCTTGTCCTTCTCCGCCCAGATATCTCCGCAAGATCTGCGTAAAGTTGTGGACGAGCAGAGCAAGCTGGTGGTCTCCATGGCCAAGGAGCCCGTCGCCGAGGTAAGGGATCTGGAGGTCCCCGTCGCTCAAGGGAGGATAAGGGCCAGGGTATATATGCCCAGGAGAGGCGGCGACCTTCCCCTAGTGGTCTACTACCACGGCGGCGGCTTCGTCTTCGGCAGCGTGGAGACCCACGACCATATATGCCGGAGGCTCGCGAGGCAGGCAGACGCGGTAGTCGTGTCCGTGGACTACCGGCTCGCGCCCGAGCATAAATTCCCCACGGCCGTCGACGATGCGTACGCGGCCTTGAGGTGGGCCGCCGATAGGGCCCACGAGTTCGGAGCAGACCCGGGCAAGATCGCGGTCGCCGGCGATTCCGCCGGCGGCAACTTGGCGGCTGTGGTGAGCATACTGGACAGGGATTCCGGCCAACGCTTGGTGAGGAAACAAGTCCTGATATACCCCGTGGTCAACATGACTGGGATCCCCACTATGTCCATCGCCGAGTATGGAGTAGGCGAGGCGGCCTTCTTGTCCATAGAGGCCATGTCTTGGTTCGGCAAGCAGTATCTAGGCAGGCCGGAGGATGCTTGGGATATAAGGGCCTCGCCCATATTGGCAGACCTCAGGGATCTACCGCCCGCGTTGATCATAATCGCCGAGCACGACCCGCTGAGAGATGAGGGGGAGCTATACGCGTTCAAGATGAGGGCCTCCGGGTCGCGGGCCGTCGCCGTGATGTTTTCTGGCATGATACACGGCTTCGTCAGCTTCTACCCACTTGTGGATGCGGGAAGGGAGGCCTTGGACTTGGCCGCGGCCTCTATTAGGTCGAGCTTTTCTTGAAGCGCTCGATGGCCTCCATGATGTACTTCTTGGCCTCCTCGACGCCCAGATAGCCCTTGGCCTTGACCCACTTGCCCGGCTCCAGCTCCTTGTACCTCTCGAAGAAGTGCCTTATTTTTTCGAGCGTCGGCTTGGTGAGGTCGAACACGTCCTTGATGTCGGCGTAGGAGGGGTCGATCTTCTCGATGGGCGCCGCTATCACCTTGTAGTCCAAGCCCTCCTCGTCCTCCATCTCGAGGAGCCCCAACGGCCTCGCGGCGACCACGACGCCCGGCGAGAACTCGGCGCCGCTGAGGAGGGCCACGTCGAGGGGATCGCCGTCTTCCGAAAGGGTGCTCGGAATGAAGCCGTAGTTGAACGGATAGACGAGGGCCGTGTAGAGGACCCTGTCGACCTTCAAAACGCCGAGTTCGTCGTCGTATTCGTATTTGACGTTTGAGCCCGCCGGTATCTCGACGAAGACGTATATCTCGTCGGGCGGCCTCCTCCCTGGCGGCAACCTAAGCATACCGCCCCGCCAATCGGTAAATATAAAGCTTTTCCTCAATTAACTATCAAGCCGAAAGCGCCGCGCCATCTCCCCTTATGTCCGCGACGGCAGCGAGGAGGCGCCCGCGCCGAACCGCCATGGCGGCAACGCCGAGCCTGGAGGGATAGTCCACGAACTCCACGTCGGGTCCGGCCTCGTAGCCCCTTTCCGCCACCGCCTTCCACCCGCCGATCCAGATGAACCTAGGGGACCACACGACCCTACGCGGATCCATGGAGTAGTCGACCAAGTTCTGGACCAGTTGGGCGTATACAACCGGCCTATAGTGGGCTGCGCTCGAGCCCAAGACGGCCGTTTGATCTCCCTTCACCGCCACGAGCGCGGAAAGGGTGTGGGCCGGCCTTTTCCTCGGGGCAGCCGCGTTGACGCCCGTGGTGAAGTCGGAGGCTCTGTTGTTCAACACGACGCCCCATCGGCCCTCGACGTACCGGGAGCCGAAGTTGTAGTAAAGGCTTTGGATAGCCGATATGGAGACCTCCCTATCCGCGACGGCTAGATAGGTCGTCCCGGGCGTAGGCCTCGGCGCCTCGGCCTCGCCGAGCTCGACCTCGCACCCGAGGAGCTTGTCTATGGGCGCGGGCGCATCGCCTAGATACCTATCGCGGGCCCAATGGGCCTTTCTAGCCGCCTTTACCACGGCCCTTATTCTGCCGTAGGAGAAGGGATCGCGCGGAAGCTCGTCTCCGGATAGACGCACGGTAAGGAGTACGGCGAAGCCCAGAGACGGCGGAGGGGCCTCGTATAGGGTCCATCCCTTGTACTCCAAGGCTATGGGGTCCTTTACCTCGGCCCTGTATTGAGTTAGATCCTCCTTCGCGAAGTAATCGCCGGAAAGCGATTCGGCGAGGGCCTCGTAGAAGCCATCGGGCCCGTGCTCCGCCAAGATCTTGTAGAGGCGCAGCAAGCCCTCGAGCCTATAGGGCGCGCCCGCCTCCCTAGGTATCGAGGCGTAGAGCTTAGCCCCCGGGCCCTCCAGCGGCGTCTTGGAAAGGGACTCGGCCAAGGAGGGGTGGACCACCGCGCGCCCCTCCAAGAAGTCGATCACGTAGCCCACGAGCTTCCTCCACTCCATGGATCCCAACGCCTTGTGTAGCTCCCACAAGCCTCTGACGTAGCCCGGAACCACCGCCGACCTCAAGCCCAGCTCGGGCGGCCTCTCCGAGACGCCGGAGGGGGCCCAGCCGAGGCCCAACACGGCCTTGACGGACCCAGCCCTCTCGTACAAGGCCAGCAAATCGCCGCCGAGGCCGTTCAGATGGGGCAGTAGATATGTAAGCGCTAGGGATACGCCGACTGCGACGTCGCCTGCGTTTCCGCCCATCTCGAATATCTTCACGCCTAGATAGGTCGCCTGGAAGCTCTCGGAGGCGATGGCTATGGAATTTCCCCAGCTCATATCGTCTTAAGGCCGCTGCCCGTGAGCACCACCACGGACTCCTTTCCGCCCCCTCTTTTCCAATAGCCGGCCAACGCCACGGCCGAGGACGGCTCGACCAAGAGGCCCCTCCTCGCCAGCCACCTCCAAGCCGCCTCTATCTCGCCCTCTGTGACCCACACGCAATCTCCGTGCTCCTTCACGACGCGGGCCATCTCGGGCAAAAGCGGCGGGCGCGTGGATATCAGGGCATCGGCAATAGACGTGATCTTCTGAGGAGGCTCATAGCTCTCGCCCTTTACCGCGGCGCACAAGGGCCTCACTTGCTCCGTCTGAACCGCGATGAGCTTCGGCATCTCGTCGATAACGCCGGAGTCCAACAAGTGCTTGAAGCCGGAGTAAACGCCCAAGAGCAAGGTACCGGCCGATGTCGGCAAGTACACCTCCTCCGGGGCCTTCCCTTCCTTTACCAGCTCGTAGGCCAAGGTCCTTATCCCATCTCTGAACTCGGGCCGCCAGACGTGCGAGGCGTAGTACGCGCCCGAGGACTCAGCCGCTTTGGCCACGTCGTCCCGCGTGCCAGGGACTCTCACCACCTTGGCCCCGTAGGCCTCTATCTGCCTGAGCTTGCCGCCTCTCGCCGCCTCGGGCACATATATCTCCACCTCCATCCCGGCAAGGGAGCCGTAAGCGGCTATCGAGGCCCCGGCGTTGCCGGACGAGTCCTCGGATATCCTCTTGACGCCCTTTGCTGCAAGCGCCGATATCAGCGTAACGGAGCCCCTGTCCTTGAAGCTGCCGGTGGGGTTCAGGAACTCCAACTTGAACTTGATCCCCTCGACCTCCACAAGGGGCGTGTTGCCCTCGCCGAGGGTGATCCAACGAGAGATGTAGGGGAAGTTTTCCCTTACCCTTTCCCGATAGGGGAAGTCCACTTCGATGGTAAAGGGGCCTCCGCACTTGGGACATCTGAGCTCATCGCCTTTTCTCTCGTAGCCGCAACGGGCGCAGACCACCCTCATTGCCCCATGACGACTACGTGAACTCGGCGTAGCCTAGGCCCGTCGAACTCGGCCAAGAAGAGCTCTTGCCAAGTCCCCCTTACTAGCCTTCCGCCCTTTACCGGGAAGACGTAGAACTGCTTGAGCAAAGCGCTGAGCAAGTGGGCGTCTGCGTTGTCGTCTATGGCGTTGTGCTCGTAATCGCCGGAAGCCGGCACGAGCCTCTCGAAAAGCCTTTCGTAATCCTTGCGTATTCTGGGCTCGTCCTCGTTGGCGAAAAGGGCCGCCGTGGCGTGGGCCAAGAAGACCAAGGCGATGCCCTCGGATATCCCCGACTCCTTCACGACGGACTCCACCCTTTCCGTTATGTTGACCAAGGAGCGCCTCGAAGGGGTCTCGACTTGGAGCTCCTTGGAGTAGACCCTCATGGAGGGAAAAAATCGCCCAAATTAAATTATAAGGTCGGCGGCCTCCCTCGCTCGCGAGAACCGCCTCAACCCCCTTTCCAACGCCTCCTCGGCAAGGATCCGGCCAAAAGCCGAGGAGCCGGCAAGTGCACCCCCTTCCGCCTTTGACCTTGGAGTGTGCGGAACCTCCCTCAACCAACGCCGAGGGGTTAAAAGGTCTGAAACCTCGGGCCCGCGAGGGGCTTTAAAAAAGGGGGATTACGCGAAGCCCCAGGAGTTTATCTTGAGCCTCAACACGTAGCGCAGCGTTATCATAGCGCCGACCATCACGGCCAACATGAACACGAAGCTCGACACGGCCATCTGGAGGTTCCCGCTGAGGATGTGGCCGCTGGCGCAGCCGTTGGCCATCCTGGCGCCGAACAGCACCAAGTAGGCGCCGAAGAACGAGCCGAGGAACCTCTTGACCTCGGAGTTGCCGAATCTGCGGGCCCATATCGTGGGTATCTGTTTCTTGAAGCCCATGAACCTTCTGGATATAAATAGGGCGGAGATCAGCCCGCCTAGAAACGTGCTGAGGTCGGTTATGGGCTCCCACCCTATCTCGCTGAAGGGCTTGTTCACGGGAACGCCGTTGACTATGTGCATGCCGCCGAAGAGCTGGAAGTAGGGGTTGGAGGCGGCCCAATACGGGTTCACCAGATAGGAGAGCTGCGCCCCTATCCAGGAGTAGGTGGTCGATTCGCCGAAGATCTGGTGGAGTATTATCACGGCCACCGCCTCTATGGTGAACGCCAAGCCGAGCACCACGACGTATCTGGCGTTCCTCACGCTGCTCTCGTTGATGAGCTCGAGCAAGTACTTGTTCTGCCTGGGGTACTTGGCCTGCTCGTCCTTGATGGCGTCCTCGAACCTTGTGGTCGCGCCCTTGCCGGCCAAGTGGAAGCCGCACGCTTGTTTGATCGGCTGCCTCGGATAGCGCGGCAGGAAGAGGAAGACCAAGAACATAATAACGCCGAATATCAACGAGGCTGCGAACATGGCCAGCTTATCGCCGAAGGGAACGCCGAAGAGCTGAGGCCACGTTATGGCGCCGAAGTTGAGCGCGTCCCACAGATACGGCTTGACCTGCCCGAAGATCACGGACCAAGTGAAAGCGCCGAGCAATCCGCCGAGCGCTGCGTAGATGGCGTCCCTCCTCCCCTGCCCCAACGCTATCCAGATGGTGCCGGGGAAGTAGCCGGCCAAGCCCACGCCTACTCCGAAGATGAGGCCTCCGAGCACCACGCCGCCGACGAAGAACGCCTTCAGCCCGAAGTTGGGCGTCGTGAAGAGGTTGAGGCCGTACAACAAGATGGCGCCCAGCCCTATGGCGAAGCCGAAGCACGCTATCAAGAACCTGTCCTGCAACGCCATCACCCTGTATAGGGTATCAGGGTCGGGGAAGTTCCAGAGCTCTAGCGGTATGGCGAGCGGCAAGGCGGCCACAATGCCGAGCCACAGAGGCGCCTTAGTCTGGTGGAGAGCCACTTGCATGTATATGCCTCCNNAAAAGCATGCCGAGAGACAGAAGCAGCAACAACCACGCGGTCAACTTCAATGTCCTCTCGTCTTTCAGATATTGGAGATCTTGGGGTTTCTGCATAGGTGAAGAAATTTTTCAAACTTAAAAATTTTTGTCAATTTTTTGAAATTTTATGGGAGATCGACCAGAGGCTTGCAAATTTTTGAGGAATAACGGGCCGTGGCCAACTCGGCCGCAGGCGGCGAAGGGCAAAATCCGTTGCAGATATGCGGGAGCCCTCAGCGATTACGGAGGGAACTGGAGCGCTTCACGATCCCGCTAATAGCGCTACCGTGCACATATCTGGGAGGCCTAGTAGAGTTGAGGTACGACATGAAAGACTGCGACATATTCGGGAAGACGACAGACGTAAAATTTATAACATAACAATATCTAGTTTTGTGTTATGAATAATTGGGACCTATTACGAAAAGATCCAGAGGCTGCGCGATGTCTTGACCCTGAGGTATTCCGCGAGGCGGAGGATCTCCGTAAGGCGCTTCCTGCACTCGAGGACCGGCAAATAATCAGCCGGATCTCCTATTTTACGCTTAGTAATCGATGGCGCAAAATCAAATGGACGGAGTAGAAGAGAGCCAGTGTTTGGCCTATTACGAGATAGATAACTACATCTGAGCTCTATAGGAGGCCCTTAATCGCCGACGTGGAGTTCTTCGATAGGACGTTGTCGATGATGCCAGTGGAGAGGGCAGGCTCGAGGCGAGAGGTCGAGGATCTGGCGGTCAGCCGCGGCTTGACCCGATGCCGCGTATCTGTGGCTCGCCGAAAGGCTCAACGCGTCGTTGGTGGCCGAGGACGAGGCGTTGTGCAAAGCGGCAGATGCTTGAAGGCGGCCGATCTCCTAAAGGAGGCAGGCCAGCAGGCGTATTTTTATTGACGCCTTAAACCCCGTGGGGCTTCTCGGCGATTTGCTACGCAGGGAGTTGAAACGAATAGGCGTCTCCGAGTTGGTCTACCCCCGCAGGTTTAGGTGCCGCCACGAGCCGGAGCAGTGCGCGGCGGTGGGCTTGCTTCTGGGCAGATATAGGCTCTGTAGGTTCCCAGACGGCGCGGCCCTCGTCAGAAGCAATACGCCCTGTCCGGAGCCCTTGGAGCTACGGCTGGAGCCCCCCGCCGAGCCCCGTATATACATCGACCTAGGCCTATGGGATCTACACACCGACGCCGAGAAGAACGAGCTCGTGGAGCAGATAGCCGCCTCCATAGCCGCGATGAGGGGCCAGCTCTGGGACGGCAATTTGGTGCTCGCCAGAGCGCCGCGCGAGTTCTTCGAGAGGTTCGGCAGAGCCATGCGCGGCATGAGGCATGCCGTGCGTATATCCGAGGGGCCGCCCCCCTCGGCCGCGGTCTACCTAGACCCCGAGGGGCCTTGCTTGGCGGACGAGGAGTTGCTGAGGTCGGCCCCGGATATAGTGGTGGGCGGCGTGGTGGACAAGGAGAGGGTCTACAAGGGCGCCACGGCCCGGCTGGCGGCCTCGGCGGGCGTGCCCGACGGCAGGCGGTGCAGGATCGAGCTGAGGGGATCGACCGTGGGAGTGCCCGACAGGATAAACAAGATAATCGAGATCGTCCTCTCCGTCAGATTCGCCGGGCTCCCCCTGGAGGAGGCGATAATAAGAGCGCAGGCGAGGAGGGACAAGGTCTATAGGCTAATGAGGGAGCTACAAAGGGAGGGGCCTTGCGTGGACCCCGCGCGCGCCGAAGCGCTGGCCCAGTGGCTGAGGGCGGATTGGAAAACCTTGGAGCTGGCCGCGGCGAAGGCCCACGTGAAGGTGGGCTGTCAATCTATATAAACCTCGGCTGGGCCTAAATACATGAAGGTGGCCATCCTCGTCGATAACTACCTAACCCAGCTCTCCTCGATCAGGCTTAGGCTTCTGGGCGAATGGGGTTTCGCCGCGTATGTCTACGACTACAAGATCCTCTACGACACGGGCTTGACCGGCACAGTCCTTCTAAACAACATGAGGGCCCTCGGCATAAGCCCCGACGAGCCGGACTACCTAGTCCTAAGCCACCGCCACATAGACCACACGGGAGGCGTCAAGGCGTTGCTATCGGCCCGATCGAGGCCTCTGACGGTCATAGCCCACGAGAACCTCTTCGCCAAGGCCTACGCCAAGGACGAGGGGGGCGAGGTGGAGATCGGCGTTGATTTCACGCCGGAGTACTTGAGATCTAAAGGCGCCGAGTTGATCCTCATAAAGGAGCCCTACAAGGTAGCGGAGGGCGTATGGGCCTCGGGGGAGATACCGAGGAGGTGGGGGCCCTCCCACACGGGGGCCGTCTCGGACCTGGTGCCGGACGACATGGCCCTCTACATCAAACGCCCCGAGGGCTTGGTGGCCATCACCGGTTGCGGCCACTCGGGGGTCGAGAACATAGTGGAGTACGGCCTCCAGGTGACCGGCGCCGATAGGCTTTACGCCATAATCGGCGGCCTTCACTTCATGGGGCTTTCCGAGGAGAGGGTCAAGGAGGCGGCGCTGTACTTGAAGGGCAAGTCGCCGCGCTTGGTGGTGGGCGCCCATTGCACCGGCGTGTCGGGGATGGCGGCGCTCCAGTCTTTCATGCCCGGCGTCGCGAAACCCAGCGGCGCCGGCACCGTTATTGAGATATGACCCCCACGGCCCCCGCAGCTCCCGCGACCGCGAGCCGAAGGCGGGCGAGCTCGGAAGGCGAGGGGGTATAATCCAAGTTCTCCTGCCCAGGCCCCTGGCGGAAAGGCACGACGGCCGCTGGAACGCCCGGGGGCGAGGGGCGCACAAGGCGTCACGTCTCCACGCAGGCCCCGGCAGGCCGGGAGGCGCCGGCCTACCGCTCAACGCCCGCTATCGCGCCGTGGGCGGACGCGGAGGGCCCTCCTTATATAAAGGGCTTGGAGGTCCAGCTCGTCCAGCAGTTCGACGTAGGTCCTCCTCTCCCATTCCCCCCTCAAGCCATCATCTTTGGCGTAGATGGGAACCCCCTCTTTCAGCACCCTCGCCTTCAGCATCACGTCGGCGTTGTTAAGCGACACCACGTCTACCCTCTCCGGGGGGATTCCAAGCTCTTTAGATATATCAACAGCCAGCTCCACCTCGTCCAAAATCCCGGCTTGTTTTTCGAAGAGTACGGCTATGTCGTAATCGCTGTCCTCCCTCGCCGTACCCTTAGCGCGGCTGCCGAAGAGATACGCCAGCGCCACGCCGTGTTTCTCAAATACTTGCTTGAGCTTGGCGAACTGCCCGCTCGGCGGATCTACGCCTTTCTCGTCGCACAGCGCTATGAGCTTGTGCACTAGTCCCTCAACTGCGGGCAACAACTCGTCGACTACCTGGCCCAAGTCCCTCTGCGAGATCCTCCTATATGCGTGGGCCAACAAGTTCCTCGTCTTTGCAACCCTCACGATTAACTCGCGCTCCGCTTCGTCGATAAGGCCTGTCTCAAACAGCGGATGTCCCAGCTCCGAATAGCTGCTCGGCTTTCTTAGGCCGAGGTCGGCTACTATCATCGCAACGGCGTCTAGCACGTTCTGGAGCGAGGCGTATATCTCCCACCTGAGGGCGGACTCCTCCACCTCGTCTACAGGGTTCCGCAACCTCTTGGCCTTCTCGGATCGTCTTAACGCCTCGGCGAGCAGAGCCTTTATATCCACAAGCCATCAGCAATAAGCTCTTCAAAACTTTATCGGAGCCGCGGCCCACGTCCTTCTCGCTTGCGTCCTCCCTCTCAGCACCCTCTTACCTTTAGGCGCGCCCTCATCTATGATGGGATCGAGCCAACGGCATGGGGTAGCGCCTTCGCCACCCTCTCTCTGCATTAATCTCTTTTCGCGATTTTCGCCCCTGTGCCCGCCCCTAGCGGGGAGGCTCCGGCTACCCCCGGCTCAGATCGCCCAAGGGTAGACGTCGTTTAGACACGACAAAGATAGGCCCCACGCCGCCTCTAAACGGCGCCGGC
>DANS01000026.1:12734-13401 GCA_002497345.1 Thermoproteus sp. UBA157
CGCCCCGTTTTACAGCCCGTCGCCGGTGGGGCCGGAAGGCCGAGCCGATAACCGTCAGGGGGATGCGCTATTTACAACAAGCCGACGTCGTGTACGCAGGCTAAAAAACAGGCCCCCCGTAGCCGCGACCGAATTGGGGCTCGGCCAAGCTCCGCCGCTCGTTCAAAAGCAGAGNNGGGCTAAGGCGCGTTGCGTACTATCAAGCGCCTAGCGAGGAGCAACAACAAGCCGGCCGCCGTCACGGAGCCCGCTAGATACGCAAGACCCGCGTAGCTGGAATGAGCCGCCGCGTTGAGGTAGCCGACTATGTAGGGGCCGGCGAAGCCGCCGAGGTTGCCGATGGAGTTTATGAGGCCCACGGCCACAGCCCTGGCGACGCCCGCCAGCATGCGTTGCGGTATGGGCCAGAAGGGCGGATAGAACCCGTAGATGCCAGCTGCGGCGAGGGTCAGCGCCGCGAAGGCGAGGGCGGGCTGGGACGCCAGCGGCGCCACCAAGACGAGGCCTATCGCGCCGAAGAACAAGGGCACTGACGCGTGCAAGAACCTCTCCCCCCTCCTATCGGAGGATCTGCCGACGAATATCATGGAGACCAGGGCCACGAAGTAGACAACGGCGTTGAGGACGCCTATGACGACAGGATTTCCGCCCGTCAAGGCCTTGAGCA
>DANS01000036.1:0-20708 GCA_002497345.1 Thermoproteus sp. UBA157
CCTAAGCGCTTTGAGCAGAACATCCGGTATGATCACAATCAATATCACACACAGTATAAAAGCTACGCGCGGCTTCAAGACGGCGCTACGCCGCATCGGGAACGAGCGCGGACTGTCCAGCAATCAAGTCGACAGCTGACCGAAACTTTTAGCGAACCGTACTATAAAAACCCTACAGTTAATTTAGCCGTGAAGATCGTGTTGGGCACGCCGGTTAGGACGAAGCCGAGGCCCTGGCTCTATTTCCCCGTGGAGGCCGTAATAGTGAACGCGCTAGATGCCGATGGGAGGGCCAGGGAACTCTTGGGGTTCGAGGGCGAGCTGTGGGCGGACTCGGGCGGCTACCAGATACTGAAGCGGGGGATCTCCATATCGCTCGACGCATTGGCTAAACGCTACGGGGAGATAGGATGCGACGTCTGTCTCTCGTTGGACGTGCCGCCGAGTCCCTCGGATCCGCCCGACGTGGCCGACAAGAAGGCCGAGGCCACGTATAGAAACTGGCTCCGCCTTAGATCCGAGCTGCGAGGCCTCCGCGTGGTGCCAGTCGTCCACGTGTACCCCGACGAGGAGCTCTTCTTGAAATGGCTGAGGCGATACGAGGACGCCGAGGAGCTCGCCATAGGCGGCGCCGTGCCGTATGTTCTGATAACCAGAGGCGCGCCCAAGGGATCCCGCTCCATTGCGCTCAAGCTAATAGCGCTCGCTAGGCGCGAGTTCGGCGGTAGAATACACGCGTTGGGTCTGGGAAGCCCCTCCGTCTCGGCCGCTCTGGAGGCCCTCGGCGTGGACTCCACAGATAGCGCCACGTGGCGCCTCAAGGCGGCGTACGGCAAGGTCCTGTTGCCGGGCGGGGGCGAGCGCCATGTGACCGACCGCGAGGTCGCCTTCGGCAGGAGGAAGGCCAAGGACGAGGAGCTGGTCGAGCTGTACGAGTTCCTGAGAAGCACGGGCTTCCCGAGCCTAGACGGCCTTCCCGGTTTCTTGAAGCGCCTCAAGGCCAGCTTCGAGTACAGAGCGCTCGTCAACGCCTGGGTTGTAGTCAAGAGCCGGGCCCCTCCGCGTTCTCAAGCCTTCAGGAAGCTTTATGAAGAGGCCGTAAACCTGCTCCGTGCCCGTCAAGCTCTCTAAAAGGCCGTCGAGGATCAAGTTGAGGGGCAAGGCCGAGGCCATCTGCCCCATCAGCAAGACGGTGGACGAATACGCGGTGGAGGTGGAGTACGTCCCCCGAGAGCAGGCGATCCTCATAGAGGAGTTCGAGGAGATGTTGGCTAAATATAAGGGCGTGGAGATATTGCACGAGGAGCTCGCCGTGGATATAGCGGAGAAAATAAGGGCGGCCGTCTCGCCTATATACGTCAAAGTCGTCGTCAAGTCGGCATATAGGGGAATCGACGTGGAGATCACGGCGGAGTTGAGCGGCCAGCCGACGATATATATTTAGAGCCGCGTCCAAGCCGATTGCATGATCGCCGTCGAGGGCCTCGGCAAAAAATTCGGGGACCTCTGGGCTCTGAACGACGTCACGTTCTCCGTGGAGCCCGGGCGCGTCGTCTCGGTGCTGGGCCCCAACGGGGCCGGCAAGACGACGCTCGTCAGGATACTCATAACGGAGCTGTTGCCCACGAAGGGGAGGGCCTACGTTGCCGGATACGACGTGGTGAAGGAGCCCGAGAAAATAAGGAGGAGGATAGCCGCTGTTCCCCAAGAGGGAGCCCCCATAGGGTTCTTGACCCCCTACGAGTTCGTCTACGCCTATTTGCTCTTGAGGGGCTACCCGCGGCGTGAGGCGCGGCGAAGGGCCGAGGACGCGCTGAGGGAACTCCAGCTCGCCGAGGTGAGAAACAGAGAGATATTCACGCTGTCGGGCGGGACCAAGAGGCGAGTTCTGCTAGCCGCCGTTTTGGCCGCGGACGTGGACGTCGTCTTCCTGGACGAGCCGACGACGGGCCTCGACGTCATCTCGAGGAGGATGGTCTGGAACGCGATAACCTCTATGAGGGAGAGGGGGATCACTATACTCCTCACGACCCATTACGTGGAGGAGGCGCAAGCGCTTAGCGATTACGTCGTATTGATAAACAGAGGCAGAGTGGTGGACATGGGGACCCCCGAGGCCTTGGTGGAGAAGGTGCCGGGGAAATACGTGGTGGAGGCATACGGCGCGGCGGTCGAGAAGCCCCACATGGTCATTGGCGAGAGGGCCATATACTTCGTCGACAACCCCGACGAGCTGGCGAGCTCTCTGCTGAAGGCGGGCGCCAAGGTGAGCATAAGGCAGAGATCCCTCGAGGATTACGTCTTGTTCAAGATAGGCGCCATATCGGAGTCATGAAGAAGCTCCTGAGGGATATCCTAATAGTCGGTTGGCTCAACGGCTGGGTTCCGCTGATGCGCAGCTGGATCTGGCTAGTGGCCAATTCGATCACTCCATTGAGCTTCCTCGTACTCTTAGCCATATACGAGGGACAGAGGGGCCTCGTCTGGGGTCTGCTGGGAGGGTTGACTTGGACCGTGGCCTCCAACGGCATATCGCTTATAGGAGATGCGGCGTTTTACCGGCTCGAGATAAAGTTCCAACAAATGCTGGTGGCGGCGCCCGTCAGCCCGGTGGCCTACGCGCTCGGTCTGGCCTTGAGCTCGTTCATATTCGCCGCGCCCGCCGTGATGTTCTATGTGGCGTATCTGGCAGCGCTCGGCGCCTTCACCGCGCGGGGCGCCGTCGAGTTGTCGATAGCCTTGGCAATGTTGTGGATATCGACCGCCGGGATAGGCTTCGCGGCGTCCACGTTGATAAACCAGATGAGGTACGCTTGGGCCGTTCCCAGCATACTCTCGGCCGTCCTCTCGGCCATGGCGCCGGTCTATTGGCCGGCCACGGTGTTGCCTAGCCAGTATCTCGGAGTCGTCCTCCCCACGGGAGCCGCCGGCATCATAGGCCAGTCGGCGCTCGGCATAGCGCGCTACGGCCTCAACGTTTTAGCCGCGGCGTGGGCATCGCTGGTCATCTACACGGCGGCGGGGCTGGTGTTGCTGGCTAAGGTGGCCAAATGGAGGCAGACGTAGTTATTTCAACCTGAAGGGCTTTCCCTCGTAGAGTATTTTCTTGGCCAAATCGGGGGCTATCTTCTCGAGGTCGTCCTTGATGGACTTGAGGAACTCCACGTCGTCTTTTTCGTTCCTGAGCTCGTCGGGCAACATGCGCGGTATCTCCTCTATTATCGGGTACCACCTGCCGCATGAGGGGCAGTAGATGACGCCCGTCTCTATCTCCCAGCGATGGCATTCCTCGCACGGGAGCGTGTCCGGCTTGGGGTGCTCCTTTATTTTCAAATCGCGGTAGGAGCAGTACTCCTCGCAGAAGGGCTTCCGGGGCCACGTGTACTGTCGCTCGGGATGCTCGGTCCTCTTTATGACTATGAGCCTTAGAGGGAAGGTCTTATCGTAGGGGCAAGCCAAGACGTCCATTAGCCTATATTTCATACGGCCCTAGATGTAATGAATTAATAAAGTTTAGGCGTTCTCGACACGCCGATTAGACGAATCCGTTGGCTATCAAGCTTTCCAGCGCCTTCTCGAGGGGCCTCCTCGAGGTGAGGATCAACAAGACGGCGTAAAACGCGGCCGAGATATAGAGGCCAACCCTCGGCGATTCCACGGCCGCGGCGCCGGCGACGAAGGACGTGAACGCGGATAGGCTCAACGCCATGGTCCTAAGCCCTATCCTCATGGGCCACGTGTGCTCCCCTCCTATTTGGTAGGGCGATATCAAGGCGAAGAGATAGGCGTATATGGCTGCGAAAGCCGGCGTTTGGCCCAACGCGGCGATGGCCACGCCGGCTCCATACCTAGAGCCAAGGAGCCATGCGGCTACGCCGGCCGAGGCCAGAGGCGATAAAAACACGCTCGTAGACGCCGCGATTCCTAAAAGCATGTGTCTAAAGTACCTAGGGCCGAGCGCAGCAGCCGAGATCCACAGCCGCTCGTTGGCGACCGCGCTAGCGCCCATGAGAGATGCCGATGTGGCCGAGGCGGCGAAGACGGCTATGATCGCAGGTATGGGGCTACGGTATATTAGCTCGGCCAGTAGGTACAGAGCCGAGGCCATGGCTACGGCCAACACGGCGCGCCCCATGCCGAATCTGCTCGTCCTCAACTGCATGCCTCCCCAGACCCCGCGCCCTAAGGTGCTGAGGTTGTACAACCTCAGGAGATATATGGCCTTGACGGGCCCCACGCCCCTGAAGGAGAGCTCGCCTCCCGTTATCTCGGCGCCTCCGGTAAACAACGCGTAGTTCTCAGGGCGCCGCAGCTCCCGGACGGCCAAAGCCGATAGAGCCGTCGTGGAGATCGCGGCCGCGATGTACCCCATCCTCGATCCGAGGAGGGCCGCGCCGGGCGAGTAGGAGAAGCCGAAAATAGGGGAGATAAGCCAAAGCCCCAGAAGCACGGCGACAAACCCCCTCAGCCTTAAGGGGAATCTATAGAACAAAACGGACGTGGAGACTGCGAAAGCCGTTAATAAGATCGACGACAGGAGGGAGCCCGCTAGACCTAAATAGGGCACTAGAAGCGTCATGCTGACCACGTAGAGGAAGAAAGGCCAATAGAGCAACAACTGAGCGATGTAGAGAGATGACGCCAACGCCAGCCTGTCCACCGGCATCTGCAACAAGAAATCCACATCCGCTCTAAGTATGAGGGGGCCCCCTCCCAGTACGGCCAACGCCGAGACCACCGCGACCACGGCTATGGACAGCTGAGCGAAAAGCGCAAGCCCCAGCTTCGGGGCAAAGAGCGCTTGTAGAGCCATATAGATCGTGCTGATCGCCAGCAAGATCACATAGGGCGTGGTGAAACGCGATTTGATTATGAGGAGCAACAACTTCACGGCCCCCCTCTGATAAGCTCGGCTACGGCGAGCTCGAGGCCTTTCTCGCGAGCGCCGGGCACCTCCTCAAGGGCGCCGCTCCACACGATCCTCCCGCCGGATATCACCAACACCTCGTCGGCGAGGCGTCCGGCCACCGACAATATATGGGTTGAGACCAACATGGTGGCGTCGAGCGAATCTAGAAGCGACACGACGGTCTCTTGGGCAGGTATGTCGAGGTAGTTGAGAGGTTCGTCCAACAGTAAGACCTTGGGTTTATGCACGAGAGCCATGGCTATAGCTAGCCGTTGCCTAATGCCTCTAGATATATAGGAAGCCCTATAGCGCAGAAAACGCCTTAGCTCAAGCACGTCGACCAGCTCATCTACCCAGCTCCAGTCGGAAACGCCGCGTAAAGCCGCTGCGTACTCCAAGTTCTCCCTCACGGTCAGAGCTAGATAAGGCTCGGGATCCTCCGGGAGGTAGCCGGAGATCCTCTTGGCCTCATCGGACCCGGCCTCGAAGCCGCCTAGATACGCCTTGCCCCCGTCGGGCTTGAGCAAACCCGCCAGAATCTTAAGCGTAGTCGATTTGCCCGCTCCGTTTGGGCCCAGAAGGGCGGCCGCGCTACCGCATGCGACCTCGAAGGAGACTCCATCAAGCGCCGTCATTTCGCCATAACGCTTGACGAGCCCCTTCGCCGAGATACATGCCACTCCAGGATCGAGGCGGCATATAAAAAGCGTTCGGGAAATCAAACGATAAGGCCGATTTCGGCGGCGAGCTCCGGCCCTATGTAGGCTTTACCGATGGACGCGAGGCCCTATACCCACAATCGCCCGCGTTAATAGCCATCGCTAAGTAGCTGTGGTTTAAAACCGCATGGGGCCGCCGCCGGGATTTGAACCCGGGTCAACGGGGCCAATGGGCCTGGCCGGCCAGACAGCCCGCCATCCTGGCCGCTAGACTACGGCGGCTCGTCGAAGTGTCGCGCCATATTTAAATGTATTGCCCCTCTGTGAATCAGCTTGGGCCTGAGACCTCCCAGCGATATTCCATGCTGAAACTGCGACGCGGCCAACAACGCTTCAAATTCGGCACTTGCGTAATTTGGCCGTTTATTCGCCCCGTTTCCTCGCCGGTTTTTCTCGCTGGGGCCTCCGCGCATTAGGCATACCCCCGCGAACAATCGCCGCTCGGAGCCCTACATGGCTTTTCACAACTTTAGACATGGTACAAGATCGCGAGTATGACCGTCAACAAAGCCGATCTAGCCAGCTCGCGCCAGCCCATCTCGGATATCTCCCGCGCAGTTTTATACTTCACGTTCCTCGCCGCGTTTAGGGCGAACTTCGCAGTGGGCTCCACGGCGGCTATGAGGAGCAAGGGCCTGACGGCCGCGGCGACGGCTACTACGGGGATCCACGGGGCGAACGGAGCCAGAGGCGAGGTCTCCCGGAAGGCCAGCCTCGACTCGACGTAGTAGGTCGTCGCCACGTGGTAGCCCACGAAGAGGGCGTACACTGTGTAATCGTAGAGCGAAACGACGGGGTTCGCCATGGCCCTCGCAAGCAGAAATATGGAGGACAACATGGCGGTGCCCATCACCACGCCCGGCACCGATCTGGCTAGCCCCCTTAACGCGAGCGCGGTATACGCCGCGAACATCGCCGCGGCTACCGCGAACGCCGCGGGGTTCCAGAGGCCCAGCGCAATCCCCGCGATGTAGGGGAGCATGTTGAGGACCATTAGCCCCCACGTCTTCGGCCTAGGCCTCAATATCGTGTTGAATATCGGGTCGAAGGTAGTTATGTGCAACGCATACGCAAGCACGGCGAGCGCGGCGCCCGCCGGCTCCACGGCCGGGGCGGTCCCGGCCAACGCCAAAACGAGCGCGAAGGTCAGTATCCCCAAGACGCTTTTCTCTCTGGGGAGCATAGGAGAGAACCGATATAACCGTTTATTTCGTTCCGTCCGTGTTGGGAGGCTTGAGGGTCCACCTAAGGGAGGGGACTTGCATCCCTAGATCCGGCAAGGAGTACGACCTCTGCGGCAAAGGCGCCCTCAAGGTGTTCGTAGAGGGCGACGCGTCGTCCGGCGTCGTCGGGATTGAAGGTCGCGCCGAGGAGGAATTCGCCGAGTGGCCCGTGGAGATATCGCTTAACGTGCGCCCCCAAGCCTTCGTGGCCGCCACCAACGCCTCGATATACGACGGGGCGTGGGCCTGCAACGAGGCGTATATGGGCAGGGGGAGGCCCGAGGACTGCGCCGGGCTTCCCTCGAACTACCCGAAGAGGCCGTCTGTGGATCTCGACGTGTTCAAGTGGTGGCTCCAGCCTTGGGCCACCCCCTACTTCGGCGAAGACTTCCCCGACCTACTCCCGTTCACCATCGCGCTGTTGGCCCAGCTGAAAGACGGCGGCTACTTGGCCCTCCTGGCCGCCTCGTCTCAGGACTTGAGCGGCTATCTGTGGGAGGGCTGGACCCTTAGGGCCTACATGGGCGTGAAGTCGAGGACTATATCGCGCTCCTGGGTTATGGCCTACGGGCTCTCCGCGGATCCCTACGAGGCGGTGAGGAGGGCTTGGGCCGCCCTCGCCGCACACGCCAACTTGAAGCTAAGGGAGAACAAGAGGAGGCCTCCCTTCTTGGACCGCCTCGGCTGGTGCAGCTGGAACGCCTTCTTGACCGACGTCTCGGCTAAGGGCGTTCTGGACGTCGTGAGGAGGTTGAGGGAGAGAGGCTTGCCCATATCGTGGGTCCTCATAGACGATGGATGGCAGAGGGAGCGCCGCGTGGAGCAGCCGTGTTGCATAAACAGAGTCATCACGTCGTTGTCGCCCGACGAGGCCAAGTTCCCCGGCGGCTTCGAGGAGGCGATCGGCGCGTTGAGGTCTCTGGGGATCAAGTGGGTGGGGCTGTGGCACACGCTCAACGTGCATTGGGGCGGCTTCGACGACGCCGTCGACGAGGAGCTCGGCGACTTGGGCATCCCCTACGGATCCGCCAAGGCGCCTCCTCCGGCCTTCCCAGAGGCCTTGCAACTATACAGGAGGTTCTACAACGCGCTTAGGGGCTTCGACTTCGTCAAAGTGGACAACCAATGCTCGTCCCGGCTCGCGGCCCGCCACGCCGGCGAGAAGGTGGGCAGGGCCGCCGGCGCGTTGCAGACGGCGCTTCAACTAGCCGCCGAGGAGGCGGGGCTAGACGTGTTGAACTGCATGTCGATGAACCCCGAGAACTACAGCAACTACTTCTCGAGCAACGTCATGAGGACGTCCAACGACTATGTGCCCTACTGGAGGGAGGGAGCGCGGCTACATGCGCTTTCAAACGCCTACAACTCGCTCTTCTTCTCCGAGCTCGTCTGGCCCGACTTCGACATGTTCTCGACCTACGACCCCTACGCCAAGCTCCACTTGGTGTTGAGGGTCTTCAGTGGGGGCCCGCTCTACATAACCGACAGAGATCCCGAGAGGACGAACGCGGACCTCTTGAGGATGGCCGTGTTGCCCAACGGCGAGGTCGTGAGGGTCGACTCGCCCGCCGTTCCGACCCGCGACGCGCTCTTCGAGAACCCCTACAAGGGCCGCAAGCTCTTGAAGCTCGCCTCGACTGTCAGAGGCAAGGCGGCCGTCGCCTTGTGCAACGTTTCGGACAAAAGGGTAGCCGACGGCTTGACGCCCGACCTCTTGCCCTTCCGCGCCCCCGCCGACGTGTACTATAAAGTCTTCGCCAAGGAGGGCGGCAGAACGCCTAGAAGGGTGGAGGTGGAGCTGGAGCCCCTCGATTGCGAGGTCGTCATCCTCTCGCGGCCAGGGCTCGTGGGGTTGGCCGAGTACGTTCTGCCGCCATATCCCATCGTCGACGGAAAACCCATCGCGCCGGGCACGCCGGTGGTGATCGAATAGAAAAGGCGAGGTTTTGGTGAGAGGGGAAAACTTAGACTTGTTCGACCTCGGCGATCGCCTCGTCCTTGCTGACCATCCTCCTCAGCGCGAGCGCCAAGCCCGCCGCGGAGACCCCTCCGGCGGCCGCTGCGGCGTCGGTTATGGTTATCGGCACCCCGTCTATTATTGCCACAACTGGCGTCTTGACCACTAGCGTCACGGTCTGGCTGGGGCCGGCCACCGCTAGGGCGGAGGTCACGTGGACGCGGTTGCCGACGTTGACGACGACGGTGTAATTGCCCTCTAGCACTCCTGCGAAGAGCACGGAGCCGCTGCTGTCGGTGGTTCCGCTGGCCGGGAAGCCGTTGATCGAGACTTGGGCGTTGGGTATGGGCTGGTTCAGCGCGCCCACGACGACCACCTTGACGTTATATATGCCCAGCTGGACTACGTGTTGGCTCAAATCCAGCGATTGCACCAAGACGTCGGCGGCGGGGACGCCCTTATAGGCTATTTGCACCTCCACGGGCTCGGGCTTGTACACGTACACGTTAACTACGCCGTTGGAAACTGCGACGTTGTATCCCTGCACGGCGTTGGCGCTGATATCGCCGACGGTTCCGCCGAACTTGTTAGCCACGGTTATCGCCAAGGGCTCCCAGTTTATCATGAAGGTATACACGCCGGGCTCGGCGGTGTCGCCCTCCTGAACCACTATGTAGGCCTCGTGGCCGTCTGGGCTTATGGAGGCCATCCTAATGCCGCCGCCCCATACCAGCTGGACGTCCGTCGCGTTGGTGATCACCGCGTTGCCCGGCGTCTTTATGGAGATTATCTTGGCCAAGGACGGCAGCTCCAACACCACGGCGGTCCACACGCCGTCTTGCAGATCGTCTTGGGTCACGTTGACCAAGGCGCGGTCGGGCAACCAAGTCACCTGCGCCGGCTTGTACACCACGGGGATGTACACCACGTTGACCGGCGAGTTCATGGTGGACGTGATGGTGAAGCTATCGCCGTATACTATCGCTATGGTGTAGCTCAGCTTGGCCTCCCACAGAGGCGGTATTAAGTAGCTCACGGACCTTATCACGAAACTCAGCGTGTTGTTGTTGACTATGTCTACTAGGCCGCCCGATACGCTTATCTGTCCCTGAGACGATTGGCCTATCAAGACCACGTTGCCGGTGTAGGCGAACACCACGTAGCCCAACAACTGCCAGCCTTGGGGCACGCTTATTTGGGAGCCGCTCACGGTCAGTTGCGAGTTGGGGGCAACGGTCGCGGTCTGCGGCGACAAGCTCTTGACCAACAAGGCGGGCGGCAACGGCTGGCCTCTCGATATCACGACCTTGTAGGTGCCGGGCTGGGTCAGCTCCACCACCTTGGGCTCAACTCTATACGCCGAGGCGGGAGTGCCGTCGGGCAGCTCGACGGAGGTTATCACGTAGGGCGCGTTGGGGTCGAGCCTAATCGTGGCGCTTTCGCTGAAGCCTTGGGGCAATTTGGCGTTGGGCAACTCGACGGCCAACACGGTCCCGTTGGCCAACGGCACGTACTGGTCCTGGACGAACTGGTACGTGACTTGGACTTGTACTTGGATGTTTGCGTTGGCCGTGTTTATCAGCATGACCTTGCTGGCATCGGGGCCTACGTATACGGCCTGCAGGAAGCCCTCGGCGTTGTAGGACCTGCTGAAGAAGCCGTTAGCGGCCACTTGTATCGACGGATAGACGCCCTGGAACTGTATCACCATGCCGTTGTAGGCGAAGCCGGAGCCGGGAGTCACGGCCGGCGGCGATATGGTGTAGGTGCCGCCGGGGCCTAGCTGTACCGTGAGGGTTACGGTCTTATATGCCAAGTATTCTATTTGCGCGTTGTAGGGGAACACCACGTTTACCGGAGCAGCCAATACGAGCGCCGCTAGACCTATCAACGCTATGGGCAGGAGTTTGAAGCGCATGGCATCTCGGCGCTCTAATTTAATAAGACCTATGTCCACCTTTAGCCAGTACAATTTGTATATCAGCCCAGTGATATTTTTCTTAAATAAAACCTTTTTATCGTAGGCGCAAGTAGCGATCCCCGCCTCGCTCCCAGTCGTCCCTCCTCGGGGAGAAGGCGTCCACGACGACGATGTCGGTCAAGGCCTTGACCTCGTGGGGCACACCCGGCGGAATGTGGACGACCTCGCCGGCTGAGACCTCTCGTTGTACTCCCCCGATGATGAACAAGGCCCTCCCCTCTAGGAGGAGGCTGATCTGCTCGTTATCGTGGCTGTGCATAGGAACTGTGCAACCGGCCTTTATTCTAAACTGGGCCACGGTTAGCCTCTCTCCCGATATATACCTCCTCTCCACGCACTCGTTGAGCCTCTCGAAGGTCCAGCCCATGGAAATACTTGAAGGTAAAATAATACAGCTCGCGCCTAAAGCGAAGCCAATTTGGCCAAGTACTCGAGGTTCGCCACGACGTCTTTCTCCAGCTCCTCTATCTCCGCGTCCGTCAAATGCGCGAAGCGGCCTTGTATCTTGAGGAACTCCTTGAGGGGCCTCCTCCTCTTGGGATCGGCCGCTATGGCGGAAGTGGGCGGGTTGAGCCTCACCTTCCCGTGGTCGTACTCCCACAGCGGGAAGTAGCCGGTCTCCACGGCTAGTCTGGCCACCTCGACCGTCCTCTCCTCAGGATAGCGCCAGCCCGGCGGGCAGGGGGCGAGGATGTGTAGAAACGTCGGGCCCTCCTCCGTGTATTCCAGCGCTGTCTTCAGCTTGTTGGAGAGGTCCACCAAGTTCGATATCGAGGCCGTGGCCGCATACGGCGGGCGGTGCGCCACGACGATGCCCATTATGTCCTTCTTGCGTTGTATCTTCCCCCTGATCGCCTTGCCCACCGGCGTGGTGGTCGTCCAGGCGTACTTCGGCGTGGAGCCCGAGCGCTGGATGCCCGTGTTCATGTAGGCCTCGTTGTCGTAGAGGACGTAGATGACGCGATGGCCCCTCTCGAGCATCCCGCTCAGCGATTGCAGGCCTATGTCATAAGTCCCGCCGTCTCCGGCTATCACCATCACGTTGGTCTTGCCCGACCACAAGCCCTTCCTCCTCAAGGTCTTTATGGCGGCCTCTATTCCGGACGCGGCGGCGGCCGCGTTCTCGAAGGCCACGTGAAGGTAGGGCACCATCCAGGCCGTTTCGGGATACTGAGTCGTCGTGACCTCCATGCACCCCGTCGCGTTGACCACTATGGTATTGGGGCCGGCCACCTTGGTCAGCCAGCGCATGGCTATCGCCGGGCCGCAGCCGGCGCAAGCGCGATGGCCCGAGGCGAACAGCTCCTCGGCTGGGAGATCCCAGACGGTTTTGAAGACCACTTTCATAGCCTCAGCCCCATGTACACTACTTTACTCTTTTCTCCGTCCTTGAGCATCTCGAATATCTTCACGAAGTCCTCCACGTACATGGAGCGCTGGCCTATGCCGTGGACTATCGAGAGGCCTGGCGTGTCTATCCCCCTCATCCACAAAGCTGTGACCACCTCCGCGAACACAGGCCCCCCTGCAGGTCCGCCGAATGCGATGGCCCTATCCACGACCGCGAAGGCCTTGACGTCGGCCAACAGCTTGGCTATGTAGTCGGCGGGGAAAGGCCTGAACACCCTGAGCCTCACGGCGCCGGCCTTTATCCCTTTCTCTCTCGCCGCGTCGACGGCCTCGCGGGCGTTGCCGAAGGAGGCGCCGCCGTAAGCTACCACTATATAGTCCGCGTCTTCTACCCTATACGTCTGCAACACGCCGTAGCTCCTGCCGAAAGTTCTGCCATATTCGCGATCGACCTCCTCTATGACCTTGAGGGATCCCAGAAGAGCCTCTTGGACCTGGTACTTAATCTCGTAGTAGTAATCGGGCATGGCGAAGGCGCCCATGGTGATGGGCTTTTCGGGCTTGAGAACATTGGGCCTATCCTTCCTGGGCAGGAACCTCCTCACCTCCTCCTCGTCGTTGAGCTCAACAGGCTCCGTGGTGTGGCTCATGAGGAACCCGTCGTAGGCGACCATGGCGGGGAGCAAGACCGTCTCGGCCACCTTGTATGCTTGGATTATGGTGTCGTAGACCTCCTGCGCCGAGGCGGCTATGTACGTGATCCAGCCGGTATCCCTCGTGTTCATGACGTCGCTGTAATCGCCGTGTATGGATATGGGAGCCGAAAGGGCGCGCGCTGGAACTGCCATGACTATGGGGAGCCGGAGGCCCGATGCTATGTGGAGCACCTCGTGCATGAGCTCAAGCCCTTGGCTCGAGGTAGCAGTGAAGACCCTGGCTCCGGCCGCTGCAGCCCCGACCACGGCGGACATCGCAGAGTGCTCGGACTCAACGTGGATCAACTCCGCGTTTAGCTCGCCGTCGTCTACGAACTCGGCGATCTTCTCGACTATCGTGGTCTGCGGCGTGATCGGATATACGGCCACCACGTCCACGTCGGCGGCCTTGACGGCGTACGCTGCGGCGTAGTTGCTCGTGAGCGCCAAGACGGTTCTGGCCTTTTGAAGCGCCGTCGTCATGTCTCCGGCACCATCTCGATGGCCTTCACTGGACATTCGTGTGCGCATATGCCGCAACCCTTGCAATACGTATAGTCTATCTCGTACTTGTATTGATATTTCTTGCCCTTCACCACGAACTCGCCTTTTATTTCCTTTATAGTGCCCTCGGGGCAGTACATCCAACAGATCCTGCACCTAATGCACCTATCGTCGTGTAGCACCGGCTTTAGGCTACGCCAACCGCCGGTCGGGTTTCTGCGAGACGAGCCCGGCTCCGTTATGATGCCGCCTATTGGTATTTCGTGGACCTTGGGCAAGCTCATAGCTCCTTCGTCTGATCGAATGCTATTTTAACCAATTGCGCGTTGAGCTCGTAGAGCCTCCCAGTGAAGTACTTGCCCAGCGCGGCCAGGGCCGACTCCAGGCGGACTATCCCAGTGGCCTTGACCACTGCCCCTATCATGGCAGTGTTGACTATCGCCTTGCCCAGAATCTTCAAGGCCAACGAGGTGGCGTCTACGTAATAGGTCTTGACAGGCGCCTTGTATGCTCCGTTGACCACTAAGACCCCTCCGGGCTTGAGGCCCTCGAGCGGGTTCTCCGAGACGAAAAGCGATTGGTCGCCCACCACTACGACGTCGGGCTCCACGATGGGCTCGCGCTTGTATATCGGCTTGTCGTCTACGCGCAGATACGCCTTGACGGGCGCGCCCCTCCTTTCGGGGCCGAACTCGGGAAAGGCTTGCGCGTATTTGCCCTCCATGATCGCTGCGGTCGCCAGGACTTGCGAGGCGGTGACCATGCCTTGGCCGCCGCGCCCGTGGAACCTTATTTCGATCACGCCATTACGATATCATCTAAATAAATATTTATCCATACTTGACGAATATGTCTAAAAACGAAATTTGGTCGGCTAAAAATCGATCTCCAGGAGATCCCCTGCGCCGAGCGAGACCGCCTCTTCCAGCACGACGGTCGCATCGCCGGAGAACCGCGCGGGAGCTCCGTTTATCCTCACGGCCTTGGGCCTCCCCGGCAACTCGAGCGCCTTCAGCTCGAGGGAACCGTGCAGCATCCTCACGGCCATCCTCCTCCCGTCCCACTCCACAACGCCCCAACTGCCGTTTACGGCGAATATCCATCTGATCGGCGTGGCGGCGGGCCTCAGCGTTAGCCTCTTCTCGAAGCCGTCGTATCTCAGCCCAAGGGCGCCCATCACGACTAGCCACGACGAGAGGGGGCGCATGTAGTGCGCGCCCCATTCTATGTGGTTCCAGTAGTGCCCTACGCGCTCGTAGCGGTCGTGGATCGACCTCAACACGGCGAGGGCCTCCTCGACGAGACCCTCGTACAACATGTGGCCGGCCACCGCGAACTCCACGCCGGTCCACGGGGTGTCCATCTGCCAAGTGGGCAGGTAGGGCCCCCTCGTGAAGTTCTTGTAAGTCGTAGGCCCAACGAAGGAGGGCCTTCCGCCGTCGGGGTATACGCCGTTTATGAGCCCCTCGTCTGGGGCCAAGTTGTACTTGGCCACGGCCCTAAGCGCCGAGATCACCCTCGACTTGTCCGCCAGATAACCCAGGCCGGCCACGTGGGCCAGCAACTGCCCGAACAACTGCGCCGCCATGGAGGCCTTGTCCCTCTCGCCCGTAACGGGGTCCCACCATAAGTCGAAATATTCGCCGTTCCACAACCTCTCCAGCCCCTCCAAGGCCCTTCTCAGAAGCGGCTCGTACTTCCCTTGATCCGCGCCCAGCTTGGAGGCGCCCTCGGCCATGGCCTTCAAGGCGGCGGCCCAGAGAAACGCGACATATGCGGAGACCCCGTAGAAGGCCCATGTGTCGAAAGTCTGGAACCCCGTGGGGAGAGGCCTCTGGCTCACCAGCTGCAAGGCGGCGCTCGCGGCTTGGCTGGCCGCCCCTTCAAAGAGCAACCTGACGGCCCTCATCCACTCGAAGCCGGCGGGGGTGTTGTGGTAGGGCAAGCCGTCGACACTCTGGGCCCTCGCCACGCTCTCTATGGCGCCGTCCATGACCTCCCACAAGCTCTTGAGCAACGCCGAGTTGCCCGTCCATTTGGCCGCAATATACGCCATCAAGACGTACTTGGGCATTAGGTCCACCATGTGGTACGCGTCGACGCCCTTGATGGACTTGTCCATGAAGTGGGCTATTCGGCCCGCTGGGTCCTTCCCTGTCCTCTCCACTATTTCGGCCACGGCGGCTACGAGCTTCGGCCAGTCCAGAGACAGCGATGGATCGCGGGCCAAGGCCTTCTCGAACTCCTGCCTGTTTTCGGGTATCGAGAGGGCGTAGGCCACCCACTCCGGGGTCCCCCTCCTCAGAGCGAAGGCGGCGTGTTGCACCAAGTACTTAGCCGCGAGCTCGGGGAAGAGCGACACCAACGTGGGCATGGCGTAGGCGATCACGTCTGTGGTGTTGAAGGCGTTCCTCTCGGGCCCTCCGTAGTACTTATCGCCGAGTCCCTCCCATAGGGCGAACCTGCCGTCTTTGGTCAGCCACGATATTTTGACCAAGCTGGTCAACTGCGAGGCCACGAGGTCCGCGACCCACCTCTCCAGCCCCTCCACGCCGTATAGGGCGTCGTGGAACTTCACGGTCTCGCCGTATAGGTAGTCGAGGTTCTTCAAGACGTATTGAGCCACGGCCCCCGCATCGCCGAAGAAGTTCTCGTAGTAGTGGCCGAGCCTTTCGCCGAATTGGTCGAGGTGGTTGGGAAAGTGCCAAGCCAGCACGAATACGGCCTCCTTAGCCTCGCCCGGCCCCAGCGCCATGGGCACAGTGGCCACGACCCAAAGCCCCGACCCCTCCGCGGCCGACGAGCCCTCGACTCTCCCCTCCCTCCTGAACTGTATCCAAGCGTTCAGCATCTCCACGGCTTCGTCGTATCTCTGGAATCCGTACTCGGCGTACCCCGGCGCTTTGACGACCGCCACACGCGCCCCCTCGCCCTTGAAGGCCAAGGCCATGGAGCCTCCATATAGCGGGCTGTCCGGCGTCAGCCCCCTTCCCTCGAGGACTGCAATCTCGCCCGCTGCCCTCGCGACGGCTCTCTCGAAGGGCGATCTGAGGGAGGCCCAGACCGACGCCTCGAGCGCTCTATCGGCCTTGTTCTTCACCCTCACCTTTATTATGGCTGCAGGTATCGAGGAGTTCTTGAGATCCCCCGGTACGAAGGGCGATAGGAACTCGGCCTCAACTTCAACCGGCAAATCGTCCACGTACTTCAGCCTGGCGAGGGGCGGCTCGCCGTTGAATTCTATCTGCCTAACCGGCTTGAGCCACGGCGCCTTGTACGGATCGCCGCCCAGCATGTAGCCGGCCGACTGCAACTGGCGTATCCATATCCGTTCGCCGTCTTTAACCCTGACGGCCAGGAGGAATCCCCTCTCGTCGAGCGGGTAATAATTGCGGTACCGCTCTAAAGTTGTCCAGGGGCCGTTGTTGAATATGAGCCAATCATGTAGAAGCCCGTCGGCTCTTATTTCGACGGAGCCGGCCCCTATTCCGCCAAGCGCTACGCCAGATGACGTGTGATTCGAGTATACATACCTCATAGTGGATAATACCGACCTTTTTTAAAAATATCTCGACACTACTCGAGTGTAGTTCAGTACGCAGTAATACCTATCAATTTATCCAAAGCCTCCTTGTAGCGGCGCCACCACTCCATATAGTCATCGTACGAGTCGAACTTCCAATCCTTGGCTCCCAGCTCCCTGGCCATAGTCGACACCACGTCCATGGCCCTTCTGCTCTCCCAAGGCCTTGGATCCGCCCCAGCCTTTATGGAGTACTCGGCGAATTTTTTGTAAATGCTCTTGTCCATGGCGATGCCCGTCAGCTTGAATAGATCCTCCAAGATGGGCTCGGCCCACCCCCTGTGGAATCTGCAGATGCCTGCATCCTCGACCAAGGACTCCATCACGGCCCTGTCGTACGCGGTCTTGGCGAACTCCTCGGGAGGCATAAACGTCGGATTGTAGTTCGTCCAGTATTTCCCTTGGACGTACATGGGGGCCACCATGCCGGGAGCCCAGTAGAAGTTGGGGGTCATGTAGCCCTCCTCGCCGTACGCTACAAAGACCGCGAGATCTCTGAACCTAACCCCGATCTTGGCCACGCGGTCCGCGTACTTCTCCTCCAGCGCCTTGGCCGCCCTCCTTATCCCCAGCTTGGACACAAGCTCCACGGCCTCGCCGCCTCCCTCCACGTAGGCCTTCAAGAGCTCGTCAGCGAGCTTGGCGTTCTTCTTGGAGTCTACCTCGGGCTGGAATATGGCCGGGTTGAAGGCCGGCACGTCGCTTATGCCGACCTCGCTCGGCTTAAGCAGTCCTTGATAGACGGCGTCGAAGAGCCAAGCCACCACGTGCCCGGTCTCTATCGCGTCGAGGCCGTAGGCGTCTATCTCGTCGACTAGCTTGACGGAGTCCTCGAAGGTATAGACTCCTATGAACGGGCCCATGGCGTGGAACGGCTCGTAGTCGACCTTCTTGCCCTGCCAGACCTTCTTGCAAGTGACGGGGCACGGCTCGCCGCAGTTGTACCAGGATCTGGCCTTCTCGAAGACCAGCTCGTTGAAGGGCTTCCAGAACAGCCTCAGCAAGGCGTCCACGTGGCGGATCCTCTCCTCCCTATCCATATATATTGATTTATAGCCGAAGAGGGGCACCAAATCCCTGTAGTGGACGTAGTTCACGCCGAAGGTGCCGCCGGTGCCGAGGCTCGGGTCGAACCTGTACTTGACGGTCTTCTCCTGAAGGGCCTCCAGATAGCCCTTCTTCAGCTTGACCTTGGCTATTTCGTCTATCTTGTGGATATCCGCCACGGCCTGGAATCTGGCCTTGGCCTTGCCGCCTGCTATTATCGCGGCCAAGTTGTGCCCTTGAGCCGCCGCGGTGCCCGGCCCGCCCCTGGCCGCGAAGTCCTCGGCGCCTTTGGCGAGCTCGCCCTTAGGCGTTATGTCTATGGACGCCAGAGCTCCGTTGTAGGTGCGCCACGCCGCAGGTCCCACGACGATAGCCCGCGCGTTGTTCTTGACGAAGAAGTCCTCATAGGCGTCGTGGAGGTACTTCGTGAAGGCGTAAACGCCCCGTAGCCCGTGGTACTCATAGACTAGCTTCACCGGCTCCACCTTGACGCCCTCTTGCGACGCCAAGATTACGACGGGCCCGGGGGCCCTCCCCGTGATCACATATGCGTCTATCCCAGCCCCCATCATCTTGTAGGCGGCTCCCCCCAACGCGCTCGCGTGTAGGCCCCTGGTCATGGGGCTTCGGAAGACCGCTATGATTCTGTGAACGCCGATGAGGCGGCCTCCCACGAACCTCCCCATGCCCATCACAAGCGGCGATTGGGGCGAGAGGGGGTCGAGGCGCCAGCTCTCCATCTCCTCGTGTATCTTGAGGCCGAGGCTCACGGGGCCTTGGGCCTCCATCTCCCTCAGCTCAGTAATCCCCCTCTCGAGGTCCACGAAGGCTACGCGCATGGGTATTGCGGGGTGCACCTTTCTAACCTTTTTGGTATACCAAATAATAATGATAAAACTTATTATGACGTCGTTGAGGACCTCCCATGGAGGTGAAGAACGTCATGAGCGGCCGCGTCATCTACTGCACGACGCGTGATACGATAAGATGCGCCATCTCGAAGATGTATGCCTATAACATAGGCGCTGTCCTTGTCGTAGACGACGTGGGGACTCCGGTGGGGATCTTCACCGAGAGGGACCTCGTGAGAGTCGTGGCCGAGGGGATCAGCCTGGACACTCCGTTGGTCAAGCTGGCTCAGAAGGAGTTAATCAAGGCGGCTCCCAACGAGTCCATCTTGATGGCGGTCCAGAAGATGATAGAACACAACGTGAGGCATCTCCCCGTGGTGGAGGGGAACAGGGCGGTCGGCATGTTGAGCATCCGCGACGCGCTGAGGAGCCTAATAGCGCTCGAGGCGGCCTATCCCTAACTTTTTTAGCTTGCATTTTCCCCTCCACATGAAGGAGCTATTGGCCAAGAGGGCTGCGGAGTTCGTCAGAGATGGATACGTCGTGGGCCTCGGCTCGGGCTCGACGGCAAAGGCGTTCATAGAGGAGCTGGCGAGGGTCGTGAGGGAGCGAAGCATCGAGGTGACCCTCGTGGCCACCAGCGCCGACAGCGAGATGAAGGCCGTTGAGGTGGGCCTCGGGCGCTTCCTGGCTCCCATATGGGCTATTGACAGGATAGACTTGGCAGTCGACGGCGCTGACGAGGTGACCAAGGATAGGCTGCTCATCAAGGGAGGAGGCGGCGCCTTGGTCCGCGAAAAGATAGTGGACTACCGCGCCTCCGAGTTGGTCATAATCGCCGAGTCGCACAAGCTCGTTGAGAGGGCGCCCTCGAGACATCCCATCCCCATCGAGGTGATACCTGCCGCCTGGAGACTCGTGGCAAAGGACTTAGAGAAGAGGTGGGGCGGCCGGGCGGAGCTCAGGACGTGCAAATGCGGCGGGAAGCTCGGCCCCCTGGTGACCGACAACGGGAACTACGTGCTGGACTGGACCCCGCCCGGTCCGGCCTATCCGGAGCTGGAGGACGAGATAAAGGCGATACCCGGCGTGGTGGACAACGGCATATTCGCGAAGCGGAGAGACGCCGTGATTCTGCTGGCCGACGAGCGCGGCGTCTTCGCTCTTTAATCGCCTTTCTGCTTTCCGGAGGCCTCGGGGGCGCGGCCGCCGATCGCGCGATATCTAGACGCATAGATCCGCTGCTAGCCTGATCATCGGGTCCGGGATCGCATAGAGGTTTCCAGAAGCCCCGTCTTCTCCAGCCGGTGGGCAGATCCGTGAAGCTGCGGTCGTCCACCTCGGCGCCCTCCCGCGCCTCTAGGATCCTCTTGATCTCGGACCACCTCATCGGCCTGGCGGTCACGGCCTTTAGGATGGCCCTGCATCTAGGCCTCCGCGATTTCGCCGAGAACCCTGATATCTCCGCAGCTTCCTGTCTAGCCGCGGCGTCGAGAACGACCTCGAGGGCCCCGCCCTCATCGCCCTGGACCAGCCGTAGTAGGCTAGCTTGTTATCCCGTCGAGGGCTTCCACGGCCTCCGGCTTCCGCGGGTCTGCGTCGACGCCCGCTTGCCGGAAGCCCCTCTTCAAGTCCACAACCGCAGCTCCACGACAGCCTCCGCGAGTCTCGCCTTGACGTACTTCTGTAGGTTTTTCCAGGGCTTTTCCAAAAACACATCCACGAAGATTCCCGCCGACCAGTATCGTTTATCGGCCGCCCCGCCGGAATCCCAAGCTGTCGAGCACGCCATGGGCCAAAGCTTTTATTCCTCGGCGCGATTCCGCATACGGCCTTGACCACATCGCCGCCGGTGGCTGAGACCTTGAGGAGGGCAGCGAAGGGCCGGG
>DANS01000036.1:20767-82096 GCA_002497345.1 Thermoproteus sp. UBA157
GGAGGCCGAATCGCTGTACGAGAAAGGCGACTTGGCACAAGCCGGCGAGAAGTACTGGGGCGCCGCGGCGTTGCTAAACGCCGTGGCGGAGAAAGGAGGGCTGCTGCATTACAGAGACTACGCCGGGAGAATAGAGTTATTACACGAGGAGACGGGCAACGCCGAGATGGCCACGGGCTTCAGAATGGCGGAGGGCCTCCACGCCAACTTCTACCACAACTTCATGAGAAAGGCGAGCTTCGACCCATATCGGGAGGCCGTGTTAAAGCTCGTGGACGAGTTGAAGCGGCTTTTATAAGCGTTGCTTATCGGATCGCCCGAAAGCGCTCCGGGATCGTGAGGGCTCCTCGAGCTGAGGGTCGTCGGAGCGAGGCGCCCATATTGCGGGGCGGCCGACCGGCCCGGGCACGACGATCGCGTGCGGAGCTTACGGGAAGGACTTCTATCGCCCGAACCCCGCCGCCCAACTACTAAAATCGTGCGCCGAAGTCCAAGGAGGTCGGGGAATTGGAGTCAAGAAGTGCGGCGCCCGCCGACCGGCGCCCGGAGGTCGAGGCTATAGGTAGATCACCTCGGGCTTTGCGATGAGTATGTTATCCTCGTCCTCGATTATCTTCACTAATGCCTCGGCCCCCGGCGGAAGCTCGCGGCCCGGCGAGACGACAGTTAGGGCGCGGTCCGTGAGCGGATCGCCGGCCAGCTTGACGGGCACGGCGAGGTGCTCGCCTCTGAAGATGCCCCTTCCGATTATCCTCACTTTCACCTTCTTGCCGACTTCGAGCGGCTTGGGCAGAGGCGCCCTCTTCTGTACGCCGAACGGGTTCTCCTTACGCCAATCCAGCTTAACGCCGAGGCGGGCCTCCCATTCCTTTATCTTCTTCCAGAAGGAGGTCCAGCCAACGGCCTTGACGCCCTTGGGGTTCCTCCCCCTCTTGTGGGGGACGTACTTCTGGATCAAGACCGGGGGCCACCTCTTGCCGAGCCCCGCCCCGAGGGCCCACTCTACTATCTTGGGGATCTCCCCGTCGTTGACTCCCGGCAGCCAAACCGGCGACACCAAGACGTCCATCCTCGTGTTCCTAACGGCGTGTTCGGCCAACGCCATGGCCCTCCCCGGGTCGTAGTAGCCGGCGTTGGCGAGCTCCCTGGCCAGCGCCGGGTCGACGGCGTCTAGGCTTAGGTTTATCCTGTCTAGCCCCGCCTCGGCGAGCTCCTCGATTCTCCTCTCGTCGAGGACGAAGAGGCGGCTCTGCATCGACACGACAGAGACGCCCCCTATCTCCTTTATTTCCTGCACCAAATCAACCAAGCGGGGATACACGGCTGGTTCGCCCATGCCGTCTATGTGGACCTCGACGCCTCCGCCCTTGAACTTCACGACGGATTTGAGGGCCTCCACCAAGGCGTCCTTCCTCACGATGAAGTCGGCCCACCGCCTCGGCTCGAGGGGGCCCGCCGCCACGGAGCAGAAGGAGCAGTTCAAGGGGCAGAGGCTCGTGGGCCTGACCTCGACGATGTTCGTGCCCTGGTCCACTATCCCGAAGTACCGCGTCCCTATCTGCGGCACGTCCTCTATAGTGTACACATGTCTGCGTCCCACATAGTCGTTTAGCCCTAGAAAAATAATCCCCGCGGCCCCTCATAGGGCCGGCGCAACCGGCGCTCGCGGCCGCTAGTCCCGGCCTATTTGTTTATGCGCACGGGGATAAATACGTACACCTCGCTCGAGTTGTCGCTCATAAATAACGTTGCGCGTATCTTGGGCTCGAAGGTCCTGTTCAAGTAGTAGCCCAAGCACTTCAGCCTCGCGTCCTCGACAAGCGTGAGCTCGCCGCCCAGCGTTCCCACAAAGGCGCCTTTCTCCTTCCTCAACACGCCCTCTAGATAGCCGTATAGCGCGAAGCCGTTGGGGACGTAGGCGGCCAGTAGCTCATCGACGTCGTCCCAATTGCCGCGGATGCTCGCCGTCGATATCTGCGAGGAGGCCTCCAGAAGCGTCAAGGGCTTGGCCCAGTCCACCTCGCCCCTCAGCGTCCAGTTGAGGAAGTTCACCTCGTAGCGGAAGACCTCGCCCTCGAGCCGCGCCCCGCCCGCGAGCTTCCCCAGAGGGGGATAACGCCTCAGCCCCTCGAGGGTCTCGTTGAACGCAAGAGGCGCCGAGAGGTACACGGCGGGATTGGACGAGGCGACGGCCAAGGCGGCCCTCTCCTCGACCATGCACACAGTGGCGTTGGGCAACTGCTCGCTCAGTTGACGCCAAGCGTCTAGAGCCGCCTTGGCCGGAAGGTAGGCCTTAAGCGTTTTGTCGTATACATGATATAGAGAATACAACGTGACGAAGATGGCCAACACGATGGCCAGCACCGCCGTGGCCACTACGGAGTACACGTATATAGGCCCTTTAAGCTCACCTGAGCGCGGCCCGATCGCGATCGCCGAAGTAGGCCCACCCCCTATATTTCAACTCCTCGCCCTTGTAATACACGCGCCCGGCGCCTTCGACCACCTTGGCGAACGCCGCGTAGCCCTCGGGCACGCCGCATCGGGGATCTACCGCGAATACGGGGAGGTACTCCTCGCCCGCGTTGAACACGACCATCTCGGGCTCTACGCCCAGCCTAACCGCCTCGGCGATGACCTCGTCGGGGGCGGGCAACTTCTCTACGATGATGTCGACCCCTCTGGCCATCGTCCACAGAACATCGGCGAGGCCATCCGACGAGTCCATCGAGGCCGAGACGCATTCGGGGGGCGGAGGCCTCGGCCAATTCAACGCAGGCCTCTTGAGCCACGAGATACCCTTGGCGACGGCGGGCGACGCCTCCTCGTAAGCCACGAAGGCCAATCCGGTATACCCGAACAGAGGCGGCGTGACGAGCACGTCGCCGAGCCTAGGCCTTCTGCCTATTCGGGCCGAGGCGGCGCCTATTGCCACCACGTCCACGACGGCTTCGCGGCCTTGGTTCAAATCGCCTCCAAGATACCTCACCCCGAAGTGGGCGGCCGCCTCCTTGATCCCGTTAAATATCTCAAGGGCCTTGCGCGAGTCGGGGGCCGTGATGGAGCTGAGTATGGCCTTTGGCGTCGCCAGCTTCACGAGGAGGTCGCTCAGAGCCGCCGCGACGGCCCTCCAGCCCAAATCGGCGTACGTGTGAAACGGCATCATGGCCGCGCTCTCGGCGAAGCCGTCTATCTTAACGGCGTATTCGTCCACGTAGCTCACGTCGTTGTCCTCCTCGCCTAGCTCCTTGAGAAAAAGGCGTTGTAGGATTTTCTCGTCCACTCACTCAACTGCTCTGTAGATTATATCAGTAACGCCCTCTAGATCCCCCTCCCTTAACAACCCCCAAAGGGGGGATCTGTCGCGGCAAATCGTATAACGCACCCTCGAGCGGCTATCGTCTCGGACCACGAGCCCCCTCTGCGTGAGGCCCTCGAGAATGTGCTTGACTAGGGTCAAAGCTATTGGCGCCGTCGTGTCTATTCCGGCGAACTCCAAAACGCGACGCGGCGTGAAGGAGACGCAGTTTCCCCTGGCCTCCGAGACGATCTTGTGAAGGCCGGCCGCGACGGTCTTGACGACCTCTTTGAAGTCCGTAACGTTAAACTGCTTCATGGCCTATAATCGGCGGCGAAAAATAAGGTCTGCAAATCGAATGGGATAATTCAGCCCAATTCTGCCTGTGTTACAGGTCTCGCGCCCTCCAGCAAAGATGAGTTTTAAATATGCCGAGTTTAATCATATTACAGGTATATTGAAAACAATATGTAGGCTATGCCCAGCGAGGCCTCCACCAGGAGGTTCACGGCCTCGTTTGTCAGAAAGCCCGTGGCCTCGTAGTTGAGGCACCTCGGCTCGTCGTACATGACGCCGTTGCAGATGTACTTGCGCTGGGCCACAGCGCCGACGATGCTGTCGAGGACGTCGCCCGCGAAGCCGAGGCCCCACACGACGAACGGGTTGAGGCCCAGCAGCAGATACGACAAGAGGCCCACCGCCCCGGCGCCAGCCAGAGAGGCCAACGTGCCCGCCGGCGTGACCCCACCCGACGTGCCCGGCTCGACTCGCACCCACGGCTTCGTTATGAGCCTGGGCCTCCCGCCGTAGGCCACGCCGACTTCGCTGGCCCAAGTATCCGCCGTGGCTATGGCTATCGCGGCGACCGTGGCGGTCAGCGCTTGGCGAACTCCTATTATGTACAGAAGCGCGAACAAGGCCATGGGCGTGCCCACCCCCACTACTTGGGCGATGGACCTCCCGGCGACGTCCTTAAGGCCGTGTTGCGCCTTCCATGATCCCCGGAGCCTCGTCAAGAGGCTCGCCGAGACGAAGAAGAACATAAAGATCGCGAAGACCGCGAGGCCGGCGGCCGCCAACGCCCACGCCACGATAGTCCCCGCGATGGCCCCCCTCATGTTGATGAAGCCCGCCTTGTAGGCCCCGAGGGCAAAGAGGGGGACCGCAGCGAAGACGCCGAGCAAGGCGAGATCCATGCCCCAACATCTCCACGGTATATAATCGTTTTAGGCTAGTCGGCGGTATCCCGGAAGCCGACATGGGGCTCGACCGCGCCGAGGGGGGCGGAGTTTCAGGCCGCGCGCATATCGCTACCTGCCATTACAAGCGCTTATTGGCCAGACAACACCTTGAGGGCCGGCAACGAGGGGCGAGGACAATTGGACCGAGGGGCGGCTAATCTATGAAGATGGCAACATCCAACGCATACCCCGAAGAGCCGCTGGCGCCGTGATGGCCGCTCGGCGGACGGCCGGGGCGGGCGACAAATCATTTAAGGGAGCTAATTGGCGATGCCATGGACGTCTTGGAGAGGCTGTGGCGGAGGTACGGGCGGTCCATAGAGGACGCCTTGGTCAAATACCTCTCGAAGGACGCGGCCCCGGACTTCAAGGACGCGGTGCTCTACCAGATCTCCACCGGCGGCAAGAGGCTCAGGCCCCTGTTGACCTTGGCCGTCGCGGAGTCCCTCTCGAACGCCTACGAGAAGGCCCTGCCGGCCGCGGCCATTGTGGAGTTGATACACAACTACAGCTTGATATACGACGACATAATCGACAGGGGGGAGATAAGGCGCAATAAGCCGACCACCAGGGCGGCCTTCGGCGACTACGCGGCGATACTCATAGGCATATGGTACCGCGAGGCGATAGAGGAGGCCGTCATGGACACGCCCAAGCCCCTCGAGTTCGCCAAAGACGTAGCCAAGGTGATAAAGGACATAGACGAGGGCGAGAGGCTCGACATACTCTTCGAGCTGGCGGGGCGCGAGGATCCCTATTTCGTCAAGGCGCGGCCTCCCTCGGTCAAACTGGAGGACTACATAAAGATGGTGAGCCTCAAGACGGGCGCGTTGATAGCGGCGGCCGCCAAGTGGGGGGCCATGAGCGTCGTGGACGACCCCGCGTTGATCCAATCGGCTTGGGACTTCGGCATGAACGCGGGGATAGCGTTCCAGATAATCGACGACGTGTTGGACATATTCGGCGATCCCGAGAAGTTCGGCAAGGAGATAGGCAAGGACATCAAGGAACACAAGAGGGGGAACGCGGTGGTGTTGCTGGGCCTCGAGGAGCTCGAGGGGGCCAAACGAGAGGAGCTGTTGTCCATATTGTCCAAGCCAGTCGTGACCGACGAGGACGCGAAGCGCGGCGTCGAGCTGCTGGGCGGGACCAACGCCAAGGAGAGGGCCCTCGCCCTGGCCGAGAAGTTCAAGGAGGAGGCGTTGAGGAGCTTGTCGAGGCTCCCCTACAGCCGCGACCTCGAGGAGCTGGCCGCCTTCATAGTCCAGAGGCAGTTCTGATGATAGTGGTCAAATTCGGCGGTTCCGCCATAACCGACAAGAGGAGGCCCTACACCTACAAGTGGGGGCGGCTGAGGGCCGCCGCGCGGGCATTGAGGGGGACGCGCGCCATCTTGATCCACGGCGCTGGGTCCTTCGCGCATCCCCACGTGAAGGCCTTCGGGCTCACCCCCGCTGGCATAGCGTACACCAAGGCCGCCCTCAGGAGGCAGACTGCCATGGTGGTGGAGGACCTCGCGGCGGCCGGCGTCTACGCCATGCCGGTCGAGCCCAGCGACGTGTTCTGGGGCAAGAAGCTCGCGAGGAGGGAGCCCTTGGACGCCGCCCTATCCCAAGGCCTTTACCCCCTCCTACACGGCGACGTGGTGCCCTCCGATGAGGGATACGTGGTGCTGAGCGGCGACGACATAGCGCTGGAGCTGGCCGCGGCGTATAGGCCGGAGGCCGTGGTCTTCCTCATGGACGTTGACGGCATATACAGCGCGGAGCCCGGCACTCCGGGCGCCGTCAAGTTGAAGGAGATAACGGACATGGTACCGGGCGGCGCAGCGGGCATCGACGTCACCGGCGGGATCGCCAAGAAGGTGGAGGTTGGCTTGAAGATAGCGGAGCTGGGCGTGCCGGTCTACTACTGCTCTATAGACGACGTAGAGGCGCTGAGGACCGTCGTCGCGGGCGGGCGGCCCGAGAGCTGTAGCTACGTCAGCAAGCCACGCTAGGCGCGTTCGCCGTTAAATAGAGCGCCAAGGCGACATATATCAAGAGGAGGAGCACGGCGATGCCCCACAACGCAGAGCTGTTCCTCTCGTATGCGTAGAACACGGCCGCCGCTAAGAGGACGCCGAGGATGGTGTACCAGATCAAGCCTCCGCACGACCCCGGCGACAGAACTATGGACCAAAAACCTTGCAGGAATAAAGCGACGAGGGTAGCCGCCGCGATGGTCACAACCAACGCCACCGTGTCGGTTTTCTTGGCCATGAGCGCGCCAAAAACCTCGTTTTAAATGTTCTGCACGTTTTTATAGTGCCCAAAACGCCGAGTATATGTCCATAGTGACGCAGATGACCACCAGATGTCCCGTATGTGGGGCCAACGCGTTCAGCTATACGGAGCTGCTCTACGACGCGCCCTACTTCGGCAAAATACTGATCTCGACGGGATACTGCAACGCGTGCGGATATAGGTACTTCGACGTGGACTACGCGGAATCGGGCAACCCGACAAGAATAGTGTTCAAGGCCGAAGACGGCGAGGACGTCTCGAGGTCCCTCGTGGTGAGGTCCAAGACCGGGTCCGTGAAATCGCCCGAGCTGGGCTTCAGCCTCGAGCCGGGCCCGCAAGCCGAGCCGTTTATAACGACGGTGGAGGGGCTCCTCTACAAGGCGTTGGACTACGCGGAGCGCTTGAGGGTGCTTCAGCCCGAGAGCGGGCGGAGGATCGACGAGTTCGTGGCGAACGTCCAGAGGGCGATAGAGGCGGGGGGCTTCACGTTAATCTTGGAGGATCCCTTGGGCAAAAGCTTGATCATCCCGAGGAGGCCCGAGTCCGTAAGGATCGAGCCGCTGGACAGTACCTAGACAGAAACTCACCGAGTATTTCGGGATAGGGCGGCGGAAACCCCGAAAGCCTTCGCAGAAAGGCCTCGATTAGATCCTCCGTCTTGTACCCGAGCTCGGCGTATTTGCAAGCCCTAATCAGCGTCGCCAGCTTGTCGGCGAAGGAGACCAAAACGCCGAGATCGCCCTCGGCTCTTCTGTACTGCTCGAAAAGCCCGTACAAGTGGGGGTACAGCCTCCTCATGGCGTCCAGCTCCAGGGAGCCCCAATCCACTGAGGACCTCACGCCGTTGCCAGGATGTCCCAGTTCCGCCTCGGCCAAATCGTGAATGGCCGCAACGGCTATAGCTTGCGCCGGATCCACGCCGTATCCCCTGGCCTTCAGCTCGGCGGCTATTTCGCCGGCTAGGAGGGCCGCCAGCAGCGAGTGTTGGCAAACCGTCTCCGCGTTCTCGATGCCGCGTTGGAGCCAACCTATCCGCTTTATGTTGCACAGAGTATCGACGACTGCGACTAGGTCCATCAGAGCTCGCCTATGAACGCCTCGGGGTCGCTCCTGGGCGTTATCTCGCCCGCCAAGGGAGTTCTCAATACAGCCGGCACGTCCTCGCGCTTGAAGTTGGCGAGGGCCCACGACATCTTGACGTAGGCGACCTCGGGCAACATGTCCTCCAAGGGGACCACTCCCAACGACAAGAGCTCTCTGCCCCGCCTATAGACGTAGAGGTCCACGCGCCCGTAGATGGTCTGGCTCGTCATGGCCACCACGACGCCCGCATCCACGGCCCTTTTTACGGCGGGCAACAAGGCGTCCCTCACGTGGCCGAAGCCCGTGCCCTCCAGTACGACGCCCTGCACGCCCATGTCGACAATCGCGTCGAGAATTCGGGGGTCCATGCCGGGGAAGAACTTGACCAACGCGGCCCTATCGCTGAACTTAGCCGCGTAGGACAAGCCGCCTCTGGCCTTGAAGGAGTCGACGAGCATCCTCAGCGATTTGCTCTCCACGTCCACCTCGGCGAGAGGCCGCGCCCCTATGCTCCTGAAGGTGTCGCGCCTAGATGTGTGCATTTTCCTGACCCGCGTGCCTCTGTGGACGTAGATCTTCCCGTCGCTGGAGGCCCCGTGCATCGCCACGACGGATTCCGCGAAAGGCGCCGAGACGGCCGTTATCGAGGCGCCTAGGATGTTCTGGAAGGCGTCGCTGGAGGGCCTATCGCTGGATCTCTGGGAGCCCACGAACACTATGGGCCCCGGCGCCTCCTTGAAGGCGAAGGCCATAGCGGCCGAGCTGTAGTGCATCGTGTCCGTGCCGTGCATCATTATCACGCCGATGGCCCCCCTTCTGAAGTGCTCGGCCGCCCTCTCGGCCATGGCGGTCCAGTCGGCGGGCGTCATGTCCTCGCTGAACTTCTCCGCGAGCACGTCCACGCGCACCGAGGCGATCTCGGATATCTCCGGGACCATTTCGAATAAAAGCGAGGGATCCGCCGACGGGTAGACGGCGCCCGTGGAGTACTCGACGCGAGATAGTATGGTGCCCCCTGTGGCGATCACGGCGATCCACGGCTTGCCGGTGTCTATCTCGGCCGCCCTCGTCTCTATTTTTGTGCCGGCGACCTCGCCGATTTCCTCAACCCTCTTGACCTTGTTCCTAGAAATCCCGACGTTGTAGCCGTTTCGTAGCTTGACGACGTAAACATCCGGTGAAGTATACGCCGTGGGGGGCAACAAGATCCCCTCGACCACTTCGCCTGATTCCAGATATAGGCGAACTCTCTTGTAGACCTCCACGCCCCCACCGGGCCGCCTATATAAAACTAACCGGCTATGCCTCTGACTACGTAGACGACCTTCCCGTTGGACACGACGGCCGTGATCGGCAGAACCTGTAGCAGCTGCGAGAGGGCTTGTTGCGCCGAGGTCGCCGTGATTGTTATATTGCCCCTCACGAGCACCTCATCTACCCACTGGAAAACCGCCGCGGCTTGCTGATCGCTGGGCATTATCAAGAACACCTTGTTCTTGTATTGGGACGCTACGGTGTAGTTGCCGTCGAAGAGCGAGTAGTAGACGTAGTTGGCGGCGTTAAAGGAGTAGGGCCCATAGAAGGGATCCAACATGAGTATGTAGACGGGCCTCGTGGAGTTCAACAACGATTTGGGCAACGGAATGCCCGAGACCGCTATCACCACGATTGAGTTGTTATACATCGGGGGGGTCGAACCGCTCGGCGCGTATCCCCTCTGCGTGAGGACCCAGAGTTGGGAGTTCCTCAGCAGGGTGGACAAATCGGGCTCCGGCGATCTGCCGAAAAACGGAAGCCTGAAGCCCGAGGTGCCCAACACCCAACCCACCTCGGCGAATATGATGGCCGCTATGGCTATTGCAAACACCTTCCTGTCGCGCCTCCTCGGCCTTTCCCTTTTCTTAGCCACGACCGCCCAAGTTCACCGACTATTAAACTTTTTGCTAAACGTCGACCAACGCCGAGGTGCTCGGAGGAGAAGCATAATTACTAAATAGCATTTCTCCAGACATGAGGCGAGGAGCGGCAATTGCCCTGTCGGCTATCGCCTTAATGATATTAATCGCTGCGTTGGCGTTGCTCATGGAGGCCAAGAGGCCTAAGGCCGAAGTGTTGCTCATACCAAACGGCACGACGCTTGTTAAGGCCGTGTCGAGGTCGCCCAACGACATGATGGTCTCGTACTATATAGGAGATGGCTACGTCATGATAACGCCGTATCCCTGGAACATGAAGACTTGGAGCGGCGAGATCGTCGTGGAGTACAACGGCTCTGCGCTGAGGGCTGAGGTGGACGCCGAGTACTCGCAGAAGTTCAACCCGTACGCGCCGGTCCTCGGCTACCCCAGCGCCCGCTACGGTTGCGATCCCCTCTTCGGGGCGTGCACATCCACGAGGCAGCCCCTCCCGCTCCCCGTCCCAGCCCTAAACGCCGACGCGTTGATGACGCTTAAATACGCGGTGGAGCCCGGCAGTTGTAATGTGACCGACTTCTCGTACGACATATGGCTGACCAAGGGCCCTGGCCTGGGGCCCGGGGATCTGGAGCTCATGCTCTGGATGTATTACACAACGCCGTTGGCTCAAAGCGCGCCTGGCCCGTACTGGGCGCCGGCCGGCTCCTACAAAATGCCCGTTTACGTAAACGGAACGTCCGTGGATATGCCCGTGGAGGCCTTCCTACACGTGAGCTCCTCGGGCTGGTCCGTCTTGATTCTGGCCTTCAAGGAGCCCATACGGCGAGGCTCCGTGACCGTGAGCTTGAGGGACTTGATGGATATCGCCAAGAGGGCCTTGAACGGGACCTCTATAGACATCGGCGGGCTCAAGCTGACGTCGATAGACGTGGGGATGGAGTTCGATGGGCCGCCTAACGCCGAGCTGAAGTGCTCGTATTACATATACGAGTGGTCCCTGGCGCGCTAGCGCCAGAAAAGCTTTTATTCGAATCGCCACTCTTACTCCATGTTGCTGTTTATAACGGGGCAGGATTGGCTCATAGTACTTATAGCGGTTATCATATTGCTCATTTGGGGGCCCACGAAGTTGCCGGCGCTGGCCAGAGGCTTGGGCCAAGCGTTGCACGAGTTCAGAAGGGCCTCACAAGGCCTCGTCACCTCCGAAGACGAGGACTACAGGAAGCTGGTGGAGGTGGCCAAGAGCTTGGGCATAAGCACCGAGGGCAAGACCAAGGAGCAGTTGCTGGAGGAGGTGAGCCAGAAGGTGAAGGAGATGAACAAGAAGATAACGCTAGGCTGATTTCCTTATACCCAGCGCTTCCTTGAGGGCTTTGGCGGCCGCCGCGAGTTTTTTGTTCTCCTCGGCCAAGTCGTCGAGCACGTGGGCTGCCATTGAGAGCAAGCCGGCCTCCATGTAAGTCCTCAGCTCTTGCCACAAGGCGTCTCTGGAGCCCGTATCCATGTAGCGGGCCAGCGGCGGGTCCCATTCCAGCACCAAGTCGTCCGTGAAGGCGTCGCCGGCGGCCTCGGCCCGCGGCTCCAGATCCTCCCGGAAGTTCACGTTGTGGAGCTCCTTGGGGGATATGCCGTGTTTCGCAACGCTGATGTAGGAAACCGCGTCCGACAGCCTGAAGACGTCGTCGAGTCGGCCGCGCCTTTTGAGCAAGCGATCGGCCATGCGCCTCACGACGCGGGGATCCGCCTTGAAGATGTGCGACTCCACGAGCCCGTTGGGGAGGACGAACACGGCGGTGCCCTTGGCCTTGATCAACTCGGCGAATGCCCTCTCGGTGATATACGGCACATCGCACGGCGCGAAGATCAACGCGTCATCCAGCTTGAAAGCAGCCGAGACGACAGCGGCGATGGGGCCGGAGAACCTCGGGTCGTCCTCTATGGCGGGGTAGCCCGGGACCTCGTTCTTGCCGGGGGCCACTAATATCTTGTCCACGAGGCCTTTGGCCGCCTCCGCGACCGCCTCGATCATGGGCTTCCCGCCCACTGGGTACAAACATTTGTTGACCCAAGGCTCCCCAGGCCTCTGGAACCTCCTGGAGGCGCCGCCCGCGAAGATCACCAAGGTGGTCATAGATCCCTCAACGCCAGCTCAGCGGCGTTTAAGCCCGGCGCTCCGTTTATCTGGCCCCCCGGCCAGGTGCCCGCCCCGCCCAAGTAGAGGCCCTTAATCGGAGTTCTGTGCCCCCAGCCGCAGACTGGCCTGCAGAGCAGGAACTCGCGCGTCAAGGGCAAATGGTTCACGTAGGCGCCCCTCGCGTTGAACACGCGCTGGTAGTCGGCGGGCGTCCACACCTCGAACGCCCTCGCCTTCCCCACGTTTTCGACGTATGTCTCCAAGAGGTGGAGGTCGAGGTCCCCCACGGCCGACACCACGTTGCCTTCGATGACCATCTCGCCGAATGGTAGTTGAAATATGGAGTCCTTGTAAGGTGCCAGCCCGGCCCTCAGCTTGACGGGCTCGGTGAGGACCAAGTTGAGCCTATAGGGGCCGGCAGTCGGGATCCCCTCGAGCCTACGCCTCACCTCGTCGTCCACCCCCTCGACTAGATCGAGGAGCGTGTGCACCGGGCTGGCCGTCGAGACGACGATCTTTGCCTCGACAATTTTGCCCGAGTCCAGCTCGACGCCCTTGACGACCCCCCGCTCGGCCACTATCCTCTTGACCGAGACCCCCAGCTTCACGTCCACGCCTAAGCTCAACGCCCTCCAGTAGAGGGCCTTCGCCAAGGCTTGTATCCCCCTCTCGCCCCTCCACACGGGCCGGCCCCATCCCTCAGGCGGGTTGAAATAGGCCAAGACGTAGGCCGGTTCGTCCCAGAGGTGCTCGTAGAGGAACATGGGCCAGAACTCGCGCGGGAGGTATTGCGACATCAAGTCCCTGGCGGTCCTCCCGAACAGCTCCCGGGCTTCCGGGTCGTCGGCCAGCTTCTCCTCGGTGGGCGGCTCGCCGAAGAAATACCTTCGCGCGGCCTTGTTGAGCGATATCAGCTTGTCCCAGAAGGCGGCTATCTCGTCGCCGAGGCCCCACTCCTTGAACTCCTCAACCCTTTTGGCGGGATCTCGCCACCACTTGACGTATTGTCCGTCCAGCTCATACACGGCTATGGGATCCGGCACCTCGACCTCCACGTCTAGGCCTATCCGCGTCAAGACCTCGCGCGGCATCACGCCGACTGCGTAGGCCCCCACGCCGACCTCCGCCCCGCCCAGCGCGTGGTAGCCGGCCATGCCGCCGGGCCATAAGACCTTGTCGAACACGGCCACGCTGAGCCCGGCCTCGGCGAGCCTTATGGCCGCAATGAGCCCGTTGTGGCCAGCCCCGATTACGACCGCGTCCACTTAGGGTTTGACGAGGAGATTAATACCTTGATACACGAAGTAGGCGCCGAAGGCGATTAGGGTGGCGGCCGAGAAGACCTTTATGGCCATCCACGTGGCTCCTCTGTTGAGCCTCCAGCCGGCCCTCACAGCGGCGGGGAAGGACACGATCCACGTCGCGATCGCCGCAAAGAGGCCGAGCGCCCAATAGATCCCGAAGGAGCTTATGGAGCTTAGGCCCACCGTCAGCCACCAGCCCAGCTGGTAGGGGTTGACTAGGCCGAGGGAAAGCCCCAGGAGGTACCCCTTCAGCGCTTTGTCCGACGCCTTGTCGGCAACGCCTTCCGGCGGGCGAGACGCCGCGATTCTATACGCTATATACAGAAGGAAGAACGATCCGGCGAAGTATATAATTGCGGTGTATCTGGAACTAACCGCGGCCAACACCTCCTGATAGAGGAATAGAGTGATGAGCATGAATACGAAGTCGGCCGTCATGGCGCCGGCGCCTACGGCCGTCCCGTGTCTGAGCCCCTTCAAGGCCCAAGCCGCTATCAGCGCGTTCATGGGGCCGGGCGGGATGGCTAGGCTGTAGCCGAGGAGCAGCCCAGCGGCCAGCTGGGCGACGGCTTGGCTCATAACTCGACCACCTCGGCCTCCAGCCTAGCCGCGTCTAGGATCGCCGCCGTCCTCCTCCCTGTTAGATACCCGCAGAGCTCCCCCGGGTTCAGCACGAGCGTCTTCCCCTCGCGCCGAACGTCCACTCTGTGCGTGTGGCCGTACACGACCACGTCGAACATCCCCGACTTGATCATGGCCTCGGTCAATATATCGGAGGTGCCGTGGTATATGCCGATCCTCCTCCCGTCGACCTCGACCGATCCGGCGTAGCCCAGGATCTCCACGCCGAATTGCGAGGCGACCTTCTGGAAATAGAGCAGTTCCCCCTCGTTGTTGCCCCACACGCCCACCACCCTCACGCCGTCGCCCAAGGCCTCCCTCAAGGCCTTCGCGCTGAAGGGGGCCACCCAATCGCCGGCGTGTATTACTAAGCCAACTCCTCTATCTCTGAACAGCTTGGCCGCGCGCCGTATTGCGTCCAGGTTGTCGTGGCTGTCCGAGATCACCCCGATTAGCATTACTCCTCAAGGGGGACAGTATATAAGAAGTATGCGCCGCTTTCGCGATAGCAGGCGGCGGCTGCGTGCGCCCGATAGCTGATTTTTTATAGAGGCCCTCTACGGGCCATGGAGTCGAAGGTCGCCGAGTGGCGCAAGCTGATACAGAGCCTCCGGAGCGCGGGCATCGAGCCCTTCCCCCACAGCTTTAAGGTGACCCACACAGTGAGGGCTCTCAACGAGCTGAGGAGGCAAGCGCTGCTCGATCCGTGGGTCGGAGCCGCCGTGATCACCGCGGGTAGGGCCACCGACATACGCAGACACCCCAACGTGGTGTTCATCGACATATACGAAGACGGGGCGCGGTTCCAGATCATGGTGGACCCCAAGGAGCCTATGCTGGAGTACATCTGGAGGGGGGACTACGTGGGGGTCTCCGGCGTCTTGGTCAAGACGCAGAGGGGCGACTACGCAGTGAGGGCCGAGAAATTGTACTTACTCGCCAAGGCGGTTCAGCCGTTGCCGGAGTGGGGCAAAGTGGACAGGGAATCGCCCTTCTACATGCGGCACCGCGCCGTGTCCATGATATTGGACATACAGCTACGCTGGAGGATCTACGCCAGGGCCCGGCTGATACAAGCCTTCCGGGAGGCCTTCTGGAAGCGCGGCTTCGTCGAGATACCCACGCCGGTTCTCCAGCCCATATACGGCGGAGCCGCCGCGAGGCCCTTCACGACGCATGTGTGGGCCATCGACGAGGATTGGTACCTCCGCATCTCGCCTGAGCTCTACCTCAAGCGCTATATAATCGCCGGGTTCCCCAAGGTCTTCGAGATAGGGCCTCAGTTCCGAAACGAGGATATAGATGCCTTGCACAACCCGGAGTTCTGGTCCCTCGAGGCGTATCAAGCCTACGCCGACTACGAGGACATGATGAAGCTCATGGAGGAGACCACGTACGAGGCGCTCCAAGCCGCCATCGGGACGGCCGTGGTGAAATACGGCGATACGACCATAAACTTCGCCCCGCCCTGGAAGAGGATAACCCTACACGACGCCTTGCGGGAATTCGGCGGAGTCGACCCCGACAAGCTCACCGATGACGAGATCAAGGACAAGCTCAGAGGCCTCCAAGTCCCGCTCAAGACCTATAACAGGGGCATCGCCCTCGTGAAGCTCTTCGAGAAGCTGGTCGAGAAGAGGCTGGTGGAGCCCACTTTCGTCTACGACTACCCCGAGGAGTCCACGCCGTTGTGCAAGCCCCATAGGCGGAAGCCCGGCCTCGTGGAGCGCTTCGAGGCGTTCGCGGGAGGCCACGAGCTCGCCAACGCCTACACAGAGCTCAACGACCCCGTGAAGCAGTACGAGTTCTTCAAGAGGGAGGAGGAGCTCTTCCCCAAGGAGGAGGCCCACCCGCTCGACTACGACTTCGTGGAGGACCTCTCCTTCGGCATGCCGCCGACGGGGGGCATAGGGATCGGTATCGATCGCTTGGCCATGATAGCCACGGGCGCGGAGTCGATAAAAGACGTGATCGCGTTCCCGATCGTATCGCGCCGCGAGGAACGCGGCGTCGAGGGCAGCGCTTGACCCGTCGGCGTTTACCCGCCTCGGCGTATCCGCAACATCCAGCCGACGCCTTCGTGCTTTGTTGAGACGCCTCTAAACTGCCCTCTCCCCTGAGTTGTCTTTCGTCAGCGCCGTTATCGCCGACGACTTCCTCTCTCTTTTGCGGATTTGTTCCCAGCGGGCGCGCCATAACTCCTACGGACAACCTCCTTGCTGTTACGCCTCTTGGGCACGGAAGCACTACAGAGCATCCCCGAAGACTCTGGGCGCCGCGATAGCCCCGGCCAGAACCCTTCCTGGATCCGAACCCGGCGGCCCTTGCCAGTTCCGCGGCTCCTCTAAGGCCTTGGCCAGCTCCTCCAGATGCCGGCAACGTCTATCGCCTCTTTCCAACTCGCCCGAGCGGCCCAAATACGCGCCTCACGGGCCGCCTCTTCGGCGTTTAGCTTGCTCCGGCTGGTTCACGGATACAGCCCGACGCCCATGGGGGCTCGCTACCTATGCCGACAAGCCACGAGTCAGCGGTTCTCCGATATGGCGAGTTCCCGCAAAGCGATAAACTGCGCCGCCCAACGCCTTCGTTCTTCAACGTCCCGCGTGCGCTATTAGGCGCTCCTGGGCGTGGTAAACATGAGTGCGGTCGTGACAGCCGCCAAGGCCCTCTCCAGCTTGTCAGGATGAGGCCATAGGAGTGTGGTAATATCCAGAGCCAACACACAGACGCCGCGTGTAGCCAGTCCAAGGGGACGCCTTAACGGCCGGAAGAGTTCTCTCAACAAGCGCCGTAGTGAGCGAGCTCGAGGGGTTCACGCCGACGGCATTATATTTAAATATATACTCTAAACTATTAAGTGGATGTAATCATAGATATTTGTCATAGGCTTGATGAGTGTTTAGATAAGGCGCGGAGCCTCGGCGATTTGACCTCGTTTAACGCCGCCGCAGGGTTCGTCGACCACAACGGCTTGTCGTATGTACTTAACTACCTAGACGGCGCAAGCGACGTTAAGATCGTGGTCGGCGACTTGGGCCCAGTGCCGAGAGTCGTCTACGAGAGGTGGCGCGACGTGATTAAGGTGTACCCCGATCTCCACGCTAAGCTCTACCTATTCGGCAACGGCGTTGCCGTTGTTGGTAGCGCCAACTTGACGGCCGGCGGCCTTTACGGCAACGTCGAGCTGAACCTTTTGATAAGAGGCGAGCTCTACGACAAGTTGGCGAGATACTTCGAGGAGCTCTGGCGGAGCGCCAAGCCGCTCACAGAGGACTACGTAGAGGACGTCGAGGAGGTCGAGGCCAGGCGCGGAGCCGCGAAGCTCGTCGATAGGGTCAACGAGGCTCTGGCGAAAGTCTTGAAAGTCGACAAGAAGTGCTTAGCAGAGCTCCAGCCGACGCGGTGCCCGGCCATCGTGGCCGAGGCCGTCAACAAAGGATTCCGCACATGCCGCGATTTGCCGGAGAACTGCGTCGTCGAAGCTGTCGCCGGCAGTCTGGGCCTCAGAGTTGCGGAGCTGGCCAGGCGGTTGATGAGGGGGCCGGACTCGGCCATCGTGGCGGGGCACCCGCTGTGTTGGGCCAAGGCCTTCGCCGCCGTGCTGAGGGCCGGGCGCGTAAAGGTAGACGAGTTAAGTAGCGGCGTTAAGATCTACGAAGCCATGGTCAAGGTTGCGTCGAGGGAATGCCCCGGCCGCGCCGGGGAGGCAGCCGGCGAGGAGCTCGCGAGGCTCAGCAATGAGGATTACAAGGACGACTACGTCAGGTGGAAGATACCCGCTAGGCTACTGCCGCTGGCGCTAGTGCTCCCGGTCACCGGTTGCAGGCTGGCGGGCGTCCGCAGGGCTGGCGGTACCGTGTTGAGAAGACTCGACTGCGGCGTTAAACAAGGGCGGCCATAAACACGGCGCGCCCATATGCTCGCCCAACGCGGCATCGTGCCCCGCGGAGCCCCACGGCGGGGTTCCGCCCAGACGAGCGGCGGTCCAGGCATAGCGCATACACTGCTCTAGACGCTCGCCGCTCCTTTCAGCGATTATAACCACCTCGCGTTCTCGCCCTTTGTAGGAGGTATCCGCTTCACATTTGGCTTTACCTCCTCCAGGATTCCGCACAGCTTTTTTGGCAGCTCTCCGCTATGAGCGCGCCGCGAGGCGCGCTCGATATGATCGCAGAACCTACAGAGGGGCGTTAGCCTCGCGGGCAACCGCGGGATCCGCAACAAGGCTAGCTCTTGATCAAGTGGAGGCCGTAGATCAACACCAGCAGGAGGGCCAACGCGCTGAGCGCGAAGGTCCACATGTGCGCCAGCAACGCCCATATGAAGACAGCCGCGACCGCGCCCGTGTACGCGAGCTCCGGCGCGAGGCTCTCCTTGAAGGACAGCTGGCTGGATCCCTTGGGCGTGACCCTCCAGGTTATGGCGTCGCGGAACAGCCCCATCACCATGTAGGCGAAGGCCGTTATGTCTATCATTAGGGACAAAACGCCGTTTTGAGCCGCTATGGCCAAGGACTCGAGCATGCCGTATCCCTCCCTCTTGGTCAGCGATACCACATGCCAGAGGAGGACCAACATGGCGACGCCCAAGGCCGCCTCGAGGATCGCCACGGGCAGAGGCGGAATTACGTAGCCCGTATAGGCCGCGGCCAGCCCGACGATAGGGAGAAACACCGTCGTCGTGACCAAGAGCGGGTGCTGCATCAAGTTGAGAGCCAAGCTTATCTTGTGCCTCAGCGGTAGCCGCGACTTCAACAAGCTCGGCAGGTATTTGCGTATTACGTAAGACGAGTTGAAAACCCATCTGGCGAACTGCTTCCTGAAGGCGTAGTAGGTAGACGGTATCTCCACCACTATCGGCGCTCCGCCGTCGTACACGATCCGCCCGCCCGCGAGCAGCACCTTCAGCGATATGTCGTAGTCGTCGGCCACGCAATCGCAGAAGCCTCCGGCCCTTTTCAGAAGCGATTTCTTGACGGCGATTCCGGACCCTAACGCCAATATGAGATCGCCCGAGAGGGCCCGCCCGAGGTATGCGCCATATAGGATGAAATACCTATAGACGAACTTCAAGAGCTTCCCGAGCTTCGTGAAGAGCGATATGTAGCCATCCCACCCCAGGAACAAAAGCGTCGAGTCGTCCACCTGCGCGGCGACTCTCCTAGCGGCGTCGCGCGGTATTCTGCTATCTACGTCGAGGAACACGAGCACGTCGTGTTTGGCCAAATCCGCCGCCCAGTTAAACGCCGAGCCTCTGTATCTCCCCCCGCCGGTTCTCCTCACGGCGCGCGCGTTTAGCCCCAAGTCCTTGGCCGTCGACTCGACCAACGCCTTTATCTTGGCGAACGCGGACGGCTCATCGTCCGACACGAAGAGGACCTCGAAAGCGTCTCTGGGATAGTCCAAGTCCGAGAACCGCATCAACATTGCTTGTATCACCTCTAAGGGCTCGTTCTTTATTGGAACTATGAACGATATGGGGATGGGATCCTCGGCGATCGCCCCTCGAAACCCCGCGCTCCTCTTCAGAAGAACCCTGTAATATTTAATAAATTGTATTGTCAATAAAATATCAAGAAACAATAAAATAGAATATATAAAATAAATGATGAATATATTGGACGAGGCGATGTGCGGCGCGTATGGGCTCCTGCATCCCTCTGCGAGGTTGCTCGAATTTACGCACCCCACGATCTCGCTCAGATTGGGAGGCGCTGTTACGTTGTGGAGAATGCTCGTGATGTTTTCCAAGTACTTGCTCAGGTTCGGGAAAGCGACGTTGCCCAAAGACGGCGGAGACACGCGAAGAATATGTTCGAGTATATTAAACCCTCACGCGAGCCCCAGGCGGCCCACGCTCTCCTTTAATTTGTTGAACTCCGCTCCGCTGTAGGCCTCCAGCTTGACGCGGATCAAGGGCTCCGTGTTGCTGGGCCTCACCAGGATCCTCCCGCCGTCTTTGAACCTGATGTCGACGCCGTCTGTCTCCATCACCTCGACTCCCTGCATGGACCTCGCGGTCGACCTAACCCTCTCCATGACGCTCCTCTGGTCCTCGACCCGCACGTCCAAGCGCTCCTCGTACACCTTGGGCGCCTCGGCCAACACCTCGTCGAGGGATTTGCCGACGGCTCTGGCGACGTCCAACACCTTGAGGGCCGTGTAGATCCCATCGTCGAAGTAGTAGTGCTCCTTGAAGCCCACGTGGCCCGAGTACTCGGCCCAGAACAGGGCGTTCGTCCTCACGGCGGTCGGCTTCTGGAAGCTGTGTCCAACCCTTTCGCGCACCACCTTGACCCCCCTCTCCTCCGCCGCCTTTTCGAGATATAGAGGCATCGTGACGTCCAACACGACCACGTCGCCGGGCTTTGCGTAGTGTTCTATCAACATGTAGGCTATCTTCTCCGGCCTGAAGATCTCGCCCTTGGCGCTCACCAAGCCGACGCGGTCGCCGTCGCCGTCTAGGGCTATGCCGCAGTCGAGCCCCCTCGACTTCACGAGCTCCACCAACTGCCTCAAGTTCTCCGGCTTTTCGGGATCGGGCTGATGCGCGGGGAATCTGCCGTCGGGGATCCCGTTTATGGTGGACACGCTCTTGAAGAGGCGCTTCAACAGAGGGCGCAACACGACCCCCGCCGCGTTGGCGGGGTCGAAGCCTATGGACAGCTCGAACTCGCCGAACGTGTTCTCCAGGTATTGGAAGTAGCGATCCTTGACGTCTTGAACCAGCACCAGCCCCCTCTGCCCCGCCGGGGGCTCCTCCAAGAGGGACTTAAGCCTCTGCAGCTCCTCCGATGTGAGGTCTATGCCGCCCTTGTGCATGATCTTGAGGCCGTTGTACTCGGGCGGGTTGTGGCTGGCGGTGATCATCACGGCCGGCTCGTAGAATACGCGGGAGGCGAAATGGGTCATGGGCGTCGTGACGTTGCCGAGGAGTTCGACATCAGCCGCGGGCAATAGGCCGGATATAAGGTGCCTCAAGACGTCGGGGGAGTGGGTGCGCACGTCCATGCCTATTAGGATCTTCCTCCCGCCGAAGAACTTCCCGATGGCGTAGCCGATTTGCCTCAAAACGTCGGGCGTTAGGTCCTTGCCGTAGACCCCCCTTATGTCGTATGCCTTAAATATCGACACAGCGTTAAACGCAAAAAGGCTTTAATGTTTTCCGCGCTGACCGCTAGATTTATAGAGGCGGGCGCTGATGCGCGCGTGGAGCTCAAGGGCTATGCCGATTTGCCTCTGCACGCGGGCCGCGTGCCGCCTTGGCTTTTGGCCAGGATGAAGAAACTTTCCACTCTGCTGCTCGAGATCATGTACGACCTCTGGGGCGAGGAGGGGATCCTCGTCAGGCTCGCGAGCCCCGTGTTCTTCCAAGCGGTGAACGACCTAATAGGCATGGATTGGGACTCGAGCGGGAGCACCACCGTGACCACGGCCGTGTTGAAACACGCCATGGAGGAGGCGGAGCTGCCCATAAGGATAGCAGGCGGCAAGGGGGAGCGCGCCTTGAAGGCCCCCGAGGAGTTGAAGGCGATAGCCGAGCGCTGGGGGCTCGACTGGGAGGTCCTCGCGGAGGCGTCGAGGCTGACCGCGAAGGTCGACAACGCGCTGGTCCAAGACGGCTACTCCATATACCACCACGCCTTCATCGTGACCGAGAAGGGGCGGTGGGCTGTAATACAGCAGGGGATGAACCCGTCCAGCCGAATGGCCAGGAGGTACCATTGGCTCGAGACCAACAAGTTCTTCGACGATCCCCACAGCGGAATAATGGGGAGGCGTGCCGGAGCCGTGTTGAACTTGGCCTCCTCGAGGAGCTCGGCTAATAGGTCGACCATAATGGATCTAGTGGCCTCGGGGCCCGAGAAGGTGGCCCGGGACCTCATGCTCTTGACGGGGCAGTCCACGTTGACGGGGGCGACCTACTATCACCCGTACGTAGACAGGAGGAGGCTCAAGGCTGAGATAGGCGATCCCAGACGCTTGGCCTACTCGATACCGAGAGACGTTGCGAGCTTCAAGGAGCTGGTTCTGAGCAGAGGGGTCGGCCCCAAAACCCTCAGAGCGTTGGCGTTGGTGGCCGAGCTGATATACCGCTCGCCGGCTGACTGGACCGATCCGGCCAACGTGGACCCGTTCAAGTTCTCGTTCGCGGTGGGCGGCAAAGACGGCGTTCCGTATCCGGTGGATAGAAGGACCTACGACGAGCTCATATCTTTGCTCGAGGCCATGGTCGAGGCAGCGAGGAGGAGCGGCGAGAGGGGGATCTATGGCTATTTGGCATCTCTGGCGGCCAAGGCCGCCTCCTGGAGCCCGCCGCCTGAGTACAAAAGGCCTACGTTGTGAGGTTTGGCGTAACGTAGCGCCGCCGCTCGGGGGCGCCTCCGGCATCGCGCCGCGACCTCCTTTCAGATAATAGCGAATAGACGCTCCAGCCCCGTATACGTTGAGGCCGTGTTGAAGCATAGGGGCAAGGCCATGCCGATCGAGCTGTTAGTCGACTCGGGGGCTACTTACGTGTTGGAAGGGAGGCGTGGGGGGCGCCCGGCCTTAGGCCGTTGCAAGAGGTGGACTTCGTCTTAGCCGACCGTGATAAGGCGCCGGATCTCCGAGGCCTTGATCGAGCTGAGGGGCTACGGCGAGAGACATACGCCCGTGGCGCTCGGGGAATCAGAGGACGAGGACCTACTCGGCGGCGCTTGAGATACTCGGCCTAGTCCTGGACCATTCAAGAGGGGCTATGCCCGCGAGGATGAAAAAGGGGGATTACCTCCTTCTGAACAACAACACGACCGCTATAATGATCGCCGCTACTACGGCCGCCAAGGCCCAAGCCGGGATCTGGAAAGCGCTGGTCTGCGCAACGGGAGCGCTCGCAGTACTCTGCGAAACGCTCGGCGGCGCGGCGCTCTGTTGCGACGAGGTCCACGTCGACGACGTCTGCGCGGCGGCCGGCGCTAGCTGCAAACTCATCGCGTAGTAGGAGATCCGCACATCGCCGGGCCCCACCTCGACGTATGTGCCGGTCTTGTTGACGGCTATGAGGCGATACTGCGGCATGTTCTGGGGCATAATGCCCGGCGGTATGACCACCACGGCCGGCTGGTCAAGGCTCAGCGATAGCTCGTACACGCCGCTCGAGTTGGCGTACGCGGGCACGTACTCTACATATGCGGAGACTCCGCTTTGTAGCACGTAGATCCTCCCGCCGTAGGTGAACGCTGGCAGAGGCGCCCCGCTGGCCGAGAAGGCGGCTACCGCCGAGGCGTTGGGCGCGGGCATGCTGACGTTGGACAAGACGCCCGGGGCCAACATCAACACGAGGAGCGGCGGTATGGTCAAGTTAAGTATTATCATGGCCAACCGCCTTTCATGGTGACGTTGCCGGACGTCTGCGCCTCTCCAGATGCCGAGATGCCGACGGAGACTTGAGCGGAACCCGCTTGTGACGAAGCGGCGGCTTGGCCGAACACGGAGGCCTTAAGTGAGACAATATAGTTATACAACACTCTAATAATCCCTATGTTTCTAAATACGTTGATTCCTCCATATAAATTTACGTATCCCCGCAACGCTAGTAGTATTAAATTTATTTTCTGCATGGGGATCTCGATGCCCCTCTTGGTCTTGTTGGCGTAATACTGCCAGTCCAGCAACTTGACGATCTCGCACATGGTGTCGTATTTCAGTAAGGGGGTCGTGACGTTCACGCCGAGTTCGGGGTATCTGGCCAATATTTCGGTTATGTTGAGGTCTATACATAGAGCCACCACGTTGGGGTTGAGGCTCCGGCCCATCATGAGGGCCTCGTACACGTTCTGCTCAACGCCGGCGGCTCCGCCCGCCGCGCCGAGGGTCTTGAGCACCTCCAGCGCCTTTTCGTGATGCGCCATCGCCTCCTCGACCTTCAAGACGGCCGTCCCGCTCGCGTTTACTTCCTTGAGCAATTGCAAGGTTGCGTCGAGGTAGGCCAACGCCCTCTGCACATTGGAAATAGCAATATTAACGCCGATTGTGCCGTTGAGGGCCGAGGTGACGTTCGCCGCGGCCTCGCGGTTCATGGCGTTGATCCCGCCCGCCTCGCCCAACTCGGAAAGCACGAAGGCGGTGTTGTTGAGCAGAGACGCCGCTTTCAGCAACGCGCCGACGGCCGTCGCGTTTACGCGGGCGAGCGCATTGGCCAACGCGGAGAGCCTCGCCCCGGCCTCTGCCATCGCCCTCGAGGCGTTGAAGTAGCCCTTGTCGGCGACAAGCGCCGCGCTGATTTTCAGAGCCGCCCGCTCCTCGAGGCCCGCAAGCCCGCCGCTCATGTTGAGATACAGCAGCGATTGGGCCACCTCCTCGTGTATCCGCGCCGCAGTTATGAGCCGATACACCGCCGTCTCGTTCGCGCCGACTTTCTCCAGAAGCTCCGCGACCTCCTTGAGCAACGCCGCGGCCTTCAAGTTGGCCTCGGCGGCTATTCCGTAGCCCTTGTCCATCGAAATCGCCCTCGTCGCGTTGTCCAAGCCGAGATTCTCCAGAGGCTTCAAGAATCTATCTAGGTTCCTCATGGCTTGATCCCTGGCGTTCTTCAGCTTCTGGAACACCGCCTTCGCTTGAGTTATGTTGAGGCCCAGTTTCTTGAGCTCCCCTGCCCCGACGGCCGGCGCAAAGACGAGCTTGCTCCCGTTGGCCGCCGTGGCGTTTAACGAACAGTAGGGGACGACCAGCTTAACGCCGGATATCGTGACGGTGAAGTTGCCCGTCGCCTGGGCCTCCGCTATTAGCTGTGTTGAGTTTTGGCCTGAGGCGTACGCTAGGTAGTTCACCAGGGCGTACCACTTAATGGCAATATCGGGGGGACAGCTGGGCGCCGAGGCGTGGGCGCTTGGGATCAACAACGCTACTATTATTATTCCTATTATTACTCCTAGTTTGGCTCCCATGGGCCCAGCTCAGACGCAATTTTAAGTCGAATTTCGCGGAAAATTCGCGGAAACGTCGCCACGCTTTCTATTTCCCATGTGGTGAACGACCTCCTTGGCGAATTGGACGTAGCGCTCGTCCGAGAGCAGTTTGTAGTAGGCCTCGTCTATGTTTATACTCGTCAGGAGGAGATCTATATACTTCACTATATATCCCACGAGCTCCTTTTTCTCGACCTCGCCCAGCGCCGGCCAGAAGTCGGCGGCTAGCTCCAAGGGCGTGGGGATCGGGGCTCCGCACACGACGGAGCCCTCGCCCCAATAGCCTATCGCCAAAGAGGGCGCCGGCGGCCGCGGCCTCGTCGGCAGGAACAAGGAATCCCACTGGCGCAGGTCCACCGTACCGAAGACCTTCGCCTTGACGACAAGCCCTGCAAGCTTGGCCGTCGCGAGGGCCCTCCTCCTTAAATCCTCGAGGGAGCCGTAGCATATCCACTTGCCGGGCCTGTTGTAATACAAGGCCAACAACGGCTCGAGGAGCCAACCCAAAGCCCCCAAATCGACGAGCGCGCCTCTGCAGACCTCCTCCGGAATCGGCAAGTAAAACGGAGCGACCCTCTCGCCGATCGCATCGACTAGGTCGGCGCAGGCCTCCACGCCGGCTCGCACGGAGGCCGTGGTGAGCACTAGATCCTCAGCGCTCCGCCGCATATGCAATCGGCCTCATCGCAGAGGCCGATCTTGGAACATGTTAAAGCTATGAGGCGGGCGCCCTTTGGAGGAGGTATAGGGCCTTGGATGTAGAGAACTACGTCCGCGCTCGAGATTAAGGGCCCCAAATCCCCGGAGGCGTGGACTGCGTACACATCGCTGTATAGCTCGGGCGGCGCGCCCGAGAAGTCGGAGACGGCGACTCCCCCCACTCTCTTGGCCACGGCCACCGCCTTCGAGGGCGGGCCCACGACTACTCTCTTGAACGGGTTCTTCGTCGATGTGGAAAAGACGAGGAGGTCGGCGCCCAGTTCCTCGTCATCTGTCGGCGTTGCGGGTCTTCTCCACACTACTTAACCGCTATGACGGCTATTTCAACTAATACATCCCTCGGTAGCCGGGCCGCTTGCACCGTGACTCTGGCCGGCGGCTTGTCCCTGAAGTATTCGGCGTAGGCCTCGTTGAATTGTCCAAAGAGCGACATGTCCGAGAGGAACACGAAGGCCATGGCCACGTCCGAAAGCCCGTAGCCCGCCGCCTCCAAAATCGCCTTTATGTTCTCTAAGACGCGCCTCGTCTGCTCCTTAATATCGCCCTTCACGACCTCGCCCGTCTTGGGGTCCACGGGTATTTGGCCGGACACGAAGAGCATATTGCCGACCTTCACGGCTTGGCTGTAGGGACCTATGGGCTCGGGGGCCGACTTGGTGTAGACCGTCTCCTTCATGGCGTTGAGCAGCGCCTCGGTTTTTAAGCTTCGCCGCGCTGGGTATAAAGCTTTAAATACAGCCACTTTAGAGTCGCCATGCCGTCGATAATATTAAACCCCAAGCCCTCGGCGCTACAGAAGCCCCACATCAACTTGGCGGTAATAGGCCATGTAGACAACGGCAAATCTACGTTGACCGGGCGACTGCTCTACGAGACCGGCTACGTCGACGAGAAGGGCTTCAAGGAGATCGAGGAGATGGCCAAGAAGATGGGCAAGGAGGACTTCGCCTTCGCGTGGATCCTCGACCGCTTCAAGGAGGAGCGCGAGCGCGGCGTGACGATAGAGGCGACACACGTGGGCTTCGAGACCAACAAGTACTTCTTGACTATAATCGATCTGCCGGGCCACCGCGACTTCATCAAGAACATGATAGTGGGCACCAGCCAAGCTGACGCGGCTCTGTTGGTCATATCGGCGCGTCCTGGCGAGTTCGAAACCGCCATAGGCCCGCAAGGACAAGGCAGAGAGCACCTCTTCTTGGCCAAGACGCTGGGCGTCAACCAGCTGATAATTGCCGTGAATAAGATGGACGTCGTTAACTACGACCAGAAGCGCTTCGAGCAGATAAAGGCAGAGGTAACGAAGATGTTGAAGCTGCTCGGTTACGACCCCAACAAGGTGCCGATAATACCCGTCAGCGCGATCAAGGGCGATAATATAAAGACTAAGTCCCAGAACATGCCTTGGTACAACGGCCCGACCCTTCTTGAGGCCTTCGACGCACTGGAGCCTCCACAGAGGCCCATCGAGAAGCCCTTGAGGTTGCCGATACAGGACGTCTTCTCGATCACCGGCGCGGGCACCGTCGTGGTGGGCCGCGTAGAGACGGGCGTCATAAAGCCCGGCGACAGAGTGGTGGTTATGCCTCCCGCCAAGGTGGGCGACGTCCGCTCGCTGGAGACCCACCACATGAAGCTGGACGAGGCCAAGCCGGGCGACAACATAGGCGTTAACCTCCGCGGCATCGAGAAGGAGGACGTGAGGCGCGGCGACGTCCTCGGCAAGGTGGACAACCCGCCCACCGTGGCCGAGGAGATAGTAGCGCGCATCATAGTGCTGTGGCACCCCACCGCCATTGGGCCCGGCTACGCCCCCGTCATGCACGTGCACACCGCCACCGTGCCTGTCCAGATCTCAGAACTGATCTCCAAGCTGGACCCGAGGACCGGCCAGACGATAGAGCAGAAGCCTCAGTTCATCAAACAAGGAGACGTCGCCATGGTAAGGCTCAAGCCGCTGAAGCCCGTCGTGGTCGAGAAGTTCAGCGAATTCCCGGCGCTCGGCCGCTTCGCGTTACGCGACATGGGCCGCACGATCGCGGCGGGCCAAGTCGTCGAGATAAAGCCCGCGCAAGTGCAGATAAAGTAACCCTTTTTGCTCGGCTTTATAGTCGGGGCCGGCTATTCGTCCCACGGAAGGCCGCAGAGCAATCTGCCGTCATCGCATTCGGTAGATACCTGGTTCGCGATCAAAGCTTATAAAGGTCTGATCCTCGGAGGGCGATGATCGCGAGAAGGAGGGTCAGAATAAGGCTATATGGCACGAATCATGCCGACGTGGAGAGCGTGGCCAAGGAGATCGTCGATATAGCCAAAAAGATGGGCGTAGAGGTGAGCGGTCCAATACCGTTGCCCACCAAGAGGCTCATGGTGGTCACCAGGAAGGCGCCCTCGGGCGAGGGATACCACACGTTCGAGCATTGGGAAATGCGGATACACAAGCGGCTAATCGATATAGAGGCCAACGACAAGGTGATCAGGCGCTTGATGACGATAAAAGTGCCCGACACGGTCAAAATAGAGCTCCAGCTCATTTAACGGGCTACTACGACCAACACCACGAGCGCGGCTACGAGGGCCGCCGCGAAGGCGTAGATATAGGCGTATATCTCCCCTATTGAGAAGAGAAAGCCCATGAGTATGTTGGACGCGAAAAGGCCCAAGCTCCTGCCGGCCGTCAAGGCGCCCATGGACACGCCGATCTCTTCCTCCCTCGATAGGGAGGCCACTATATACGGCTCGAGAGTTTCGACGACGCCTATAGATGCGCCCATGAGGGCCGAGGCCGCGAGGTATAACGCCAGAGGGCCTCCCAGCCCGAAGAGGAGACTGGCGAAAGACGCCACCAGATAGCCGGCGAAGGCCAACGTCCTATAGCCCGTCGACTTCGCTAAGCCCACGGCCAAGCCGACCAGCGCGGAGACCGCCAAGTAGAGGCCGTAGGCGAGCACCGACGTCACGTCCGAGCCCGTGTGGAGGAATATGCTCAATATCGGGAAGCCGAAGCTGTAATAGGTGAAGCCGAAGAGGGCCGAGGCCAATGCCAATGCGGAGATCTTAAAGCTGGGCGGCCTCAACGCGCCCCCGCTCCTCCTCTCGCCCGCGTTGACGAAGACCAACAACAACGTGGAGATTACGAAAAACGGCAGAGTGGTCAAATACGCAAAGGCGAAGCTGTAGCCGGCCCACAGCAGAAGCGCCATAATGGCTATGGAGCCGACGCCGCCGCCTATGTCGAGCGCGTGGAGGATCCCGAAGGCCTTCTTCCTCTCGGCCTCGCTCGTCACCTCGACCAACATAGCCCTTCTGGCCGGCGTTCGGAAGTTCCTCGACCACCAACCCGCCATGAACAACAGAGGCGAGAGCAACGGCGAGTTGGCCAAGGCCGTGAAGGACATGAGCGATATGAGGGAGTTGCCGGCCACCGCGGCCTTCTTCCTGCCGTATTTGTCGGCGATGTAGCCGCCCAATAGCCCCATGAGGGCCCCGCCGCCGTAGTTGAACGCCTCTATTATGCCGTAGATGTATGCCGGCAACTTCAAGGCGATCACGAGCAATAGGGGCAGGAGAGCTATGGCGCCTTGATATCCGAGATCGGCGAAGAAGGCTGAAAGGGCTATCTTCCAGGCCTCCTTGTTCATGAAGGCTGTGGTATTCCATTTATTAAAGCAATATCGAGAGAAGGTGCTCTGGTTCCTCTTGACCACGGGCCGGTGCAACCTCAAGTGCAAGTACTGCGGAGGCTCCTTCGACCCCCGCCACTCCCCCTGGTCGGTCCAATACGGCTTAGAGGAGTTGAAGGCCTTGTTGGCCAAGGACGAGGAGCCCGTGGTCTTCTTCTACGGCGGAGAGCCCCTCCTCAACCCCGGCTACATAACTGCCGTGATGGACTCCATTAAGGCCAAGAGGTGGGGGATACAGACCAACGGACTCTTGGCCAAGAGGCTACCGCCCGAGTACTGGAGGAGGTTCGACGTGGTCCTCCTCTCCATAGACGGCGTCGAGGAGGTGACGGACGAATACAGAGGAAAGGGGGTTTACCGCGCCGTGTTGAGGACCCTCAAGTGGCTCAAGGAGGAGGTCAAGTGCGGATGTCAGCTCGTGGCCAGAATGACCGTTGGGAGGAAGAGCGATATATACAGAGACGTCATGCACCTATTCTCGTTGGGCTTCGATAAGGTCCATTGGCAGTTGAACGCGGTGTGGACGGACGAATGGGGACCGGCCGAATTTCTGAAGTGGGCGCGCGCCAGCTACCTCCCCGGCTTGGCGAGGTTGCGCGACTGGTTCTTGGCGGAGGCCCGGAAGGGGCGCGTGCCCGGCATAGTTCCATTTCTGGGAATATATCGGGCGTTGCTGATAAGGCCGTTCGACTGGGTTCCCTGCGGCGCGGGGAAACGCGCTTTTGCCGTGAACACAGACGGCAGGATCCTCGCTTGCCCAATAGCCGTCTCCGAGAAGTGGGCGACCGTCGGCGATGTCAAGAGCGGGACCATCAAGGTGGGCCTAAAGCTCGACGATAGGTGCTCGCGGTGCGAGTATAGACATGTCTGCGGCGGCAGATGCCTATATACGCACTACGAGAAATACTGGGGCGAGGAGGGCTTCGACGCGGTGTGCGAGGTCACCAAGGAGACCATCAGAGTCCTCGAAGAGGGCGCGCCCGCGCTCAGAGAGTTAATCGAGAAAGGCATCATTAGGCGGGAGGATCTCGACTACGAGCCTACGCTGGACTCCACGGAGGTTATCCCATAAATACACGTCCCATCAAGTCCGTGAGAACGCCCGCAACGCTCGCATTGTTATTCCTGGCAGCTCTGTTGGGATCTCTGCCGTATTTGGCCGCCCCCTCGCAAGCGTCCCAGCAGATATTGTCGGCTCCTCCATATTCGTCGTCCAACACCGCGAGGGCCGCGGCCTACAACGTGGGGCTCTTCGTGGGGCTGGCCGCGATGGCCACCGCGTTGATCTACATAGCGATGAGGTACAAGAGGTTGTTCAACGCCTTCATGGCCGTAGTATGGTTCTTGGTGATAACGGGGGTATTCTGGGCCTACGCCGTCGAGTACTACTCGTGCGGCCTTCTGCCGGACGTAATCGCCGAGGCCTTGCTCTACGCGCCTTACGTTGTAGCGCCCGCGTTGATCTACGCCATCTTCAAGCGGAAGTGGGACGCGGTTATCGCGGTCTTCAGCGCTTTGGCCGGCGCCATGGCCGTGTGGATGCTCCCGCGCATTACCGTCATGGCGCTCCTCGCGGCTTTGCCCGTATACGACCTGGTCATGGTCTACTGGGGGCTCCTGGGCAAAATAATAAGGAGGATCAAGGAGAGGCCCCCGCCCAATCCGCACGGTCCTCCGTCCAGGGAGCCTCCTCTGCTGGGCCTCATGGCCAAAGTCGACGACGTCTCCGTCGGATCGGGCGATTTCTTCGCGTACGCGATGGCCCTCACATATGTGGGAATTAAGTACTCGGCCTTAGGCCCGCTGGCCTCGCTGGGGGCGATCGCGTTGGGGTTATGTTTAATATACGCGGGCTTCCGCTTGACCGTGAGGCTTCTGCTCAAGCGCCACGGCTACGCGCCCGCGTTGCCGATACCCATAGCGCTGATTATGCCCTTGTTGTTGTTATGACGTTGGAGGAGCTGGTCTTGGCCATTCTCTCCAAATTCGGCGTTTTGGATCTGAAATCCATAGCCGCCGTATTCGTCCTCTTGAGGGAGGAGGCCAACATGTCCGATTTGCCCGAGCCCGGCCGAAGGCTGTCGATGCCGCAGCTCCTCCCCGCGATAGAGTCGTTGATAAGCAAGGGCTATGTGGCGGTGTACCAAGAGCTCGGATCGGACGTGGTTAAATACGCGTTGACCAAGCTGGGCGAGGAGGCGGCCGCCAAGGTCCAGATAAAGGGGCTGGACGAGTTGGCGAAGAGGTACCAGTTCCAATACGTGCCGCTCTACTTCGTAGTTCTGCTGAAGTACCCCAAATACTGGCAATAGTTTTTATAAAGGCCTTTGGTTGGGGCTGTGCTCGACGTCGAGAAGCTCTACAAGGAGCTGAGGGCCTACGAGGAGGCGAGGGAGCGGGTGATCCAGACGTCGATCAGAGTGACGAGGCTCAGCAAATCGGTCATTTATTCGCTGATAAGGGGGGATATGGAGTCCGCCGAAAGGCACCTGAGAGACATGGAGGCCGCCGCGGCCGAGCTCAAGGAGCTCGTGGCCAAGCATCCCATGTTCTACAACAACGGAGCGCAGGGGCTTCAAGAATACGTCGAGGCCTATTCTCTGTGGGTCTTTCTGAGAGAGGGGAGGCTCCCGAGCCGCGAGGAGCTCGGCGTTGACGTCATGACGTATCTCATGGGCGTTGCGGATATAGCCGGGGAACTCGGCAGGAAGGCCAACGAGGAGCTGGTCAAGAAGGACTTGAAGGCCGTTGAATCGCTGAAAGCGACGGTGGAGAGGCTGTATCTCGACATGTTGGCGCTCGAGCCCCGCGATTTCGAGCTCCGCAAGAAGGTGGACTACATCTCCAATCAAGCCAACTGGCTTTCCGAGAAACTCTTTTATGCCTCCACGTGCCGCCAATTGTATGAATTACGTCAAGGAGCTGATCAAGGAGCTGGGACTGGGGGAGGCAGCTGAGGAGGTCGAGAAACAAGTTGAATCAATATTGAAGGGGCTCGGGCTGATATGATAAGGGAAATCGTCGAGAGGAACTTGGCGGATCCCGCCTCCGTTGTGAGGAGCGCGGAGGAGGCGCTGGGGGTAGCCGAGTCCGATACCCACAACTACTTCCTAGCGTTAGATAGGTCCCTCCCCCTGAGGGCCGAGCTCTTGTCCAAGTCGGGCCGGAGGGGGCGCCTCTTCGGGCTCATAGTCGCGGTGAAGGACAACATAGACGTGGAGGGCTTCGCGACGACAAACGGCGCGCCGTACGCCAAGTCGACTCCGAGCCGTACGGCCCCGGCTGTTAGGCAGCTCGAGGTCGAGGGAGCCCTCGTGATCGGCAAGACCAACATGCATGAGCTCGCCCTGGGCGCCACGAACCTCAACCCGCACTACGGCCCAACGCGGAACCCCCACGATCCCGCGAGGATAACTGGCGGATCGTCCGGCGGCTCGGCGGGCGCCGTGGCGCTCGGGATAGCCCACATAGCGCTGGGGACCGATACCGGCGGCTCCGTCAGGATACCTGCCGCCCTCTGCGGAGTCGTGGGCTACAAGCCCTCATACGGGGCCTTCCCGCTCGACGGCGTTAGGCCCTTGGCGCCCACGCTCGATCACTTGGGCTTCTTCGCCAAATCGGTTTCCGACATGGCGTACCTCATGGAGGTCCTCAGGGGGATGAGGGCCGAGCCCCTCGACCGCTTCCGCTTCGCGGTGCTCAAGGGGATAGCCGAGGTCGACGACTACGTCGACAAGGCCTTCTGGAGGGCCGTCTCGGCGCTGGAGAAAGCCGGCGGCGAGCGCTTCGAGGTCCCCGTGGATGCCCGCCGCTTCTCGTATGCCAGAGCCGCCATATTGCTGGCCGAAGCCGCCGCGGTCAACTGGAGCTACCTCAAACAACACGAGCGGTCCATGGGCCGCGACGTGGCGTCTCTTCTGAAAGTAGGCGCTTCTTTGCCCGCGCCGGCCTACATAAAAGCCCTCGAGGTGCAGAGGGAGGCCAAATCCTACTTCGGCTCGCTGCTGAAGAAATACGACGCGTTGGCCACGCCCACCACCGCCATAGCGGCGCCCAAGATAGAGGAGGCCGACTCCATAGCCGTTAGGCCCAAGCTCTTGGCCTTCACCGAGCTCTTCAATCTGACGGGGCTGCCCGCCATCTCGGTGCCCGCGCCAGCGCCGGGCCTCCCGGCGGGCCTACAACTGGCCTCGTCCGACGACGAGAAGCTCCTCTCGATTGCCCTGTCCTATGAGGCGGCTCTAGGCGCTTTGAAGTAGCCCAACCAGAGTCTGCCATACGAAGAAGCTGTAGAAGAGCCCGCCCTTCTCCGCGGCCTTGGCCGCGTTCTCGTCGACGCGCCGAAGCTCGGCCAAGAGGTCCTCGGGCCCTCCGCCCCTTCCCTTGACCGCGAGCGCTGCCTCACGCCAAGCCTTGATCTGCTCCTCGTGGACCTTCAGAAGGTCTACGTCCTCGGTGCACGCGAAATGGGGGAAGCAGAGCTTGCTGGCCCCGATGGAGGCCACCTTCCTCAAAGACTCCACGTATAGGTCGTACCTAAACGGCGGAGGCGTCGTGGGGAATATAACGCCTATTTCGGGCACGTAGATCCCGGCGCCGTCTCCCGTGAACAAGACGCCCTCGTCTCTGAAGTAGAACATGACGTGGTGGGGCGCGTGGCCCGGCGTGAAGTAGACGTCTATCGCGTCGAAGAGCCTATCGCCGTCTCTTAAGGGCCTGACGTCGCGTGCAGGCTTCGGCTCGCCGAAGAGATCGGCTATGGAGCCCAGCGTATCCCTGGTGGCTTGCCAGAGCCTCGACGGATCGGCCAAGTGCCTAATGTACCTCTCGTGGGCGTACACAGGCTTGCCCAGATGCCCCGCCGAGCCGCAGTGGTCGTTGTGTATATGGGTGCACAACACGTAGTCGGCCTCGATGGGAGGAGTCGAGTTGGGCGGGCCGGGGTCTATCGCTATCCTCGTCCCGCCTATGTCGAGGATATACGTGGTCACGATGTGGTTCCCTTGGACATACCTCCTAATCTCCATAGCTATAATTCACCGTATATATAAGAGTTCCCTCAAGCTCCTCACGACGATGACGCCGTCTTTGCAAGGTCGGGCGGCCCTGGCGACGCATACTGGCTTGGCCCCCGCCGCGATCGCCATCTCTACGTCGTATATGCTATCGCCGACTACGATCATGTACTGCGTCGGCACGCCGAATACGCGGGACACGACGTAGAGCGGATCCGGATTCGGCTTTCCCCTCTCGATCTCGTCGCCTCCGAGGACGAAGTCCACAACTAAGCCGATCCTCCTCAAGATCTCCCTGGCCAGAACGCCGCTGGAGGAGGTGACCACGGCGATCGGCCTTGGCAGGTGGGCCAAGACGTCTACATCCGGATACGGCCTCACCTCGTCTATGTGCCTCCCCAAGAAGTACTTGGCCTTCAGACGCGCCAGCTCCTGCGCTCTGCCGGGGGCGAGGCGCCGCGCTATCTCGTTTGCCGGGAGGCCCATCAGAGGCCTCACCTCGTCCTCGCTCGCCCTAATGCCGAGCTCCGCGAGGGCGTCGATCCAAGCCCTCACGTGCGCGTCGACGGAGTCGACGAGGGTGCCGTCGAGGTCGAACACGTACACGGGCGTTCAAAAAAGGGCGGTTTATAACTCAGCGGCCTATCAACTCCTCACCGCTAGGGGCCCGGTTCCTCATCACGGCCATCACTTGACCACTAAGACGGGCTTTCTGGAGTGGGTCACTATTCCCGTGGAGACGCTGCCCAGAAAGACCCTTTTTATCGTTGAGAGGCCCCTGCTGCCCGTGACGATTAAATCGGCTCCTATATTTTCGGCGTATTCGACAATGGCGCTTGCCGGATCGCCTTCGAGCAACGCGGTCTCCGCCCGCACGCCCTCGGCCTCGGCCCTGGCCTTGGCATCGGCTAGATCGGCCTTGGCTTTATCCCTCATCGAGTCTACGATATCGGCAGGAACGGGCCCCATGGATAGGCCCAATATAGTCGCCGTGTCGACCACCTCCGCCACGTAGATCTTCGCGCCGTATTTCTTGGCGATATCTACGGCGACCTCGAGGGCCTTCTTGGCGTTTTGGGAGCCGTCGTATGCGACCAAGATCCTCTTGAACATAGCACCATCGACGTGGTGATTAATATTTGCAACGCGCGAGCGCCGCCGGCGGGTTGGGCTTAAATAGCCGACAACGGTGTACTCATGGTCAGAATTTTGGGCCTTGGCCCCTCCGGCGCCGCGCTGGGCTCGGCGTTAGGCGAGGCCCTTGCAGTAGATCCCAACAAGCGCTACTACAAGGCATGCGGCGAAGCCGTGCCCGTGGAGACGCCCTTGGTGTCGCGCGAGTTCGTAGTCGACGCGGTGAGGAGGTACCGCTTCTTCCTCGGCAAGAGGGAAATCGGCGAGGTCTCCTACGGCAAGCCCAGGTGGTACATAGTCGATAAGGCAGCTTGGGTCGAATCGCTTAGGGCGACCATAAGGCCCAGCGAGGATGACGACGATGTCGTGGTCGACGCTAGGGGGCCCTACGCGAGCCGCGGCGGCAAGCTGATTGTGGCCATGGCCTACGTAGAGGGCGTGCGGAGAGACGACGAGACCGCCGACTTTATATTCCCGCCGGGCTTGACGGGGTTCTTCTGGGTCTTCCCCCACGGCGGTTTGCACAACATAGGCGGCGGCTTTCTCGGAGTCGACAACCCGATCCCGCTCGTCAAGGAGTTCGCGTCGAGGCTGGGCGGGAGGATAAAGCTCATCAAGGGCGCTCCGCTGACTGTGATGCCCGAGGTGGACCTAGGCGTGGAGGGGCGCTACAAGGTGGGCGAGGCCGCCGGCTTGGTGTATCCCCTAACCGGCGAGGGGATAAGGCCCGGGATAATCTCCGCGTTGGCCCTCGCCGACTCGTTGGGCACGAGGAAGCCGCTCGACGAATACAGGAGGAAGATGGCGCCCGTGATTAGGCAAATACAACTACAGAAGAGGTTGCTCCGCTTGGCGTCCAGGATCGCCTCGAGCGGGGGCGGGATATCGTTGCTCGCAGACGACGCGTTGTTGCGCGATTACATCGAGGAGGAGCTCTCGGCGAAGGGCTTATTTCTGGCGTTGGCGAAAAGACCCATCGCGGCCGCCAAGCTCGTAGCGGCGTTGTTGAGGAGGTAATCAAGCGCTCATCCCGCGCTCGAAGGTCCACTCGTCGTATCCCGCTATGACCCTTAGCGCGTTGTCCTCGTACACTATGTCCTTTATGGACAAAACGCCGTATAGCTTGCCGTCTTTAGTCACCACCAGATGTCGGATGTTGTGTTGCCTCATTAGGCTGGCCGCCTTGCTCAACGGCTCCTCGGCCTCTATTGTGATCACGGTTTTGGTAGCGATGTCCCACACGGGCCTCGAGAAGTCTATTCCCTCCGCCACTGCCCTCACGAGATCCCTCTCCGAGACGACGCCCACGACTTTGGAGGGATCTCGGCTATCCACTAACACCAAGAGACCTATGTTCTTCTCCCTCAAGATCCTCGCGGCCTCCCTTATGGGAGTTTCGGGAGTCGCCTTAACTACGTCCGTGGAGGCGAATTGTGCAACCGACACGTCTCCCCCTGAATGCTCCTTTATATACATTACTATAATTATGGTAAGTGTGCTTTGTTACATTAATTGTGGCGCAACGAGATGTCGTTGTTGAGCGCAAACGAGCTAGCTGTAGCAAAATTTATCTAGCTTAAACAAAATCGTGGAGACCAGGCGGGTGTTTAAGATAAGGGAGTCGTACGCCGTTTTTCTGCCCAAGCAGTGGTGCGAGAGGAACTCCGTGGGGGAGAGGAGCGAGGTCAACGTCATGTGGGAGGAGGACGTAGTCGTCATCAAGCCGTCGAGGCCCAAGTCCTTTTCGGCCAAAGTCTCGGCCCCCGATTTAAACGTCGTGGTGAAGCTGTTGATGGCCGCGCTTGTGTCGGGCTACGACGAGGTTAGGCTTGAGGTTAAGGGCATGGATCTCCAGCTCCGACACAAGATAGTGTCGGCGGCTAGGGGACTCTACATGTTGCCTATTGAGGAGGGGCCAGACTACGTGGTGTTGAGGGTCGAGGATGTGAAGTTCGACAGGGAGAAGCTTATCGCTAGGATGGTGTCTACTTTGATCTTCATGATAGACCACCTCATAACCGCCCCCAGAGTAGACGCGGCGTTGCTGGAGAGCGTCGACGACGAGGTGGACCGATATAGGCACATGATAGAGAGGCTCTGCCACAAGTACCCGACAAGCGCCTGCGTGGGCCACGTCCAGCTGGCCAGATACGTGGAGAGGGCGGCCGATCACATAGTCGAGCTGGCCAAGCTGGAGCCCCCCAAGGAGCTCGCCGAGGCTTTGAGGGAGGCCGTGGCCGAGTTCGCCAAGACGTCCTCGGCCAAAGACGTGAAGGACGTGTTCGCCTTCATCGAGATGACCGATAGGGTGAGATTCCACATAAGACAAGTGGCTAAGGACGAGATAACCATGTTGCACGCCGATAGGGTCTTGGACTACTTGGCCAACGCGGCCGAGATATATATCGATATGTTCGTGCATACAACGGCTGAGATAGAGCTGTGACAGGGCCGCGCGCTCGCCGCCTATCGGTATAGGACGCCCTCCTCATCGTCGGCCCGGGTTACCTCCTCACCTAGTTCTCGCGCTCCTTAGCCTTTTAAACTACTTCATGGAAGACTCCGGGTGATGTCGCTTTATGGTCCCCTCGGCGATCAGTGAGCACGGGTTGGGGGTGCTGAAACGCCTTTATACCAGATACGAGGAGGATCTCTAATGAGGCCTCACGAGGAGCACAAGGCCAAGGGCCCTAGGGAGCTCTCCTTCTGGGTGGTCACCGTCAGCACATCGCGTTACGAGGCCATGACGTCGGGGAGGCCCTACACCGACGAGTCCGGCGATAGGGCCGTCGAGCTGATAACTAGGGCTGGCCATAAAGTCGTCGGCAGATCCTTGGTCAAGGACGACGTCTTGATGATCAGAGGGGTCGTGCTGGATCTCTTGAGACGGCCCGACGTGGACGTGATAGTGCTGACGGGGGGCACCGGGATAGCCAGAACCGACGTCACCGTGGAGGCCGTGAGGCCCCTCCTGGAGAAGGAGCTGGAGGGATTCGGCGATATCTTCAGGCTGCGGAGCTACCAAGAGGTAGGCACAGCCGCGATAATGTCCAGAGCACTTGCGGGCGTGGCCAACGGCAAGCTCGTCGCGGCGTTGCCGGGATCCCCGAACGCGGTAGAGACGGGGCTGAACATCATACTGCCGGAAGCCCCCCATATAATCTACTTGGCGAGGTCGTGAAAAGAGGGGGTTGTTAATCGGCGGGTTCTAGCCGCTCGTCAGGACTTGGCCGTTAGGCGCCACGCACCCGATCGACGTATAGAAGCCGTTGCTTGTATACGTCCAGGCCGTGTACGCAAGCGGCGGGCCGTAGGTGCCGAGGGAGGGCGGGATCACCGCGCCGTTTAGCGGACGTCCCAGATAACGTCGTAAACTACGCGCTCCACGATGGCGCCGAGTATGCGAGTTTGATTGGTATCCATAAACGCGGAGACACCGGCGGGTATCGAATAGGCCGTCGGCTGCGGCATATAGGCAGGACCTATGTATGCAAGCCCATCGCCGGCGGTGGCCAGCGTTGCGGCCTGGGCCGCCGTGTTTACGCTGACGGGCTTTAAGACCCAAGTCGCGTTGAGGGCAGAGCTCCCTATAGGCAATGTCCTTCGGCGTAAGTTTTATGTCGAGATGCTGCATCGCGAACAAGGAGCCCATATCGCCGGCACCCTCCGCGGGGATCTCCGCGTCTTGGAATTACCCGAACTCGGCCGTTTTCCCTCCTATCCGCGCCTTGCATACCTCCCTGGCCATCTGGCGGGGATCGTCGAAATATCTCACGACGGCGGTCCTCCTCTCGTCTACATAGTCCGGGAAGGCCTTCTGTAGATTGTCGGAGGCGAGGCCCGTGTTCGTCAACATGAATACGGGCTTGCCCATGGCGTAGCCCATCAAGACCTCTATCATGGTGCCCGCCGCCCCGCCGAACGCGACGACGACGTCGGCGGATCGGATCAACATAACGCTACGGCACCTGTACTCACAGCCGGTCTTCACCCCGACGGCCCCCTCGGGCATCTCGACGTCCTCCCTCTCTATGGGGAGGAACGCCACGACCAGGAGGCCTCTGCGCAGAGCCTCATCGACGATTCGCTTCATCAAGCCCCAGTATCCGCCCACGAGGATCACAGGCTTGGCGCACTTCACGAGCTCGTCGAAGAACCCCTCGATCTTGGGCGCCAAGTGCTCCGAGTCGGAGCTGTGGGCCGCCACGGCGAGCTTCACGGGAGAGGTCGCACGAGCCTATTAAAGGTTTAAGAGAAGAGGAGCCTATATAGGGCCAGGCACTCCTTTGCGTTGAGCCCTTCGCACGCCTTGCCGGGGCGGCAGAAATCGGCCAAGTTGTACAAGAACTTAACGGCGTCTTCCGCGTGTTTGAAAAACGCCGAGGCGAACACGGCTCCGCTGTACGTCTTCTTTATTATAGTAGCGCCGAGGTCCTCCAGTATTCTCGGCACAGCCATCACGACGGGACAGCCGCCTCTGAGCGAAATGCCCAAATCGACTCCTCCCTCGCATATATACAAATCGACGTCCTTGGTGGAGCCCACCAAGTATGCATATATACAAGCGCCTCTGAGATCTGCGTCCAGCACCTTTGGCTCCACGAACTTGTAAACGGCGTCGATCAGCTCGGGGGCTTTTCTGGACACGCACTCGAAGGCGGCCAGCGCTCCTCCGTAGCCCTTCAGAGTAAACAAGGCGTTGCCGTATCTCAAGCTCACGGAGTTTCCGCGCACGCTTATATGAGTCAGCCTTTGCCCCTCAATGCTACAATAGGGCGTGTCCAAGCTGGTCGCGCGCCACGCGATCGTCCACGAGGCGGCGAGGCCCGCCAACGCGGCGGCCGAGATCAAGTGCAAGCCTCTGGCCCAGGCGAAGGCGGCGGCCGCGAGGAATAATAGGAAGCCGCCGCGCTCCAGGAAAAACCTATAGAGGCCGAGGTATAACTTCACATTATATTCGATTTCGATCTATATATTCCTTGTTGCGAGGAGCCTCTCCACCTCCTCCCTAGTGGGAGAGGAGCGGGCCCCCCTCCTCGCGGATTTCAGAGCGCCCGCCGCGTTCGCGAACTTCAACGCGTACCTCACGTCGCGCCCCTCCATGACGGCCACCAAGAAGGCGGCGTCGAAGGCGTCGCCTGCTCCCGTCGTGTCGACCGCCTCGACCTTAAAGGCCGGCTCCTCCAGGATCTCCCCGTCTTGCAAATAGGCGACGGCCCCCTTGGCGCCCCTCTTCACCACGACAGTCCTCACGCCGAGCTTGAAGGCCGCCGTCGCGTCGCCGCCTAAGAGGTCGCGGAACTCCGACTCGTTGAGGAACAAATAATCGGTCTCCCTCAGCAAGCCCTCGAGGTAGGTCAATCCCCTACGCGACCATATCCTTCCCGGGTCCACGCTCACTTTTAGGCCCAACCTCTTGGCGCGTCTGGCGGCCTCAACGGCCGTCTCCAGCTTGTACATAGTGATATGTAGAAGGTCGAAGCCCCTCAACGCGTCCTCCGTCACCTCCCAAGGCTCCACGGCCTCCGAGGCTCCTATGTACTCGAAGACCTTCACCTCGCCGTTGGGATATACAAGCAGGAAGGACGTGCCGGTCTGTTGTCCAACGACGACCTTCACCCTCCCGATCTCGACTCCGTCCTTCAAGAGCTCCTCGAGCAAAAGGCGCCCGAAGTTGTCGAAACCTACCGACGTTATTATGGCGGACCTGGCGCCGAGCCTTCTAGCCGCCACGGCGAAGTTCGACGCCGATCCCCCGCCTCCGTATCTGAGCTCAGCCACTAGAGCCGCCTCACCCTCATCAGGCCTTCCGGATAGATACAACTGTATGTCCATGAGGAGATGCCCTAGAGCCAAGAACGATTGCATATATTCCCTTGACTTCGCGGTATTAATGCAGATGGGGGGCTCTCGCAACGCGGGAGGTGAAAGGCCCAATCGGCGAGGCCGCAAGCGCCAAAGCGCGGAGAACCGCGAAGGGATCGGCCAGCGGCTAGATCTGCGATCCACACGCCGATCTCACGCTATCAACAAATCGCGGAGAACCGCCGAGCGCTCGGCCCTATGACGAGGCCGCTCTACATAGCCTTGGTCTACGTGGCGCTCTTAGCGGTCTACGATGTCGTGTCCCCCCTCATCCCCCTCTGGGCGTCTGTATACGCCTTAGCTGCCCTCGAGACGGGTTTCTTCGCGTTGTTTAAGTTCGTCAAGCTCAGATACTCCAGCAAGGCGTTCTACAACGCCCTACTGCTATTCTTGCTGTGGCTGATAGGAATGGCGTTCGTATCGCCGTTTTTGAGCTCCGGGGAATCCGTTGAGCAATTAGACGCGCTGGTTGCCGGGGGCTACATGCCGGTGTTGCTGGCCGTCTACGTGTTGGAGGAGCCGGTGGTCTCTGAGACCGTATTCCGAGGGATTTTGTTCGAGAGCCTCGCGCAGAGGGGGAGGGCCTTGGCATATACGGCCTCCTCCCTCGCCTACGCCCTGCTCATGACAGCGCCGGAGGCGCCGCTGGATCTCCTGGCGACCCTCATGTACTTCCTCTTGGGCTTGATATTCGCATACGCCTATGAGAAAGGCGGCTTCACGTCTGCTTTGTTGCTCCACGGTATATACTCGGCGCTTTACGCCGCGTTGCTCGTGTTTGTCGTTTAATGAATTTATATACAAAAGGCTTGTGGATACGTGATTCGGATAACCCAGATACTCAAGCTGCCTCCTGAGACCTTAAACAAGGCCCTCCTCCTGGGCGGGCCGGGCATAGGCAAGACCGAAATCACGGAACAATACGCAAGAGAGTTGGCCAAGAAAGAGGGGAGGACCTTCGTCGACTTGGACCTAATAGACGAGGAGCTCGCCCACAAGCTGGCGAGAGATTGCGAGGGCTACTTCGTCTACATGAGGGTCGCGGCCCCCCACATATTCCCCGAAGACGTCTCCATCCCCAAGCCCCTGGCGTCGGGGGACGTTATAGACTTCCTAACGCCCGTGAGGCTCAAGATATTATCCAAGTGCAGAGGCCTCTTCTTCATAGACGAGATGACTAACGTCAAGAGGGCTGACCAGAGGGTCTTCTTCTACAGCTTAGTCCAAGAGGGGAAGGCCGGCTGGAGCTGGCGCCTATCGCCCGACATAATAATAGTGCTCGCCGGCAACCCGCCCTCGATGAGCGCAGACGCCGAGCCTCTCCCGGCCCCCCTCCTCAATAGGCTCACGGTCCTAAACGTAGAGCCGCCGACAGTGGATGAGTGGTGCGCATACATGAACGAGAAATTCGGCGATGCTTGGGAGAGGGCCGTGTGCGACTTCTTGAAGGAGAGCCCGTCTTTCTTGTTCGAGCCGCCGAAGGAGCCCGAGGGGCTTGAGGCCTACCCAACGCCTAGATCTTGGACCAGGCTGGCCGTGCAGCTACACATCTTGGGCGGAGCTAAGGCCGACGAGGATCTCGCGGCGGAGGTAATCTACGGCAACGTCGGAAGGTCTGTCGGCTCCAAATTCCTCAACTTCTATTTATCAAAGGTTCCCAAGGAATTTTTTCGAAAAACCTCTAGAGTTTTGGAGAAAATTTGACCTAGAACAGAAATTGATCGCGGCCTCGCTCTACGCAAAGGCTCTCGTGGACAGATACCTCTCGGGGGGCTCCATCGATTTGGGCCTCCTGGAGTACTTGTCAGAGGAGGAGAGGGAATTCTATGCATACATATTGTCCAGCGCTGTGAGGATGCTTAAGGAGCGCGTGGGCATGAGCCGCGATATCCTAGAGGACTTCGCCAGCAGGTTGCCGCTGAAGGTGAGGAAGGCCGCCGTCAATCTCTGGAGATAGGATTTAATTATCAAGTGCGTAACATACGTGGACGTAAGCCGCGTGGTTCACGAATTCCAGAAGGTCAAGGAGTATTTGATGTTGAAGGATCCGGCTTACTATTTTCTCGTGATGTCCTTCCCCATAGGGTATTCCAGCGAGGTTCCGAAGAACGCATACGCCATGTTCAACGGCAACATGATCCTAGTAGGCGATCGTTTCTTCGACAAGACGCTCACGGTGGAGAACAAAGCCGCCATCCTTATGCACGAGGCCCTCCACGCCTATTTGGGCCACCTTGAGCGGGCCAAGGACCTCATGAAGATGGGCAAGGCTGAGGAGGTCATGGCCTTCAACGTGGCTGCTGACGTTGTAATAAACGAGAAGCTGGAGGCGGGCGGGTTCGAGGTGCCCTGGGATATGCTCAGGGCTAGCCACGTGGGCATCTCGAGGGCCGCCGCGTTGAAGATGTCAGCAGAGGAGCTCGCGGCTAAGTTGTCGGGGCTCTCGAGGCGCCAGCTCTTGCGCTTGTACAAACAATCCTCCAGAATAGCTGAGGGCGAGAGGCAAATATCCAACTACGTGCCTATAAATCAAGGCTCGGAGGAGGTGAGGAGGACGAGCAATCCCGGCGAACTCAGGAGAGTTCTCGAGAAGAAGCTGAGGAGGGCCAAGTCCCTCAGGGAGCCCGGCACGTCTTCTTACGGACAGATGAGGTTCGTGGTCGATATAGAAAGGCCGTTGGTAGATTGGAGGAGAGTTCTGAGGAGGGAGCTCGAGGAGGCCGTCGAGAGCTTGAGGGATATACGCAAGAGGTGGTCCAGAACGTCGCGGAAGTCCGAATGGTACCCCTCGAAGATAGGGCTGGGCCCCAACGCCGTCGAGATATACGTGCTCCTCGATACGTCGGCGTCGATAGACGACGAGAGGCTGAGGAGGTTCGCCTCGGAGGTCTACGGCATGTTGAGGACCGGCGCATCGAGAGTTGTCGTGATTCCCTGGGATGCCAGAGCCTATGAGCCCATAGAGCTGAAGAGGCCGAACGACGTGGAGAAGATAAGAAGGGGTCTAAGAGGCGGCGGCGGCACGATACCGGACGAGGCCATTAAGTTCGTGTTGATGAGGGCGCGTAAAAGGTCCGTCGTTGTAATCCTCAGCGACTTCGAGCTGGCCGAAACTGGCGAGACCAAGAGGCTCTTCTCGGAGCTCGCCTCTAGACACAAGCTGATATTAGTCTCGGCGGGCAGAAGCTCCGTGGACTACCCCGGCACGTTCATCAAGATCTCCGACTGAGCTCCGCCGAGAGCTCCGTCCAGAGCTCCTCGAAGCGGCGGGCTGCTTCCGCGGGATCCACCTCGACTAGGACCTCCACGTTTCTCGACATCCCGCTTTCCGTGAGGTTCGCCGAGGAGATCCACGCCTTGTCGTCGATGACGTAGATCTTGGCGTGCACGAAGACTTGTTGTGTAGGCACGACGAGGGCCTTGAGGTTCCTCCTGATTATCTCGCGAGCTATCGCCAACGATTTGTTGGCCCTCTCGAGCTCGGCCTCGGCCGAGAGCAGATGTTGCTCGACCTCACGTAGGGCCCTAACTCGGTACAAGGCCAGCGCGATGCCGATTGCGGCAAGGCCTATCCCCGCTGCGATTAAGGCGGAGTATCTCGGCTCTTGGACCGAGAAGTAGGCGAAAAGAACTGCGGCCAAGAACAAGAGCAGAGGATCCCTGACCGCGACGACGCTGGCCGATCTCTTGCGCCTTCTCCAATACGCCGCCCTTAACGCGGCCTCTCGGAGCTCCTCCTCGCCGTAGATCTCCGCCGCGCGGGCCAGCTCTTTGCCGTCGTTGTCGGGCAAGTCGGAGGTTATCACGCGGACGTCAACGCCGGCTAGCGCCTTCTCGATCAAGGCCCTGGCGTAATATGCGCCTATCCAGGGCGAGGAGATCCAGATGCGCCTGGCGGCTGAGCTTATAGCAGCCACCACGATCTTGCCGACGCCTCTGCCCACCTCCACGACGTTTACAACCTTGGTAAATATACGCATAATACGAAAACCATTAAATAGGGCCTACACCAAGCCCTCCATGACCTTGAAAGGCGTGTTGGTCTACGTCCTAAGCGCCGTGGCCGTCTTGATAGGGCTTCTCATATTGCTCAACGACTTGAGCTTCTGGGATGTGCTCCCGGCCGAGACGATAACGCGCGATGTGGCGCTAGTGGCGTTGAGCTTCGCAATAGGGGTGGCCGCCCCCCTTCTCTACCGCAAGTTCTCGAGTTGAGCGCGGTAAACCTTAAATAGCTCTCCGTGGAGGCGGCCATGCCGCATCTTCGACGAGCCACATCGCCAGCTTGGTGGCCAATACCGAGGAAAATAGGCGGAGTTTGGACCGTAAGGCCCTCCACCGGGCCGCACAGCCTTCGCCGTTCGATGCCGTTGGCCATATTCGTCAGAGACGTCCTCCGCTACGCCAAGACCCTCAAGGAGGCCCGGTACATAGTGGCTAGGGGCTACATCAAGGTAGACGGCAGAGTCAGGAAGGATTACAAATACCCAATAGGCGTTATGGATGTTGTCGAGATAGTCCCGACGGGCGAGGTCTTCAGGCTGGTGCCCGACCAGGCCAGCTACATAAAGCCGGTGCCGATACCCAGCGACGAGGCGGACCTCAAGCTGTTGAGGGTCGAGGGGAAGAACTACGTGTCGGGCGGCAGAGTGCAGCTGCACTTCCACGACGGGAGGAACCTCATATTGCCGACAGACGTGGGGCTTAAGTATAAGACGTTCGATTCGGTCGTGTATTCGCTTTCCGCCAAATCGATAAGGCAACACATACCCTTTAGGCTGGGCGTCGTGTCGGCGGTTTTCGACGGGGGCAACGTAGGCTTCATCGGCAACGTGGTGGAGATAAACTGGACCCTTAAGAGGAGGCTCTCCACGGTAGCGCTTAAAAACGGGGATGAGGTCAGGAGGACTATATTGGACTACGTGATGCCCCTCGGCGAGACTTCGCCTGCGCTTAAGGTTCAATAGGGCTCCTTCCCGGCTTGCTCCACCTTCTTGCCGGCTAACGTCTCCTCCGTCTTCCAGAAAAGCTCCCCGAACTCCTCCAGAGCCGCTGAGAACTGCCCTAGGCTTATCCCAATGGGCTCGAACACCCTCACCGAATCGCCCTCGACGATCCAACCCTCGGCGAAACCTCCGGAGGACCAATCGTAGCGCGCGAGCACTACATATCTCTTCTCGCCCCTCGGAGTTTTCAAGAATATATACACTGTGGCTACGCCGTATTTCGTGAATAGCTCAGCTACGATATCCCTATACCTCTCGCCAGGCCTCGGCGCGGGTATCCTCTGCATGTACTCGATGTTCTCGTCTTGGAGGTCCCTCCTCAGCTCGTTCAACAGCTCGGTAGCCGGCAGACCCGTCCTTATTACCCTCATGGAGGCTAGTTATTTCGCCAATTAAAACAATAACGCCTCGACAGAAGCTATATAGAGGCGAGAGCTCGGTCCAAGTCCTCTATTATGTCGTCGACGTCCTCGAGCCCCACGGAGAGCCTTATTAAATCCTCGGTTATGCCGAGCTCCTCCCTGTCCTCCGGAGGTATGGGCGACGCGGCGCTCAATATGGGATACGTGGCTATCGTCTCAACGCCTCCGAGGCTGGGACTCGGCGTGATGACCTTGAAGGAGGAGAGGAGGCGCTCCACCTCGGCTCTGCCTCCCCTTATCCTGAAGGAGAGGACGCCTCCGTAGAGCTCGCCGCCGAACAGCCTCTTGGCCACCTCGTGATCTCTATGTGTGGGAAGGCCGGGGTACAACACCTCCTTCACCTTGCTGTGTTCCGCCAAGAACTCGGCGACGGCTTTCGCGTTTCTGCTCTGCATCTCGAAGCGCGGAAATAGGGTCTTCACGCCTCTTAGGCAGAGGAACGCCTCGAAGGGCTGCATTATGCCGCCCAACATGGCCCTATATGTCCAGAGATCCCTATCGACGTCTTTGGACACGACCACGCCGCCCACGACGTCGTTGTGGCCGGCTATGTACTTAGTGGCGGAATGCACCACGTAATCGGCGCCGAGGGCCAGCGGGTTTATCAAAATGGGGGTCGCGAAGGTGTTGTCCACCACCACCACGGCGCCTGCGTCCTTGGCGGCCTTAATGATTGCTGGAAGATCCAACACCTTCAAGGTGGGATTCGTCATGGTCTCGAGGAACACCGCCTTGGGCTTAACCGCCTTGACTGCCTCGACGACCGATTCCGTATCCGGATACGCCTTGACGACCTTCACGTCGAATTTCTCCCCCAGCGCCGAGAACCACTTGAGCGTAGTTCCGTAGGCCTCCTTGGTGGTGAGTAGGACGTCGCCAGCCTTCAGCAAATACACGGAAAGAGTCGATATTGAGGCCATGCCGCTGTTGAAGGCCAACGCATCTCCCCCAGACTCGAGAGACGCCATGATCCTCTCGAAAGCCCTCACGGTGGGGTTCTCCTCTCTGGCGTACTTCAAGTCCATCCCCCTATCGCTCTTCCTGGCCTCGCCGATTTGCTCGAAAATCGCCGTGAGGTAGACGGGGGGTAGCGGCGAGCCGAACTGGTCGCTCCAGCCGTGGCCTCTGATAGCGGCCGTTCTGCGGCGCATATGGGCATAATATGCTCGTTAAAAATACGTAACGCTATCTATATATTAATCACGCGGCTTACGCCCGTGAGGGCGTTCGTCGTCGGCAATCCGACGCTGGATTACGTGATAACGAGGGACGGGGTCTCGACGAGGATAGGAGGTCCTCCCTATTACATGGGCTTGGCTCTCAAAGCGCTGGGCTTGGAGGTCGTGGCGATAGGCGTAGTCGGGCCCCAGGAAAGGGATTTCGTGGAGAGGGAGCTCGAAAAAATAGGCGTGGAGCCGCGGCTGATTATCGGCGACGCCACGGCCATGTTCGAGCTCGATTACAGAGTTAGGCCGCGCAGGAGTCGGGCGGTCAGAAGGCCGTCTCGCAAGATCTCGGGGCTGGTGGAGGGACCGCTCGTCGTGTTGAACCCCGTTTTCGACGAAATAGGCCAAGTGGAGTTCTACGCGGACGTTTCGGCGGTGGATCTTCAAGGCTTTGTGAGATCCGGCGGGGAGGCGCCCGCGGCCGATATAGTCCACTTCTCGGACGACGATTTGGCGATAGATCCGCGCGAGTTGCCCAAGTACAACCACAAATGGAAAATAGCGGTGTATACCGCCGGTAGCGGCGGCGCCTACATGGCCTTCGAGGGGCGCCTCTATTACGCGCCCAGCGCAGGCCTAGACGTCGACGACACCACCGGTAGCGGCGACGTGTTCCTGGCGGTTTTCTCGGCCCACGTGTTGAGGAGCGGGGATCCCGAGGACGCCCTCTGCAAGGCCTCAGAGTATACCGCCGGGTATTTACGCCGTAGGAGGGTCGACAAGCTCGAGTACGGTTGCGAGGTCAGGAAGCTCGGCTAGGCTTATGATGTCGTGATGGCCTCCAAAGAGGCTATTCTGCTGAGTATGTCGGTCCTGGTCACGATCCCGACCAGCTTGCCGTCGTCGTCGACGACGAGCAGACGGCCTATGTTGTTGGACAACATGGCGCTAATTACGTCGTAGATGTCGTCAGAGGCGTTTATCACGGGCGGGTTCGTCACCATGACGTCCTTGACCTTGACGTTCGATGCGCACTTAGCCAACGCCTCTATCGCCATGGAGGACATGAGCAAGCCTATAGGCCTTCCTTGCTCATCGACGACGGGTATGCCCCTGTAACGCCTTTTCGATATAAGGTCTATGTACTTATCGAGCGGGTCGTCGGGCCTCGCCGTCACGGGCCTCCTGGTCATTATCTCGCTGACGGGCACGTGAGGGATGGAGACCACGGAGTTGACCTCTATTAGGGATTCAAGATCGGCCTTGATCAATTTGCCCACTATGACTATCCCGTTGGGCAAGGGGCCGACTCTGATCTCCTTGTGCAAATAGGGCGATAGATCGCCCAGAACTCTCAGAGAGGCCAGCGGCTTCTCCGTGAGGAGGCCTATGAGCGATATGTCGAGGGCATACCCGACGGTCGCGTTGTTGTGGTAGATGGGCACCGAGAGCGTCTGCTTGTTTATTATATCGTAAGCCTTGCTGGTGGGCACGTATCCGCCGTGGGGCCCCGCCTTGCTCAAGACGAGCCCCATCGACTTGAGAACCGACATTATATTCCTTATATAGCCCTCGTGCACCTTCAGAGCCTCCGCTATCTCCTTGGACTTGACGGGCACGCCCTCCCTTGAGTATATATCGACGAGGGTCTTGAGCACGTTATATATGGAGTCCGACATGCCCATCGCGCCTTGAGTTGAATGAGTTAAAATATTTAACCTCACATCGGCCTCCGGGGCGGTCCGGTTTTAGGCCGAATCACGGCAACACTACGCTGTCAGAAGTCGGTCTCGTCGTCATCGTCGGAAGACCGTATTTTCATCATTCTTCGCGAATATCATGCTCTCAAGCTTAAAAGAAACATGAACAAAAGACCGGCGCATATTTAAAAAAACCTCCATGCGGGGGCCCAATGCGGGTCCTCGTGGCGGATCAGACCAGTGAAAGGCTGGTGGAGAGGCTCAGAGGGGGCGGGCTCGAGGTGGACTACAGGCCGGGCATATCCAGGGAAGAGCTCCTCAAGGTCATCGACGGATACGAGGTGCTCGTGGTCAGGAGCAGGACCAAGGTGGACAAGGAGCTCATAGATAGGGGGGCTAGGCTCAAAATAGTGGCCAGATACGGCGTGGGTCTCGACAATATAGCTGTCGAGTACGCCATCAGGCGCGGCATAGCCGTCATCAACGCCCCGAATGCCCCGACCAGGAGCGCCGCCGAGCTCACCATAGGCTTAATGCTGGCGCTGGCCAGGCGGATACCCACGATGGATAGGGAGGTAAAAGCCGGCGGCTGGCCCAAGGGGAAGTACATAGGCAAGGAGCTGTACGGGAAGACGCTCGGCGTTGTGGGCTTCGGCCGAATAGGGAGAACCGTGGCGCAATACGCCGCAGCTCTCGGCATGAGGATCTTGGTGAGCGATATAATCGACGTATCAGCCGAGGCCGCCAAGGCGGGCGCCTCGCAAGTGCCCCTCGAGAGGCTTTTGGCTGAAAGCGATGTGGTCAGCCTCCACGTGCCCCTCACCCCGAGCACGTACCGGCTCATCAACGACGATAGGCTATCCCTGATGAGGGACGGCTCCATGCTCATAAACACCAGCAGGGGCGAAGTCGTCGACGTGGACGCCTTGGCCAAGCACATAGATAGGCTGTGGGGAGCCGCGCTCGACGTGTTGCCGGAGGAGCCGCCCAAGAGCGAGAAGTTGTTGAAGCTCATATCGCATGAGAAGGTCATCGTGACGCCTCACGTGGGCTCCGAGACCTACGAGGCGTACGAAAGGCTGGCCGAGGAGCTCGCGCTGAACATACTCGAAGCTCTGAAGAGGATATGAAGTACCTAACGCCAGGCCCTATACAGTTGCCCGACTTCGTCCTCAAGGCCGCGTATAGACAACCGGCCTTCCACAGATCCGACGAGTTCAAACAGACGCTCAAATCGGTCCTCGACAAGATGTCGAAGGTATACGGCGGAACGCCGGTCGTGATGCCGGGCACCGGCACGCTGGCCGTGGACACGATGGTCTACAACTACGTGAACCCCGGCGAGAGGGTCCTCGCGATAATCTTCGGCGAGTTCGGGAAGAGGCTGGCCGCCTCTCTGAAGAGCAGAGGAGCTGAGGTCATCGAGTGGGAGGTCGAGGCTCCGCCCGCCCCGGACGAAGTCGACGATAGGTTGAGGAGAGCGGGCCCAGTGGCCGCCGTGGTCCTCGTCCACAACGAGACCAGCATGGGGATTGCCTACAAGGACTTGGCCAAGGTGATCGACGTGGTGAAGTCCCACGGCGCGTTGTTGCTCGTGGACAGCGTGTCGGGCATGCCCGCCGAACCCCTTCCTCCGGGAATCGACGTGGTGGCCACAGCGTCCCATAAGGCCTTCATGGCGCCGCCCGGCGCGGCCATACTCTTCCTCAACGCCGAGCCGAGGGCAAAGGCAGGGGTCCCGCCGGCTATGGACCTGAGGGGGTACTTGAAAGTTCCCTCGACTCTCGATACGCCCTACACCCCGCCCATCCCCGTCATCTACAGCCTTGAGGCGTCTCTCGAGTACATCTTGGGGCTCGGGCTTGCTCGATACGCGGAGATCCACAAGGAGCGCATGGACGTGCTCTACGGCGGCGTCAAGCTCCGACCGGTGCCCAAGCCCGAGCACCGGAGCAACACGGTGGCCGCGTTCTACTGCAACGACGTCAAGCTAGCTCTGAAGGCCTTGCGCGACGCGGGCTACGTGGCGAGCGCCGGGATGGGACACCTCAAGGACAAAGTAATAAGAATAGGAGTCATGGGCGACGTGAGCAAGGACGATTTGACCAAGGTAGCCGAGGTCTTGAACAATGTGGCTCGAGAATGAATGTAAGCTCTGCTTGGTCCACTCTAGGACGTCCGATCTAGTCAAGCTGGGCGGAACGGCCCGGTTGTCGAGACTTCTCGCGTATTTATCCAAGGCCGTCGAGAAAAACAGCAGGAGCGAGGCCTTCGCGGAGAGCTTCAAGTTCGTCGCGTCGTTGTTGGAATCCGAGGATCCCTACAGCGATTACAAGAAACAATTGGCCGAGATAGGCGGGCAGGTGGCCGCCATAGTCGAGAGGAGGCTGGAGGAGTCTGGCTGGGATTTAAGGACGGCGTTGCGCATAGCCGCGGCGGCGAATATAATAGACTCCAATGTCTTGGGCTACAGGCCGAGGAAGCTGGAGCTCGCCATATGGGACGAGCCGGCCATAGAGGAGCGCGTGGAGCTCCCCGAGACCCTCTACTACGTGTTGGACAACGAGGGGGAAGCGCAAATAGATTACGTGGTGATGGAGGCCTTGAGGAGAAACGGCATTAGGCCCGTGCCGGTGGCACGATCGGAGCCCTATGAAATAGACGTGGTGGCCGATCCGGCCAAGGGCATCGTGGCGACGCCGGGCAACATATCGCCTATACGATGGCTTGGCGACAAGTTCATACTAGCCAAGGGCATTGCAAACGCCGAGGCCTATCTCGAGTGGGGCGCTGGAAGGCCGGCATTGCTCCTGTTCAGAGCAAAATGCGACGTGTTGGCGAGGAGGCTCGGCGTGGAGAAGAACGCGTCTGTTATTATCAAAGGCGATTCCTTGAGGAGGATGCTACAGCACTATTAGCTTTACGGGCACTCCTTGTTTGAACTGCACTGCTATCGGCGCTTCGCCCAAGCCGCCCTCGGACACAACTACGTTCGCCACCTCCCTCACTTTCTTCAACACGGACAGCAGATCCAGCATGTGCGAGTACGATTCGTTGTAGATCTCGTACTTGGTCAACGGGCTGGGATCGACGTAAATGCCTAGACCGGTTATCTCCAACGGCGCTTGCTGGACGCCCTCCCCCGGCTTGAACTTCTTGAGCAGCGACTGAAACCTCGCGTATCTCTCGGCAACGGCCTTCAACTGCTCGATCTCGGAGCCCAACGCCCTCACGGACTCCTCCAGTTTGCGTATTTCGTCGTCGAGCTCCGCCACAAAGTCGGCGGCCCTTTTGTAGAACTTGATGGTGTAAACGTCCATGGGCATTTCCTCTCGCGAAAATATAAATTCAACTATCAGCTTATCCAGGAGTTCTTGGCCGAGAGGGGGGAATATACGCCCCTCCTCACCTCTGCGGGGGAGAGGCCCAGCTCCCTCAAGGCCCTGCTCAAACAGCTCTCCACGTCTCTGATCTTCCTCCTCCTTATCACGTAGGCTCTGGACCCCACGACGAAGGGCCCGACCACGTCCTCCCCGAGATATTTCTCCACGAATTTATCCACGGCGTCGTCGAAGACGGGAGGCCCCTCGTGTAGCTCGTACTCGGGGAGCGTCGCCGATTCCACGAGGAAGGCCAAGTCGACGTAGGTCCTCTCATCGCTGTATACGCCGAAGCGCAGAACCTTGAAGCCGCACTCCTCGAGCTTGTTGGCCAAAGCCCTCGCGTATCTCTTATACATGCCCCAGACCACGTCGGGAGGTCTAGCCGGATATGGGAACCTCAAAACCACCGCGGGCACTGGCAAGGAGGGCGCCTCGGCGGTTGGGGCGAAGTAGGTCAGCGATGGCCTTTTGAGGAACCTCCTGGCGGCCAGCGCAAACGTCGACATGGAGGTCAAGGAGACGGCCGCGGCGACGTTTCTCTTGGGGTCGACCGGATCGACTACTATCAACGGGCTTCTGAACTTGCGCGCGGCCTTGCGGGGATCGGGGTAGTGCCCCTCGGGGTCCACCACGGTCCTATAGGGCCTCCAGCCAGCCGCGGCCTCCAAGACCGAGAGGAAGGAGCCGTAGTGGACGGTCAGCAGCTCGGCCAAATACCCCGAGAAGCCCTCGACTTTAACCTCGGCGCCGTATACGCCGATGGTCTTCATGAACCTCTTCAACAAGCGCACCTCTAACCTCAACCTATCGTCGAGCTTCGTCGAGAGGTATTTATGATGCAACACGGACCTATCGGCCGCGGTGAGGACCTCATCGCCGGGCTTGAGCTCGAAACAAGGAACCACGTCTACCTCAACGCCCTCGTCGTGAGCCACCAAGTACGGATGCTCGGCGTATCTGGTCTCTACGACTATCCCGTCCTTGGCCATCTCGGCCTTGATCATGCCCGCGAGCTCCTCGAGGAACTCCCTCCGGTACTTCCTCGGCAATACCACGAAGACGTCGACGTCTACGGCGTCGGGCAACCAAGTCCCCCTAGCCGACGAGCCCACCAACTCTACTGAGCCCTCGACGCCGAGTCTGGCCAATATATCGGCAACGTACGACCTAAACCGCGCGGAGACTCTGGCGACTTTCTCCTCGAGCTCCCTAGAGGGCGTGACGAGGGGCGCGGCCTCCCTCAATACTTCCTCGACCTGCACGTCGCGACGCGTAGCCTTAAGCTAGTTTTTTGACGTAGATATCGCTGTATATGGGACCTCGCGGGGTCAACGTGGACCTCTTCAGCTTGACCTCGGCGACTTCCACCTCGCCGAAGCGGTCCGAGCGGTGGGCCTCCAGGAAGGCCGTCAACTTATCGCGGTTTCTAGGCCCTTTGACCCTCGCTATGGTCAAGTGAGGCGTGAACTCGTCCTCCTGCGCGAAGTCTCGGGCCAAGGCTCTTACGTCTTGGGCTAACTTGACGAGCTCCTCCCTCCCCTTCCCCACATCTATCCATATCACTCTCGGGCTGGACGGATTGGGAAACGCGCCGACGCCCCTCAACTCTATGACGAACCGCTTATGGGGGAGGCCCTCGAGCCTCTTGGCTATTTCGTCTAGATTGCGTTTCGGCTGCTCGCCGAGAAATATGAGAGTTAGGTGCAAGTTGTAGGGCTCCACGGGCTTCAGATCGGCCCCGGTGGCCAACAACTCCCTCTGGAGCGCCTCGACTGCGTTGACCACCTCCTTGGCAGTTACGTCGACCGCTATGAACGACCTGATCCGCTCGCTCATGTTGTGGCCAAACGCGCCTATTAAAAAATTAGGAGCTGTCCTCCCGCTCCAATTGCGACATGGACCACTTGGTCAAGAGCTCGCAGTGAGGAGGATCCACGAAGCTGAATCCGCATTTCTCGATGTAGGGACAATAGGTGCAAGGTATGGAGAGGAGGGTCTGCAGCTCGTCGCTTAGCTTGCTTATGTCGAATCTGGAGATCTCCTCGGCCTTCTCCCTCAGCTCGGCCAGAACCTTATAGGCCCTCTCCGTCAGCCTCACCACGTAGACGCCCCTCCTCTCGCCGCCCACCCTCTCCTTCTTGATCAAGCCGCGCTTCTCCAGTCTGCTCAATATGGGCAGGCCGGTCTTGCTGTCTATCCCTATGTACTTCCAGAGGTTCCTCTGCTGATAGCTGCCCCCCAGCCTCTCCAAGCCTTGGAGGATCTGGATCTCGATCTCGGTCAGAGTCTCCTCGCCTTCTGGTTGAGGCGCCTCTTCCACGAGCGCCCTTGAGGAGGATTAATTAAACGTTCCGGCGTTGGCTAAACGTACAGCTCTATGTAGAGCGAGTCGGCCAGCTCGTTCAGGAGATCCCTTATGGGAGTTTCGGTGGACTCCGCGGCTCTTGCCACGTCTTTCTGGGTGACCTCTATACCCGATATAAAGCAAGCGAAGTATACGGATATAGCCGCGAGGACTTGCGGCTTTCTGCCGTTGCGTATCCTGGGCGATCTGATTATATAGCTCAGGAGATGCGCCGCTATTCTCTGCACTTGGGCGCCGAGCTCGCCGTCTAGCCCCAGCGCCGAGACGATGCGGGGTATATAAATTCTCGGATCGACCTTGGGCATCTTCTCGCCGGCTTGCGCCATGTAGCGGAGGAACTCCATGTACGCCGACATGAACTCGCCCCTGTTGAGGCCCGCCTTCTCGACCAACGAGCGGTAGGTGACGGCGCCTATTCCGTGCCGCTTCACGGCGAAGTAGAGCGCTGCGGCGTAGCCCTCCCTTCTCGAGGCCCGGAACCCCATCTCGTAGGCCTTCTTGTAGAGGATGATCGCCTCGTCTATGAGGGCCTTGGGTATGCCCAAAAGGTTCCGCAAAGATTCGTAGAACTCCCTCATGTCCGCCTCCAGCCGCTCCTCGGCCGAGGACACGGGCTTGGCCGCTCTCTTGAGCCTCAAAGCTCTTAGCTTGTCCGAGATCTTGACGTTCCCCCTTTCTATATCGCCCAGCTCTGTGCCCGACGTGCCCACGTGGGCTCTCGACGACTCCGGCTTGCGCCACTCAGGCCCCAAATCCACTATGCCCTCCTTGATCACCGTGCCGCACTCGGTGCAAACCACGACGCCCCGCTCGTAGTCCACGTACACCTTGTTCACGGCCCCACATACTGGGCAGACCAGATCTTGATCGGCGATGCCGGCTAATATCCTCCTCGTCATGTCGCCCCGCGCCGCCTCTTCTTCAGATCCGCCTCGTCTATATACAGGGCTTGGCCCACTATCGAGTTGTCCACGGAGGTCGGCTTCACCAAACCGTAGGGGCTGTTCACGTTCCCTATCACGTCGTAAAGCGTGCCGACCCTCTTCATTGTATATGTGTAAACGGGTATGTACAATGGAGGAACCTGCGAGAGTTTTACGACAAGATTCTTCAACTTAGTATAATGAAGAGCATAGCCAATACGCCTAAGCATATGTAGCAACTAGCCGCCCATTATTAAAGGTTGATCCCCCCTCCCGATATTCCATACGTCTTACGGCGGGCTCAAAGTTTTTTAACCACCCATAATCGCCGTCTCGTGAAATCGGCCGCGTTCTACCAAGGCAATGATCTAAGAAAGCCGAGCGGCGGCGTGAAGGGCAGAGTGGCCAAGGTCAAGCGAAAGGCCCTATGCGGCGGCCCTACCAAAGTCCCCACTATCGGGCCCCAGAGGGTCGAGGTGGAGAGGGTAACGGGCGGCAACGTAAAAGTCAGGCTTAGATCGGCCCAATACGCGAACGTATACAACCCCAAGGAGAAGAGGGTCGTCAAGGCCAAGATAATCTCGGTCATCTCAACCCCCTCCAACCCCGACTTCGCCAAGAGGGGCCAGATAGTCAAGGGCGCTGTTATACAGACCGAGATAGGCAGAGCCGTGGTCACGTCGCGCCCGAGCCAACACGGCGTGGTGAACGCGGTATTAATTGGTTAAATACACGACAAGTAGATCTCCGTGAAGAGGAGGGGAGGTAGGATCCTCTGGCTTGTCTACTTGGACTCAACGATATCCCGATCCAGAGGGAGGATACTGCCGCGCAAGCTGGCGGTGCCCAGGCCGGCGATAGACGAAGTGGCCAAGGCGTTGGACAAGCTCGGCATAAGGTACGAGGTCCACAAGGAGAAGAGATATCCAGCCCTCTGGTTCGATGAAAGGGCCGCGGGCTACTTCGTGGTCTACGCTGACGACGTGAAGGAGGTGGCGAGGAAAATCGCCGAGGAGATCGCCAAGTCCAGAAGCTGATGCTCGTCGTATTCTTCATAGGCACGGCCGGCAGCGGGAAATCGACGTTGGTCTCGGCGCTATATAACTGGATGGACGAGCAAGGATACGACGTAGCCGTCGTCAACTTGGACCCAGCAGCGGAGTACCTGCCCTATACGCCCGACGTAGACGTGAGGGAGAGGATAAATGCGCGCAAGATCATGAGGCAATTCAAGCTGGGACCGAACGCATCGATAGTCGCCTCGGTGGATATGGCCGTTGCGGAGGCCGACAGGATCAAGGAGGAGATAGGCGCTATAGGCGCCCCCGTTGTGCTCGTGGACACCCCGGGACAGATGGAGTTGTTCGCCTTCAGGGAGAGCGGATCCTACTTGGTCAGGAGACTTTCGGACACCCATAGCGTCGTCGTCTATGTCGGAGATGCGACGTACATGCAAAGTCCCGAGGGCTTCGCGACCACGGCCTTGCTTGCGTTGTCGAGCAGAATCAAGTTCAAACTCCCGCAGATCGTCGCCGTTAATAAGGTGGATCTACTCGGCGATGAGCAGATCGAGAGGATATCCACGTGGGCCTCCGACGCGGAGGCGCTTGCGGATCTGCTCGAGGGGGAGCCCCTCGGGAGGGAGTTGCTGAGGGCGGCGTTGAGCCTAGGAGGAATAGGGGATTTGGTATTTGTCTCAGCCCTTACGGGAACGGGGCTCGACAAGCTGTATTACGCCATACAGCTGCACTATACTGGAGGAGAAGATCAGCAGTTGCCGCCCTAGCCCCTAAACGGCACTAAGTGCTCGGGCGTTACGACAAGCTTCTTGGTTTTGGAGCCCACCTCGACTAGAACTATGTAGGCATCGCCTTGCCTCCCGGCGACAACTCCCACCTTCCCCTGATATCTGCGGTGGGGGGCGGACTTTACGTAGGTGGGATCGATGTCTATGACCACTCTATCCCCCTCCTTGTACTCGTACATCAACCGCGAAAGCCCGCCCATGCCCTTTTCGCGCGGCTTCTTGGACAACAGCTTTCTGCTCTTGTATCTATATCCGTGGGTCCTCTTCGGCATGGCCCCCCATATCCGATCTTATTTAAAATTTGTCGGGCCGAACGGCTTGCGAGGATTTAAAACCCCTGCGTAGTGCAATACGTGAGCGTTAAACGGATCAGGCGGTCGGAGGATGTGACGAACGCGAAGGCATTGGAGATACTCAAGCAGTTTGCGCAGAGCTTCGAGCTCAACGAAATGCAGAGGAAGACCATCGACTTCTTGGAGAAGTCCGTGACGTTGAGCGCCGAGGCGGCCGAGGCGAAAGTCAACGAGTTGGTGTCCAGGTTCGGGTTCACCCGCGTGACCTCGATACAGCTGGTGAACCTCATGCCCGAGACGCCGGATGAACTGAAGGCGCTCCTCCAGATGTTGGAGCGCCGCGAGTTCTCGGACGAGGAGATCAAGGAGATGTTGAAGGTGCTCAGATCATGAAACGCAGGGAGGAGTACGGATACGTAATCGACATCATACCGCCGGAGCTCGCCGCGTATAAGCTCCCGGCTAAGATCCGCAGGGAGTTCTCCCGGGATTCCACCTACGCCCACATCTTGGGCGAGGAGCGCTTCACCCTCCTCGAGGTCACGCTCAAGCCCGGGGCGAGGGTCGAGATAGGGGAAAGGGTCTACATAGGGCTCGGCCAGAGGGATAAGGTGGACAAGATAGTCCGCAGAATAAGATATGAGGACCTCCAGCCGCCAGCCAGAGAGGCTTTGACCCAAATAGTCCGACAAATAGTTTCCTCCCAAGAGCAGAAGTTCGTGGATTGGTTCAACAAGGCAGGGCCCCTTACGATTAAGATGCATTCGCTCGAGCTCTTGCAAGGCGTCGGCAAGAAGAAGGTGCAGGAAATACTCTCAGAGAGGAGGACGAAGCCCTTCTCGAGCTTCGAGGACATAAAAAAGAGGGTGGGGATAGACCCCCTCGAACTCATAGTTAATAGAATCTTGACGGAAATACAAGGGAAAGACCCATATTATATATTCGCCGCGCCCCCGCCCGAGGTCAGTTGATCTACTTGACCCTCGTGATCTTGTACCTGTCGAGGATCTGCCAAACCTCCACCTCAACGCCCGACGCCAACTTGCCCCTCGCTTCCTCCTCCACATACTTCATGGGAACCTCTATGGTCTTGTAGTCGCGCATGTCCATGAGCTGGATGGTGTCGCCCGATATCGACAACACTTGCGCCGTGAACTTCTCTATTATGGGCACCTCCACTTGGGTATCGACGGGGACGCTCAAGGTCCTCTTGACGTTGTCGAAGAGCCCAACGGCGACGACCCTCGCCTTCGCTGAGCCGTGTTTGCCCGTCTTGGACTTCTCGATCTCCACAACTCGGCAAGGCTCCCCGTCTATCACTATGTAGGAGCCCTCCTTCAGCTCGCCCACCTCTACATATTTAGTGCTCATAGACGCTGTGGAAAACCCGGTTTAATAATGTTCGCCTCACAATCGCCGCTCGGCCCGCCTCCTCAGCACCACCAACTCGAGCTTCCTGCCATCGCAGGTCTGGAGGAGCAGAGTGCCCCTGACCTCGTACTTCTTGACTAGCTCCGCCAGCTCGCCCTCGTCCCTCACGGCCTTTATGCGGAACTTGCCGTAGTCCATATCAACTAGGCCGCAAGCGAGGCATGTGCCCAACGCTTTGTCCACGGCGTTTGAGGCGCACACGTATCTAGCCTTGCTCACGAGGTGGCCGAGCTTGCCCACGTCGTCCAAGATGGGGTTGAAGGCCAAGGCCACGAGCTTGGCGTTGGGGATCTCGCCCTTGAAGGGCCTCAGCGCTTTGGCGTACGCCTCCAGCTTCTTGGGGTCTACGGACTCGGTGTACAACACGACGTCTGCGTTGGACAACACCTTGATGGCGTCCGGCGTGAGATCCCCGCTCACGTCTATTAAATACAGCCCCTCCAGCTCCGGCGCTGGGTAGAGCTTGTCCAACACGACGCGGTGGAGCAATCTTCTGCCCTTGGCAGGGTCTATCACGCTGACTATGTAGCCCAGCTCGCGGAGCTTCACCAACGCCGAGCGTAAGGCCCTCGTGGATAGCCCTGTGCCCCTCCTGATGTCGTCGAAAGTGAGCCACGCTCTCGAGTTGTAGAGGGCCTCGAACGCCATGTAGTAGAGCACTAGCCGCTGGGCCGGCGTTAGCTCAGCGCTTGACATAGCCGCAGACGGGACAGCCCTCGTCCCGCGCCAGCTCTATCTCGTCGACGGACATATGTTTTAGGTCGACCACGAGGAGCTTGCCGGCTAGCGAGGGCGCGCCGATCGCGACCTTGAAGGCCTCGAGCGCCATCAACGACGCCACGACCCCCACCACGGGGCCGAGCACCGGGCAAACCCCTTGGGGGCAGGAGGGGAGGGATCTCAACCTCCCGAACAGTTCCTCGAGACACGGCGTCACGCCGGGTATCACCGTCGTCACGTGGCCGTACCATTCCTGCACGGCTCCGTGAACCAGCGGCTTGAGCGCCTTTACGGCGGCTCTGTTGACCACATGACGCGTAGCCCAGTTGTCCAAGGCGTCGACCAACACGTCGGCCTTCCCGGCGAGTTCGCCCGCGAGCGATGGGCTTATCTCCTCGGCTATTGGCTCCACCTCGACCTCCGGGTTGATATCGCCTAGGCGCTTGGCGGCGGCCTCGACCTTGTACTTGCCCACGTCCGAGGTCGAGTAGAGGACTTGTCTGTGGAGATCCGACAACGCCACCTTGTCCGAATCGACCAGATAGAGCTTCTTGAAGCCGCCGGCGGCCAGATAATAGGCCACGTGAGTGCCGAGGCCTCCGACGCCGAAGATCGCCGCGGAGGTAGCCCTAATTCTCCTCTGGCCCTCCTCGCCTATAACGGCGACTTGTCTGCTATATCTGTCTAACAGCTTCACGACGTATGCGTTCGGCTCAATATATAAGAGCTATTACGCCTGACGTGGCGGGGAGGACCGGAGCGGCCCAGTAGGCATAGCACCTAATGCCTCCCTTTCAATTCCGGGCGCCCCGGGGGCACGGGGCCCGCGCGGGCGGGGCCGCGCCCAGTCGACGGCCTCCTCGGCC
>DANS01000036.1:82218-84615 GCA_002497345.1 Thermoproteus sp. UBA157
GATAACAATTTATAATCATGCGACCAACGACACGCGGTGATGATTGGGAGACCTCGCCCGTAGCATGCGGATTTTGCCGAGTGCTGAACCCCCATCTAGCGCTTATTTCCGCGTCGGCTTAGATGCGGCCGGTTCGAGATCCTTAAGGGAGTACGTTGTCCTGAGGCCCCCTAGGGCCAGACCCGCACATCGGCCATGGAACGACCGCGTGAGACCTCTCCGACGGCGATAAAAAAGCGCTGTGGGCTTCGACCATGCCGGCTTGCGGCATCCTCATGCCGGCGATCCAGCGTTGACGCGATCGCCTCGAGCGCTCGCGATAGTTGAGCGCGGCCCTCGCCGACTTGCTCAGCGGTTGGCCTACGCGCTGCCCGATCCTTGCCATTTGATCTTCGCAGTTAAACTACGGCGCTCGCGAGCGCTGCGATTCGCGGTCTGATGACGTCAGATTAGCGATGGCGCAGGTTTGTCGGGCCGCGGAAAACACGTGAGCCTCTAGGGACAACCGTAAAGTTAATATTTATAATAATTTTGATGCATGCTTAAGATTAGAGTTGAGGACGCCGTGGGGAGGGCGTTGGCATACGACACTACCTACGTCGGCGTGGACAAGGCGGCGATTCTGTTGAGGAAGGGCCATGTGTTGACCAAGGAGGATGTGGAGAGGCTTAAGAGCTCTGGGGTGTACTATGTGTGGGTTGAGGGGGAGGAGCCTGGCTATGTTTACGAGTGGGATATCACGCCCTACGTCGCCTCCAGGATCATTGGGAGGAATTTGTCCTATGTATACGCCGGGCAGGGGCTGACGTGGGTGGTGTCCACTAAGCCGGGGATTTTGAGGGTGGACGTTGGGGCCGTGGCCGAGTTTAACGAAAACGGCGACGTCTTGGTGATAACTATGCCCCCCAACCGGCCTATGGGCAAGGGCGAGATCGCGGCGGCTGTGGAGGTGGTCCCCTTAAAGATGAGGAGAGAGGAGCTGGAGTCGTTGAGGTATAGGGAGATGCTCCGGGCGGACGAGTTCAAGTACAGGAGGGTGGGCGCGGTGATAACTGGGACGGAGATATACGAGGGGAGGAAGCAAGACGCCTACCTGCCCGTCATAAGAGCTAAGTGCGAGAAGTACGGCTGGGAGCTGGTGTACCACGAGATCGTGCCCGACGACACAGACAGAATTATAAGGGCGGTGCTCAACGCGTACGACAGCGGCGCCGAGGGGGTGATAGTGACCGGGGGGATGTCGGTAGACGCCACCGACGCCACCGTACCGGCGATTAGGAAGCTGGGGGCGGAGATAGTGGCCTACGGCGTGCCGATGAAGCCCACCACCATGACCGCCGTGGCGTACTACGAGGGGAAGCCCCTATTCGCCGTAAGCGCCGGCGGGATATACTACAGCGAGTGGAATTCGATAGACTTGGTATTCGCCCGGATGATGGCCGGCGACAGGCTGACTAGGAGGGACATAGCGTTGATGGGCGTAGGGGGGATACAAGAGTCTTTTCTGAGGAAATTAGCCCACTGACGCAAACCCCGCCGGTCCCCCACCCCCCAGATGCGGCATCGAATAGGGGGAACCGGTGAACCTGCCCGGGAACCCCCTAGGGCGGGGAGGAGGTCAGCTATCGCGACGGTGCGTCGCCGGTTGGGAGGCATCGCGGCTGCGATATCGTTTCTTCGTAATGAACCTAGGAGACGTGTTCCCGGGAATGTCAAGCGGGTCTGTTTTGGCGGTCTTACTCTCTTCGCCGGGCTGGCGCCTGCGCCGCGGTGAAGGGGGCATACTTACGCCGAGCCGGCTATCTGACAGCGGCTTACGCTGGCCGCAGGTAGGGCTGTTGGCAAGGAGCTTCACTATCCGATTTAGCATAACGGGTAGCAACACGTGAGCGCGGCGCAAGTGCTTCAAGCCGCCTATCACCACGTCAGCGCCGATTCCGCGGCGCACGAGGCGCCGCGCGCCGGATCGCCTCGGCCGTGCAGACTGTCCAGCCTTGGGGGTTGGAGAACTGTTGGAACTGCGGGGGTGTGCAGCCAGTCGCAAAGGCGCGGCTAAGGGCGTCTGCCCTTTATAGCGTCCTTCAGTTTTTCTATCAGCTCGAGGCTTGCCTATGCGCGTCGAACTCCTCTTTTTCCATGAAGTTGTGGTGGAAGTTGGCGTGGAGCCTCTCCGCCATGCCGAAATTGGCCAGTAGCGATTTGTCGCCCGTCTCCTCGTACAGCCTCCCGATTATCACGTCGTAGTCCCTGCGACTGTAGTGCTCCCAGCCTCGTAGTTCGCCTATTGCGTTTAGCAGCGCGGCCACGGCGCCCCAGTACTTCTCGCCGGCTTGCGCGAGGTCGCCTTTGGCATATAGCTCCTCGGCCGACGCCAAGTAGTCCTCGGAAAGCGCCAAG
>DANS01000001.1:0-9936 GCA_002497345.1 Thermoproteus sp. UBA157
AATTGGGGCATCTCCTTGATATACATACAACCAGTTACCGTCTTGATAGGGTCGGCACTTCCGTGGACTTTGTTCGTGGTAGCAACTGCGAATATTCTGAACTTCTTCGTGGGAGTTTACTTGGGCCAGTTAATGGCCTATAATAGAGGCAAGAAGATGGATCAAGTGCTAACACAATTTATTACTGTAAAAAGAGCTATTCCTGTGTATGTTTATGCTGCAGTGTTTTTAATGGTCTTCGGGTTCTATCTGCACCTGGTCCCCACGTCAGGGGCATATGGGATCAACGTCAAGCCCGGATTGAATCTGCCCTTCTTGTTGAGCGTCTTGCACCACGCCGCAATGCCCATCTTCACGCTGTTCTTCGCCACCTTTGGCGGGTGGGCCCTCGCCATGAGGGGCAACGTCATATCACAATTGGGCGAGGACTACGTCACATACGCCGAGGCGAGGGGGCTTCCCTCCCGCTACATAAGGAGCAGATACGTGGGCCGCAACGCTTTGCTTCCCCTCTACACCTCGCTGATAATATCGATAGGGTTCTCCTTCGCAGGATCGGTCTTCGTGGAACAGACTTTCTCATATCCGGGCGTAGGTAACCTTTACGTCAACGCGTTGACCAACAGCGATTGGATGGTCGCCATGGGCGTGTTGTTCATAATAGTAACGGCGATCGCCGTGGGCATGATAGTCGCCGACTTGACGTATTCGCTAATAGATCCCAGGGTTAGGGCGGGATGATGCGCTTGGCGGGCGTTCGGAATGCCCTGAGGCTGATCTGGCGCAACAAGGCGGCCAGATTCGGCCTCATAGTGATATTGGCCTACGCGGTCATGGCCGCGGTGGGGCCGATCCTATTGCCCTATAAGCCAGTGTCCATTCCCAACCCCTCGGAGATACTGCTCCCGCCGCAGCCGTGGCCGCCGTCGCGTTGGCTCGGCACCGACATGTTGGGCCAAGGGATACTGGTGGACATAGTCAACGGCGCCCCGTTTGTGCTCGAGGTCAGCTTCTTGGCCGGTCTGTTCACCACTGTCATAGGCCTTGTCGTAGGCTTGGTTGCAGGCTACTTAGGCAAGGCTGTTGACGCAGTCCTCATGTGGGTGACCGACGTCTTAATGACGATACCGAGCCTATTGCTCGTTATAATAATAGCGACTATGATAAAAACGGAGAACCCGTTCATATTAGCTGGCATACTCAGCATTACGGGTTGGACCGGCTTGGCGAGAGCCGTGAGGTCCCAAGTTTTAGCCCTTAGGAATATGCCGTATATAGAGGCAGCAAGGGTCCTCGGCTTGCGCACCAGCTACATAATCTTCCGCGAAATAATGCCGCCGCTGATGCCGTATATTTGGATAAACCTCATACTGAATATCGAGGGGGCCATCTACGCCGCGGTTGGTCTCTACTACCTCGGGCTATTGCCCTTCAAGAGCTACGACTGGGGCGCCATGATAAACTACGCCCTCCAGCTGGGCGCCGTTTACGGGACGAACGCTGTGTGGTACTTGGCGTTCCCCGTCTTGTTCATATCGCTTTACATGGTCGCCTTGATGGAGCTGGCGTACGGGATAGAGGAAATCGTCAACCCGCGCGTGCGTAGATGACGCCGGAGCAAGGCAGGGCGGGATACGCCCTCGCTCTAATAATACTTTTTTTAGCGCTCTTCGCCCTCCCCTACGCCCAAGGCGCCTCCTTCTACTTGGACGTGATCGTCATCTTGATGGACCTCGCGTTTCTGGCCGCCGTGGTTCTGCTCGTCAAGAGGAGCTCGCGCTGACTCACAACAAGCCGCGGGTTATCTCCTCCGGGTCGGGCTTTCTGCTTATGATCCTCCCGCCGTCTATGATTATCTCGTTCCCCGTCATGAAGGTGTTGTAGTCGGAGGCCAGAAACGCGAGCAGATACGCCACCTCCCTCATCCTCCCCATCCTCCCCAACAACGTGGCCGCCCTCTTGTCTAGATCCTCCGGCGCCTCCTCTCCCTTGTTGTATATAGGCCCGGGCGAGACGACGAGAACTTGGATCCCGTAACGGCCTAGGTCCACTGCGAGGGATTTTGACATGGCTATGAGCCCTCCCTTCACGGTCACGTACGGAAAGGATCTTTCCAACGGGAAGTGGGCTTGTATCGCGGCTATGTTAATGATCTTGCCCTTTATTCCCCTCGAGATCATTATCTCGGCCGCCATCTTGGACAACAGAAAAGGCGCTGTCAGGTTCAGCTCAAGCATCTGATCCCACTCGTCCAAGTCAGTCTCCAGGGCGGATCTACGGGAGTTCCTGGAGGCGTTGTTTATGAGGACGTGTATGACGCCCACCTCCTCCTTGTACCACTTAATGAAGTCCAGGACTTCGTTCCTTTTGGCTAAATTAACCCTCCTGAACATTACGCCGGCCGACTCCAGCTCCTTTCCCCTCTCCTCCTCCAGCCCTATGCCTATCACCTTAGCACCGAGTTGGGCGAACAACCGGGCCGTGACCTCGCCTATTCCGTGCGTCGCTCCAGTTATGAGCGCAACCTTGCCGTCTAGTCTAATTTCCATACCAAGACCTTGATCTCGGTCATGGCCAACATGGTGTGGTAGATTCCCTCGCGCCCTATGGCGCTACGCTTAAACCCCCCAAACGGAAGAGCGTCCCACCTAAGCCTAGTGGTGTCGTTGATCACCACGGTGCCGGCCTTTATGTGCGATGCGAGCTTGTAGGCTCTGGGAAAATTCCTCGTGAATATGGACGCGTCGAGCCCGTAGTCGGTGGCGTTGGCCGCCTCCACTGCCTCCTCATCGCTGTCGACCACCACGAGAGGCAGGATCGGCCCAAAGACCTCCTCCCTTAACGCCCTGGCCTCTGAGTCGGCCCTCAGCTTCACGATAGTGGGAGGGAAGTAGAAGCCCCTTTTCGGCACCTCGAGTTGCGCCAATATCTCGCCGCCCTTGGACAACGCATCCTCTAGGAAGGCCCTCATGGAGCTCACGGCCTCGGCCGATATAAGGGGCCCTATGTCTGTGCTTTCGTCGAGAGGATCGCCGACCCTCAGCTTGTTGAACTCCTCGATTAGGGCCTTCGCGAAATCGTCCGACGCCTCCCGCTTCACTATGAGGCGTTTCGCGGCATTGCAGTATTGGCCCGAGTAGTCGAAGCGGCCCACCACAGCCGCCCGCGCGGCCTTCCTCATGTCGGCGTCCTCGAGGACTATTATCGCGTCGCTACCTCCCAGCTCCATCAAGAGCCTTTTGCCTCGCGCAATGGCCTTAGGCGCTATTACGCCCAAGCCCGTGCGGTCGGAACCCGTGAACGTGATCATGGCCACCTTGTCGTTCGTCACGAGCTCCTCGCCTATCTTGACGGGGTCCCCGGTGACCACGTTTACGCTACCGGGCGGGAAACCCGCCTTGAGTATGATCTCGGCCAACTTAATCTGCGTGAGGGGAGCGTTGGGGGCCGGCTTATGGACCACCGCGTTGCCCACGGCCAGCGCTGGCGCGACCTTGTGGGCGAAGCTAGCAGCTGGGAAGTTAAAAGGCGTTATGGACGCCACGACGCCCAGCGGCTCCCGCTTGATTATCGCTATCCTTTCCTCATTGCCGGCGGGCCATTCGTACATCTCCAGCGGCACGAACTCGCCCGTTAGGGCCCTCCTCACCTCGGAGGCCGCCAGTTCGAATATCATTGCAGTCCTTTCTATTTCGAGGCGCGCGCTCTTGATAGGCCTCCCGATTTCCATAGACATGGTCTTGGCCAAATCCTCTCGGCTCTGTCTGATCATCTCGGCGACTTTGAGCAATAACCTCGACCTCTTCGCTATGGTCATAGACTGAAGCGTCTTCAACGCGTCGTGGGCGGCGTCTATGGCCTGCCTCACGACGTCTAGGGGGAGGTTGGGCACATAGTCGACCACTTCCTCGGTGGCCGGGTTCACCACGGGAGTTCTATCGTCGGAGTCTACCCAGAGGGGGCCTATGGGCACCCTCATGCCATGATCCAACACCTGGGCTTATAAATAATAATATGTAAAGTATATATCTGTATACAAAAACTATGATGCAAAATTTATTTTGGTAACTAAGCAATGAAAATTATGTCGGTGAAGGTGGCGATACACCATAAGGCCGATAACGTGGGGGTGGCCATAGAGGACATAAAGAGGGGAGAGGTCGTGGTCGGGATATACATGTCCGATATGAGCCCGGGCCCCAGCGTCCAAGCGCTCAACGACATACCGCTGGGTCACAAGATCGCGTTGACCGACATAAAAAGGGGGGAACGCGTGATAAAATATGGCGTGCCCATAGGCGTTGCCACTAAGGATATAAAGAAGGGCGAGCATGTTCACATACATAACATCAAGAGCATAAGGTGGAGCTTCGGCAAATCATGATGCGGCACACGTTCAAGGGCTACATCAGGGAGGACGGCAGAGTTGGGATCAGGAACCACGTTGTTGTGATACCAGTCGACGATTTGAGCAATACGGCCGCTCTGGGGGTGGCCAAGCTCATCAGAGGCGTTGTGCCTCTCATTCATCCATACGGCAGGTTGCAGTTCGGCAGAGATCTGGACCTCTTGTTCCACATATTGGCTGGGACGGGCTCAAACCCCAACGTGGCCGCCGCCGTGGTAATAGGCATCGACGACTCGTGGTCTAACAAGCTGGCCGACATGATAGCTAGATCTGGGAAACCGGTCGAGGCATTGTCTATAGAAGGGAGCGGCGATTTGGCCACGATAGAGAGGGCGGCGAGGATCGCGGCTAAGATGGTCCAAGAGGCGAGCGAGAAACAGAGGACCGAGGTGGACATATCGGCGTTGGTGGCCTCGATAAAATGCGGCGAGTCCGACACCACGTCTGGGCTCGCCTCAAACCCGGCGCTGGGCGTCGCCGTAGACGCGCTGGTGGAAGTCGGCGCGACGATCTTATTCGGCGAGACGTCGGAGCTGACAGGCGCCGAGGATATAGTTGCTTCGAGAATCCCCGATCTCGAGTTGAGGGAGAAATTCTACAGGATCTACCGCAGCTACGTCTCGGTGATAGAGTCAGAGGGAGTGGAGATGCTGGGATCCCAGCCCACCGAGGGCAACATAAAGGGAGGCATCTCCACCATCGAGGAGAAGGCCATGGGCAACATCCAGAAGCTGGGCACGAAGCCTATAACCTGCGTGCTCGACTACCTAGACCCCCTGCCGCCCGGCAAGGGCAGATTATGCTTCGTCAACACCTCGTCGGCCGCGGCCGAGTTCATAACGCTGGCCGCCGCTAAGGGCTCCGTGTTGCACTTTTTCACCACCGGGCAAGGGAACGTGGTGGGCCACCCCATAGTGCCCGTGATTAAGATCACGGCGAATCCCAAAACGGCGGCGTCCATGAGGGAGCACATAGACGTCGACATCTCCGATTTGTTGAAGTTCAAGATATCGCTGAATGAGGCCGGCCGCAGGATCCTGGAGTATGCGTTCAGGGTTATGGACGGAAGGCTCACGGCAGCTGAGGTGCTCCAACACGACGAGTTCTCGCCGACTAAGCTACATATAAGCGCGTGATCAAGCAAGAACCCCCTTCAAGTATTTCAACACGTTGTTCTCGTGGAGCTCCATGTAGTATTCGGCATCCAGCTGGCTTCTCGACGCCACGGCCTCGAGGATCTGCTTGTGCTCCTCTATTTCCTGGAACCTCCTAGATTCGCTGAGGTAGAGCCGTAGCCTCACGGGCGTCAGCCTCAGCCTTATGCCGTTTAAGTTATCGCGTAAATACTTGTTCTCAGTCGCCTCGGCTATTACGTCGTGGAAGCTCCCTCCGAGCTCGACCAGCCTGAAGGGATCGGGGTTACGCTTATTGCACTCTTCCCACATATCGTCGAACACCTTCTTCAGCTTGTCCAGAGCTTGAGCCGAGGCGCGCAGAGCTGCTAGCTTGGCCGCGGCCACCTCCAGAGGTATCCTCACCTCGTAGAGCTCCTCAACGTCCTTCCCGCCCAGTATAGCCACGGCGTACGACCTCCCCCTCTTGATCACCAGCCCATCCCTCTCGAGCCGCGCCAAGGCCTCTCTTATCGGCGTGCGGCTCATCCCGAGCCATATCGAGAGGTGCTCCTCTCTGAGAAGGGTTCCCGGCCTCAAGCGACCCCTTACTATTTCTTCCAAAATTATCCTATATGCTTTTTCGTATAGCACATTAATAATCGGCCCCCCTAAATAAGAATTTATCCCATTGAGCTACGGCACCTATGCGCATAGTTAAGGTCGAGCCGATTCCTCTATCGGTTCCCTACGTCCAGACGGATTCCGAGGCGTCGTGGGCCGAATCCTGGAGCAGGCAGTTGTTGGTCAAGGTGTGCGCCGAGGACGGCGTCTGCGGCGTGGGCGAGGTGTTCGTGAACACGTCGGATCACGCCCCCTATCTAGCGCTCATCGAGGAGGCCGGCCGACACATAGTCGGCGCCGAGGACTCCCCAAACTCTGCCAGGCATATCCTCGAGAGGAAGCTCTATCCGATCGGAAGATCGGGCATAGTGGAGTCGGTCATAGGAGGCATAGACGTCGCTCTCTATGACCTAAACGCCAAGAGACAAGGCATTCCCCTACATAGAATGCTGGGGGGCAAGCTCAGAGATAGGGTCAAGGCCTACGCGAGCTTGGCCAGATACAAGGACTGCCGCAGCGTGGAGAAGGCGGTGGAGTACTCCTTGGCCAGAGGCTTCATAGCAGTGAAGCTACACCAACACGGCGAGGACGTGTTGGACTGCGTGACGGCTATCAGGAGGGATCTGGGCTACGGGTTCGAGCTGATGGTGGACCTCAACGCGACACTGAGCTTGAGGGGCGCGTTGAGGGTGTTGCCCAAGCTCGAGAGGTTCGAGATATCGTGGGTCGAGGAGCCCATATGGCCCCCCGAGGACTACAAGGCCCTCGGCAGATTGTCGAGGGGCGTGTCGATACCCATAGCCGCCGGGGAGAACGAATACACGTTATACGGCTTTCTGAAGCTCATAGAGGAGGGCGGGATCTCCATAGTTCAGCCCGACTTAGCTAAGGCCGGAGGCCTCACTAAGATGGCGAAGATCGCCGCGCTAGCGGAGGCCGAGGGCACTCTCTTGATCCCCCATTGTCGCCCCCACTCCCTCTGGGTCAACATAATGACCACCGCCCATTTCGTGTCGACGCTACCCTACGAGTCGATGGTCGAGGTATCGCCAACGCCGCCTCGCCAGGAGCCCTTCGTTGAGCCGATTGTCGTCGAGGATGGATCGATAAAGATACCCGATGTGCCGGGGATCGGAGTTAAGGACGACGGCTGGTTCCACCTATTCCCGCCCCGTAAAGGCCCCATAGTGGATTTCCAGAGCAGGTAGTACACACATCACAATTATAATATGCGCCGCATGGGTCCACATGAGGCCTAAGTTGGGGCAAGCAATCCCCCTGGGCGGTATCGGCGCCGGCTATATTGCGTTCGACGCGGATCTAACGATCGAGAGAGCGGCCATGTTCAACGATTGGTCCAACCCCATGAGGATTATCCGCGGCTTTCACCTCGTCGTGCTAGGCGATGAGCCCCTCTTCTTGCAGGGCAATCCGGGAAGAAACGTGGAGGCTCCGCCCGATTACCTCAAGGCGGAGATAGTCGACGTAGACGCCTTGTGGCCTAGAATCGTTTATAGGTTCAAAGGACCTGTGGAGGAGGTAGAGATATACACGCCCATAATCGCCGGCGATCTCAAGAACTCCTCGTTGCCCCTCGTATATGTGAAGGTGAGGGGCAACGCGACGGTGGCCCTCTCGTTTCCCAATTTGACTGGCAGAAGATATGGCAGAGCTAACTTCTCGGTGAGGAGAAGCGTATCGGGCGTTCTCATGACTAATTTGAGGGCCTCCCAGTGCGACCCAGCTCAAGGCGAGATATTCATAGGCTGCGTTGGTTGCAACACTTACGCGGGATACTCGGTGTATGTACCCTCTGGCCGCGGCATGACGGAGGACATATCAGTATTTCGCCATTTGAAGGACTTGACGGATCCTGGGGCGTATTACATAGAGAAATACGCGAGGGAGGAGATAGCCGGAATCGTCTGGAAGGACGTCAAGGGCGAGGACCTCTTCGTGATAACTTGGTTCGCGAGGGGCAAGCCCTACAACTATCCTTACGGCCACTACTACGAAAACTTCTTCCAAGACGCGGTGAGCATAGCCGAATACGCGTTGGCCAACAAGCTCGAGCCGCGCATACCGGCCGACGCCGAGGGTTGGCTCGGCGATGCGCTGCGCAATAGTTTGTACGTTCTATCCGCCACCTCTTGGCTGACTAAGGACGGCAGGTTTGCGCTTTACGAGACTCCGTTCATAGCGCCCTTGATGAACACGATCGGCTCCATGACGTGGGACGGTGCCGGCTTCGCGTTGTTAGAGCTCTTCCCGGATTTGGTGGTCCGATCTGACGAGCTGTTTGCCAAATACAGGAGAGGGGGCGAGATACCTCACGATTACGGCGAGGAGAGCATAGAGGACCCCATATATGGGGCTACCTACCTCACCCCTTGGAAGGACCTCGCGTCTACGTGGATACTCATGATATATCGCGATTATTACTACACAAGCGATATCTCCGTGCTTAAGAGGAATATAGACGCCATGAAGAGCGCCGTCGATTGGCTCATGGCCCTAGACAACGATGGCGATTGTGTGCCGGATTCCCAAGGAAGAAACGACAACTCATACGACGGCTCGAACATGTTCGGCAGATCATCTTACGTGGCATCTCTATTCCTTTGCGCGCTGACTGCGTTTATAAAATCGCTTGAGACGTTAGGGTTGCCCGTCGATGAGAGGTACAAGAAGTGCCTCGAAAAGGGCAAGAAGTCCTTTGAGGAGCTGTGGAACGGGCGGTACTTCGTGGCGTGGAAGCGCGGGGATCAGGTGAAGGACACGTGTATGAGCTCGCAGTTGCTTGGCCAGTTCTGGTGCGACATGTTGGACCTGCCCCCCATAACGGATGAACGGAAGATAAGAACTGCACTCATGAGCATATACGAACTGGGCCGTAGAGCGTCCAGATACTGCGTGCCCAACTCGGTCACCCCAGACGGCAAACCCGACGAGGAGACCCCCCAGCTACGCTCTTGTTGGACCAGGGTGAACTTCGCCTTGGCGGCCCACATGATCTTAAGGGGTCTCGAGGATGAGGGCCTCGCGTTGGCTGAGAGGGAGTGGAGGACCATAAGCGATATCAACCCGTGGAATATAAACTCCCGGATAGACGCCGTGACAGGCGAAAACGTGGGGCTGCAGTACTACATAAGCAGCCCCACCGTGTGGCTGGTCTATCTCGCCAAGAGGAAAAAGCTGGGTCTTTGGCCACGCAATAGGGCTAGCGCCTAACGCGTAGATGGCCTTCGCCTGGTCGCTGGTGGGCAGAGGCCCCCGAGGCCATGATCGCCTCGACTCCCTCCGGAGTGGCGGACACCTCCTCCAGGGGGCGGACCATTTCCTTTGCTTGTAGAGGCGTCTCATAGCCGCTCCGCAGAGAACAACTCCGCGGCTAGGTTGCTCCTGGCGTCAGCTCCGCGCCCAGCGGCGTTATGGCCCCTAACAGCGCCTTCGCCGCATTTCCGCAGAAGGCGGCTGGCCTAATCGCCTGGGCCATGGCCCAGCAGCTGGGCTTCAGGCTTTAGTAGAACCAAGCCGCCGAGGCTGAGATTGCGCAAAGGAGGGTCGTCTGGGTTCTTAAAGGCGAATTGACAGACATAGTGGCAAGGGCGTTGGCGTCTGCCGGGACTAAGGCCAGCGTCTTGAAGAACGAAACGGTGTGGAGTTCGGCGTGAGAGCAAGGCGGAGGGACAAGCCGGAGCAAGAGGAAAGGGCCTACCGCCGTCTGGTAATCGAGTATCAGCCCCCGAGGCCTTCGACCGCGCCGTCGAGGCGCTCGAGCGCGTCGGCTTC
>DANS01000001.1:9999-10166 GCA_002497345.1 Thermoproteus sp. UBA157
CCGATTGGGCCGCCCAAGCGCTTAGACAGCTTGAGTCCGTCGCAAGGGCCCGCGGCTTCCACGACCTGCTGGAGGAGTACATAAAGCCCGTCAAGGAGATAGAGTCTATCGACTTGAAGGGCGTCTCGACGGGAAACGCCGTCATCCTGGACTACTGGATCGAGTGG
>DANS01000005.1 GCA_002497345.1 Thermoproteus sp. UBA157
CGGCTACCCCTTCGACAAAATACTCGCGGAGGAGCCCTGGAGGGCGTACGAGGTGCTCGCTAAATTGATGGGCCAACACAACGCCGATATCGTGGTCTCCCTTTGGTCCTCTTGGCTCAACAAGAACGGTTGCCCAATAGGCCCCGAGGACCTCAAGCGCTATCTCAGCGATAGGTCCGCTTGGTCCGATCGGCGACCATCTTGAGGAACTTGTCGAAAACCCAAGTGGTGTCGCGGGGCCCCGGCCCCGCTTCGGGGTGGAATTGAGTCGTCAAGATGGGCTTCTCGGGGTGATAAAGGCCCTCGACAGTCCCGTCGTCGGGCTGGACGGCCCACGGCTTGAGACCGCTGTCGCTCGGCCTCACCGCGTAGCCGTGGTTGTGGGTAGTTATATACGTCTTCCCGGTGAAGGCGAGGTCCCTCACGGGCTTGTTGGAGGCGCGGTGGCCGAACTTGAGCTTGTACAGCTCAGCGCCGAGCGCCTTGGCCACCATTTGATGGCCCAAGCAGATGCCCATGACGGGGAGGCCCATCTCGACGGCGGCCCTCACGCCCTCGGCCACGCGGTCGAGGAGGTTGGGGTTGCCCGGCCCCGGCCCGAAGAGCACCGCATCGCACCTCAAGGCCAAGTCCCATCTGAGACACGGCACCCTCAACACCCTCACCCCCCTCTTGACGAGCTCCCTCAATATGCTCCTCTTGACCCCGCAGTCCACCACGCCGATGCAGATCCTCCCATCGCCGAGCTCCTCGGGCTCCTTGGGGGACACCATCAAGGCGTAGGGGACCTCGTCGTATTTGGGCGATCTCCTTATCCTCTCGAGGAGCTCCTCGGGCGGCTCCTGCCCAACCGCCCCCATCATGACGCCGTGTTCCCTCAGCTTGAGCACTAGGGCTCTCGTGTCCACGCCCTCTATGCCCGGGACTCCGCTGGCCTTCAGCCACTCGTCCAACGACATGACGGCCTTGTAGTGGCTAGGCCTCGTGGCCTCGTACACCACGACGGCCTCGGCCATAGGGCCGTCCGACTCGAACTGGTCCTCGGACACGCCGTAGTTGCCTATTAGCGGATGCGTGAAGACCAAGATCTGCCCCTTGTAGCTCGGGTCAGTTATGGATTGGGGATACCCGACGACCGACGTGGTGAAGACGACCTCGCCTACGGCCGTCTTGTCGGCCCCGAACGCCTTGCCCTTCAGCACTGTGCCGTCTTCGAGCACGAGGTAAGCCCTATGGTTCGCCCCTGGGACATCGCCTCCCTTACATTTGACCTATATAAGTCTTTCGCGGGAATATCTATTTTAAGGATCCTCTACCTCCATGGCCCTATATAGGCGGTGGATAGGCGGCGGAAGCGACGTGGTCTCCTCGTACACCTCCAGCATCGAGGACGACGCCGAGATAGCGGAGGAGGTAATCGCCGTGATGAAGGCCCACGTATCCCACTTGGTCGAAAGGGGGCTTGTGCCCAGGGAAGACGGGGAGGCGATCCTCAAAGCGCTGGAGGAGGTACGCGCCGAGGATCTCCTCAAGCCCGGCTACGAGGACGTCCACGAGGCCCTCGAGGACTACCTCATAAAGAGGGCGGGCCCCCGCGGCGGATGGGTCGGGCTCGGCAGGAGCAGGAACGACCACGTGGCGGCTGCCATAAGGCTCAAGCTCCTGCGCCGCATCGACGCCTTGAGGGCCTCGGCCGAGCGCCTCATCTGCGCGGCCGCGCGCCGCGCCGTCGAATACGCCGATTGCGTCATGCCGTCTTTCACCCACTTCCAGCCGGCCCAGCCAATAACCTTCGGCCACTACCTCTTGGCCCTGGCCGAGCTCCTCTCCGACTTAACGACGGCCCTAAACTCCGTGAGGCCCGTCGTCGACAAATCGCCGTTGGGCTCGGGCCCCTCCGGCGGGACCTCGGCGCCTTTGGACAGAGCCAGGCTGGCCCAGTTGGCCGGCTTCGGCGGCGTCGTCGAGAACACCCTCTACGCGTCCTCCAGCCGCTTCTTCGCGAGCCTCGCGGCCTCGGCTGTGGCCTCGGCCTTGGCCGAGCTCTCGAGGTTCGTGGACGACTTCATCGCGTGGTCCAGCCCGCTCATAGGCTACGTGGAGCCCCCGCCTGAGCACGTGTCCACCAGCAGCATCATGCCGCACAAGAGGAACCCCGTGACGCTCGAGGTGTTGCGCGCCCGCATATCGGAGGCCGTGGCCGACGCCTTGGCCTTGTTGGCGGTGCAGGAGAAGATAGGGTACGGCTACAGCCTCGACCTCCAGGAGGCCACAAGGCATTTGTGGCGCGTCTTCAAAACGGCCGAGGAGGGGCTGGACGTGCTCAGAGGCTTCCTGGAGGGGATGAAGTTCCATTGCGACAAGGCGTATCGGGACGCAGCCGGCTTCCCGACCACCTCCTCGGACGCCGCCGAGAAGATGGCGTTGGCGGGGATGCCCTTCAGGGAGGCCTACTTCGAGGTGGCCGAGGCGGTCAAGGCGGGGTCGGCCCAGTTGCCCGATCCCAGAGAGGCCGTCAAGAGGCCGGTCCTCGGCTCCCCGGATCCGGAAGCCGTTAGGAGATCGGCCATGGAGAGGTTGGCCAAATGCCAACATTAAGCTTAAAAAGGCGCGATCCTTTGGGGGCAATGCCGGGGAAATAGACCTCGTCTACGACCTCCTCAGACTCGACGAACGCCTCCTCATCGACGCCCTCAAGAAGCGCGCGGCCTCCGTGAGGTTGGTAAACGCCGAGGATCTCGCCGCGCCCGACGGCTTGGGCCGAGTGGGGCTCATCAGAGTGGCCGGGAGGTCCAAGGTCCTCCCGCTGGCTCACACCTACGAGGCCTTGGGGGGCATCTCCATAAACTCGGCGCACTCCCTCTACATATCCCACGACAAGTACCTAACGTATTTAGCGCTGAGGCGGGCGGGCGTCCCGACTCCCAAAACCGCGTTGGCCTTCGGCCTCGAGCCGGCGCTCAAGGCGGCCGAGGGGCTGGGGTATCCGGTCATCGTCAAGCCCACCGACGGTTCCTGGGGCAGGCTGGTGAACTTGGCCAAATCGCCCGAGGACCTCGCCGCGATAGTGGCCCACAAGAGGCACCTCGAGCCGTCCATGCAGGAGTTCCTCGTGCAGGAATACGTGGAGAAGCCGGGGAGGGACATCCGCGTCACGGTGGTGGCCGGGAGGGCTGTCGCCGCGATATACCGAATTGCGTCCACCGACTGGCGCACCAACACGGCTAGGGGCGGCAAGGCTGAGCCGGCGCCCATAGATCCCGAGCTCGAGGAGATATCGGTGAAAGCCGCCGAGGCCATCGGCGTTCTCTACGCGGGGATAGACGTGGTGGAGTCCAAGGAGGGCTACAAGGTGTTGGAGGTGAACGGAGTTCCGGAGTTCAAGAACGTGCAGAGGGCGACCGGGGTGGACGTGGCCGGCGCCATAGCCGACGCCGTGATCGAGGCGGCCAAGCGCTAGAGCGTGAACCTCCCGCCGACAGATCCCACCGTTCTCTTAAACGCGCTCCACCTGCGGTAGTATTCCGCAAGCTTCTCAGGATCTGTCGCGAACAGATCCCTTATGTCGTCGATGCCCAGGAGTATCATGGCCACTCTGTCTAGGCCCCAGCCCCACGCCAGAACTCTGCTCCTCTCAACGCCGAGAGGCCTCGTGACCTCCGGCCTAAATATCCCGGCGCCGCCGAATTCCACCCAGCCCAGCCTCGGGTGCTTGGCGTAGACCTCAACCGAGGGGGAGGTGAACGGGAAGTAGGCCGGCTTGAACCTCACCTCCTCCATGCCGAGCGCCCTCGCTATTTGCTCCAGTTGGCCGAGCAGATGCTTGAAGGAGAGGCCGGGGCCCACCACTATTCCGTCGAGCTGGTGGAACTCCACGTTGTGCTTGGCGTCTATGTGCTCCGGCCTAAACACCCTCCCTATGGAGAACACCTTGTAGGCCCCCTCGCCCCTCTCGGCGAGCGCCCTTATCGTCGTCGCGGTGGTCTGGCTGCGCAACACTAGGCCCAGCGCCTTCTCCCTGCTCCACTTGTAGCCCCAGCCGACCTCGTGCTCTCTGCCGACCCTCTCCATGAGCTCCTCGGGGGGCGGGTCGGGCATCGGGCCCTCCCACTTGACGAAGAACGTGTCGTGGACCTCCCTGGCAGGGTGGTCCTGCGCTTGGAAGAGGGCGTCGAAGTTCCAGAACTCGTACTCGAGGATGGGGCCCCTCACTTCCTCGAACCCGAGCCCCACCATGACCTCCCTCACGTAGTTCAAGAACTCCTGGAAGAAATGGGGGATGGGCGCAGGCGCCGGCGGGATCTCCACGGAGACGTCTATGGGCTTGAGCACCACCTCCCTCCACGCGCCGCTTTTGAGGTCCTCGGAGGTCAACACGGTCTTCATCTGGGCGACCCTTAACGAGGAGATATCCGCCAAGGTCTTGATATATATCTCGGTCCTCTCGGACTTCTTGACTAGCTTGCGCCTCAAGAACTCCTGAAGGGCGTCGGGAGGCGCCGAGGCCCCAGACGCCATGGCTGAAAGATATCGTTGCCTCTCCTCGACGGCCTTGAGGGCTCCCTCCAGCTCCTCCCTCGAAACCTCTATCTTGTTGCCGCGCGGCCTCAGCCCAAGCCTCGCCAAGTTGGTCAACGCTATTCTCCCCTCAGGTGTATCCGGCGCCTCCACGACGCACGTATCGCCGCATTTGGCGGCCCTCAGAAGGGCCAGCTCGGGCAAGCCCTCCCTCGCGTATCTCAGACCCTCCTCGGTCAATTCATACGCCTCCACGCGCTTGCGCTCGACCTCTAGAAGCCCTCTAGCTCTGAGCGACTCCACGTATCTCATGAGATCCTCCGGCCTCGCCCCCACCTCGGCCGCCACCTCCTTCAAGCTCTTGAGCTGGGCGGCCGATTTCAATATGGCGTACTCTATCGGCGAGACCAAGGCCACGGCTAAAACTGGGCGGGTTAATAAGAATTGGGCGGGGGCTAGCGGCCCGTCAAAACCTCGATCTCCTCCCCCTCCTCTTGCGGCTCCTCGGCGGCAGGCTGTTTGGAGATAGGCTTCAAGGACTCCTTGTAGAGCAACTCCCTTATTGCGGCCCTAATGGCCTCGGAGCGGTTCGGGTATATCCCCCTTCTGACGAGCTCGTCCAGCTCCTCCAGCATCCGCTTGGGGACGTGAACGGAGATCAGCGCCATCTTCTCCTGCCCTTTGCTCTTAGGCATGGAGTAGAGGAAAGGGGGTACTTATATCGGTCCCCCAGGTAATACGCGTATATTCCAGCGCCCGCCGAGTTGGCTCGCGCCGGCCGCCTTCGGGGCGTCGCGATCGCCGATCCGGCCGACGCGTCTGGCGGAGCGACCCGCGAACCCCAGCTACCTCGTAGCGCCGCAGACCCTCTTGTAGAGCTCGTCGTGGGGCAATATCCTGCCGGCGAGGCGGCAGATGAATATGGCGGCGGTTCTGTCGTCTGGTATATCCGAGAAGAAGCCCTCGGGGTCGGGGCCGTTGTACTGGTATCTATGGAGGTGGAACGCCACTGCGGTGTACTCCACCGCGTCTCCGCCCACCGCCGCCGCTAGCTTGGCCATATGCGACGTGGGGACTAGCGCGATCACGACATCCGCCTCCTCGACCACGACCTCATCCTCCCCCACCCTAATCTTCCTCGAGCCTGGGTACAGCTCTCTCAAATACTCCCTCTTGTCGGCAAGAAGGGCCCCGAGATAGGCCTTCCACGCCTGGAAGGCCTTCCCCGCGGCGTTTCTCACAAGGCCGTCCTCTAGAAATTCCAGGGCTAGCCTCGCCTCTATCAACGCCTCCCTCAGCCTTGCCTCTTTATACTTCGCCAAGTCTAGCCAAGGCTTAACTAAAGTGGGAAAATCCACGCTAAAGCACCGCGGCACGAATAAAAACTTGTTGGGAACGGGCCGGCGCAACGGGTTACAGACTGCTGCGTACGAAACGGGGATGGCCGTGAGGCGCCGCGCCTCCGCAATGCCTAGAGCCGCCCAGCATTCCGCCTCTCCGCTCTGCCTCGCCCCCAAACGCGTTCTCGGCTCTCGGAAATCGCCCCGGCCCTCACGGCCTTCCACTCGCCGCATGCCGCCACACAAGGCCCTCGTCACGGCCCTCCTTGGACTTGGCTACAACCGCCGCAATCGACGCAAGATCAGACAAGCCGCGCGGAGGAGCCTAAGCAACCCATCGCGTGGAGCAAGCCGACAAAGCCGAAGTACGCCCACGAGAGCTCTACCTCACCTTATGAGTGCACGGGATAAAGGCAACAACAGAGCTAATAGACGCTGAGACTAAAAGGCGGAAATCTCAACACGCGTCCTTACGCCTCCTTAAAGCTTTCGAAGATGTGTTTGCGGTAGTACTTGGCCGTGATCTCGGGCCTGGCGTTCGTCAGCTCGTCCTCCGGCAATATGGAGAGCACGTCCCACCCTATCTCCAAGGTCTCCTCGAAGGTGCGCCTCTCGTAGACTCCCTGTTTGACGAACTTCTGCTCGAAGGCGTCGGCGAAGCGGAGGTAGCGCCTCTCGCGCCAGCCGAGGTTGCGCTCGCCGACTAGCGTGGCCAAGCTCCTTATCTCCAAGGCGCGGCTGTAGGCCGCGATGAGGGTGTTGGCCACGTCCTTGTGATCCTCGCGGGTCTTGCCCTCGCCTATTGCGTCCTTGGCGAGGCGGCTCAACGACATTATTATATCAAAGGGCGGATAAATGCCTCTGCCCCACATGGCGCGGGACAGGACCAGCTGGCCCTCCGTTATGTAGCCCGAGAGGTCGGGTATCGGGTGGGTTATGTCGTCGTGCGGCATGGTGAGTATGGGGAACTGCGTCACCGAGCCCTTCTTGCCCTTCGCCCTCCCGGCCCGCTCGTATATAGTGGCCAAGTCAGTGTACATATAGCCCGGATAGCCGCGCCTCCCCGGCAACTCGCCCTTGCCCGAGGACAACTCGCGGAGGCCCTCGGCGTAGTTGGTCATATCGGTCATCACCACGAGCACGTGGTAGCCCAGATCCCAAGCCAAGTACTCCGCAATGGTCAAGCCGATGCGGGGCGCCAATATGCGCTCGGACACCGGATCCGAGGCCAAGTTTATGACCGCCACGGCCCTCCTCAAGGCGCCCGTCTTCCTGAACTCGTCCATGAAGTACATGGCCTCCTCGCTCCTGATGCCTATGCCCACGAAGACCACAGCGAAGCCCTCCTCGCTCCCCCTGACGGTCGCCTGCCTCACCACTTGCGCCGCCATGACGTTGTGGGGCAAGCCGGTGCCCGAGAAGATGGGCAACTTCTGGCCCCTCACCAGCGTGTAGAGCCCGTCGATTGCCGATATGCCGGTCTCTATGGGCTCCTCGGGGTACTCCCTGGCATAGGGGTTCAAAGGCTCGCCGTTGATATCTCTGAAATCTTGCGGCGGGGGCAACGGCATGTGGTCGCGGGGTTGGCCCTTGCCGTCGAGTATACGGCCTATGAGGTCCTCGCTGACTCCGAGCGAATACGTCTTGCCGTAGAACCTAACCGTGGAGCCCTTGGCCGGCAAGCCCAAGGTGGGGCCCAGCACTTGGACTACGGCGTAGTCGGTGCCCACCTCGATGACTTGAACGCGCCGCGGCTCGCCGTCGGGCCCCACGACTTCGCCCAATTCGCCATAGGCCACGCCTCTGGTCTTCTCGATGACCAACAAAGGCCCTTTGACCTCCCTCACTGTGCTGTAGGAGACTACCGGTTGAGGAGCGCCGAGCATACGGCCTTGTTTTTACAACTTTTTTATATTTAATACTATGCGGGTCGGCTTCGTGGGCTTGGGCATAATGGGGGCGCCCATGGCTATGCATTTGCATAAGGCCGGGTATCTGGCGGCCGTTTATAACAGAACGAGGTCGAAGGCGGAGCCCTTCGCGAAACTCGGCGTGTACGTCGCTGGGTCGCCCGCCGAGTTGGCCAAAGTCGTCGACGTCGTCATCGTCATGGTCTCCGACGGGCCGGACGTGGAGCAAGTGTTGTTCGGGCCGGGGGGCGTCGTGGAGGGGGCTAGGCCCGGCCTAGTGGTCGTGGACATGTCCACGAACTCCCCCGAGTGGGCGAGGCGATTCGCCGAGAGGCTCGCCAAACACGGCGTCGAGTTCCTCGACGCGCCCGTGACGGGCGGCCAGAAAGGGGCGCAAGAGGGGACGCTGACTGTGATGGTGGGCGGGAGCGAGGAGGCGTTCAGGAGGTTATTGCCGATATTTCAAGCCTTCAGCAAAAGGGTCATCCACGCCGGCCCCGTGGGATACGGACAAGCCATGAAGCTCGTGAACCAAGTGGTCGTCGCCCTCAACACGGTGGCCATGGTGGAGGGCTTGAGGCTGGCCAAGGCGTTGGGCCTCGACGTGGAGAAGGTGGCGCAAGTCCTCGCCGAGGGGGCGGCGAGGTCCGCGTCCATAGAGCTGTACCTCCCCAAGCTCCTAAAAGGCGATCTCTCGCCGGGCTTCAAGGCCGCGCATTTGAAGAAGGACTTGGCCTACGCCATGGAGGCCGCCCACAAGGCCAACCTCTCGATGCCGGCGGCGGCCCTCGCGCTGGAGCTGTACAAGAGGATGGTGGAGAAAGGAATGGGCGAGCTGGGGATACACGCCTTGGGGGAGGCCTATTAGGCTCACAACGTGAACTCCACCATGCCGCTGGTGGCGCCCTCGGCCAACACGTCGTCCTCCAGCTCTATGTAGTAGTTCACCTTGGCGGTATAGACGTAGTTGTTCCCCTCCTCCCCCGTAGGGCTTTTGGGTATTCTCGCCTCCATGACGGCTCTGCCCTTCACTTGCCCCGCCTTGAGCAAGGGCACCTCGAGCCCCGCCTTGATCTCATCGCCCGAGGTATCGGCGTTCCACTTCTTTTCGCCTAGCTCCAAGCCGTAATCCGAGGCGTACATCTGAACGAGCTTGTTGAAGTTGCTCCCGGACTCGTCGAGCACTAAGCTGAGCCCGCTCTCTCTGGGCCACCGCTCCAGCCTCCTGAGCCTCGCCTGCTCGTCGGCGGTCTTCGAGATCCTGATGGGGACCTCGACCGTTCTCTCGTAGACGCGGTACATGCCCTCCCCGCGCGTCGCGATATATATCATTTCCGTTCCCAAAACTTTAAATCCGCGGAGCAGCGCCTCGTAGTGTCTTTGGACAAATATATATCGGCCGTGAGGGCCGTCGTCGCCAAGGAGCTAGTCAAGCGCGGGTTCTCCGTAAACGAGACGGCCAAGCTCCTCGGCGTTACGGCCGCGGCCGTATCGCTTTATGCAAGCGGCAAGAGAGGCGGCGAGTTTGCGGCGAAGATAGAGGCGGACGAAAGGGCGATGTCGTTGATTAAGTCTTACGTAGACGCCATAGCCGAAGGGGGGAGCAAGGCCGTGTTGGACCTCACCGATTTGGCCCAAGCGGTTAGGAACCTCTTCGAGGCGCCGATCACGGCAGGAGCCGACGTGATGTTGTTGATAATGGAGAGGGTGAGGCTCGAGCAAGAGACTGCAAACAGGAGCATGGCCCTGGCCTACAAGGCCGCCAATCCGCTCGTGAGATCCTTGTTCATGCAGATAGCCATGGACAGCCTCCGCCACGCCGAGATACTCACGACGATATTGGACTACTTATCGGGCAAGATAAAGGCCGACGAGATAGCGTTAACCCAAGAGGAGCTCGAGGAGATCTCGCGCGAGGAGAGGGGCATGCGGGAGAGCCTAGCCGCTCTCTCGAGCATAGAGGATCCCCTCGTCAGGGCGCTTCTTAAATCCATAGAATTCGACGAGCTGAAACACTACGAACTGGTCAAGGCGTTGATGTCCGCCAAGCCCAAGAGGGCTAGGCCCTCTTGAAGCGCCTATACACTGGGAAGTTCATCAACGCCACGTGGGTTCTGCCCGAGTAGAAAAGCGTTGAGACGCCTCTATCCGCCAGCCTCTTGTCCACCTCTTCGGCGGTCATGGCCCTGGGATCCACGGCGTCGCTGGCCAACACGAAGTTGACCGCGTAGCCGAAGGAGGGGATCCATAAGGTGTACTCCACCACGATCTTGAAATTCGCCGACACGTTGCGCAACACGGCGTTATATTCCTCCTCGAAGAAGAAGCTGCTGCCCGCCTGCGTCACGAAGACTCCGCCCTCGGAAATCACGCCCTTCACCTTCTTGAGGAATTGGGCCGAGTAGAGGCCTTGTGCTATCTCGGGGCCGTATGGATCCGTCAGATCCATCACCACCACGTCGAACTTCTCGCCGCGCGCCAAGGCCTCGTCCACGTATTTCGCGCCGTCCATTATCAACACCTTCGCTCTGGGGTCCTCGAAGGCTCCTTGGTGCATCGCGGGCAAGTACTCCTTGGACGCTTGGACCACTTCGCCGTCTATGTCGACCATGACGGCCTCGACCACCGTCTTGTGCTTGAGCACCTCCCTGAGCGTCGCCCCCTCGCCTCCGCCCAATATGAGCACCCTCCTCGGCGATGGGTGGGCGATCATGGCCGGATGGACTAAGGATTCGTGGTAGTAGGGCTCGTCGGCGTAGGTGGATTGTATGAAGCCGTCGAGCACGAGGGCTCTGTCGAAGTCCACGGTGTCTATTATGGCGAGCTCCTGGTATTTGGTCCTCTTCATCAGCCTTATGCCCTCTATCTGCGTCATCAGCGATGAATGCCACGAGATCGTCTCGACCCAAACGGGCCTAAGGGCCGACTCCAGCTCTTTCCCTTTGCGAGCCAACACGGAGGCGGAAAACGCGACGACTTAAAAGAATTACCGCGTTGCTCAGCCGAGATGCGCCTTCACGAACTCGGCCACTTTGCCGTAGATCCTCGGCCTAGCCGCAGAGGAGAAGACGTGGCCCTCGCCCTCAAGGCGCAAGTACTCCACGGACCTCCCCAGCTCCCTCAGCCTCGCCACGAGCTGATCCGCCTCCGAGACCGGCACCCTGACGTCGTTAACGCCGTGTATGACTAAAAGAGGCGCCGTTATCTTCTCGGCATAAGTTATGGGGCTAAGCCTCGCGAGCAAGTCCTTGTCCTCCAGCCTGCCGTATTCGGCCTCTCTGTGGCGCCTCCTCCACGGGGCCGTCCTCTCGAGGAACGTGGCCAAGTTGACTATGCCGGCCATCTCGACGCCGCAAGCCCAATCGTCGGGGTAGAGGGCAAGCGACATCAAGGCGAGGTAGCCGCCGTAACTCCCCCCTAGGACGCACGGCTTGCCGGCCACGAGGCCTTGGCCGGCCAACCACGAAAGCGCCTCGTGGACGTCCCTCGCTGCATTGAGCCTATTGCCCCAGTCGTCCAGCTTGACAAACGTCTTGCCGTATCCAGTGGATCCTCTGAAGTTGGGCGCGACCACGGCGTAGCCCATTCTGGCCAGGAGCTGCACCAAGGGGTCGAAGTTGGGCCTCGCCTGGCTCTCCGGGCCTCCGTGTAGCAAGAAGACGGCCCTATAAGGAGGCGGCGACTGCGGCTTGTACACGAGCACGGGGATCTCCACGCCGTCGCTTGCCTTGAACCTAGCGACCTCCGGGACCGCGTTTCTCGACATGTCGACGCCGTATTTCGGCGAATCGGTCAACGCCCGCACCTCGCCAGCGTAGATGAAGACCTCGTGCCCCACGCGGGGGCCCGATATGGAGAAGACCAATTTGCCGAAGCGCCAGCTCAGATAGGTGACCACCCCCGGCGGGATCGCCAGTTTGTGCGTCAAGCCCGTGGGCAAATGCATGATGTAGAGGCCCGAGTACCCGTCCTCGTTTACGGCATATGCCATGTAGTTTCCCCAAACGTCGAAGAGCTCGATCTCCCGATCCAGCTGGACCAGCTGCTTCGCCTCGCCGGTCTTGACGTCGAGAACCGCTATCCCGGCGTATTCGGACCATCTGTTGGTTATATAGGCGATCCTCCCGTCGCCCAAGCATCTGGGCATTGCGTTTAGCTCCTCGCCCGAATGTCTGGTCAAGTTCTTGACCTCCCCGCCCGACACCAAGTAGACGTCGCCGTCGCGGCTCGACTCGGAGTGTTGCACCAATATCCCCTCCTCGCACCAGTCGGCAACCGCGTTTATCCCCTGCAAATCAGCGATTTTCTTGCGCGACGTCCCGTCGTAGACGTACAAGGAGAAGTCCTCGGGCCTCTCCGACGTGGACGTGTAGGCCAACTGGGAGCCGTCGGGGCTCCAAACGCCCAGATTGTTGAAGCCCTCGGCCGAGACCTCGCTCACCGAATCGCCCTCGGCCACGTAGATCCTCCACCGCTCGTCGCCGCCCACGTCGGCCGCGAAGGCGATTTTGCCCTTGGGGGAGACGGCGAAGCTCCCTATCCGCCCATCCCAGGGGAGGAAGACGTCGTGCTTCCTCCCGTCGTAGCGCCAAATCAAGTACTGCCCCGTTAAGTCGGACAAGTAGTAGATGGAGCCGTCGGGCCCTGCCGACGGCGCTACGGCGCTTTTTATCGACAACAGCCTAGCCGCCAGCACGTCCATGGGGGCGGTTACGGGGCCGGTAATAAAGCTTGCCGCCCTCGGCGCAATGAATTTAAACACCCCAAGTCGAGGGGGGCATGTCGATTAGAGGCGCCAAGATCTACGGCCCCTCGCCGCCGAGCGACACGGCGACTAACTGGACGCTGGCCCCGCTGGAGCGCGGGGTGGAGTTCGTGTGCCCCAACTGCGGCCGCTCCACGATCATCAGGAGCTACAAGGCGAGGAAGCTGGGCGTGCGCTACAAGTGCCCGGTCTGCGGCTTCGAGGGGCCTTAGGCAAAATTTTTAAAGGCCTAGAGGTGCGGGGTCCATGTCGGCGGAAGTGGCCTTGGTCTACAGGGTGTTGCCCGATAGCGCCGAGGTGGATCTGGCGAGGCTCAAGCAAGACATCAAGGGCAAGCTCGAGCCGAAGTACAAGGTGGACAGAATAGAGGAGGAGCCCATAGGCTTCGGCATCACCGCGCTCAAGATCTACATAAGACACCCCGAATCGGACGAGTACTCCTCAGACGAGGTGGAGGAGCTCCTGAGATCTATCCAAGGAGTAGGCAACATAGAGCTGGAGTACTTCTCGAGGCTCAGCTTCTAGCCGCACATATCGAGGCGTAGCTTTTTATAGACGTATGGCTTCAAGCGCGTGAGCTGGATCGAGCTAAGGGTCGCCGAAAGCAAAGCCCGCGACGCCAACAGGCCCATAGTCCGCATAGACCCCGACGTCATGGAACGCGCGGGCATAATGGTGGGCGACGTCGTGGAGATAGTCGGGCGGCGGAGGACCGCCGCGAAGGTCTGGAACGGCCTTCCCGAGGACCGCGGGAAGGGCATAATCCGCATGAACTCCATACTCCGGAAAAACGCCGACGTTTCCTTGAACGAAAACGTCAAGGTGAGGAAGGTGGAGCCGAAGCCTGCCCAATCCGTCAAGCTGGCGCCGGTATCCATGACCATAGCTGTGGACTCCAACTTCCTCCAGTACATAAAGCAGAGGCTCAGGGACTATGTGTTGGTCGAAGGCGACGTGTTGCAGATCTACGTGTTGAGCCAACCCTTGACGTTCCAAGTGGTGCAAGCGCGCCCCGCCAACGCCGTTTTGCTCGTGACCGACGACACGCAGATACAGCTCTACGAGAAGCCCGTCTCCGGCATCAAGATCCCCCCCGTCACTTGGGAGGACATAGGCGATTTGGAGGAGGCGAAGCAGAAGATAAGGGAGCTCGTGGAGCTTCCGCTGAAACACCCCGAGTTGTTCAAGCACTTGGGAATCGATCCGCCTAAGGGCATATTGCTGTTCGGCCCTCCCGGCACCGGCAAAACG
>DANS01000027.1:0-9013 GCA_002497345.1 Thermoproteus sp. UBA157
CCTAAAGAACCCTCAGCCCCCTATCTTTGTCTTCAGCTCCGCTATGCTTTCCTCGTCTTCTAAAGTGCTCAGATCGCCCAGCGGTTGCCCCATGGCCATGGCCCTCAAGACTCGTCTCATGACCTTGCCGGTTCTGGTCTTGGGCAACTTCTCTACGATTACCACCTTCCCGACGACGGCCACGGGGCCTAAGGCCCTCCTCAAGTGGGAGACCACCTCCTCCTCCGTTATGTACTTGCCCGCCCTAGGCACCACGAAGACCGCCAACACGTCGCCCCTGACGGGATCCGGCACGCTCACCACCGCCGCTTCGGCCACGGCTGGGTGCGACGCGACGACGTCTTCCACCTCCCTTGTGGAGAGGCGATGGCCCGCGACCTTGATGACGTCGTCGGAGCGGCCCAGAATATGGAGGTGCCCCTCCTCGTCTATATAGCCGAGATCGCCCGTGAGGTAATAGCCCTTGAACTTAGACCAATAGCTCTCGACGTAGCGCTTGGGGTCCCTCCAGAGTGTGTGCAAGAAGGCCGGGGGCAGAGGCGGCTTGACCGCCACGTGGCCTTTCTGGCCGCGGGGGAGCTCCTTGCCCTCGTCGTCTAATATCACCAGATTGAGGGTAGGATAGGGCAATCCCACCGACCCGTACTTGTAGCGGAAGCCGCCTAGGTTCATGGAGCCGGGCGCCGTGACGAAGCAAGCGGTCTCGGTCTGGCCCCATATATCGGCTATCTGGCAAGTCTCCCGGCAGATGTAGGTCCTCAGCCATTTATACGCCTCTTCGTTGAGCACCTCGCCCGTGGGATAGGCCGCGATGAGGGTGTCCAGCTTGTACCTCCTGGGCCACTCCTCGCCGTATTTCATCAACAGGCGAATCGCCGTGGGGGAGAAGAGGATGTGGGTCACCTTGTAGGCGTCCACGATCTCCCACCATATTCCCGGATGGGGGTAATCCGGCGCGTCGTCGTACCAAAGAACAGTCAGCCCGTTGAGGAGCGGCCCGTGAACGCCGTAGTGGTGGCCCGATATCCAGCCGATATCTGCGGTGGAGAAGAAGACTATGTCGTCTCTGAACTCCCTCTCGGCGCCGACGAGGTGGTTGAAGGCGTACCATATCCACACCATGTAGGCTCCGTGGAGGTGGAGTATCCCCTTGGGCTTCCCCGTAGTGCCCGAGGTGTAGAGGATGAACAACGGCTCATCCCCCCCGACCCACTCGGGCTCGGCGTAGGCGTTCAGCGGTACGGACTTCATTTCATCCTGCCACCAGAAATCCCTCCCCTCCCTCATGGGGACCCCCGTCCCGACGTGTCTGTAGACCAGAACCTCGGCATCGGCTCCGGCCAGCGCCAGCGCCTCGTCAACAGTCGGCTTAAGCGGTATCACCTTTCCCCTGCGCGTCATGGCGTCTGCGGTTATCACCATTTTGGCGTCGGCATCTTTGATCCTGTCGGCGAGGGCTTGAGCGCCGAAGCCCGAGAACACCACGGTGTGCACGGCCCCTATTCTGTTCGCGGCGAGCATGGCTATCATGGCCTCTGGAATCATGGGCATGTATATGGCCACTCTATCTCCCCTCTCCACGCCGCGCATGCGCAGGAGGACGGCCAGCCTATTGACCTCCCGGTAGAGGTCCCAGTAGCGGAGCACCCTCGTCTGCCCGCTGGAGGATACCCATATCAACGCGGCTTTGTTGGCGCGGCCGCTCTGCACGTGTCTGTCGAGGGCGTTGTAGGCTATGTTCGTCTCGCCGCCCACGAACCACTTATAGAAGGGCGGGTTGGAGTCGTCGTAGGTCTTCTCCCACTTGGCGCGCCAGTACAACTGGGCCGCTTGTCTCTCCCAGAAGCCGATGGGGTCCTTCATGGACTCCTCGTATACTTTGAGGAACTCCTGGGACACGCCGGTGCTAATTCAATGTTTTATAACTTTTCTATATACCAATATTTCCTTAAACAATTTTATAATTTTAAATAATTATAAATAAATGAAAAGGCTGTTGGCGCCGAGGTCGCAGAACCTACGCCGGGAGCTTGCTGGTTGGACTATCGAGTCGACGTCTACGACCGCGGTCGCCGAAGCGCATGTCAGACAGGGGAAAGAGGCTAGGCTTCAACCTCGACCCTTCCTGCGGCTAATTTGCCGAGGGGCGCCTCCCGCTTCAACACGCCTCCACCGCCCTCCTCACCCCCTCTGCAACGCCTGGCTCCGGGATGAAGAGCCTCGGCTCGAAGCCGCCGCCCTCCGCCGGCTTGAGCTCGGCCGCGTGGAGCTCGCCGCCTCTGTGCGCCAAGACGTCGCCGCTTGAGGCGACGAAGACGATCCCGCGGGCAGTTGGAACTACCACGAGGCCGCCTCTAGTGGCGGCTCACCAAGATCTTCATGGCCGCGATTCCCGGCTTATTTTTGCTACATTTCCGTCGAAGTTAGGCCTAACTGCGCTACTTGTATTTTTATAAAAGGTCTTGTTCTTATCGTGTACGAGTTGGCCAAGCCTTGGGTCGATCTGGAGAAGTACCGGCGCGATCGGCTGAAGGAGGCGCTCTACGAGGCCGAGCTGGCCGAGGACTTTCTGAAGAACGGCCTTCTCCGAAACGCCGCGGGCAAGGCCTTTCAAGCAGTGAAGGCCTATCTGGCGGCCGTCGCCGCCCAGAGGAGGGATGCGCTAGCCCCGTACTACCCCGGCGAGGGGGTTATGCAGAGGAGGAAGGTCGCGCGCGTGGACCTCATAATAGCGCTGATGCCCACCGCCAGGATGAAGGAGATCGCGGCCAGACTCGGCGATAAGGAGCTTGAGCTGGCCGTCGAGAAGGCCTTGGATCTTCACCAGTTCCGATACAACGGGCTAGACAAGGAGGGAGTCCTCTCAAGATACGCGTCCGCGGAGGTGGTGGAGAAGGACGTAAGGGACGTGGTCGAGTTCGTAAGACGGCGCGCGGCGTCGGGATCGTAGCCAGGTTTGCGCAATCGGCGAAGCGCTCGCCATGGGCAATACGGCCGAGATCGCCGCAACGCCGGTCGCGGCGAGCGCCGGTTTTCTCCTAGCGCGACTTCGGGGACCCCGAATAACGCCGCGACGCCTATCGTCGACATCGGTCGGCCAAGGCGCTGTATGTGCTGAAGGGGCCGCTTGAGGCTTGATCGACGACAAGTGCGGAAGCCAAGTCAAGGCTGCGAGCAAGGCGCTGAGCGAGGTCTATCTGCAGTGGCGTAAACCGAGGGACGAGAGGAAACGGCTTAGCGAAATGGCTAGTAGGAGTAGAAAACTAGGACCGGACGCAACCCCGACCTCGGCATGCGGCGGAGCGTCTCAGTGGAGTTTTTATGGCTCAAATATGGCCGTGGCCGAGTATTTGAGGCCGTATTTCCTCGCCGAGGCGGAACACGACATCGGGAACGGCAAGTACGACCTAGCGCTGTTCTCACTTGGAACAAGCGTTGCGACTAGCCCTTAAATGCGCTTTCAGCTAAAGGGGAGTTTTACGAAGACGCCATCCTCCGCCCGCTCGACGACATCGTCGAGCTTAGTTGAGGGGGATACGCAACGAGGGCACGCCGGAGGCGATAAGGGAATTCGTTTACCCTTCGAGGCGGATAAGCCCGTCGTGGAGAGGGCCTACAATGTCGCGAGGGCGGTTCTAGCGTGCACCGCGTCCGGCTAGGGCTATATCCGGCGCCTAACGGCCCTCCCGCTGGCCTCCGCCGTATAGCTTGTACGCCCTAAGCATCCAGACGTATATGAACATCTTGTACGCCAGCTCGGAGCCCTCCTCGTACCACCAACGCTTGAGTATCTCGGCGACTTTCTCGAGCTCCTCCACGGTGATCTTGTCGATATCGCCCTTGGCGAAAACCGCCTTGATGAACTCGGCCTCCTCCTTGCTTATCGGGTTGGTCCTGATGGCTTGGGACATCCTCGCCACCTCGCGGATTAAAAACGAGGCCTCGCTCGGCGTGATCAAGCCCTTGAGGCCGAGGAATTCTATGACGGCGGAGTTCATGGCCACGGTGGCCGACCTCGCGGAATCGGCGAAGGCTACAAGCTTCCGGTCGAATTCGTCGAACCTCTTGTCTATAGTCTCGAACCTCTTATTTATCTCCTCGAACTTCTTATCTATCTCCTCGAATCGCGTGTCGATCTCCTCGAACTTCTTTCCGAGCCAATACAACGCCCCGCCCAACATTCCGACTATCGTCGCGGCGAGCCCGACGATGGATATCACCACCTCGTCCGCCACAACGGACATCGCGCGTCAATATATAAGCCTGATCCGGCGGCCGGCAAGTTGCAACGGAGAGGCGGCGTCAGATGCCGAAGACGTAGTACTTGGGCTCCGTGAAGTAGAACATGGTTGCCCTAACCCCCTCGCGCCAGCCGAAGCCTGAGCTCTTCACGCCGCCGTACGGCAAGGCGTCGAACCTCACTCTCGTGGAGTCGTTTATCATGACGCTCCCAGCCTTAATGGCTGAGGCCACTCTCAGCGCCTTCTTGTAATCGGATGTGAACACGGCGGCTTGGAGGCCGTAGGGCGTGGAGTTGGCCAGCTCCACGGCCTCCTCCTCGGTGTCGAAGGGCACGATGGGGAGCACGGGCCCGAACACCTCCTCCTTGAGCGCTCTTATATCCGCGCGGCCGTCCTCGATCCTCAAGAGCGTGGGCTCGTAGAAGAAGCCCCTTCCGCCCATTCTCCTTCCGCCGTAGAGGACGACGGCTCCCTTAGATACCGCGTCTGAGACGAAGCCCTCCATGGCCTTGACCATCTTCTCCGATATGAGCGGGCCCATGTCGGTCGCCTCGTCCATGGGATCGCCGACTTTAAGAGCCGCGGTCTTCCCCAAGACCATCTTCGCGAACTCGTCGTAGATCTCCCTCTCCACGTACAGCCTCTTTGTGGCGTTGCAGTTCTGACCCGCGTTCTCGAACCTAGCCCTCACGACGACGGCCGCCGCTTTTTCGAGATCGGCGTCCTTGAACACTATGGCGGGGTCGGAGCCGCTGGGGGCTATCATGTACTTCTTCCCCCTCCCGGCGGCCTTGGCGGCCACCTGCAACCCCACCGCGGTGCTGCCCGTGAAGGTGATCCCAGCCACCTTGGAGTTCTCCAAGAGCTCGTCGAACACCTCCTCCCCGCTGCCCACCACCACGTTGACGACGCCCTCGGGGAAGCCCGCCTTCTTGAATATCTCGTGGAGCTTGAGCGCCGTCAGCGGGGTGTGCGTCGAGGGCTTGGCCACCACCGTGTTCCCGGCGGCAACCACGGGCGCCACCTTGTGGGCAAACGTCGAGGCGGGGTTGTTGTAGCTGAGGGCGGCCCCCACGACCCCCACGGGCTCCCTCCTCTCGACCACGAGCCTCGACTCGTTGCCAGGAGGGTACTCGTAGGCGTCGACGCGGGGGGCGCGGCCCTCGAGCACGAACCTAGCCTCGTAGGCGCTCGATCTGATTATCTCCACGGCCCTCCACAACTCAGCCGCCGCGTCCCTTATGGGCTTCCCCGACTCGGCCACCAAGGTCCTCAAGACCTCGTCGAAGGACATCTCCAAGTAGTCGGCCGCCCTCAGCAACAACTTGGCGCGGGCCTTGAGGGGCAGAGCCGACCACTTGTGGAACGCCTCGTAGGCCTCATCCACTGCGAGCCTCACGTCCTCCCTGGTGGCCGACTTGAGCGCGGCCAAGACCTCGCCCGTGGCGGGGTTGAAGACCACGACCTCCCTCGACATGCGCCGGCGGTTGTGGGGTTTATTAAGAATTTTCTCTATGTATGTTAACGTTTTAACTCTATAATTATTTAAAATGAAAAATAATAAAGACTGTAAAGCGATAGAAATGTTATATACTCCCCAACAGCGCCCTCCATGGGGCTAAGAACCGGCGAGCAATACGTCGAGGGGATAAAGTATAGGCAACACGCCGCTATATACGTGATGGGCAAGAGGGTAACCGACGTGACGACAAGCCCCTTCCTCAAGCCCTCCGTGCTCGCCTTCAAGGCCACCTTCGACGCGGCCTTCGAGGAGGACACGAGGGAGTTGGCCAGAACATACAGCCCCATAATAGGCGAGGAGGTCAACCGCTTCAACTCGCTCCATACGGGCCCGCAAGACCTCGTGGCCAAGGTCAAGCTGTTGAGGAAGCTCAGCCACAAGACGGGCGCTTGCTTCCAGCGCTGCGTCGGCTGGGACGCCTTGAACACGCTCTACATCGTGACCAAGAAGCTCGCCGAGAAGGGGAAGAAGGCCTACCACGACAACTTCATGAAATACGTAGCGGACGTGCAGAGGAAGGACTTGGCCTTGGCGGGCGCCATGACCGATGTCAAGGGCGTGAGGACCTTAAGGCCCAGCGAGCAGCCGAACCCGGACGCCTACGTCCACGTGGTCGAGGAGAGAGACGACGGGATAATCGTCAGGGGGGCCAAGGCCAACATAACGGGGGCGGCTGTGGTGGACGAGGTGATCGTGATGCCGACTCGCGCAATGACCGAAAAGGACGAGGCCTACGCGGTGTCCTTCGCCATACCCCTCGACTCCCCCGGCGTCAAGGTAATCGTGGGGAGGCAGCTGAACGATGCTAGGAGGTTAGAGGGCGGCGACATAGACGGGCTGCCCTACATGTTCAACCACGAGGGGCTCATCGTCTTCGAGGACGTGTTCGTGCCGTGGGAGAGGGTCTTCCTCTATAGAGACTGGAGGGAGGCGGGCGTCTTGGTGGAGATATTCTCGTCGTATCATAGACAAGGATATGCCGGCTGCAAGTCGGGGCTCGGCGATGTCGTAATCGGCGCTGCCTATAACTTGGCGAAGCAGATCGGAATAGCCGATAAGCCGCACGTACAGGAGAAGTTGACCGAGATGGTGTTCCTCAACGAGACCATGTACTCGGCGGGGCTGGCGGCGAGCTGGGAGGGCAGAAAGCTCGCCGATGGGCCGGGCGGGTTCTGGGTCAACCCCATGTTCGCCAACGTTACCAAGCATCTGGTGACGAGGTTCCCCTACGAGATCGCGAGGTTGTCCCACGACATCGCCGGCGGAATCCTCGGCACGGCCCCCAGCGAGTTCGACCTCAAGAACCCCGAGATCAGGCAGTTGGTGGAGAAGTACCTTCAAGGAGTGCCCGAGTTCACAGCCGAGGCGCGCCTCCGCATGATAAGGCTGCTCGAAAACGTCAGCATAAGCGCAGGGTACTTGATCGAGTCGGTGCACGGGGCCGGCAGCCCGCAAGCCCAGAGGATCTCCATGCAGAGGCTCTACGACTTCGAGATAGCCGAGAGTATAGCCAAGTACCTCGCCCGCCTGGGCGCCCGCCCGGCCGACAAGAGGGTGGAGCCGCACAAGAAGAGCGACGCTGAGAGATGAAGATCCGCTACTTGGCCAGCTCCCCTCCCGTGACGGCCCCTCCCGAGGCGCCGATAAGGGAGATCGCGGCCATAATGGCCGACAGGAGGATCGGCCTAGTGGTGCTGACGAGGGGCGACGAGATAGCAGGGGTGGTCTCCGAGAGGGATATCGTGAGGGCGGCGGCGCAAGGCCTGGACTTGGGCTTGCCTGCGGAGGCCATCGCAACTAAGCGCGTAGTCACGATAGAGGCCGACGCCGACGTGGGGGAGGCCATCGCCCTGCTCCGCCGGCACAACATCCGCCACTTGGTGGTCACGGAGAAGGGGAGGCTCTACGGCGTTTTGTCAATAAGGGATTTAATAAGGGAGGAGGAGGCGTTGGCCGACGCCGTTGGTTACGCCGAGGTTCTAGCGGAACACAGCTCAGCCGCTGGCGATTGATAATTATAATTTTTAATTTTGTTTAATCATTAGCAAAAATCTTTAAAATGTTTTATTATAGTTATACGTGGAGATTGTCGTATGTGATGTAGTTGTGCTCGGATCGGGGCTGGCGGGGCTCAGGGCAGCCGCCGCTGCGGCCTCAGTCAGCGAGAAGCTGGAGATATGCGTGGCGACGAAGGCGATGGGCCCTCGCTCTCACAGCATATCCGCCGAGGGCGGCATGGCCGCCGTCATGTACCCCGACAAGACGGGCGACTCACCGCAGCTACACGCGTACGACACGGTCAAAGGCGGGGAGTTCTTGTCGGATCAAGACGCCGCCATGTTGCTGGCGGAGGAGGCGCCCAAGGAGATCCTATTTCTCGAGAAGATAGGCGTTCCTTGGACGAGGGAGCCGGACGGCTCCTTGGCCTTGAGGCGCTTCGGCGGCATGAGCAAGCCCAGGACCGTCTTCGCAAAGGACAAGACTGGCTTCTATATAATGACGGCTCTCTATAAATACATCAAGGGATTTCCCAATATAAAGCTCTACGAGGAGCACTTGGTCACGAAAATCGTCGTGAAGCACGGCAGATTCCACGGGCTCGTGGCTCTAGACATGAGGAGGGGGGACGCGAGGTTCTTCAAGGCGCCGGCGGGGGTCATAGCGGCTGGAGGAGGCGGGAGGATGTTCAAGTTGACCACCATGGGCCACCTAAACACGGGGGAGGTCTTGGGCTTCGCCTTAAGGGAGGGGATACCCCTCAAGGACATGGAGTTCGTCCAGTGGCACCCCACGGCCCTCGTGCCGAGCGGGATACTCATCAGCGAGGCGGCCAGATCGGAGGGCGCCTACCTCGTGAACAAGCTGGGCGAGCGCTTCATGAAGCGCTACGCTCCCCAGCAGATGGAGCTGGCCCCGCGCGACGTGGTGTCCCGCGCCATAGCCATGGAGTGCAAGGCGGGGCGCGGCTTTTCTTGGAGGGGCGATCTGTGCTATGTGGGGCTCGACATCCGGCATCTGGACCCCTCGAGGGTTAAGGAGAGGTTGCCCCTTCTGCTCGAAGTCGTCAAGACCTACGCCGGCATAGATCCCTTCCAGGAGCTGATTCCAGTAGCCCCCGCCGTTCACTACTTCATGGGCGGGATACACGCCGACCTCTACGGGCGCGTGCTCGACGCGTCGGGCAACTGGATAAAAGGCCTTTGGGCCGCCGGCGAGGCGGCCTCGATCAGCGTCCACGGCGCGAACAGAC
>DANS01000027.1:9035-19512 GCA_002497345.1 Thermoproteus sp. UBA157
GCAGCGGCGAAATACGCCTTGGAGAGGAGGGGGAGCGCCGTCGAGGAGTACTTGAAGAACATCGCCGAGGAGGAGGAGAGGCGCATATTCTACGTATTGGGCAGGAGGGAGACCGGCGGAATCCCCGCCGCGCAGATAAAGACGGCTCTACAAAACGCCATGATGAAGGGGGCGGGGATATTCAGAGAGGGCGCGACCGCGGCCGAGGCCCTATCGGAGGTTGTGAAGCTCATGGGCGCCTTGAGGCAAGTCAACATAAACGACGCGAGCAGAGTCTACAACATGGAGTTGAGGGAGGTGATAGAGCTCGACGGAATGCTCCACGCCGCATACGCCGTGCTCCTCGGCGCTTACTTCAGGACGGAGTCGCGGGGGGCCCACTACAGGCTGGACCACCCCAGGCGCGACGATAAGAACTGGCTCCGCCACACGCTCGTGTACAGAATCGGCGAGAGCTACAGCGTTGTCTACCAGCCGGTCAGAGTGGAGAGGTGGCCCCCAGAGGCCAGACAGCTATGAGGTACCGGATCTCCATCAGGAGGCACAAAGACGGCGCTCAGTACGTTCAGACGTACGTGATCGACGCCCCGCCGACCACCACCGTGTTGGACGCGTTGATAACAATAAGGGAGGACCTCGACGGGAGCGTGGCGTTTAGATACGCATGCCGCATGGGCGTGTGCGGGGCGTGCGCCGTCAAGGTCAACGGAAGGCCCGTCCTCGCTTGTGCTACGAAGCTGATGGATCTCGGAACCCAAGATATATTCATAGAACCAATTTCTGATAAGAATGTAATTAAAGATCTTGTAGTTGATCTTCAAAAATAAATAAAACAATAATAAGTTAAATAGGGAGGTTTTCGGAGAGCCGTGTGGCGCGTCGTCGTGGGGGGCGGCGCAGCGGGAGCCACGGCGGCTTCCAAGGCCAAAAGGGCGAACCTCCAGGCCGAGGCGATCTTGGTGGAGGCCGGCCCGTACGTAACGCACGCGCCTTGCGTGATACCCTATGCGCTCGGCCGCGCCGTTAGGGCCGCATCTCTACACGGCAGAGGAGTTCTCGCGGGAGAGGGGCATCAAGGTATACGCCAACATCAAGGCCGAGGGGGCAAGATCAAGCTGTCGGGCGCGCGGGGCTTCTGGAATGGGATGCCTTGATCATAGCCACGGGGGCCTCGCCCAAGGTGCCGAGGATAGAGGGGGTCGATCAGAGGGGCGTCTACGTGGTCATCCCGCCGAGATTTGGGAATTGAGGGAGGGGCTCCAGAAGGCCTCAAGGGTGGCCGTAGCGGGGGGCGGCTATATAGGCGTCGAGATGGCGGAGGCCCTCTTGGAGATGGGGAAGAAAGTCGTCGTGATCGAGCCGGGCAAATGGGCGTTGAACCGAATGGTGGATGAGGAGCTCGGCCGATGGGTAAACGAGTACATGAGGGCTAAGGGGGTTGAGCTGAGACTGGGCGAGGGNNGTCGTTGAGGCCGACGCGGTGGTTTTGGCGACGGGCGTTAGGCCCAACGTGGAGCTCGCCGCGGCCCTCGGCGCGAGGTTGGGCGCGACCGGCGCCGTTGCGGTCAACGAATACATGGAGACCTCGGCGCCGGGCGTATACGCGGCGGGGGACGTGGCCGAGGCCGTGAGCGCCGTGACGGGGAGGCCTGCGTGGTTGCCCCTCGCCCCCTACGCGAACAAGATGGGCTACGTTGCGGGGGCCAACGCCGGGGCCGGGGGATTCTCAAGTTCCCGCCCGTGGTGGGCGCCTCCATCGCCAAGTTCTTCGATTTGTACGTAGGGAGGGCCGGCATCGGCGAGGCCGAGGCGAGGGGGCTGGGCATGTCCGCGCGATCGATAGNNNNGTGGCAATCGGCGACGTCCTAGTCGGGGTGCAAGTCGCCGGCTTGACCCCTATGTGGCGGCCGTCGTCGACCTCGCAGCGCAGTTCGTGGGCAAGCCTATCTCGTCGGTTATTTTGGCCGAGTACTCGTACATGCCCTTCACCGGGCCCGTGTGGCACCCCCTAGTCGCAGCGGCTAGGATGTTGGACTAACGATGGGCCTCACGGCCTTGCCGGACCTCAAGGCCTCCACGGCCTCGTTTATTTGATCCAAGCGGTAGATGGGGCCGGCCAGCTCCTCCGGCTTGAGGAGCCCCCTCTCCACTAGGGATATCACCTTTGGGAGATCCACCCTGGGCCTCGCGCCATAGCTGCCTACAAGCGTTATCCCGGCTCTCACGACCTTGGCTATGTGGACCGGGGCCTTTTTCCCTACCGCCATTAGGCCCACCAGCACCACCCTGCCTCCCGCCGCGGCCATCTCCACGGACATGTCGACGGTCTCCTCGGAGCCCACGGCTTCTATCACCACGTCCGCCCCTCTGCCTCCTGTAAGGTCCCTCACGGCCTTTACGGGATCGCCCTCTCTCGTGTTGACGATCTCGGCGCCGAGCTCCTTGGCCAACTTGAGCTTTTCAGGGTTTCTCCCCACGGCGATTACCTTGGCTCCCACCGCCTTCGCCGTCTGCACCGCCGCCAGCCCCACGCCGCCCGTGCCCACAACGGCAACCACGTCGCCGGGGCCGACGCCTCCCGAGTTCACCACGGCCCCATACGCGGTCAAGAAGGCGCAGCCCAACATGGCCATCTCAGGCCTATCTGCCAGCGACTTGGGCAACCTAGAAACCGCCGTCGCCGGCAATACGGCCGCCTCTGCCCAGACCCCTCCTAGGAAGACCCTCAGCGGCTGGCCTTTGAGGAAGAGGTGGTGCTCGCCGTCGAGGAGAACGCCCTTGAGCCTGACCTCGGAGAACCTCTCGCAGAGGTTCTCCATCCCCCTGGCACAGTTTCTACAACGGCCGCAAGGCCATATGAAGGAGGTGACAACGACGTCGCCCGGCGCTAGGCCGGAGACGCCTGGCCCCACCTCCTCCACGACCGCCACGGCCTCGTGGCCGGGCACAAGCGGCGGGGGGACCGGCGTCGCCCCCTCTAAGACGTAGAGATCGCTGTGGCAGACCCCCGCCGCCTTGACCCTCACGAGGATCTCCTCCTCGTGCGGCTTGGCCACGTCTACGTCCTCCACGGAGAGGGGCTTGTTGTATCCCCACAGCACGGCCGCCCTCATGGATCCCCGCAGCACAGCCGATATTTAAGCATAAAACCACATATTTAATTTAATATACTATTATAATTATAGAACTTTATAAATGTAACTAAAAATGAAATATTTATAAACTCCTTCATATTTAGGGTAATGCTCGTCCCGAGGCTGATGTGTACGCAACACCCCGACACGACCGTCAAGATCACCGCCAACGAGGAAGTGGACGAGGCCATCGTGGCCTATACCGCGTACGGATGCGACGAGGTAATGGTGGACTACGAGGGCAAGACGACGCCCTACGGCCAGCCCAAGGAGATCGTGGCAAAGGCCATCAAGGGCGGGATCCCCCTAGGCGAGAAGTTCTACGTGACCGTGAGGCTCCCCAACCCCAAGCTCGAGGAGTTCGACAGAGCCATGTTGTCTCTCGAAGCCGCTATAGTGGCCAACTACTTCTCGAGGAAATACGCCGATGTTCAAGCCGTGAGGTGGGTGGTGCTCCCCATGGTGGAGGACCTCGACACAGTCATGTTGGTGAGGAGGATGCTGAGGCGCAAGGCCGAGATCTACAAGTCCGAGACCGGGGTGGACGTGGGGGAGGTGGAGGTGATACCCCTCATAGAGGACGCCTTCGTGCAAGTCAAGGCCAAGGCCATTATCGGCGAGGTCTTCAAGGAAGAGGAGTTGAAGGATGTCAGGGTCTTCCTGGGCAAGTCCGACTCGGCCGTGAAACACGGCCACTTGGCCTCCGCATTGGCCATACTCTACGCCATGTCGAAGCTGAAGGAGTTCGAGGCCGAAACGGGGACCCGGGTGAGGCCCATATTGGGCATGGGCTCGCCCCCCTTCAGAGGCGGGCTCAACAACCCCAGGCTAGCCCACCTGGAGGTGGTCCAATACTCGGGCTACTACACGGCGACTGTGCAATCCGCCGTGAGGTACGACACGTCGTTGGACGAGTACATGAGGGTCAAGGAGTCCATTCTCAACGCGTGTTGCGGCGGCGCGAGGAGCCCCATGGGGGACGACCTCTTGTCGTTAATGCAAGAGGCCTCCATGAAGTACAAGCTCCAGATGCTCAAACACGCCGATAAGGTGGTCGAGGTGGCGAGGCTCGTGCCCAGCACTAGGGATAGGGTTAGCTGGAAGGAATACGGCAGATCCGTCCTCGACGGCGATCGCGTCGTGCACATGCCCCGCGCGATCGTCTACACCTCTACGTGGTACGCCATGGGCTTCCCCCCGACTCTGGTCGACGCCCCCTATCTGCTGGAGTTGGCCAAGGCCGATAAGCTAGACTCCGTCCTTAAATACCTCCCGACATATAGGCGCGAGCTGGAGTACGATTACGAGTTCTTCGACCCTCAGACGGCCCAGAGATATCTGAGCTCGGAGCTCGTGGGCGCGGCCGTGGAGCTCGCCGATTACTTGGGCATCGACGCCAAGCCCAGCTCGACCTATTTGGCGCTTTTGAGGATGCCGAGGAGCGAGCCCAACATAATTGCGCTCGGCAAGTACCGTAAATTCCTGGGATAATGTTAATAAACGAGTAAAAATTGGTATACATGTCCAAGGTGGGCGAATATATAAAGAGCCAGCCCATCACGGCGAGGGCCGACGCAGCGGTGCAGGAAGTGGCGCGGCTCATGGCCGAGAAAAACGTGGGCTCCGTCGTCTTGGTCGACGACAAGGGGAGGCCTATCGGCATCGTGACCGAGCGGGACTTGGTGAGGGCTATAGCGCACGGGAGGCTGGACGCCAAGGCCGCCGAGGTGGGCACCACGTCTAGTCTGCTCACGGCAACTCCCGACGACGACGTATACGAGGCCTTGAGGAAGATGAGGGAGAGGAGGGTGAGGCACCTAATCATCGTGGATCTAGACGGCAAGGTGAAGGGCGTTATCTCCATCAGGGACTTCTTGGAGGACAAAGCGCTGAAGGCGTTGGGCGAGAGGGTATGGTGGCCGCCCCCCGAGGATTAAAGGTGAAAGATCTAATCAGGAGGCCGCCCGTGACTATATCCCAGGGCGCGACGTTGCTCGAGGCGGCCGACGCGTTGACCAAGCACAACATAGGCGCGTTGCTGGTGACGGACGCCTCCGGCAACCCCATCGCCGTGTTGTCCGAGCGCGACATAGTGAGGGCCATCAGTATGAGGATGCCGCTCTCGACGCCGATTGAGGCCTTTATGTCGACGGGGCTTATAACGATCAACGCCGACGACGACGTGGAGAGAGCCGCCGAGCTCATGTGGATGAACAACATACGGCACTTGGTCGTAGTCGAAGGCGGCAAGGCCATCGGCGTGATCTCGATAAGGGATCTCATAAACCCCAAGGTGCTGAGGCATCTGAGGCGGGATTAGAGCCTATTTCCCGCCGAATTACCCGCAACTAGGAGCTATGGCCGAAGATTATCGACTAAGCGGGCTTCGAGGGGGACCTTGGAGCGTCGCGCTCGCCCCGCGCTCGGGCCTTTCCGCGCATCATCCCCAAACGGCGAGCGAATACACCTTGAGGTATTGGCCTTGCTGGGCACCGTATCCGACGTAGGCCGGAGCCGCCGAGTAGTAGCAGCCGTACCTGGCCAGCATGTTGCCGTATTGATCCCTCACGATTATATCGCCGAAGCCGTTCAACGGCCGGAGCTCCACATAATAAGCGCTTGGGTAGGTCCCCAGCGCGGCGGAGGCGGAGCCGCATAGGGCCGTGAAGGACGACCCGGATTTGAGGACGCCGAAAATCACGTTGAACGAGGGGCCGAACACGGCGTATAGGCCAGTCCCGGTGAAGTTGGAGATATACGTCAGCCCTCCGGATACGAGCGGCGTATACGCCGCGCCGCCAGCCACGAAGAGGAAGTAGTTGGTCTGCCACAGATATATCGCAGAGCCGGACCAGCCCGAGGGCGGAGGACAGCTGTAGTGCTCAATCGTGATGGGCCCCCATAGGACTTGGATATCGCCTATTATGCCGGGGCCGTAGTAGCTGCCGTCCGTGACGGCGAAGGCTATCTTCTGCACCGCGCCTTGTATGTTGGATATGGAGAAGGCGAGAGTTTGTCTGTAGTTGGTGATGCCGCCCAAGTTCACGACCACGTATCTTGTCGAAGAGGGCGTGCACGCGCCTGTTGTCGAGACGGTACACACGACTTGGTTAGTAAACGGCGAGACTATTATGCCGGTGCTGTCGGCCGTGTCGTAGTAGTAATATATGTATTCCTTGTCAGGAACGCCGCTGTAGGCGGAGTCCACTAAAACGTCCACGTATACTACGTTGTTCCTGGTATCTAGAGGATCTCTATAGTAATTCGCGGTGGCTGATATCGTAGCCCCAGTCCCATTGAAGACGTAGCTCAGTATGCCGGCCGCGATGCCGTAGTCCGTCACCGGATTTCCAGTAGCGCCATATGCGTCGACCTCTGTGGCTAGGTAGCCCCCCGGCGCGATCCAGACGGAGGTGTAGTTCTGGCCTCTCGTGACATTCTCCACCCAGTTGCTACAAGGAGTCTGTATCGTCAAATTCTTCCAATCGACCCAGAAATCGCCAGCGGGCGATCCGTACACATAGCCGTACGGATCCACCACGGTCATCGCAACGGAGGTGATATATCCGCGGATAGATGCCGGGAGATACACAGAGATCGTGAAGGAGGTGTTGTTGGAGACTTCCTGGACTTTTATTAGGCCATAGGTGGTACCGGCATTTTGAGTGACATACTGCGGATCGCCGTTGTCGTTTATTACGGCTACCAACGTGCCGGGATTGACCAAGACTGAGTATACTAGTCCGTAGTTATTTGGGGCGATGTCGTAGACGTAAGCTATTATTTCTAGGTTTGGCACGCCGTTGCCGTTCGTATCGATGCCTATTGATAAATAGGCTACGTTGTTTGGAGTATCTAATATATTCCTCGCATAAGTTCCGGTAACGGAGATAACGGCGCCGCCCGCCGGGATTTGGCCCCACCTCTGCGCCACATTATAAATGACGGAGGAGATGCCGGGGANNAGAAAGAAGGCATTGCGTCTATCTGCGTCCTGATAGACGACCCCGTGTATTGCACAGGACTCGTCACCGTCAATGGGTCATATACCACGTATTCGGTGATGTAAGAGGGCCTCGATGAATACGCCAAGCTGTCAAAGTAGGTCCTCGAGCCGGTACAAGTTGGGTACGTGTACGTCACGCCGGGACAACTGAAGGTCCACTTAGCTAGTTGGGACATGGGCTCCGCGGTGAAGTTCACCCACTGCCACGCCGTTATGCCCCCTTGCTGGAATATGGCCTTCGCCAAGACGGAGTAGCGGCTCGTGGCGACCATCGTCCACACAAGCGGCGCTGGCGTGGGGACGAAGGGCCCCGCTGTCTGCGTATTGGTTATCTGCGTCTGCCCGCCGAGGGAAATCGCGTATGTGCCGGTGCCGGATCTGCCCACGGCCACCAGCCTCGCCTGCCAGCCGGGGTACCGGGCTCGGAATTGGCCGACCACGTACTGCTCGGGCCACCCCGGCATGAACTTCATGTAGTAATACGTCACGTTGACGTCGGAGAGCGAGTACCAGCCCTTGGCGAGGGGGTACAGCGAGACGTTGAGGTCCTTCGACACGGGCGGCAACGTCGCGTTGATCCCCCACTGGTTCACGTTTACGAAAGACATCGCCGCGTAGGCGACGGCTATCCCCAGGGCGAGCGCCAGCAAGACGGCCTCGCGCCTCACGCGGAGGCCAAGAAGTCCAGTTTTTCCCTATCCTCCAGAGGAAGCGCTGAGGGGTCGATCGATGAGAGGATCACGTCGGCGGCCTTCCGCCGGTCCACGAAATAGTAGGTGAAGGGGCCCACCTTTATGGACTTGAGCTTGCCCTCGCGCTCCAGCACGTACACGTGCCACTGGACGGCCCCCCACGACTTGCCCACGGCCTTGACTATCTGGGAGAGAGTCGCCGCGCCCATTCTGTCCACAGCTTGCAGTATCTCCAACCTAGCGGGTTCGTCGCTCCTCGCCCTCTTGATCCTCGCTATGATGGGCGAAAACGGCGCGGCCAAGAGCTCCCGCCTGTTGCTGAGCAAGTGGCTCAGCCCGGCGGCCGCGGCCGCGCCGACGGCTAGGGCCAAGATGGGCGGCCCGGGCGGCAGCGCTTGTGGGGGAGGTTGCGGTAGGTGATACTCCACCACGATGCGCCCGCTGAGCTGGACAGGCGTAGTGCCGGTGTTCACGCACGCCACGGTGATGGGCCTATCGATGTGCAAGACGCCCGTGGCGTTGCAGAGGCCCTGGGGCAAATAGGCGTATACGGTCGCCGTGGCGTTCGGCGGGAGGTACACCGGATATGCCCAGACGGCTAAAGGCGCCAGCAAGACCAACACGGTGACGTTCATGGACTACGCTCTGAGGGGAACATATATATTTTGCGTAGCGGGCGCTATATTATAAATGGATCGCCGAGGCCGAGGGCCTTGGCCACGAGCGCCAAGGCTATTATGTAGACCCACGCCGCCGCGGCGAAGAGGTACATGGTCCACCTCTCCCTCAACATGCCCCAGTAGGTGTAGACGAGGGAGACGGACAACAAGGCCAAGGCCAACAGATACGTGAACCTCGCATAGAAGAGGCCCCACTGCAAGACGAGGAGGGTGAAGACGTAGCCAACCGCCAGAGAGTTCAAGGCGCCGGCCCACACGAGGAGCGACGTCGGCTTGGCGCGGTACGTTATGTATATCAAGGGCGCCAACGCCGTTATGACGCCGCCGGCGAAGGACAAGAGGATCGCCTCTTGTGCCATCAGAACATCCACAACGTAGTCCTTAAAAACAGTGCGGCGATGTATAAGGCGAACAGATACACGTACGCAGCGCAAGATATCACGGCCAAGTCCAGATCCCTCCTCGTGGGCCTGAGGGCTATGTGGAGCTGGATCATTTGAGACGCCAGCAACAAGGCCATGGCGATAAACGCGGATAGCTTCCGCGCGGCCACGCCGCCGTATGAGACTATGAGCCACATCGCGTAGATGTTTGCGGCGGTGGCCAGCGCCAGAAACGGCACCAAGACGTCTCTGTGTTCGAACAAGGCGCTCGGCGGCAGGCCGCTCTGCCTAGACGCGGTCGCCTCCACGTACGTCCTCGCGAAGGCCACGGCCATGCCGGCGGCCGCCCCCACGAGCAGCGCGGCCCAGTTCATGGACCCCACGGCTTGAGCTCCTCGACTTGGATCTCAACGACTTTGGGCCAACCGCCCCATTCGCCTGTGGGATCCGCCACCACGTAGAAAGGCCCCAGCCACCCCATGGGGATGCCGGCGGGCAAGACAAACCGCTGCGACGGCTCCTCGGGGCCTGCGACCCAGTACTTGACCGCGCCGTTGAAGAGCCAAACGCCCTCTCCGAGGTAAACCGGCGTGGCGTTGCCCGGCGAGAAGAAGGAGATATACGTGGTCAACAGAGGCTCCGGCTTGAAGTCGAAGTAGAGCACGCCTCCCCACATGCCCACCGGCGTTCCGTACCAGTAGGAGTAGAGCTTGTAGACCATCGCCGTGCCGTTGACCACCAGGATGTTCCTCAAGTTCGTCGCGATTTTCCTCGCGGCGTAGCTGGGCGTATCGTAGACGTAGCCTCTAAGCGTCGGGACGCCGACCGCTATGGTGTAATCGCGGGGGTCGGGCGCGGGGCTCGAGGCCGAGGAGGCGTTGACGTAGGGGCACCCCGATTTATATATGTATAAGGCGGCCCGCCCAGTGAGCTTAACGAAGAAGCCGTACCTCTCCTCGCCTTTAAGCCCCGGGAGGAGGGGGGCTGGGATCACGTGGGGCTGGGCAGCTCCGTAGCTTAACCTCTCCGCCAACAAGAGGGATCCGTTGTATATCGCCACACACCCGACGATGGGAAGCGCCGCGATGGGCCTCTCCCAGACGTAGAGCGTTCCATCTTGGCCCACTTGGACGAACTGCCATCCGCGTCCCTCCAGAGTCACCACGACGCGCTCGGGGGAGGGGTACCAGTCCACGAGCTTGACCCTCACCAACACCGCTTGGCGCCATCCAGACGGGCCCGTGAAGTTGAGGAGGCAAGAGCCCTCGTAGAGCGGAGGCACCGTCAAGTTGAGCAACCACGTCCCAGCGGCGCCTCCCAACACCGCAGGGGCCACGAAGGGGCACGTGCTGTTTACATATACGTAGGCGGGGACGTAGAGCTCCACCTCGAGGGCCCCCTCGTAGGGCCAAGGGGCGTAGGGCGAGCTGTACAAGTAGAGCGTATTGTTGTAAAAAGCCGCGTAGCTCGGGAGGACCCCCGGCGAGATGTGCGCAGGGGGCCCCGGCCTAAAGACGAACTCGCCGTAGGAGGAGGTCAGCCCTATTAAGAAGACCAAAGTAGGCAGGAAAAAAACGAGGGA
>DANS01000027.1:19559-28728 GCA_002497345.1 Thermoproteus sp. UBA157
TCGAACCGTCGATGGCAAGTTCGGGTCCACCAACACGTAGGCGCCTATCTGGGCGCACTGGCCTTGAGCCAACTGTACGATCCCCGTCGAAGACTGCACCACGCTGGTGCCCTGGAACTCGACGTAGTTAGTGCCTGAGCTGGGTTGAGGACTGTAGAAGTACACTCTGAAATCTTTGATATAGGACTCATAGCCCGTGTTGCTGACTGCGCCCTTAGCCACCAATTGGACGTTCAGAGGCCCGTTGTAGTACCTATTGCATATCTGTAATACGTTCGTATAGTTCGTGGGATCGCCCGTGAAGCCCACGATGCTGATGCGGGTTATGTTGTACCCATTAGCATAATAATAGCTCACGTAGACGTATTGGCTGTAGCCGCTCCCGTCGGCTCTGCCGGTGATCCCCGTGTCGGCCCCGGCATACTTCATGGCCGGGGGCAAGGTGGCGTTTATCTGCCAATACGTCAGGTTGGTAAACGTCAGCGTGGCGGCGACTAGAGCCGATATCGCCAAGGCCGCTATAGCTATTAAAGGTATATACTTCCTCGCCGGCATATGGAACCGAAGCAGATTCGGTATATATATTTTGCGTAGCGGCAGATAGCGGAGGCAAGCTTCAGCGGGCTCGTCGGGCCCCCAGCCGCCGGCCCTCGTCTGCGCCAACGCCGGCGGTGCTCGGCGCTTGCCGCGCCAGCGCGCCTCATAGCGCCGGCAGTAATCTGCGGCGAGGATGAGCGCCTCGCGATGGAGCCGCGCGGTTGCCGCCTCGCGGAGGCGAGATGTTTATAAACCAGGTATCTCGTCGCGTGCCATGGGCCTTAAGATAAATAGGCCGCGCCGCGGCTCAATGGGGGTTTACCCGAGGAAGCGCGCCGCCGACATAGTGCCCAGGGTGAGGACTTGGCCCTACGTCGACCTCGGCAAGCCCGCGCTCATGGGCTTCGCCGCGTATAAAGTGGGGATGCTCCACGCTGTCGTCGTGGAGGATAGGCAGACCAGCCCGTTCTTCGGCAAAGAGGTCGTGAGAGCCGCCACGGTCCTCGAGGCGCCCCCGCTTAGGGTTCTCGCCGTGAGGCTCTACGGCCTCGACCCCACCAACGGCTACAGAAGGGCCTTGGCCGAGGCGTGGGCGCCCGAAATACCCAAGGACGTGCGAAGGGCGATCAAGACGCTCCCGGAGAAGTTCGACCTAGAGGCCGAGCTGAGGAAGATAGAGGCGGTTAAGCCCCTGGCAGTAGACGTGAGGGCCGTAGTGGCCACGCAGCCGAGGCTCGCCGGCATAGGCAAGAAGACGCCCGAGATCCTCGAGGTGCCCATTGGCGGAGTCCCCTCGCTGGAGGATAGGCTCAAGTACGGGCTGAACCTCCTGGGCAAGGAGGTGAGGATATCGGAGGTCTTCGCCGAGGGCCGCCTAGTGGACGTGATAGCCGTGACCAGGGGCAAGGGGTGGCAAGGAGTCGTGAAGAGGTTCGGCGTTAAGATATTGCCGCGTTGGCACAAGCACCGCAAGGGCCACAGGAGGACGGGCACCATAGGCCCGCAGAGACCCGCCGTGATGTTCACCCAGCCCAGGCCCGGCCAGATGGGCTTCCACCAACGCACCGAGTACAACAAGAGGATATTGAAAATCGGCACGAACCCGGCCGAGGTGAACCCCAAGGGCGGTTGGCCGCACTACGGCTTAGTCAAGAGCGATTTCGTGGTGGTGGCCGGCAGCGTTCCCGGAGCCCAGAAGCGGCTCGTGGTGTTGAGGCACCCCGTCAGGCCGCCGCCCAAGGCGCCTACAGCGGCTCCGCAAGTCGTGTGGCTTTCGGTGCAAGGTATAGCTTAAATACCGGTCCGATATGGCGGTCGTGTCGGTGGACAAGCTCTTGCTACAGCTGAGGAACCAGGACCTATCGCCGCTCATAAAGCCGATTTACCCGCCCCCTCCTGAGCGGGTCGCAGTCTACGGCCTCGACGGGAGCAAAATAGGCGAAGTGGAGCTCCCGCCGCACTTCTTCGAGCCCGTGAGGCCCGACCTCATCAGAAGGGCGTTCCTGAGCGCTTTGTCGGCCAGGCTCCAGCCCAAGGGCGTCAGCCCGGAGGCGGGCAAGAGCCACAGCTGCCAATCCTTCGGCGTCGGCCTCGGCATAGCGAGGATTCCGAGATATAAGGGCCATCTGTGGCCCAGGGGCTGCTTTGCGCCGAACACCGTGGGCGGCAGGAGGGCCCATCCCCCGAAGGTGGAGAAGAGGCTCCACGAGGAGATAAACAAGAAGGAGAGGAAGCTCGCCATAAGATCCGCCATAGCTGCGACGGCGTATTTGCAACTAGTCAGAGCCAGAGGCCACGTGGTGGAGGGCTTGGAGCAGTTGCCCCTAATCGTGGCCAACGACGCGGAGCAAGTGGGGAGGACCGAGGATTTGAGGAAGGCCTTAAAGGCGTTGGGCGTGTGGAGCGACGTGGAGAGGGCCGCCGAGAGGACCAGAATTAGGTCGGGCATAGGCAAGATGAGAGGAAGGCGCTACAAGGAGCCCAAGAGCTTGCTGGTCGTGGCCTCAGCTCCCGACGCGCCCCTCGTGAGGGCCGCCAGGAATCTCCCCGGCGTCGACGTCGTGTACGTCAAGGCGCTCAGCGTCTTGCACTTGGCCCCCGGCGGCGTTCCCGGCAGACTGACTCTGTGGACCCAGAAGTCGATCGAGGAGCTGAGGGGCTTGTTCCTATGATCCGGCGCTTCGTCCTGACCGAGAAGGCGTTGATGTTGGCGGAGAGGGAGAACAAGATAACGATAGTCGTGGACAGAGGCGACACCAAGAGGGCCGTGAAGGAGGAGTTCGAGAGGCTTTACGGCGTGAAGGTGGAGTACGTCAACACCATGATAACGCCCAGGGGCGAGAAGAAGGCCATAGTTAAGCTGTCGCCCGAACACAACGCCTTCGATCTGCTCTCCAGGCTGGGACTTCTGTAACCCTCGGGTCGTGGGTTCTCGCGCATCCGTAGCCACTAAAGACCGTCGTCATCGGGCTCGATAAACGATTTTAACGCACGTTATTAGCCTTTCGTGCAGATCCAGCGCAAGTTGGTGTTGCCGGGGGAGGAGATCGCGACGCCCGAGGAGTTCGTCGTGGACGGGAGGGCGTATCTAGACGGCGTATTCCGCGCGGCGGCGCTCGGCGTAGCGGTATACGACAGGAGGAGCCACACGGCAGTTGTCAAGCCGCTGAGGGAGGACGGCTACCCGAGGCAAGGCGATACGCTATATTGCGTCGTGACGTCTAAGGGAGTCAGAGCCCTCAGCGCCAAGTGCGTGGCCAAGGAGGGCAGAGGCGTCGAGGAGCTCAAGTATCCCGTCTCGGCCGTCATACCGCCGCAGTTTGTGGACGGGAAGGTGGGAATCGGCGATTACATAAGGGCGCGCGTGGTGTCCAATATAGGGCCGCCGTTTTTGTTGTCCATAAAAGGCCCGACATTCGGCGTTGTCAGAGCCATTTGCCCCAAGTGCGGCAGCGTCATGAAAAGGCGCGGGGCCCAGCTCGTGTGCCCCGCCTGCGGCGCCGTCGACGTGCGCAAAATAGCGCAGGGCTTTTATGTATAGGACCATATCGGTGAAGCTGGCCAATAAGGAGGAGCTCGAGCATTTTTTGGAGCTCCTCCCTAAATACGTCGGGATCGACTACTACGCCATAGTCAGGGGGACCAACGTCTATATACAACTCAGCGGCTCGCCGGCCGAGATAAAAAGGGCGGTGGCCGCGGTTAAGACGATCGTTGGAATAGCGAGGGCGAGGCTCAAGCCGGTGAGGTCGTACCCCCTTGAGGTGATCTTCAAGGAGGGCGAGGTGGAGTCGCCGGTGCCTCCCGACGTCTTGGTCGACTACTTGGCCGCGAGGGGCTTCACGGCCAAGCTGAAGGGCGGCGAGATCGCGACCGACGCATCGCTGGAGCGGATCAAGGAGGCCCTCGCCGAGCTCTCGAAGGCATATAAGGCGCTCGAGGGGATGGCCGTCAGCCCCCACGCCAAGCGCGTAGTGGCGGTCTACATGGCGCTCACCAAGTCGAGGCCCAAGGAAGCTCTGGAGCGCTTGACCGCGGGGGGCTTGTTGAGCAAGGGGCAGGTATACAGCCTCGCCGTCGACTTGCAGACAGCCAAGAGGAGGCTCAGAGCGTTGGTCGGGAAAAAATAAAAGGGCGTTTTTCCGGAGGGCTTGTGATGTCCATCGAAATAGTCAAGTTGGACGAGCACTACATAGAGCTCAGAACCAAGGGCGAGACCTACACGCTCTTCTCCCCGCTTGTGGAGTACCTATCCGACGATCCAGACGTGGAGTACGTGACCTTCGACGTCGGCCATCCCCTGGTGGAGGACGTGACGTTTAGGCTGAAGACGCGCAACGGAAGCCCCCTAGACGCCATAAGGCGCGCGGTCCAGGCAATAATGGGCGATCTGGAGGCCCTCGAGAAATCGCTCTTGGCCGGGCCCTAAACGGCCTCCATTCTGAAGATGGCCACTTCGACTTTGTGGGACCTCTTCCTGTGATGCCCATACATCGGCGGTATGGGTATAAACGCGGAGTCGAGGAGGCTCGTCCTATATCCTAGCGATTCGGCGATCCTCTCCACGTATTCCCTCGTGCTGTATTTGTGTATTGTATATACAACGGTCGCCACCTCGGAGGCCCCCCTCAGGAACTCCACATCGGCGTGGGGGCGCCAGACGCCGAATGGGGGGTTCATGACGACCTTCACGCCCCTTTTGACGCACGGCGATCTCGCATCGCAGAGGACCACGTCGAGGCCGAGGCCCCTCGCTATCGCCAAGGCGTCGGCGTCTATGTCCAAACACACGGATCTGCCCCCCAGCGCGGAGACCGCGAAGGCCAGCCTGCCCGTGCCGCAGCCAAAGTCGGCGGTCCAGCCCGAGTCCAGCTCCCCGCGCATGTACATGGTCCAAGCTATAGTCGCCGCTATGTCGCCGGGCGTCGCGTACTGCTCCAGCCGGAGCTTGGGCTTGGCGAATCCGGGCAAGGAGTCCACTAGCGCGGCCAGCCTCCTCTTGTCCACGTCGTAAACGTTTAAATGATATTAAATCGCGCCTCTCCATGGCGGAGGATAGAATGATTGCAGACGAGCTCAACCGCTATTGGGATAGGTTTTCGCAGACGCCCATAGCTCAAGCCTTCCAGAAGGAGCTCCCCGAGTTCAAGAAATGGCTGGAGGACATTGGGCCCAAGCTCCTCTTGGCGCGGGCCAGGGAGGCGGCGGCTAAGGGGAACCCCGTGGCCAAGGACTACGCGGTGGACTACGCCATGGGCATGTTGAAGAGGGGCGGCGAGAGGGTCCTCGTGAACATGTTCGCCGCTTGGCTCGTGGAGAGGAGGGTCGTCTCCCAGTACTACTTAATACGCAACAAGCTCGTCGCCGGCGGCGAGTCCATCGCGACGTGGTTGAGGGCGCTCAGAGGGCTAAACAAGGCCTAGCGCTATTTCGGCAAACGCGACCGCCCTGGCGACCACTTGCCAAGCGTCGAGGGGCCTATCGCCTATTCTATAAACGCCCGCGGCCTCCTCCAGAAGCCATTTGTTCTCGAAATCGCCGTGTGGGAAACCCCCTACGACGACGACAGAGTCCGCGAGAATGCGGCCGAGCTCCAGGGGGTCCTCGCGCCTCCCCCGCTCGTGTAGCACGACCCATCGACCGCCCAGCTCCTTCAGGAGATCCCCCAGCCCCTTCCTCTCGGCTATCATGAGCGGCTCCCCTTGAGGGGGCACCCGGCCCTCGGCCAGCAGCTGCTCCATGAGCCCCACGAAGTTGTTGTAGTTCTTCGGAGGCCTGGCGTCGGGCCTTATTCTGATCACGACGTCGTTTAGCGTGTGGACGAACATGGACCCCCTCCCCGCCGCGTTGAGGAGCGAGTACTGGAAAGCCAGCACGCACATGTGGACGATGTCGGGCCTTCCCCTCCGCTCAGACGCGCGGAGCGCCGCCATGGCTCGGTGGTGCCTCGCTCTGTCTAAGAGCAAACGGCCCGGCTCCTTCCCGCGCCTACTCGCGTCCTTGACGACGACTGGGTGGCGCCAGAGCTCGCGGGGCATCAGCTCCAGCGCCGCCTCGGCCAGCACCAGGATCACGGCCGAAGCGCGTTGGCCTAATAAATCGATGAGGGAGGACTTGGAGCTCCCGAGGCCAAGCGGAGCTCTCTTTGCGCGCAGGAAAAAAGCTTAAAACTTTGGAAGTAGAAGAGGGCGGGCGGGGGTGCCCGAGCCAGGTCAAAGGGGCAGGGTTTAGGTCCCTGTGGCGTAGGCCTGCGTGGGTTCAAATCCCACCCCCCGCACCATTCTACTCCCCCTTAGGGCAATCGGCTTGTACCAGCGGGCGGACGCAAATAGTGGCCGACCTCTGCCGGTTGATGCAGAGACGCCGCAACGAGCTCGTAAGGCGAGGCGACCTACTCAATCTGCTGATCGGGTCGTCTAGGCCTGTCTCGAGCTCGGTCGAATTCATCGCGGAGGCGCTCGCCTACAAGGAGGCGCCAGCTTGGGCCTCGCCTAGCCCTCAGCCGACCCCCTCTTGAGCCAGCCGAGCGAGTTCACGTCGACGGCCCGGCCTGTCTTCAGCAACGACACCATGTTCCAAGTGATGAGGGCGATGATTATGTGGCGGCAGATCTTGCCGCCGAATGTGTTGGCCTCGCAAGTGCACTTGGCCCCGTAGGGGCCTACGGAGACGTAGTGCCAAACGCCCCTCCTCGTGCTGGACTCCACTGCCATCCTAACGCCTACGACCTTGCCCCCCTCCTCGACGATTTCCAGAATCCTGGCCCTTCTGGGGTGCACGGAAAAGTAGAGGTCCAGGATCTTGGACAGCCTAACGCCCAGGGCGCCCGATAGGTCCAGCAGGAAGCGCCTAGCCCCCTCCTCTATCTCCGCTGAGCCCATCTAGGAACTCCCTCGTGCCGGCCAATAAAGATATCCCCCTCGCCTCCAGCGAGTCATCCCCAAATATCACGTACTCCATGCCCAAGGCGCGGCCCAGCAAGAGCGCGGCCGCCACGTCGAGCATCCTGAGCTTGCCCCTGAGATCCGCGAAGCCCACGGCGGCGCCCATGCCGGTGAGCAGGAGCTCGTAGCTGGAGCATCCGAGGCTCCTCCCCTTTAGGCCCATGGAGGCTATGCGCGAGTACACGGAGGGCGGGACCGAGTCGCCCATGGCCACGAAGGCCACGTTGGCGGGCCTCTCGCGCCTTCTGACGAGCTCGCCGTTTCTGGAGGGGGGATGGCCGGGGCCGATGGAGTAGATCTCCCCCCGCGAAGGCACGGCGAGAACCGCGTATTCGAGATCGCCGAGCCCGCCCGTCTTGTAGCGGCCGGCCGCGAGAGATATGGTGAAGACGGGTATGCCCAAGGAGTAGTTGAGGGATCCATCTAACGGGTCGAGCACGAAGACGTACTTCTCATCGCCCCATCTATATACGCCGCCCTCCTCCGCTATGAGGACTCCGCCCTCGAAGGAGCTCCTAAGCGCTGTGTAGATGTACTGCTCCATCTCGGCGTCGATGGCCCTAGTGACGTCGTCCTCGCGTCGGGCGACGACCTCGAGCCCTCTGCCGTTTCGGAAATCCTCCCAGAGAATCCAAGAGGCCTTGGCCGTTATGGCCAGCAGTCTGCCGAGCACGACGGAGATAACGGGCGTATATAAATCAGCTAAAGCGCCATCGGCCATCGTTGCCCGTAACCCTGACTACATCACCAACCATAAATACGGGTCGGTTTATATACTCGATGAGGAGGAGCGACGCGCCGATGGGTGAGGACTAGGAGGTGAGCACCGAATAAACGTTATATATAGGGCCGTACGGGAGCTAGTGGGAGGTCGGAGGAGAAGGAGGAAGATCATAGCGAGGCCCAAGAGGACCTTGCCGAAGATCTTCGTGTGCCCCAACTGCGGCGCCCAAACCGTCAACGTGAAGAGGATAGGCGAGGGGAAATACGTGGTGGTGTGCGGCACGTGCGGCTTGAGGGAGGAATTCGACGAGCACCCCCGTTGGTCGGCCGTGGACTACTACAACGCTTTCGTCGACCACTTCCTGGAGGGCAAGATCAAGCCCCCCCAACAAGCGGGCGAGCGGCCGGCCGAGGAGGGCGATGGGGGTTCTTGAATACGTCTCAGATGGCGTTAAGCACTTCACGCTGATAGATCCCGACAAATCCGCCGATTATATCAGAATAGCCAAGACGGCGCTGGAGGCGGGCACAGACGGCATCTTGGTCGGCGGCTCCTTGGGCATACCGTCGGAGGAAATCGACGCTGTCGTCAAGGACATCAAGTCCATATCCCACGTGCCCGTCGTGCTCTTTCCCGGCACCGTGTGCCAGCTGACCCCCAGGGCGGACGCGGTTTTGTTCCTGAGCGTGTTGAACTCCCAGGATCCCTACTTCATAGTGGGCGCCCAGCTACAAGGCGCGGTCATATTAGCAAAGCACTACCCGAGCCTCGAGGTCATATCCACGGCCTACCTCTTGGTCGGCGATGGCGGAGCGGCGGGCTACGTCAGCGCGGCGAGGCCGGTGCCCTTGAGGAGGCCCGAGATAGCCGTAGCCTACGCCCTCGCGGCCAAATACATGGGCTTCAGCGCCGTGTATCTGGAAGCCGGCAGCGGCGCGCCCGAGCCGGTGCCCGCGCCGATGGTCAGAGCCGTGAGGAAGTACTTGGACCGCGTGTTGATAGTCGGAGGGGGCATCCGATCGGGCAAAGCGGCGGGCGAGATAGCCAGGGAGAGGCCCAACGTGATAGTGACCGGGACCATCGCCGAGGAGCAGCCCGAGAAGCTCGGCGAGATCGTGCGCGCTATAAGGGAGGCCGCCGGGCGCTGATCGGGCGCCTCTCGGCGGCGCGCCGTCGTGCCTCGGACATGTCGACCTCATGACGAAGGGCGTCGCCTCGATGAGCTTCAAGGTGCTGGAGTTCCAGAAAGGCTTTATTCTTCGAGGATGTGTTGGAATCCACGTCGGCCCTCGCCGCTAAGGCCTCCGGCCTCGGGATATCCGCATCTCCGGACTCCACCGCGGATCCGAGACGTAGCGGAGCATGGCGTTCGAGGTCGGCCTAGACTTGGCCTAGGGCTTCTCGACAAGCCCGTGGTCGACGTCGTGCCAAGTGTAGGCGAATCGAGGCGGGCAAACTTTTTAAC
>DANS01000027.1:28791-41230 GCA_002497345.1 Thermoproteus sp. UBA157
GCAGATCCCACCCCCCGCACCACCCTTCTTATCTCTACGCCCAAACCGCCGTCCTTCACAATACACCGAGCTCAAGAGATGCCGGAAGCCCGACGAGTTCAAGAGGGCGTTGATCGTTGAAGGGGATCCGCCTCCGGCGGAGGCCCCATCGCCGATATCTGCGGGCCGGAAGCACGACGCCTCAGGCGGGCGTTCGATAGGAGCGCATTGCTCAGCGCCGAATTCGTTGTTGGCCCCAGCTTGGGTCTTCGCCACGTCGTCCCCGCCTTGGGCGAACATCGCCGTGGCCCCGATGGCCTTGTTCTTGCCGGACGCGCTCGTATTGCATCGTATATACAGAATGTACAAGGCGGCGGAGAGCGGCGGTTCTGAAGCCCCTTATCGGTGGGGCGGACCGCCGCGTTGTTGTTCGCTTGGCGGCTTCTCCAGCCTTAGGTCCAACTTCCTCAAGCGCGCGAGGACCAAGTCTATGTAGCGCTCCACCTCCTCCTCCGAGATCCCCCTCTCCTTCAGCTGGGCCTTCACTAAGCCCATCACGGCCTCGTAACGCTTGTACTCCTCGTTTAGCCTCCTCCACGGGATCCCCCTCAGCGCCTCCCCGAGCTTCTCGTCGACGGGCAAAACGCCGCGGGCCATCAAGAAGGATATTATGGGATACCCCACGTATCCCCTATACGCCGTGCCGTTGTCGTCGCTGTAGGCAACCCTTTTGCCGAGATCGACGAAAACCTTGTACGTCCTCGCGCCGTCGGACGAGAGCACCTCGGCCTCCTTATCGCCTATTATTCTCACCCTGCCGTCGGCCAGAGCCGACAGCGCCTCGAGAACCTTTATCCTGGGAGGCAGCCGCATTAAATCCTCAACAAGTTCAAGACGATGACGACGACCATTACGACCATAGCGCCTATCACGACGGCCTTGGGGTTCAGCTTGTATTTCTCTATCTCGCCCTCTCTCGAGAAGTTCAAGAGCCCGGCTGCCGTGAAGAGGTTCAGGTCGCCCCTCCTCCGCCTCCTGGCCATATGAGAATCGGCGCGTTGGTATTTAAAGCTATCCTCCCCGCGGCCCATGCGCGTGTTCGACAACCACGCACACGCCAACGAGATCACCGGGCTTGGAGCCGAGGAGGTGGCCAAGAGGTTCAAGAGAGCTGGGGGGACCGGCATTATCTTCGTGGCGCTCCTCACTTGGTCCATCGGCGGCTCCCCCGGAGATATGGCGTGGGTCGAGAAGCTCTACGAACACACTGTGAGGAACAGCGAGATCGCCAAGCGGCTCGGGCTCATATCGGGGGCCGTCGTCGGGGTGCATCCGGCGGAGTGCGCGGCCTTAAAGGACGCCGGCTGGGACGAGGGGAGGATTAAGGAGTTCATGAGGCGGACCGTGGACCTCGCGGCCCGCTACGTGGCCGAGGGGAGAGCGATCGGGTTCGGGGAATACGGCAGGCCTCACTGGGATGCGGATAGGCGATTGGTCGAGCTGTGCAACGAGGTGCTGGAGTACGTCTTGGCGAGGGCGCGCGACGTGGGGGCCGTGGTCCACCTGCACCTGGAGCGCAAGGGCGAGGAGACCGTGAGGAGCGTGGCCGAGATAGCGGTGAGGGCCAACGCGAGGCCCGGCTCCATCGTGATGCACCACATAGAGCCCCGCGCAGTCCCCGCGGCCAGAGAGCTCGGGCTGGTGCCCTCTATTCCTATAGGCCGTAGGGGGGAGTTCGAGGAGGCGCTCCGTCTGGAGCCCGTATACCTAGTCGAGAGCGACTACATAGACGACAACAGAAGGCCGGGCGCCGTGATACCGCCGTGGAGCCTCGCCTCGAAGATAAAAAGGGCCGTGGAGAGGGGCCTCGCCTCGGAGGAGTACTTCGAGAGGATCTTCGAGAACGCGAGGGCGGTATACGCGGCCTTGTTCCGCGAATGAATTTAAAACGGAACGCGCGGGCGTAGACGTGAGGGCGATTTGGGCGTTGCTGGCCTTGCCGGTTATCGGAGCGTTGCTGATCGGGAGCGGGGTTAGGGGATCCGCCGAGATCGTGGGCTACGGCGTGGAGATGTCGCCTCGCAGCTGGAGGGCGGGGCTGGACTTGTTGTGCTCGGGGAGGGAAATACGCGTCGCGACGCTGAGGGCGGACGCGCCGGTCGCGGTGCAGTTCTTCGTAATAGCCCAAGGCGATGCCCGCGTAGCGGGCGGGCTGACTGCGAGGTTGGCGGGCCCCAGGGAATACGTGGTACACATGCCGTGCGCCATAAGCACGAGCGAATGCGCCAGGGTCATGGCCGTCATGCCCGGCTACGACGCGCCGATGGAGATAGCGCCGGGCGTGTACGATCTCTACATCAAGGGGGGCTGCGAGGTCGAGAAGTCGGGCGAGCTGACCGTCGTCGTGGAGTTGAAGGCCAGCGGCTCAGCGCCTTAGCTCCCCCAGCACTTTCTCGAAGGCCTTGGCCGTGTCGGCCGCGTCTTCCGGGGTCAAGTTGGGCAGCACCAGCAACGAGACCACCCTCTCGGCGGCCCACTCCGCGTTCGGCAATCTCTCGTAGACGACCTTCCTCCCATAAAACGGGCAACTCCAAGGACAGCCCTTGCCGTGTCCTTCCATCTTCTGGAAGAGCGGCGTCCTGTAGAGCGGGACGGGGTAGGCCACGGAGGCGTTCCCCACGCCCTCGGCCCTCAGCGCTTCCACCACGAAGTCCCGCGGCTTGCTCAACCTCTCCACCGAGAGCAATATCTGCACCAGATGCCAGCCGTGTTTCACGTACGGCTTGGGCCTCACCACCGAGAGGAGGCCCTCGCCCTCCAGGCGCGCAAGCCCGTCGAGGAGCGCCCTGACGTACTCCTCGCGCGCCCTCTGGAACTCGTCGAATTTCTTGAGCTCGTGGTAGAGCAATAGGCCTTGTAGCTCCGTCATCCTGTAGTTGTAGCCCAACAGCTCGTACCAGTACTTGCCGGTCTCGCCGTGGGCCCTCATGAGGCGCGCCCTTTCTGCATACGCGGCCACGTCGGTCGCCACGGCCCCTCCCTCGCCGCCCGTTATGTGCTTGGTGGCGTAGAAGCTGAAAGCGGATATGTGGCCGAACGAGCCGACCTTCTTGCCTCTGTATTCCGCCCCCAGCGCTTGCGCCACGTCCTCGATTACGTACACGCCGTATTCCTCTGCGATTTTGGCGAAGGCATCCATCTCGGCCGGATAGCCGGCTAGGTGCACGACGATAATGGCCTTGGTCCTATCGGTTATCTTGGCCTCGACGGACGCGGGGTCCAAGTTGAGGGTCTCCTTGTCGATATCGGCGAAGACGGGCACAGCGTTGGCGTGCAACACGGCCGTCGCGGAGGCGGCGAAGGTAAACGGCGTTGTTATCACCTCGTCGCCCGGGCCAACGCCGAGGGCCTTGAGGGCTAAGTGAAGCGCGGTGGTCCCGCTCGTGGTGGCCAAGGCGTGCCGCACGCCGAGGAACCGGGCCAGCTCCTCCTCGAAGGCCTTGACCCACTTGCCGTGGGTGGATACGAGCGCTCCCGACTTCAACACCTCCTCTATGTCCTTCATCAGCTCGGGGCTGTAGACGATTGGCCTAGCCGATATGGGCCTCTCCCTGATCGGTCTCCCCCCGAATATGGCCAACACGGGCCGTTGCAAAGAGCAGTATATAAAACAATACTACGCCTGCTGCTGGGCTAGCTCCTGCTGTTGTCTGAGGTACTGCTCAACGATGTCGTATCCGTATATCGCCTTGAACATCTCCCTGCCCTCGGGCGTCATCTGGGTGGGATCCCAGGGCGGCTCGAAGTCCACGTCCACCTCCACCTCCTTGGCCTCGACCACGGACTGAACCGCCAGCCCGACCTCGTTGGCCAAGTTTGCGCTCACGGGGCACCCGACCGCGGTCAGCGTCATCACGACCTTCAAGGTGCCGTCTTCCTTAAGGGTTACTTCTCTGATCAGGCCCAAGTCGTAGACGTTTATGGGTATTTCGGGATCGTATATGCCGCGGAGCACCTCCACGAGCTCCTTCACCTTATCGGGGGGCAGATTGGTCTTAAAGGCGACGCGTTCCATAAGCATATTTTCGTTAATCCTTTTTTAATTAAGCCCCCTAGAGTTCATGTACGTCGAGTACAAGGGCGTCTTCTATAGGCCGCTCCATCCCCGCCCCACCGTGGTGGTAATAACGCAGTGTCCGGGCGGGAGGCTCAACGCGATGCCCGCCAGCTGGAACACGCCCGTGTCGGAGGAGCCTCCCACTATAGCGATAGCCGTGGATAAGTCGGCCTACACGTTCCAGTGCCTCGAGCACTCGGGCGAGGCCACCATAAACGTAGTCCCGATAGACATGGCCGACTTGGCGTACGCGCTGGGGTCCGTCAGCGGGAGGGACGTGGACAAGGCATCCGCGTTTGGCCTCAAGCTGGTTCCCAGCGACGTAGTTAAGGCGCCCGGCCTAGACGGGTCCATAGCCATATATGAGGCGAAGGTGATGGCGAAGCTGGACGTAGGCGAGGTCAGGCTGTACGTCTTCGAGGCGCTCAAGGTCAAGGTGCGCGAGGGCCTCGTGGACGAGTGGGGGCCCGTCCTCGAGAAGACGAACTTGCTGTTGCACGGAGCTGGGAGGGCCTTCTACAAGGTGGATCCCAGAAAGATATGGGCGAAGAGGGTCGAGCGCCGCCCGGCCTAGCCGATCCGCCGAGCGCNNCCGGCGCTTGAGCCAAAGGCCGACCGCGGCGGCGGCGAGCGCTACGGCTATGGCGACTAGGGGCGTCGGGTCGAGCGCCCAGACCGCCGTGGCGTAGACCGGGCCCGACACGGCGAATTGCGTGGCCACCGCGCCGTTGACGTCCCAGCCCACGAAGACGTATCTCAACGGGAAGGGAGCCCACACGGCCGAGGGGACCACCTCGGGGGACACGACGGTCCCCACGGGGACCCACCCGGGCGCGTTGACCACGGCGCCGTATTTGGTGTAGAGGACTACTTGGCACTCTTCCACCAACCGCGGAGCGGCGTATATGGGCTGCGCGACAACCGCGGTTACGTTGGGGGCCGTGGCGTTGAGGCCGATCCACCCGGAGAAGACGTATCTGCAACCTGCCGGCGCGCTCGGCAACTTCACGGCTATGGTCGCCGGGGAGCCCGCTTGGTAATAGCCGTTTCCCCCTACGACGTAGGCCGGCGGTTGCGCCGCGACGTAGTAGTACCTCTCCACTACGTACGACGGCCTCTGGGGCCAGACGACCACGGGCGTCGAGACGACGACGCGCACGGCAGTGCCGTTGCCCAAGGTGCCGTTCACCAGGGGGACGACCTCGTACTCGGCTGAGGCCGTCAAGGGGCCGTCCACGGCGAGCGACGGATAGAGGGAGCCCCCCACGGCCCACCCCCTGGGCACCAGCTCCACGTAGTCCAACGCGACGGGCGGAGGCGGCGGGACGGCCGAGCCCGCGTCGAGCCAGCCCGAGAAGGGCTGGGGCGAGTTCAAGACTACGAAGTACTGGCGCTTATACGTCGCGTAGACGGCCGAGCCAACGGTGTAGTTGGCCGTCAACACGCAGCGGGTGCCGTTGGGGAATTGGATGACGGCGGGGGCGGGCCTCATATGGCCGGCCTCGACCAAGATCGACTTGTTGCCGCAGTTTGAGACGAGTGTTTCGTTGACCAAGATCAAGGTCCCTGCGCCTTGAGGCGTCTGGTAGGCTATGTTGAGGCCGGCCGACGACACCGAGAGGACGGGGGCGCCCACGTACTTCTCGTAGACCAGCTCGTCCCCGAGGTAGATCTCCACGTATCCCGTCGATGTTCCGTAAACGGCGTATGGCCCATCGGCGGCGGCCGCCGTGCCCTTATCGCGGGGCGCTAGCAGGAGGCGGCAGCCCGGCCCCACGGCGAAGGGATACGCCAGCCCCACTCTGGCAGGCTCCGAGGCGAGCAACTCGGGCGGGCTCTTATCGACTCTGTAGAAATACTGCGTCCCCGACTTAACGACCGAGGCCACGACGCAGTCGGGGCTGGACTCCATGCCGGCGGGGTATCCGCCGATGTTGACGGTCGACGCGCCGCTGGGGCCCGCCGAGACGACGTCGCCGTTTAGGTCCAAGATATAGCCGACTCCGTTGAGGACGACAGCCGAGTAGGGAGCCGCGCTCAACTTGAAGGAGTAGGCGGCGCTCGGCGATATGTAGACGCCGACGGTCTGGTTCGCCGCCACGACGACGCGGCAATCTGAGGCCAGCACGGTCGGGGTGAAGTTGAGGGGGTAGAACGCCTTGAGCGCGCCTCTGAAATTCACGATAGAGACGCCGCTTCCCGTGTAGAAGGCGATGCACGTGGGGCCCACGTAGGCGGGCCCAGGCCCCGCGTAGAGGAGGCGCCCGTCTATGGAGTAGACGGAGAACCCCGTGTTGCTCAAAAGCGCGTAGCCGGAGCCATCGCTGAAAACGACGACCTTGGCGAGGGCGAGGGAGGCCAACAACAAGGCCAGCACGACGAGCCTCATAGGACTTAGGCCCGGCGGGCTTTTAAGGCTCATCCTTAAGGCGATGGAGTGCCTCCCCCGTCGGAGGCGCCGGGCGAGTAGTGCGACGCAACCCAATAGGGCACGTTGCCCGAGGTCGCCGGGGTGAATTGCCACGCCGTGTTGCAAGTGCCTGTGTTCCAGTTGAAATCACTACAGTACCAAGCTCCATCGATGGTGGGTATGTAGCCGCTTTTACCGCGCCCGACCACGAATATCAGCACGGACTCGTCGTAGCCCTCGAAGTAATATATCTTGACGTACTTATTGCCGGGAGGGCCGCAGTCGATGTCGGAACTATCGAATCGAGGCGATGTGTAATACCAGTAGTCCATCGAGCTGCCGCACATGACGACAGCCGCGCCGTCGTCGTGCCAGACGCCCACGTGGGTCTTCCCGCTCCAAGGCATATAGAGCATCCCGCTTATGTTCAACGCCCAATTCACCCATTGGTTGGCCGAGGGGTTCAATATGGCCGCGACCCATTGCGGCGCGCTGTTTAGAACATCAGCAATTGTGAAGTAAGGAGACGGGGAGGGGATCGGAGGGCTTCTGTAGCTCAACCACATGGCGACGGCTCCTATGGACCAAGTCCCCTTATATCGGCCTAGGGCGGATGGGTCGTTCACGGGGCTCTGGTAGGGGTTCGGATCGCTGTAGACGTCTGCGCGTATCCCCCACCAGCCCCATCCCGGTATCTCCAGCCCTATGGGGTACTGGGAGGATCCGCAAGTAAGGTACAAAGTCGCCGTATTGCCGGGCGCCGCGTTGGCGGAGGCTCTGAAGGTGCCGTAGATGGTGTAGTTGCCGGGGGAGAGCGTGGCTTGCGCGGAGCCGTTGCTGTACAGAACCACCTTGGTTCCGTTGTAGGCGTAGATGAGGATCGAGGACATGAAGCTCGGCATGCTCCCGCCGACGCCAACGGCGCTCTGGCTCGTCAAGACGAGCGTGCCCAAGGGTATATCGCTCAGCTGGACGTAATACGTGCCGGTCCCCGCGCCTGTGGAGTCCGGCACCAGCAAGCCGGGCCTCAAGGCGACGACGACGCCGTTTGAGGCGGGCCCCCATGCCCCTATCCAGCCGTTCAGCTGATTAAAGCCGCTGAGCATAGATCCGCTGGACGCATAGAAGGAACAAGCCGATGGCGCCGTCGTGGTCGAGGCAGGCGCCGTGATGTTGACTAGCGTTAGCACGAAGGCGGCCGGGTAGCTCCAGCTATACGAGCCGTAGGTCTGAGTCACGACGGCCCTTATCTCAGACGTGTAGAAGCGGCCCACAGCCGTGCACACGACCTGCCCGAGGGGGATGGGCCTCTGCTCGCCGGGCCCTAGCGCTAGAGGACCCGTCCGGAACTCGGAGGGGGAACAAGCCACTTGCGAGGCGTTGTAGAGCAAGGTCACGCTGTAGGAGGCCGGCAGCCAGCCCGTGGAGTTGTTGTACGCGTTTAGGTAGAGGTAGGCTGAGCCGCCCGCTTTGCCTACGTACACGATTGTGGAGTTCGCCACCACGTACGCGACCGAGGGCCCCACGTAGACGTAGAGATAGGCCAGTTGGCCGTTCTGCCTAACGCCGATGTATTTGTACATTCCCGGCGACGGAGGGCAAGGTATCCCGAAGGCGCCGGCCGAGGCCGGGGAGATCCTAGACCAGTACACGGCCGCTCCGCTCGGGTAGCTCGAGACCAAGTAGTAGGCGAACGGGTAGCCGGGGCCCGCCGCCGAGAAGAAGCAAGAGCCGTTGTACCCCAACGCGGCTTGCTGGTCGGGCGGCAAGGCGGCTTGCCTCACTTGTTGCACGGCCCGGAGCGCCTCTTGGCTCAACAACTTGAAGTAGTAGAGCACGGCCACCATGAATACCGCCATCACCACGAGGAACACCGCGAAGGCCGCGACTGTTGAGAGCCCCCTCATCGCCCCCACCAGTCTAGGGTCTGTCCCCCGGTCGTGGCGAGCCTATAGCCGGGATAGCCGTAGGGGAGCGTTGTGTTTACGGCGAGGAGCGAGCCGGGCGGCACCGTCGCGGACGCGGAGGAGGCCGCGGCGACGTTGCCCGAGAGCGTCAGGGCGTAAGCCGAGGATATGGCGCAAGGGGCTTGGCCGAAGTTGTAGACCCAGAGCGTCGCGTAGCCGCTGCGGTTTGTGGCGTCCACTATTCTGAGCTGGCAGTACTGCGCTGCTTGCTCCAAGGCCAGCGCGGACTGTTGTTGGGCGTATATGTTGAAAAACGCCGAGGCCAAGAAGACGGCCAGCGCTACCGATATGACGAGCAGAAGGGCCGCGGCCGCCACCTCCGATATCGCCTTCACGCTAATCAAAACGCTTTAATTTAATAATCTTTAGCCGTAAAATATTTATTTATTGAAGATCCCGGCTCCCATGAAGGCGAAAGGAATTGAGCCCATAGTAGCCGCCGTGTTGTTGATAGTGCTGGCCGTCGTGGGCGCCGTATTGCTCTATCTGTGGTTCGCCGGCTACGTCACGAAGGCCACGTCGCAAGCCGAGCAGATATCGGCCACCGAGAGGTTGAGCATAGAGGCCGCCAATCTGACCAGCACAGCGGCGAGGGGGACCTACGCCTATCTCTACATAAGGAACATCGGCGGGAGCAACGTAACCCTCGCCACGGCCTACCTCTTAACGCCGGGCACTACGAATCCGCTATGTGTTACGAACGGAATAACCATATATAAAGGGTTGAGCACAACGGCCTCCACGGCATCTACGCTCTATCCGGGCCAAGACCAGCTGGTCTACATCAACTTCGGCAACTGCGCTATACAAAGCGGCTATTCCTACGTCATCAAGATAGTGACTCAACAAGGCACGCAGTTCTCGGTGACCGTCACCGCCAGTTAAATTCCCTTCATGTATTTTTCGCCTCTTTTGCTCCTCGCCGTAGGCATTTCGATATCCTCCGCGCTGTTTTCGGCCGGCTATAGGCCATGGAGGCGGGCCGCGTTGAGGGCGAGGCTCGAGGGGCAGTTGCCCGAGGCCTTGAGGGCTATAGCCGACGCGGTGGCCGGCGGCATGGACTTGAAGGGCGCTTTCGGCGTGGTGGCCTCGATGGGAGCCCCTCCCCTCTCCGACATCATGAAGCGCGTGCTCGCCTTGAGCGAAGTGGGCGGGATGACCGCGGAGGAGGCCTTGTGGAGGACGGCCGAGGAGGTCGGCAGCCCCGACTTCAAGCGCTTCGCCCTAATCGTGGCGGAGGCCGTCAGGAGCGGAGCGCGCTTGCCTGAGGTCTTGGGCGCCGCCGCGCGGAGCTTCGCGGCTGTCGTGGAGTTCAGGAGGGATCTGACGACGCAGCTGAGGCCCTACGTCCTCCTCTTCTACGCCGTTTTGGGAGTCTTCGTCGTCTTGTCGGACGTCTTGATCTACTTCATGATACCCCAGTTGGCCGAGCTCTCCTCCTCGGCGGTTGCCTCGTCCATAAGGCCGGCTGTCGTGAACGCCCTAGATGCGTTGGCTATTGTGCTTTTCTCCGCCATCTCCCAGTCCATCGTGGGAGGGCTCATCGTGGGGCGGATAGTCTACTTCAACGCAAGCGCCGGGCTGGTCCACTCCGCCATCGCGTCGGCGATATCGACGGCGGCTCTCCTAGCGCCGCTATGGGCGAAGTTCTGAAAGTGCTCGACGAGTACGAGATATCGGAATACGTCCACGCGATGGTGTACATAAACAAGGACGGCTTCAAGGCGTACAGAGCGGTGGAGCCGCCGCTTAACGACGAGGAGAGAGCGCTTCTCGCGAGGTTGAAGAACGCCATCCAGAACATCGGCGACGTCAAAGACGGCGTGTTGAGGCTCTCCAAGGAGAGGAGGGCCGAGTATCTGGAGGAGCTGGTGAGAAGGGCCGTCGAGGAGTTCAAGATAAAAATCGACGAGAGGGTGAGGGGGAAGATCATGTACTATCTCAAGAGGGACCTCTTGGGATACGGCCCCCTCGACCCCCTCGTCAGGGATCCCTTCCTCGAGGACATCCACGTAGACGGGCCCGGCTTGCCCATATACGTGTGGCACAGCAGATGGGAGTCCCTCCGCACGAACTTGGTCCTAACTCAGGCCGAGGCGGACGCCTACGTGCAGAAGTTCTCGGCGCTGGTCGGGAAGACGGTCTCGTATGCGGACCCCATCTTGGAGGGCATGTTGCCGGAGGGGTACAGGCTCGAGCTGGTGATACCTCCGTCGTCGCCGAGAGGGCCCTCCTTCGTGATAAGGAAGTTCTTCGTGGAGCCGATAACCCTGATCGATTTGATCAGAGCTAAGACCATATCGGCTGAGGCGGCGGCGTATCTCTGGCTCATGTTGGACTACGGCCGCAACTTAATCATAGTGGGGCCCACCGGGGCCGGGAAGACCACGCTCCTCAACGCCTTGCTCTACCTAATAAGGCCCGACGCCAAGATACTCACCATAGAGGACACGCGGGAGATAAACATCGTTCACGAACACTGGCAAGCCCTCCTCACTAGGCCCAGCAGGCTCGAGGGCGTGAGGGACGTGTCGGCCTTCGACCTCCTGGCCGTGGCCATGCGCTCCAGGCCCGACTACGTGATAGTCGGCGAGGTGAGGGGGGAGGAGGCGTACGTGCTCTTCCAAGCCTTCGGCTCGGGCCACGCGGGCGCCACGACGATCCACGCCGAGACCGTGGAGGACGCCGTGAGGAGACTCCTCACGAGGCCGATGAGCGTTCCGCCCGCGTTGTTGGCCTTGGCCCACGTCTTCGTCAGAATAATGCGCGTCAAGGCGGGCGACGCGGTGGTCAGGCGCGTGGTGGAGGTTGTGGAGAACATGGGAGTATCGCCGCGGGGGAGGCCGAGGCTCCACGCGTTGTTCAGATGGGATCCGCAGAAGGACGCCTTAGAGCGCATCGACGAGAGCCGGCATCTGGAGACCGTATCGAGGGCCCGCTTCGTGCCGCTCGACCTCCTCAAGGAGGATTTAGCCCGCAGGGAGAGGCTCTTGTCGGCAATGGCCCAGAGGGGCCTCACGTCTCCGTACATCGTGGCCAAGGTCTTCTCCCGCTACGCCGCGGATCCCGATGGGGCGCTGGAGGCCGTCTTGAAGGGCGAGGTATGACCTTCTTCGAGCTGTATAAGCTCAGCGGCTTGGGCTTCTCCTACAAGCGCTACCTCTTCGCGCTCCTGGCCGCGCCAACGTCGGCTGCGTTGGCCGTCGGGGTGGCGGCGTCGTTATGGCTCAAGTCCATCGCCGGCTTGGCCCTAGGCGCCGCCGTCGGGCTCACGATCTTCGCGGGCTTGGTCCTCTACCCGCTCCACTTGGTCTCGGCCAGGAGGGCCCACTTCGAGAACAACCTCCCCTACACGCTCGGCGTTTTGTTGCCTCTCCTCACCGCCGGCGTTCCGCTGGGGAGGGCCATAGCTAGGGCGGCCGAGGTCGAGGAGGACAAGTACATAGCGAGGGAGTTGTCGCTTATTATAAGGGATATGGTGGTGATGGGCTCCAGCCCCATCGACGCGCTTCTCCGCAGCGCGGAGAGGGTGCCGAGCCAGAGCTACAGAGAGACGGTGGACATCTTGGCGAGGTCGTCTAGAATAACCGAGAGGATAGACGCGGTGCTCATGGCGCGCCTCGATTGGATGTTGAGGCAGAAGCAAATAAGGGCGGCCTCCCTCGTGAGGTCCATCGCTGTCCTCTTCGAGGTCTACGTCATAATGGCCCAGCTGTTGCCCGTTACGCTTTTCATAATCGCCCTATCCCTCAGCCCCCTCGGCGCTTTGCAAATCGGCGGGTTGTCCCTCGACCCCCTCTCGGTCATGGCCGTCGCCGGCTTGATCTACGGCCCCTTGATGGGAGCCGTCTTCTACGTGTTATTCGATTTATCTTTAAACATATAGTTGCATTAAATTCAAATTTATAATTATGCTTATAAACTCGTTGCCCCATCGTGGAGTGTGCCTCACCAAGGAGCTCCTCG
>DANS01000027.1:41376-47638 GCA_002497345.1 Thermoproteus sp. UBA157
CGAAACGGCTGCGATATGGGCCAAGACATGTTGAGGAGGTACCTCAGCGATAAGGGGCTATGGACGCGCTGAGGTTAAAGGGCGTAACGCTGGTCTACGGCCCCGCCGGTGCGGGGAAGACCACCTTCGCCGCCTGGTACGCCTACAGCAACTACGGGCGCGTTTTCTGGGTCTCGGCGTTTGAGGACGAGCGCACGTTCCGCGCCAATATGGCCAAGCTGGGCTACGCCTTCGGCGATAAGCTGATATATTGGGATGCGCCCCTTGTCGAGGACCTGGAGGCGTTTTCCCGCACCTTGATAGACGAGGCCGTTCGGCAAAAGCCGGAGCTGCTCGTCTTGGACTCCATCACCGAGTTGACATATGGCGATCCTCACGGAGGGGTCAAGGTCCTGCACAACCTCATATACAGGTTGATCAAGACGGCGGGGGTGGACGTCTTGGCGACCGCGGAGAGGCAAGTGGCGGAGCGGATCACGTATATCGCCGACAACGTCATAGAGCTCAGATACGACGTCTACCCCTACGGCACCGTGAGGGAGCTCGTGGTGAGGAAGGCGAGGGGAGGAAGGGCCGGATACGTCGTGCCCTTCTCCATCGCCGAAGGAGTCGGGTTCGTCCTAATAAGCGCTGAGCCCTCGTCCAAGCCAGGCGAGGTCGTCAAGACCGGCGTTTCCTGCATAGACGAGGCGTTGGGCGGAATAACGGGCGGCGCAGTGACGGCGTTGGTGGGGCCGGTCGGCTCCGGCAAGTCGACGGTTATGCTCAAGATGGCGGAGGGCCTAAAGAGGGCCGGGAAGAGGGCGTATTATCTGAGCTTCCTCGGCGATGCTGAGTTGTTGAGGGCCAAATACGACGTGGAGGCGCTGAACGCCCCGCTCGACGTAGATGCCTTCTTGTTACAAGTCTACATCCTCGCCGTGAAGCAGAAGGCAGATGCCCTGTTCATAGACGGCGTTGACATATTCGCGAGGTTCTTCGACGAGAGGATCTTCTACATAGTACTGCTCGAGCTCATTAAGTTGGTAAAGGCCGCGGGCATACCGGCCGTGATATCTCTCGCAGAGGACTGGGGGCTCCTAAACTACTTAGACGCGGTTGCCCGTATCTCCAACAGGACCGTGACGGCCGTCAAGACTCCCATAGGCATAGCGGGATCCCAGCGCAGCTGCGATTAGGAAGTGGCCCATCTGCGCCTCGGCCTTAGACGGGGAAAAGCTTAAAATCCACACGTTTGGCACCGAAGGGGCCCGTAGTCTAGCGGCTAGGATAGAAGCAGTTCCCTGAGGCCCGCCTGACGCGCGGGAGATCCCGGGTTCAAATCCCGGCGGGCCCACTCCTCCTATTTAACGGGGCGGCTCGGCTATTCCCCGGCCTCAGACCGCCCAAGGGCAGACGCCGCTCGGGCACGACAAAGGCCGTTCCTACGCAAGCCCGCTTCTCGGACAGACGCCGGCTCTCGCCCGCTACACCGGAGTTCTCAGTGCGCTTCGCGCCAACGTTTGGAAACAGCCGGAAGGCCGGAGGCCCGTCTCCACGACTCAGGGAAAAACGGCGCGACGCAGTTCTCAAACGCCGGGAGAAGCGTCGTGCGCCATGCGAGGACCGCGCATCGCCGAGAAAAGGCTTAACACAGCTGGCGGTACCCGCCAGCGCCTCCTCGGGCCTCTCGGCCGCGATCGCCGGGACTCCACGGCGGCTTTAAGATTGAGCGGGGGCGGAGATACCTACAGCGGGGAGAGAAGCGCCGATGTGTACCCCGGCAACGAGGACGTGGCGGGCCAACGTGAAGGCGGCGTCGTGGCTGCCGGGCCAGCGGGAAAGGGGGACGGGAAAAAGGGGAGGTTCCGTGCCGCTTATTTCTTCTTGCCTATTAGCCTCCAGACCTTGATGCCGGTATACGGCGACGTGGCCACCGCGAATATCATGGGGCCTCTGGCCGTGTTCTTCTCGACGGTCTCGTACTTGTCCGTCTCGAACGCCTGCTTGGCCTTTATGTCGTAGAACTTCAGCTTTTGTTTCGCCATGTGGCAACACAACTCGCGGTTTATATAGCTCCCGAACAACTATTATATCCGAAGTATATTCCCTCCGTCATCTCCTGTACGTGCCCATGTACTCCGCTTGTGCGATCATCTTCCCCCGCATGGCGTCGAGCACCGCCCTGCGCGAGGCCCTCGGGCTCAACCCCAGCGGCGCCGAGAGGGCGTAGAGCCGGAAGAAGTAGCGGTGGGGGCCGTGGCCTCTCGGCGGGCATGGACCGCCGTATCCGACCCTCCCGAAGTCGTTGACGCCTTGAAGGCCGATGCCGGCCACCTCGGGCCTTTTGGGGACGCCCTCGGGGAGCTCCCGCACGGTAGGGGGGATATCGTAGAGGATCCAATGCGTGAACAAGCCTATCGGCGCGTCGGGATCCTCCATTATCAGGACCAACGCCTTGGCCCCCTCGGGCACTCCGGCGATGGCCAGCGGAGGCGAGGCGTCCTCGCCGTCGCAGGTGTACTTGCGGGGGATGGCCTCGCCGTATTTGAAGGCTGGGCTCGACAGCTCCATAATCCTGCCCTTAGCCCGGATAAATATGTTTAGAGGCGAGGCAGAAAGGAGCTCAAGGCCGTTATCTCGAACCACTCCACGTAGGCCGCGGCGAGGAGGAGGGCCAGCGCTATGGCTAAGTGGATGAGCCAACTCCTCAAGGCGCCGCCGCGCCTCCTCAGGATTCTCCTGGTCGCGTCCATGGAGCCCGCCGTCGCGAAGGCGTACGAGGAGAGCTCCAGTATGCCGTGGGGCATCGCGGCTGTGAGCAGATAGGCCAAGACGAGCGCGAGGGGGCCCAACTCGCCGGCTAGGGGAGAATAGCCCACGAAGGCCCCAAGCACGAAGCCCGTCGCCGATATGGATACGGCCAAGGCGAAGGGGCCCACGAAGGGGATAGAATCTGCGACCATTATCGCTAAGTTGTGGCCGAAGATCTGGAGAGGGCCTATCGCGGTCTGGTTCACGTAGCGCCTCAACTCGTCCACGAACCATTGAGGCACTACGTGGTGGTAGGCGTAGCCCAACGCCGCCATCAAGGCCATGGCGGCGTACTCGGCCAGAAGCACCAACAAGACGAGCCGCATATCAAGCAGGGGCGAAGTAGTATCCTCCCTCCCCCCTCCTCTCCACCTTAAAGCTCTTGACGGGCCACCCCAGCGTGGACTTCACCACCTCAGCCCTCCCGTCCTCTATTCTCCACACCGTGTTGAACATGACGTTGAGGCGAGGGGTCGGCTCTAGGCCCGAGAAGACGGCGAGTATGGCCAAATCGGGGCGCACAGCGTTTAAGAAGTCGAGCAGGAGCTTGAGCCTCCCCGAGCCGTATCTCCTCACTATCTGCTCAGCGCCGTACAAGAGGAGCGCCCTCGCGCCGCCCACGGCGTCTTTGAACGCCTCGAGCCCCCCATCGTCGTTTAGCTCCTCCGTCGGTATTAGGCGCCTCTCCAGCCGGCACTTAAGGAGCCGCTCCGCCAAGGGGATCGTCTGGACCAACACCACGTCGGCGGATTCGGCGTAGTCGCAGAACACGGCGGCGGCCAAGGCGACGTCTTCGGGGCCCGTGCCTATGAAGTCGGCCACCCTCGAGCCCTCGAGGAGGCCCAGCTTGGCGTATTCTTGCCTAGCGCTCGTCAACGCCTTCACGGCCTCCTCCGCGAACACCACCCTTTTCATGGACGCGACGGCGGCGAGCCTCGTGGACGTCTTCCCCTCATCCCACGGCTCTATTAAGACGGGCCCTCCCCTAATCACAACGAAGCTGAGCTCAGAGGCGGGGGGCGGGCCCAACCTCGATTTGAGGAACCTGACGTATCTATAGCGCGCGCCTTTCCGGAACCTCTGCCCCACCTCTATCAAGAGGTCGGCCATGTAGGCCAAGGGCCTAGAGCCGACGGGCTCCTCGCCTATTGCGATAACCGGCACGTCGAACATGCGGTAGAGCGCGGAGGCCACAGCTCTATCCTCTGGGAAGTAGTTCACGCCGTCGATGACCACGACGTCGGGGGACTCCTTCACGTACGCCTCGCCGATCATCTCGAGCACTGCCTTGTGCTCCGATATGTTGATGAAGTCGTAGATGGCGAATTTGCCGGCGTCGAGCCCGAGGTACTCGAGCTTCCTGCGGATTCTCTCGCCGTTCTCGTACATGCCCACGTACATGGCCTTTTTGCCGAGCTTGTCGGCCAAGTAAAGTGCAAGCGACGTCTTCCCTGTGCCGGGAGCGCCATATATCAGCGAGAAGCCTGAGAAGACCGAGAGCTCCACGGGTTATACCTACTATAAAAATTCGAATGGTGCGGCCGCCGGGATCTGCTCGGGATCCCCCTTTGAACCCGGGACCGCCCGGTCTTCAGCCGGGCGCTCTCCCGCTGAGCTACGGCCGCTCGATTCTCATGAAATCCGCGAATTTAAAATTTCACGCCCCGGGACGTTCGGGCAGTCCGGCCGCGACGGGGATCGCGCCGACGCACAAGCTATATAGGAGAAGCCGATTTTTATATATCAGCGGGTCGGCCGCCATGGCGACGTTCACTGCGTGAACGCCCGGCGGGCCGGCTCGTTCACGCCGTGTGGCCGCTTGTTCACGACGTCTCGTAAAAGCATTCCTTTTAGCCCCTCTTCACAACGCTGAGCCATGGAGGAGCTCAAAACTCTGGGCCTATCGCTGGCGATAGCGGCGCTCGTGTTGATGGCAACGAGCTTCCACGCCGCTTTGGCCGCCAACGCGACGAGCGCGGCTAACTCGACAATCGGCGTAAACGCCACCGCCGGCCTCAACGCGACGGCCGCCAACGTGACCCAGTTGGCCAACGCGACGGTGATCTACGTGACCACTCCATCGGGTACAATACACTTAGTATATACGTCGAATGGCACCCATCTAGTAATAAACTATAACAAGAAGGTGATCACGGTAAATCTCAAGACGGTGATCTACAACGCAACGACCGCCTACTACGTCCACGTGGTGGGCCACGCCGTTGGGGCCTTCAACAGCACCTACGTCTCGCAGGTGTTGTCCCAGCTGGCGGCGGCCCTCAAGTCCGGCAACGCGACGGCCGCTCTGTCGCTCTTGAAACAGCTGGGCGGCTACATAGCCGCGAGCAACGCCACCAAGAAGGCCGAGGTCAACATAATGATAACGGCTAAATACCTCAACGCCACGAGGCCCAACGCCACGTACCTAAAGGCCAAGGTCGAGTACGAAATAGATAGAAAGCTCTCGGCGCTTAACGGAACCCGCAACGAGCTCGAGGTGAAGGCGTTCGTGAGCAATATGTCCTACTTGGCGAGCTTCTTGACGTCGCTCTCCAAGGAGCTCCAGCCGTACGACCCCGCGACGGCCGCGGAGTTGGCCAAGACCGCCGCGTATTTGGCCAACATTACGACGACCGTCGAGGAGCTCGAGATAAAGCTCGCCAACGGCACCAGCATAGAGGTACACAAGACGGGGCACGGCTACAAGGTCGAGGTGCAGGTGGGCGGCGATCACGAGGAGCACGGCGACCACCACGGGGCGAAGGGAGCCGATCACGAGGAGCACGGAGCAACGGGCGCGCCCTCTAGCGGCTCATCGAAGGGGGCGAATCACGGGCACGACGAGGACGTAGGCGCTAGCGGGAAGTCCGCCGACAACGACCACGGCAAGAACAAGGTCGACCATCACGACGATCACGAGGAGAGCAATGCGACGAATACATCCAGCGGTTCAAGTAGCTCCCCGGAGCAAGATGAGGACTAACGAAACCTAGATATACTCCTTTTTTCCTCCCCCTCGTGTTGTGGGCAATCCTGCTCTTCGCCAACGGGACCGCGTTGCTGATCTTCAACCAGACCTTGACAGGCACCGTATATCCTCTGCACCTCCCCGCGCCCCCGCTCTCGGCGCCTGTGGTCCTCAACAACGGAACGCCCGTGGCGGCCGTGCTCAACGGGACGACTCTTTTGGTGCCTGTGTTGGGCCGAGCCCTAATAACGGTGGAGTACGTGCCCAGAGTTAGAACGCTCGACGGGCTCATCTCCTTCAACGTCACCGAGGGCGTCTACGTGATCTGGGCCCAAGGCGGAGTCTTGCTAACGCCGACGCTCACAATACTCAACTACACGAGGTCTGGCAGCTCCCTCCTCGTGGTGGCCAAGGGCCCCGGCGTCGTCGCCTACACTATACAAGGCCGAGCTCTGCCCGGCAACGCCGCGTCCAACGGCTCCGCCGCATCTGCCACGACGC
>DANS01000027.1:47672-49468 GCA_002497345.1 Thermoproteus sp. UBA157
GCCCCGAGCTCCGCCGGTCGAGCCTCATGGCAACTCCCCGTCGTGTGGCTCATAGTTGCGGCGATCGCCGTTGTGGCCGCGGTTGCCCTTCTGTTACGCCGGAGGGGGCAGGTCGCGCTTGACTTAAACGACACGGACAAGCTCGTGCTCTCGTATGTGAGGAAGACGGGGGGCGCCTACGAGTCGGACATAGCGCGGAGCCTCGGCCTCCCCAGGACCACGGTCTTCAAGTCCGTGAGGCGGCTGGAGCGCGCAGGGCTGATCTCCGTCGAGAAGAGAGACGGGAGGAACTTCGTCACGCCGAGGTGAAAAGGCTTTTATACCTCCAATCCTAGGGGCTAATGGAAAGGGAAGGAAGAGGGCCGCGGCGAGGAGGCCGCGGCGGCCCGAGAGGGCCTAAACCGGTCAAGGAGGGCGACGTGATAGAGGTAGACGTCGTGGAGAAGTCCAGGAGGGGAGACGGCGTTGCGAAGGTCGAGGGCTTCATAGTCTTCGTCCCAGGCGCCGAGCCAGGCCAGCACGTGAAGGTCCAAATAGAGAAAGTCGGGGATACGTACGCGATCGCGAAGATCGTATCGTAGGACAAGACAAGAGGTTTTTTACTTGAGCTTTACGCTCAGCCTATATTGATCCACTTTATCCTTAGCCTTCTCCCTGGCCTCCTTATGTTGCTTGAGGAAGCGGCTGACCTTCTCGTACAACATCAGCTTGCACTCGCCGCAGAGGAGGGCGCCCGACCTGCAATCATGCCTTATCTTCTCCACGGAGGCGTCGTCGGGGTCGAAGAGCATGTGGTAGTGGAAGACGGGGCATATGTCCGGATTGCCGCCGTATTTCCTCTGCTCCTCCGCCGTGGGCCTCCCGCCCGTGAACGCGTTCATGATCTTGCGCTTGACGGCCCTCTCGTCGTCTGTAGTGTAAATGGCCGAGTCGGGGTTCGACGCGGACATCTTGCTCTCCCCGGTGAGCGCCATTATGAACTTGGAGTATAGGGTAGCCGGCTTGGGGTAGCCCAAGGAGTCCGCGATATCTCTCGCGAGGCGGAAGTAGGGGTCTTGATCGATGGCGCAAGGTATCAACACGGGCGTGGGCTCGCCCCTCAGCTCCGTGGGGAGGAAGGCGACCGCTATCTGCAGGGACGGGTAGAATATAAGCCCTATGTTGGTGGAGTCGGTGAAGCCGAACGTCGCCTTCACGGTGTTCCACGTGAGCTTCTTGGCGGTCTTCACGGCTATGGGAAACAGTGGCTTGATGTCGAGGGTGTCGATTATTAGGTGGAGCCTATTCGGCGTGAACCCCAGCGCGATTACGTCTAAGGCGTTCTCGTAGGCCCACCGCCTCGTGTCGTCCAGAGATAGCTCCGGGTCGTCGTAGAACTTCTCGTCGTCCGTCATCTGGAAGTACACCTCGAGGCCGAACTTGTCCGAGAACCACTTGAGCAGTATCCACGGCACCATGTGGCCTATGTGCACCGGCCCGCTGGGCCCTCTCCCCGTGTAGAGGGCCCAGGGCCTCCCCTCGCCGTGCCACTTCATTATGAAGTCGAAATCCCTGTGCGCGTAGAAGAGGCCCCTCCTGATCAGCGGGTGGACCTCGCCGGCGTGTTTCTCCAGGAGCGCTACGTCCTCGGCCGTGAGGGGCTTCGCGCCGAACTGCCTCAGCAGTTTATCGTAGTCGACTCTGCCCTTTACCTCCCACGGGGTTACGACGAACTCGTCCACCCCATGCTGGGGGTTGCTCGGCCCCGTTTATAAGCAATCCGCCTGCGAGCTCGCAACGCGGACGTCGGCCCGATT
>DANS01000045.1:0-6063 GCA_002497345.1 Thermoproteus sp. UBA157
GGCTCTAGGCGGCTCCGCGCCGCCTTGGAGCAGACGGCGCTGTCGTCCCGCCTCAGTTGGTTAGCGCCGACGCGATATCCGACGTGGATGTCGTTGCCGTCATCCCGGTGGTGTCGGTGGCGATATCGGCAGCGTCTTCCACCTACGCCTTAGCGAGGAGTATGCTCAAGCCGGAGCGAGAGCTGTGGGATCTCGGAAGAGAATTAAATAGGGACGATGGGCTTAAACTTGAGCCATATACAGCTACAACGAGGCCCTCTTAAGGGTGCTCGAAGGCAAGGGCGTGTTGGCCCCACGGAGTCCATCGCCCCCACGTTGAAGGCCGCCATTCCGCAAGCCGAGTCGAAGTAGCAGAGGTCGGGAGGCTCGCGGAGCTCCTGGACCGCTTTATCAACAACCCGGAGAGCGCGACCATGGGCGACGTACTGTATCCGATTTGATGGCCAAGAAATACGGGATCGCCGTGAGGCGCGAGCTGGAATACGCGAGGGGCGCCGCGTTGCCGGTTAACACCCTCGTCGAGCCGAAGCCCAGAGGGAGGTAACCGACGCGGGGGCGGCGGCCAACGCTCCGGCCTATACGCGTCGTCGGGAGGCCGCGGAGTCCAACCCAGCGCCAATAGAGAGGCCGATATATATAGGTAGTTCGATAGACGTATGGACCCCAGGAGGCTCGCCGCCGAGTTCGACAAAAGGCCTCTCCTGGTATTCTGGGAGGCCACCAAGGCTTGCCCTCTGGCGTGCAAACACTGCAGAGCCAACGCCATACTCAAGCCTCTGCCCGGCGAGTTGACCACTTGGGAGGCCAAGGCCTTCCTGGAGCAGCTCGTAGACTTCGGGAGGCCCCCGCCCGAGCTCATAGTGACTGGCGGCGACCCGCTCATGAGGCTCGACATCATGGAGCTCCTGGACTACGCCAAGGAGCTCGGCATCCCCGCCTCGTTGGCCCCCGCCGTGTCCAAGAACTTGTTCGAGGCGCTGCCGGAGCTGAGGGGCAGAATAAGGAGCGCCTCGATAAGTCTCGACGGGCTCAAGGAGGTCCACGAGGAGCTCAGAGGCGTGCCGGGCGTCTTCGACTCGACCATAGAGGCCATAAAGGCCCTCATGGGCGCCGGGATAAAGGTCCAAGTGAACACCGTGGTGTGGAGGAAGTCCTTCCCCCAGCTCCCCGACGTGTTCAAGCTGGTTTACGATCTGGGCGTTAGGGTGTGGGAGGTCTTCTTCTTGATCGAGACCGGGCGCGCCGTAAGGGCCCTCGACATATCGCCGCAGGAGTACGAGGACGCGGTCCAGTTCTTGGTGGACGCGTCGCGCTACGGCGTGCAGATAAGGACCGTCGAGGCGCCCTTCTACAGACGGGCCAAGATCCAGAGGGCCTCCGGTATATCCTACAACTCCCCCGCCTACGAGAGGCTCGTGGCCAGACTGAGGGAGCTCATGGGCGATCCGCCCAAGCCGCTCGACCCCACGGTGGTGCCCACGAGGGATGGACACGGCATAATCTTCGTGGCCTACGACGGCACGGTCTACCCCAGCGGCTTCCTGCCGTATCCATTGGGGAACATCCGGAAGGAGTCCATAGTGAGGATCTACCGCGAGCACCCCCTCTTGGTCAAGATGAGACGCGGCGAATTCGGCGGGAGGTGCGGCGTCTGCGAGTTCAAGGACGTCTGCGGCGGCTCCAGGGCTAGGGCCTTCGCGGCCTTCAAGGATCCGCTGGCCGAGGACCCGGCATGCATATACAAACCGAAAGCCGCCCGAACTATATAGCGCCTCTATTAGATCAATAGTAATACTTAAACGCGCTTTAGATGTAAACTTTTAATATTGTGGAGACGAGACGCTCATGGAGCAAGCCATATTCGCCGCTACAACGACCGCGAAGCCGCAACCCGTCTGGAACGGCGTGTATTTCAACACCAACACGATAATACCTTGGCCGATAGTCTTGGCGTTCACGCTCCTCTACTTCGGCCTATTGGCTTGGGCCTGGAGGCCCAAGGAGGGGAGGGCCTTCGGCAAGTTCAGAACCCTCGACTTCGTCTACGTCGCTTTGACAGCCGCGCTCCTCGTCGTCTATAACTTCTTCATCAGCCCGCTCATCCCGAAGATCGGCTCCGTGACCACCTATTTCTACTACCCGCTAATCGGCGAGATATTCCTCCTGGAGCTCGTCGCGGCCTTGTCGGGGAGGCCCGGCGTCGCCGGCCTCACCATGTTTGTCTACACGTTGCTCTCCGACGTGATCCACTACGGCTTCGGCGGGGAGCCCTTCTGGTTCATATACGAGATGACGGCATACGGCGCCTTGATCGATCTTTGGCTGATATACAGAGGGGAGGCCATATTCACGCCCTACCTGAAGCCTCCTAAAATAGTGGCGACGGACGGCGGCGAGGCCGAGGGGGCTCCTCCCCCGAGCAACATGGGCATGACGTTCCTAGACGGCGCGATCTCCGGCGCTTGGATAGGCATGGCCTACCCGTTCTGGTGGAGGGGGTTCTGGGGCACCTTCGTCACCGGCTACGTCACGACGGTCCAGTTCTGGGCTATCACGAGCGTCACGCAACTCCTCGCGGGCGCCATCGTGGGCGCCTTGATCGCTCCGTTGGTGTGGTATATTAAGCAGGTGGCGACCTAGCCGTTGATGAAGGTCGTAGAACTCAACAACGTTTTTGTTAGATATATACAGCCCTACAGGCTCGCCTTAAGGGAGGCGACCCTCTCGATCGAGGAGGGCGAGTTCGTCCTCCTCGTGGGCAGAACGGGCTCGGGCAAATCGACCCTCATAAACACCATAAACGGCGTTATACCGAATATAATCAAGGCCGAGGTGAGGGGGAAGGTCTCGGTGCTTGGCAGAGATCCCCGGAGCGCCCCCGTCTACAAGACGGCCCTAGACGTGGGCACGGTCTACCAAGTGCCGGAGAGCCAGATCTTCGCGCTGATCGTGGAGGACGACGTGGCCTTCGGCCTCGAGAACAGAGCGGTCCCTCCCGACGAGATGAGGGTGAGGGTGAGGGAGGCGCTCGAGCTGGCGGGGCTTTGGCACAAAAGGAGCCACCCCACCTTCCTCCTCAGCGGCGGCGAGAAGCAGAGGCTCGCTATAGCCGCCATACTCGCGCTGAGGCCCAAGGTCCTGATACTGGACGAGCCCACGTCGATGTTAGATGCCGTGGGGACCGAGGAGGTCTTCGGTTTGCTGAAAAAGCTGAACGAGCAGGGGATCACCATAATCATCGCGGAACACAAAGTCGAGAGGGTGCTGCCCATGGTGGACAGAGTCGTGGCCCTCGACGAGGGCAGAATAGTGCTGGACGAGGAGCCCCATAGGGCCGTGGCCAAGGGCCTCCACAAATTCGGCGTCGAGGAGCCCCAAGTGGCCTACCTACACCGCTTGGCCAAGCCCGAGGACTCGTCCTTCCCCATAACCGTTGAGGAATTCCTGGAGGCCAACAAGGGCTTGTCGATCGAAGTCGTAGAGGAGGAGCCCCCCTCCGGCGAGGCGATCGTCAAGGCCAGCGGCGTCGTGTTCAAGTACCCGGGCAACGAGGCGCCGACCTTGAAGGGGGTGGATCTGGAGATACCGCGGGGCGCCGTGGTGAGCATCGTGGGGCCCAACGGATCCGGCAAGAGCACCTTGATGTACCTACTGGCCGGCATATATAAGCCTACCTCTGGCGTCGTCGAGATCGCCGGCAAGCGTCCAGCCGAGCTCTCGGGCTCCGAGAGGGTGAGGCTGGTCGGATACGCCTTCCAGGACCCGGACCAGATGCTCATGAACACCACGGTGAGGGCCGAAATCGAGATGACCTTGAAGCTGGCGGGCGTTAGGGGGAGGGCCCTCAAGAGCTTGACCCAGCAAATAGCCAAGGATCTGGGCATAGAGAAGCTCCTGGACAGAAGCCCCCACAAGCTCTCGGTAGGCCAGAGGAGGCTCGTTAGCTTAGCCGCGGTCCTCTCGGCATTTCCCAAGGTCCTGATACTGGACGAGCCCACGAGGGGGCTCGACCGAGAGACCGCCGAGGCCACCATGAAGTACCTCATGGACATAAAGAGGGGGAGAGAGATGACGGTGATATTAGTCAGCCACGACATGAGGCAGGTGGGCGATTACAGCCAGCTGGTCTACGTCATGTACGACGGGAGGATAGCCTACAAGGGGACCCCCGAGGAGGTCTTCGCCGAGGCCGAGAGGCATAGGGAGTGGGGCGTCGAGCCGCCGCAGGTATACTACGTGGCCAAACACTACGGCAAGCTGGCAGCCAGCCCCAAGAAGATCAGGCTAGCGCCCGTATAGGCCGACCAGCTCGCCCTCGGCTATCACGTAGGGCCTCGCGGCCCTTAAGACGTCCCTCGCGGGAGCGCCGGGCGGTAGCCCAAGCGTGGAGTTGAGCGCGTAGATCACTATGATGTATCTATGCGGCTTCCCAGGCGGCGGGCAAGGCCCGCCGTAGCCCACCCTGCCGAAATCGTTGATCGCCTGAAGCCCGAACCGCGTGGAGGCGGCGGGCGGCACCCCCTGGGGGAGCTCCGTCAAATTGGGGCTCACGTTATATAGAACCCAGTGGATGAATAAACCGCCCGGCGCGTCTGGATCCTCCATGGCGATGACCAGGGACTTTGCGCTGCTCGGCACCCCGCTCCACCTCAACGGGGGCGATACGTCGGCGCCGTCGCAGGTGTACTGCGCCGGGATGGTCGATCCGTTCGAAAAAGCCGGCGACGATACGGTTATCGTCGCCGCGACCGCCGCCTTGCCCGCCGGAGCTGTGGGCCTTAGAAGGCATAACGCCAGGAGGGCCGCCGCTATTACGGCGAGCGCCGCTATGGGGGGCGCCAACGGCCTCTTCATGGGCTCGACAACGCTCCGGGTTAAATTCCTAGCTCCACATATTTAAACCGGGCCGTCCGCATCTCCGTGGAGCTCTCGCAAGCTCCAGGCGGTCTCTCCTCGGATATCGGCGCGATTTTATACAACCCCGTGGTGAACTGGGCCATAGCCTTGATATATTTACTATGGGGCCCCGCGCTGGTCATCTACCTCATCTTCAAGCTGATAGGCTTCAGGGGCTACATGTCCCTCTTCAGATACGCCGGCGGCTCCTCGTTTCTCTACAGGCTAGATCCCAGGGTCAAGATACTCATGTCGATAGTGGTCACGACGGTGGCCGCCATAACGGTCTGGTGGATCTCCGCGATCATCTTCGCGGCCGTCATGGCCCTCTACGCCTTCACCACCAACGTTAGGGAGAAGATGAAGATAGTTATCCCCCTCGTCTTGGCCTCGTTTATAGGAACCGCTTGGGCCCAGTCGATGATCGCGCCGTATAGCTACTTGGTCTTCGACTTCGGAGAGGTCCACTTCCTATACGCCTTTCCGCCGGCCCTCTCGGCGCTGGGGATAACCGAGGCGAACGGCACGGCCTACGTGCCGTTTCTGGGCTACGTGGAGAGCCCCACGGGCTTAACCCTCGAGGGCTTCATCTACGGCCTCCAGATAACCTTCAGATCCGTCGCCGCCGTGGCGTCGGGCCTTCTGCTGATCTTCACCACCCAGCCCTCCGACATATTGACCTCGCTGGAGAAGTCGGGCCTCCCGGTGGAGCTGGGCTTCGCGTTGTTGCTGGCGGTCTCCTCGGTGCCCAAGGTGTTGGAGGCCTCCATGACGACCCTAAACGCCTTGAAGGCCCGCGGCGTTGAGTTCCGCCCAAGGAGCGGAAACCCGTTTGTCGCCCTCGCGGCTCTCGGAAGCAGCATAAGGTACGCGCTACTGGCCTTGGTCACCATAGTGATCTTGACGCTTAAAGACGCCGTCCAGATAGCCGTCGCCGCCGAGATAAGGGGGTTCAGGGCCAGCAGACGTAGGACCTACTACCGTGACATGAAGATGAAGAGGATGGACTATATCGGCGTCGCCCTGCTCTTGGCCCTGCTGGCGCTCGGCATATATCTATCCGGCGTGCCGGGCCTCGGCGCTGTGCCGTATAATCCTTAGTGGCCGTCTATCGCCGCCTAGTTAAGCCTCCGAAAACCGCTCATGGCGACAGAATCGGCGGCACTA
>DANS01000045.1:6068-11177 GCA_002497345.1 Thermoproteus sp. UBA157
GACCCGGCTGAGGGGGCAAAGGCCCATTTAGAGTTGGCAACGCGGTATTTAGAAGAGGCGGAAAAATTAGAAGACCCCGTGCAGGCTTCCGAAAAGGCATATAAGGCCTTTGAAGAGGCGGTTAAGGCCGCCGCGATTTAGCTAGGTCTTGAAGCGGCGAGGCAAGCAGAACGAGAGGACCGGTGGAGGGCTACCACTTTCTTCTCCGCCGTTAGGAGGCTGGAGAGGAAATTCGGCATAGAATTCCGCCTAGCCGCCCGGGAGGCTTGGTTTCCCCACGTAGAGGGGTTTCACGAGGCGGGGTTAGGTCTCGAGGAGGTGAAAGAGAGCTTGGCGTATATAAAGCGTGGGGTCGACCTTGTGGCCGCGGCGTTGCGCTAGCACCGGAGGAATTCGTTACATTTCCCTTTCAATTACCAAATGTTGAACAAAAGTTGTTGGGGGGATAGCACTCGCGGCTAGCCCCAGGCCGGCGCTCAGCAATTACAGCCGCCTGAAGCCCCTCCAAGAAGCTTGTTCTCCTCGGCCAGCTTCCTCCAGCAGTCGGGGCATAGAAGGACGGCGCCCACGCCCTTCACGTATCCCTCCAGCAAGGCCGTATCGCTTCTGCCGCACATATAGCACTTATACATGGCGCCTCCGTACTCGACCGCTTAAAAGTGCGGCGGGTTGTGCACTTGATACCGCCGACGTAAGCGATTTAAAGTAATATGGAAAAGAAACGGTGGAAAAGAGATACAGATTCCTCGACTACTATGCGATGGCGGCATCTGCGGGGGTGGCGCTGGCACTCCTATCGTTTCTCCTCAGCGAGCCCAAGCCGCTATACGCGGTGGCCGGCTCGGCGGTGGCCGCGGCCGCGTTGGTGGCGGTGTTCGAACGCGCCTGCGGCTACGCCCGCACCTTAATCGTGAACGACGACAGGATAGCCGAGGTGTGCCTCGGGAGGATCTCGAAAGTGGTCCGCAGAGATCACGTGAGCCGCGTCGTGGTCGAGGGCTCCTTCTTCTACTCGCGCTTGTATTTCCAGGGCGCGGGATATGTCGAGGTCCCGGCCTACGTCGCCGAGAAGCTCGCCAGGGATATCTCGGCTTGGTGGGGGATTGAGCTCGAGGCGGCCAGAAGACCTCTGCACTTCCCGCAACAGATGGAGCTAAAGCACTAGGACAGCGCCTTAGCCGAAAAGGCCCCAGTCAGGCACCTTGAAGTCCCTACGGAGCGGATACAGCGGCTTGCCTGTCTTCTCGTCGATACAGCAGTCCGGATCTAGGAGGAAGCGCTTGCCCATGTGGGGATTTCCGTCGAACCATATGCCGAACATCTCGTGGCACTCCCTCTCGTCGTAATCGGCCGACGGGAATATATCGGCTATTGAGGCTATGTGGGGATCATCCCTGGGGATCTCGGCTCTGACGTTCAGCAGATGGCCCTTGAGCTGTGGGTTGAGGTACGACATGAAGGTATACATGACCACGAACTTCTTCTCCTCCATGTAGTCCATGGCGCTCACCGAGAGGGCTTGGTCGAAGCCCAAGGCCTTGAGCCTCCGGGCTACCTCCCTTATTTTGTCGGCCGGGACCATAACGCACAGGAAGCCGTCGGGCGAGACGCCGTGGGACGAGACGAGGTCGCCGAGCGCCTCCTTCAGCTTAGGCAGAAGCGGATGGTCGGCGGCGGGCGGGCACTTGGGCGGGAGCTTCGTCGACATGGCCTACGCGGTCTGGGCTTGCGCGGTCGTTGCAATGGGCGCGGCGGGCTTGACCGCGGGCTTCGCGGCGGGTTTGGGCTGCGGCAGATACGGCGTGAGGTCCACCTTGACCGGCTTAACCTCGGGGCCGGGCTTGCCCAATATCTTGTTCCCCACCATGAAGAACGCCCTTATGACGGCCTCGGGCGTCGGCGGACAGCCCGGTATATACGCGTCCACGGGTATTATCGTGTCTACCTGCACCACGTGGTAGGAGTTCCAGAAGAGGCCTCCGCGGATCGCGCAAGCGCCCATGGCTATCACGAACTTTGGCTCGGGCATCTGCTCGTAGACCCACTTGAGCACCTTGGCCATCTTCTTGGTGATGGTGCCCTCGACCAATATCACGTTGGTCTGCCGCATGGTGTTGAAGGGCAGAACGCCCCAACGTTCGGCGTCAAAAACGGGGGCGGAGACGTGGGCAACCTCGACGCCGCAACAGCTGGTCACTAGGTGGACGGGCCACATGGACCACTTGATGCCCCAGCGGATCACCCTATCGAGCTTTGCTTGCTTCAACATGTACTCCTTGAGACCTTGCACGATCGACACGACATCCCTCCTTCATCCTCTATAAATATGTTCTCCTCGTCGTCCAATTATTTTTTTGAAATTATCTTTTTATCTCATAATTTTTAATTTTAAACAAAAATATTTATTTAAAATATATTTATTATATATTCAACATTGTTCTAATAACAATCCCGTGTTTAAACATGATTTAGCACAAACAATTAAATATAAAACAACAGGCCGGTTATGTCCTCGAGCAAGGCGTTCCCATCGCCCTTCGAGCAGTTAGATAGGCTTAAGCTGACGTGGACCCACATAAAGATATGGTATTTATCGGGGGCCGGCTTCTTCACCGACGCCTACGACCTCTTCGTAATAGGCGCGGTACTCACAGTGTTGACCAGCTACGCAGTGCCCGGCTTCGAGGAACTACGCGGCCCCCACGCAACATTTTGGGAGGGCTTGTTGGGCTCGGCGGCGCTCTGGGCGACGATGGCCGGCCAGCTCCTCTTCGGCTTCCTCGGCGATAGGCTCGGCAGGAAGTACCTCTACGGCGTTGAGGCCGCGGTGCTCACGCTGGGCGCTGTGCTCAGCGCCATCGCGCCCAACTTGCTGTGGCTCATCGCCGCAAGGACCTTCTTGGGCTTCGGCATAGGCGGCGATTACCCCATATCGGCTACTATAATGTCGGAGTACTCAAACGTCAAAGATAGAGGGAAGTTGATCGCACTGGTCTTCGCGAACCAAGGCCTCGGGATCTTGGCCTCCGTCGGAGTCGCGCTCCTCAGCGTGGCGCTGTTGCCGCCCGATATAGCTTGGCGCGTCATGCTCGGCGTAGGCGCCGTACCCGCCGCCTCGGTTATATATCTGAGGAGGAAGATCCCCGAGACGCCGCGCTTCTCTCTGCTCGTCAAGGGCGATGTGGAGGAGGCGAGGAAGGCGGCGAGGATGTTCGGCGTTGACGTAGACGCGCCGGCTAAGGCCGAGGGCCTCACGATGCGCAAGTTCCTCTCTGAGAATTGGAAGATCCTCGTCGGGACCACAGTGCCTTGGTTCCTCATGGACGTAGCCCTTTATGGAACCGGCGTGTACTCGGGGGCCGTGGTGACGTCTATAGTAGGCCCCGCGAAGTCCATATCGCAGACCATCCTCTACCAAGGTCTGCCCTTCTTGGCGGGCTTCCCCGGCTACTTCGCCGCGGCTCTTCTGTTGGATAAGCTGGGAAGGAAGCCGATACAGACGCTGGGATTTGCCGCCATGGCCGCCATATACTTGGCGATCTCATTAGTGGTAGTGCAAGTGGGTAAATCAGTCGAGCTCTTGATACCTGCGTTCGCCGCCTTGTCAGTCTACTCGCTCAGCTACTTCTTCATCAACTTCGGCCCCAACACCACCACCTTCGTCATACCAGCCGAGGTCTACCCCACCCGCTATAGGGCCACGGGCCACGGCATATCGGCGGCTGCGGGCAAGCTGGGCGCGGCTATATCCACGCTTCTCTTCCCGTCTCTGCTAAGCGCCATAGGCATATCCCGTCTGCTCCAGATGCTCGCCGCGGTGAGCGTAGCGGGGATCCCCATAACGCTCTCGGCGTTGCCGGAGCCAAAGGCCATGAGCTTGGAGCTCGCGAGCGGCGAGTACAAGTACATCGCCCCGATATCGGCCCCGACAAGCGGCGCCTCATCGTAAGCTCCCCTTTCTCTCCCCGCCTCTCTCCAACGAGGCCAAAAGCGCCACGAGCGCGGTCGGCACGAACACGTCGACCATGGGGCTGAAGTCCGAGACGTAAAAGCTGAACAAAGTCTTGTTCCCCAACGCGTAGACCAAGGCGAAGCCGGCCCATATGGACCACGGAAACGCCGAGACCATGAGGAGCTTCTTATCCCTAACGATCGCCGCGGCGACGGTCAACAGCGCCCAGAGTATCATGACCGCCACGTTCACCCTGGCGTATAGATCCTCGCCCAAGTAGAACGGATGTATGTTGAGGAACCAGCCCCAAGGCGTCGATATCTGGCTTTCGGCGTTGCCGGCTATGTGGCCAGACGTGACGTCCCAGCTGATCATGTGCAAGAAGCTGTCCCTGAGCCAACCCATCGGCCCTAGATATATTATCAGCGGCGAGGAGAGGGCGACGTAGACCGCGGCCGGGATGAGGATTGCGTAGAGGAGCCTTCTGAGAGGCCTCTCCTCCACCTCGCCTATGTAGTACAGATAGGGCAGCGCGAGGAAGAACGTCGACTCCTTGGTGGCGAAGGCTAGGCCGAGGGCGATGGAGGAGGACAACCGCCTGCCGGACGCTAGCAGATAGAGCGCGAGCAACGAGAAGAAGCCGGCGTATGCGTCCAACATGGCTATTCCGTGTAGCGCCCAGAAGTTGGGATCTACGGCGAGGACCACGGCCGACAAGAAGCCGGCGAGCGCCGCGACGTCTTCGCCCTCATTTTTCAACAGCTCGTAGCCAGTTAGATACGCCAACACCACGGCGAGACCCCCCACCGCCCAGCCCGGGACGCGCCAAGCTAAGGGATAGTAGCCGAGCGCGGCTATTGAGAGAGCTATCAAGTATTTGGCTAAGGGCGGGTGCTCCAGGTTCAGGTACGCCTCTATGCCGCTGGCGTTTGGGTAGGGGTACTCCATTGTGGCGTTGTACCTGAAGACGTACTTCAAGATGTTGTAGGCCGCCGGCGCGTACCACGTCTCGTCGGAGACGTATCCCTTGAGGCCGGAGAACTGCGTATAAGTATAGTACACGTATACCGCGGCTATGGCCATCGCAACAATCAAGCCAGCGAGGAACCACCGCATGGGGCTGAGGTAATCGAGTAATTAATTGTTTCGACCGTCGT
>DANS01000045.1:11244-11439 GCA_002497345.1 Thermoproteus sp. UBA157
GCTACTATAGGCATCGTTTCCGCGCTGGGCGGGCCCATGATAAGGCTCGTGTTGTCGCAAACCGCCCAGCAGACTAGCGCCGAGCAGAACGCCGTGTACGCGCCCATACTCTGCGGCGCTTGCGGCTCCAAGTGCGGCCTATATTTCGTGAGGAAGGGCGATTTGGAGTACATACTGCCCAACCCCGAGCACCCG
>DANS01000045.1:11482-11732 GCA_002497345.1 Thermoproteus sp. UBA157
GCCGCCCAAAAGAGCAGGCAACAGAGGCGAGGGCAAGTTCCAGGAGGTGGACTGGTACACAGCGCTGAACGAGGCCGCGGCGAAGTTGAGGGAAATAGCCGACAAGTACGGGCCCCAAGCCATCGCGTTTACGAGGCACGACCGCTTGAGCTGGCACCTCCCCCTGATAGCGGCGCTTATAGGTACGCCGAACGTCGTAGGCCAAGAGGAGACTTGCCACGGCGCATCGACGGCGGCGATCGCTACCTGG
>DANS01000014.1:0-8173 GCA_002497345.1 Thermoproteus sp. UBA157
CTCCCCAGGCGGCGGGCTTAACGGTTTCCCTACGCCACCGGCCGGGCCCTAAGCCCGGCCGACAGCTAGCCCGCATCGTTTACGGCCGGGACTACAGGGGTATCTAATCCCCTTTGCTCCCCCGGCTTTCGCCCCTCACCGTCGGGCGCGTTCTGGCCGCCCGCTTTCGCCACTGGTGGTCCTCCGGGGATTATAGGATTTCGCCCCTACCCCCGGAGTACCGGCGGCCTCTCCCGCCCCCTAGCCCGGCAGTATCGCCCCCAGCCCCCGGGTTGAGCCCGGGGATTTCAGGAGCGACTTGCCGGGCCGGCTACGGGCGCTTTAAGCCCAGTAATCACCCTGACCACTCGCGGGGCTGGTATTACNNTTACCGCGGCGGCTGACACCAGACTTACCCCCCGCTTATTCGCCCGGCTCCTTACACCGGGCAAAAGCCGGGCTCTTCGCCCGGCACTCGGGGTGGCCCCGTCGCGGTTGCCCGCATTGCGGAGTATTCGCGCCTGCTGCACCCCGTAGGGCCTGGGCCCTTGTCTCAGTGCCCATCTCGGGGCTCACGGCTCTCACCGCCCCTACCCGTCTTCGGCTTGGCGGGCCGTTACCCCGCCAACTACCTGATGGGCCGTGCCCCCACCCTCGGGCGGACCTCGGGAGATCGCCCGAGATCCCTTTGGGGGAAGGGGCCTTCCAGCGCCCTTCCCCTATGGGGGATCAGCCCCAGTTTCCCGGGGTTGTCCCCCTCCCGAGGTTAGGTTGGGCACGTGTTACTGAGCCGTGCGCCGCGCCCGGCGCCCCGGGCGCGCGACTCGCATGGCTTAGCCCCACCCCGATAGCGGTCAGGTCCGGCAGGATCAACCGGTTTCGAGAGCGGCCGCAAGGCCGCCCTCGGGGGCGGGACCGCCCCGGACTCCGCGCGCGTTTCGGCGGCGTGGGGGTTTCTCCCCCGCGCCCCCGCCCGGGCTGGACCCAGGGGGAGACATCGGGGGAACATCAAGATGATTCGGCCGAGGCCCCGCCTCGGCCACACGGATAAGGGTGCGTCCTCTTTGAAACGCATGTAAATAAAAACTTTTCGGCCCGCCTCCCCCCGCCGTCTATCCCCCCTCTGCGTTTATATTCCTTCCGGCTGTAAGGCCGTGGACGGCTGCTTCGTCGTCGAGGGCAAAGCCTATGTAGGAGGCGCCGTCAGGTACGTATCTGTGCTCGTGGAGGGAGGCGTCGTGAGGTCCCTCAAGGGCAGAGCCGAGGGCTGCCGCGTAGTTCAGTTCCCGCGTAGGCATCTGATCTTGCCCGGCTTCGTCGATATACACGTCCACTTCAGAGACTGGGGCCTCTCCCACAAGGAGACCTTGAGGGGCGGCTCGGCGGCGGCTCTGGCGGGGGGCGTCGTGGGCGTTTTGGACATGCCCAACACCAAGCCGCACATCAGAACGGCCGAGCTCTACGCGAAGAGGCTCGCCGAGGGCTCCTCCTTGCCTATACACTACGGCGTCCACATGGGCGTCCCGGAGGACCTCTCGGAGCTGGACAAGGCCAAGCCGCGGTCGGTCAAGGTGTATCCGGAAGACGTGGCCCAGTTCGGCTGGGCCCACGTGGAGGCCCTCCTGGAGCGGTGCGCCGCCTTGGGCTGCACCGCCGTCTTCCACTGCGAGGACCCCGCCTACATATCGGACTCGAGGCCGCCCGAGGCGGAGGCCCGTTGCGCCGACCGGATAGCCCTCTACGCGAGGAGGGGCTTCAGAATACACGTGACCCACGTCTCGCTCCCCTACACGGTCGAGACCTTGAGGGGCCTCGCCACGCTCGACGCGACGCCCCACCACCTCCTGCTCAGCTCCGACAAGTGCTCGGGCCCGTTCTGCAAGGTCAACCCGCCCCTGCGGGGGGAGGAGCAGAGGAGGCGCCTCTTGGCCCTCTTCCTGGCAGGCGCCGTCGATATATACGCCACGGACCACGCGCCGCACACAATGGAGGACAAGCTGGCGGGAGCGCCGGGGATATGTAGCCTAGACGTCGCGGCCTCGCTCCTTCTGAGGTTCTGGAGGGACGGCCTCCTCGGCCTCGACGACGTCCTCCGCCTCTACTCCTTCAGGCCGGCGCGCTTCGCCGGGCTCGAGGCCTCGCTGAGGCCCGGCGCTCCCGCGGCCTTCTCCGTGTTTAGGCTCGAGGAGTTCTCGATCTCGGAGCGCGACTTCAAGGGCACTTGCCGCTTCTCCCCGCTGGAGGGCCTCAGAGCTTTCGGCAAGGCGGTCGCCGTGGCCTCAAGGGGGCGCCTGCACCTCCTGGAAACCGGCGAGGTTCTGTGAGCGCCGGACCGTTGCGAAGCTGAGGCCTCGAGGTCGTCGCGGACCAGGCGTTTGGCGGTGCGCTGCCTCGACGGCGTTTTTGCGCTACTGCGATCCAGCAACCGCAATCCTGGAGGGGAGCTTGAGGGCGAGTGCCCGATGCTCTCTACATCATCCTAAGTATGAGGGAGTCGCCGAAAAAGGCCTATCAGCATCGCGGTGTGCGCTCCGCGGCCGTTGCGCTGAAAGAGAGCCCCGCGCTGAACGGCAGGCGGGATCGCGGCGAAGTCGGCGTGAGCCCCCTAGTAATACTCGACTATTCTATAGAGGTTGTCCCTCTCCGCCGGCTTGAACCCGGCGCTGCGGATGACCTCGATCACGTCGGTTTTTCTATCTATGGGGGCCTCGGCCCTCACCCAGTCGAGCACCCTCTCCTCGTATAGGGTCCCGCCGAAGTCGTCTGCTCCGAAATACAGAGCCAGCTGTGCGGTCTCGGGGCCCGCTGTGAGCCACCCGGCTTGTATATGCGGTATTAGGCCGTCGAAGGCGATCCGGGCGACGGCGATCATCCTCAGCAGAGTGGCGGAGGTCTTGGGGTAGGGGATCTTCCTCCCCAGCTCGCTTGCCCCGGGCTCGAAGTTCCAGGCTATAAACGCCATGAAGCCGCCCGTCTTGGCTTGGAGCTGGGCGATCTTATATATGTGCTCCGCTATATCGCCGAGAGTCTCCACGTGGCCGTACATCATGGTCGCCGACGAGGGGATGCCCACCTTGTGGGCCTCCTCCATGATCCGGAGCCACGTATCGCTGTCTATTTTCCTCGGCGCTATCATCCTCCTCACCTCGTCCACCAAGATCTCGCCGCCGCCCCCCGGCATGGACTCCATCCCAGCCGCCTTAAGCCTCTCTAGCACCTCCCTATAGGTGGCCCTCTCCCGCCTCGCGAGGTAGTCCACCTCCAGCGGCGACAGCGCGTGTATCGCTATGTGAGGGGCCTTGGCCTTTATAGCCCTGAATAGCTCCTCGAAGTACTCGATCCCGATTTCGGGGTTGACGCCTCCTTGTATCAGGACCTGCCTAATCCCGTACTTGGCGTCGACCGCGAGGACCCTCTTCACGGCCTCCTCCACCGAATAAGCGTACGCCTCGGGGTGCCGGGGCGGGCGGTAGAAGGCGCAGAAGGAGCAGCCGATCACGCAGACGTTTGTGTAGTTGAGGACCATGTTCGGAATAAAGGTGGCCACATCGCCGTGGAGCCTCCTCCTAACCTCGTAGGCCCTCCTCCCCAGCTCCCAGAGATCGGCCCTCAACAACTCCTCGATCTCCTCCCTGCTGGGCGCCTCCACGCGTCCAACGCGCTTTGCCTATATAAAGCTTAAAAGGCCGCGCGAGGCCGCTCCCGTGTCGCGCCGGCCCGCGAGAGTCGTCAGACTGAAGTACGCCCACAACGACCCCTTGTTCTTCAAGGCCGACCTCGACGTCGTCTCGGCGAGCAACGTAGAAGCCGCCGAGCTCCTCGCGTCGGGCCGCGCCGACGTCGGCTTTGCGCCGTTGACCCTAGCCGCCAAGCTGGGGCTCCCCGTGGTGCCGAGGTTGGCCGTGTACAGCGTCGGTCCGATCATATCGGCTAGGATATTTAAGGGCAGAGGGCGCGGCTTCGCGGCCGTGGGCGACACGACCGTCAACGCGCTGGCGGCGGCTAAGCTCCTCGGCGTTAGGTTCGAGAGAGTCGACGATCCCTGGAGCGCCCTCGAAAAATACGAGGGTGTGTTGGCCATAGGCGACGAGGCGCTCAAGATGGTCCACGCCGGGATCCCGTACTTGGTCGACGTGGGCCAGCTGTGGCAAAAGGTCGTGGGGACCCCGCTGGTCTACGCCGTGTTGGCCGCGCGCCCGGGGCTCCCCAAGGCCGACGCAGAGCGAGTCGCCGATGTTCTGGAGGCCTCGCTCTCCGCCTTCTACGAGGACCCGAGGCCCTTGATATCCTCAACGGCGAGGAGGCTCGGCGTCGACGAGGGGCTCATCGCGGAGTACTTCTCCAGGGTTAAGTACAAGGTGGATTCGGCCGTGCTCAAGGGCCTGGAGAGGGAGCTGGAGCTGCTGGAGCTCCCCGGGCTCAAGTTTATATCATAGGGAGGGGCTGCCGGCATGGAGCTGGTGCTGGCGCACTCCCCCGACGCCGACGACGCGTATATGTTCTACGGCATAGCCTCAGGCGCCGTCAAGAGCCGCTTCGCCTTCAAGGAGTTCTTGGCCGATATAGAGACCCTCAACAAGCTGGCCGTGGGCGGCGCCTCGCTGGACTTCACGGCCCTCAGCGCGGCCGCGCTCGGCTTCACAAATAGGTACTACGTCTTGAGGGTCGGCGCGTCTATGGGCGAGGGGTACGGGCCCGTCGTCGTGACCGCGCATAAATCCGGCGACGCCAAGCTCGTGGCGATCCCCGGCAGATACACGACGGCGGCGCTCCTCTTAAAGCTGGCTATGCCGGAGGCCAAGACCGTCGAGGTGCCCTTCGATAAAATCCTCGACGCCGTCTCGGCTGGCGTGGTGGACGCCGGAGTCCTCATACACGAGGGCCAGATAACCTACGAGCGCATTGGCCTTAGGAAGGTGTTGGATTTGGGCGAGTGGTGGCTCCGCGAGAAGGGTTTGCCGACTCCTCTCGGAGTCGACGCCGTGAGGAAGGCCTTGGGGCTCGACGTAGCCGAGGAGCTCAAGCGGTTGCTGTCTGAGTCCATAAAATACGCGGAGGCCCACAGAGAGGACGCGTTGAGGTACGCCTCGAGGTTCTCCAGAGGGCTTCCCATGGACGACGTGGCTCGGTTCGTCGACATGTACGTGAACGAGTACACGAAAGACATGGGCAGAAGGGGCGAGGAGGCCGTTAGGGAGCTCCTTTCGGAGGCCAAGAGGCGCGGCCTCGTCGAGTTGGGCGACGCGGAGTTCGTGTAGCTCGCCCTTGACTCAGGAAAATTTTTAAACTACCTGCCTCGAGGGGCCATGCTGGAGCTCCTCCTCGAGGCCCTTGTGACGTTCGGCCTCACCGCGCTTATGTACAGAGCTCTGCTGAGGCTCGTGAGGGTGGACCCCACGGTGCTCGCGATAGCCTTCTACATGGTGCTGCTCACGATCTCGCAATACGCCGCATCTAAGATAACCACGTACCTCGGCTTCTTGGTGCCCGCGGGGACCATGACCTACGTCGCGACCGTCGCCATGCTCGACATAATAGTGCTGAGGGAGGGGTTCCACTACGCGAGGAACGTGGTCCTCGCCGGCTTCCTCTCGCAGTGGTTGATCACAGCTGTAAACTACGCGATCGTGCGCCTGCCCTCGCCGATCGCCCCCAACTCGATATACGAGGCGGTGTTCTCGACGTCTGCGAGGATCGCCTTCGCCTCCCCCATAGCGTATCTAGCAGCTGAGACCCTCGACGCGTACATGGTGTCGAGAATAGGAGGCGCGGTGTGGAAGAGGGTGTTCTACTCCGACCCGGTAGCCATGGCGGTCGACACCCTCGTGTTCATGCCCATAGCCTTCTGGGGCGTCCTCCCGCCGTCGAATTTCTGGAACTCGACGGTCGGCCTCTTGGTCGCGAAGATCTCGCTAGCGCCCGTCGTGGTCGGCGTCGTGTACCTCAACAGGAAGTATTTGCTGAGAGCCGCCTACGAGCGATCAAATATTCGACTCTGAGGACTCCTCTGCACCTCCTCACGTGTTTGATCAATCTTTTCAGCTCAGAGGAGCTCGATACGTCTGCCTTGGCCACTACCACGCCGTGTGGGGTGATATAAACCTCGCTAATGCCCGGCGCCTTGCTTATATACTTCGGCAGTTCCTCCGCATCTCCTAGGTGCGAGATGAGGAACAACACCTCCATAAGTCTATCGAGCTATAAAAATATTTAGTTTTTAAAATTTTTAATTTAGAATCAACTTTTAATCATTCGACGTAAGCGCCTCGTAGAAGCCGTATACGTTCAATTGGCCCACACCCGTGACGGGGCTCCATGCTCCCTTAACGACGGTGTAGAGGCCGTTCTGGCCTCCTAGAGTCGGGAAGAAGGCGCCATGCAAGCCCTCGAGGAACGCGTTCAGCGGCAACTCAGTATCCCGCACATACGCGTCGTCTTGGCTGTAGACCCAGTAAAGCGTAGGCGCGAGGAGGCCTATCTTGTAGGGGAGCCCGCTCTGTATCGAGGCGGTCATGCCGGCCACTAGCGGAGACGCCAAGCTGGTGCCCCCTATTAGCCCCAGGAGCCTTCCGTTTATCATTATCAAGACGCCCGTGTAGGGATCCGCGTCGGCGGATATGTCGGGGACTCCTCTGTGTCCGGCCGGGTAGAAGAAGTACTTGTAGCCGTAGAGCGCGCTCAACGCCGGCTCGTAGACCACGGGGCGTTGGTAGGCTATGCGGGCCATCATCTGGCCCGGCGTCTCCTCGAACACGAAGGAATAGCCGCCGCCGGTGCCCCACATGTAGTGCGCATTCCAGTTCCACGCGTGCTCCACCCTAACGATGCCGTCGTCGGACACGTACGCATGTAACGACGTGCCGCCGACGGCCGTCACCCACGGATCGCTCGCGGGGTACATAACGCTGGGCTCTATGGGCAAGCCGTAGTACTGCCAGAATATGTTGAAGGCGCCCCAATCGCCCGACGAGGCGAATACGCCTATTCCCTGCGCCGCCGCTTGCATGAACACCTCGTCGTATGCGTACAAGAGCTGAGGCGCCGGCGGCGGGGCCAGATAGAAGTCCTCGGGGGTGCCCCAGCTCAAGCTTATGAAATCGACCATGGTGTTGCTCACTAGATACTCAACGGCCACAAACAAGTCGTCCCCAGCGTCGGGGGCCACGGCTAGCACTATCTTAGCGCCGGGCGCCATCGCGTGGGCGTACTCTATATCCAGCGCAGTCTCGAAGGACCAGCCCAGGGCGTCGCCTAAGTTATAGGGCGTTATCGCGGGCATGCCCGCCGGGTATACGACTTGTAGCTGAGCCGGCGGGAGGCCGAAGCGCGCGCTGAACAAGGCCAAATCGTAGGCCGATACGTCCTCGTACTGGTACTGGCGCGCCTTGGTGAAGTTCACGTCGCCGAACGCGTCGACTATGCCTATGGCCACCCCCCTTCCGTTGAGGCCGAGGCTGAACAACGGAAGCTCGTCGTATATGAATTGGAGGCCCTTGGGCAACCATATCTCGAAGTTCTTGTACCTTATCTGCAACGGCAAACCGCCAACGTATGTGGCGTTGTTGAGAGCCGCAGTTAGGTTGTCCAGCGGAGTGTAGTCGTAGGTCGGCCTATACGCGGGCGCGCGGCCGTTGGGTATGAAGTATCCTATAGGGACGCACTCGCCTGCTATGATCCACTCGGCGATGTCGGCCGAGGCTTGCTGGAGGACCGACAAGGCCTTGTCCACGGCAGACGCGTTGCCCTGGGCTGCCACGACCATGGGGTACACGCCGATTAAGTCCAAGCCAGCCGATGTGGCCGCCTGCTTTACGTAGTCGAACACGTAAGGCGGCGGGCTGTACCACTGGGCGAACTGCTGCGGCGTTATGAACTTGTGGAACAAGGGGCTGGACGCGTTGTAGTATTGCTGATACAGCAAGTACTGTAGGCCATTGGGCGTGGTCGTGTTGGCGAGCCGAAGCCACACGATTAGGTGGGCCGGCGAATTGGAGGGCACTCCAGGCACTGCGCTGGAGCAATTGAAAAACAACGGCTGGGCCGCGGCGGCGACCGCCAACAATATCGTAACCAATAGTATCTTCTTAGCCATAAACTAATATGAATACGATTTTTAAGCATTGTTCCATCATAAGATGTGCTTGATTAAAATGTACAATCTTATATTATTCTTTAAAATTATAAGAATATTCTT
>DANS01000014.1:8246-10774 GCA_002497345.1 Thermoproteus sp. UBA157
GCCTCTGCGTCAAACGCCCATGCCCGCCTTGCCGCTGGTTGAATAGGTAGCGAGCTTCGGTGGAGCTTGGTGGTCCCTACACAATCCTTGCCGATCTGCGGCGATCTGCTTCGTGAACTTAGTCGACAATCTCCACTAGGATTTGACGTAGCCATGATAGGCGATGTTGTGGAGAGAATGTTCAACGCCGCCATATGTACATGGCGACGTCTTCGTAATTTACGGCCTCATAAACCCAATATTGGTCATATCGGCTGGGGCCACGGTCCACGTGACCTTAGTGAACCTTAATGACTACCATAACTTCATCATCACAACTGTGCCGCCGCTATACTCATATAGTCCTATATAGGCATGTACGGCGGCATGGGGCCTCAAATGATGCTCTATATGAGGTGGCTACCGCCGGCTAATTACAAGGCTGGTTACGCCTATGGCTATGAGCACATATTTACAGTGGCAGGGCCAGGCGCGTATTGGTGCCTCTGCGCCTATCCAGGCCATGCAGAGGGGGGCATGCACGGTGAGATGATCGCGGCAGGCGGCGTTACTGCGCAGGCACCGGCGTACCTGGTCGGCCAATATCCGGTGCCGTATCGCGGGCCCGGTTGGATGGCGGCAGAGTATCCCAATGATGCCGAAGGTGGATACCTTAGTATTATGCTACTGATACTTTCTCATAAAATTTAAAATGGTTGAATTTTCATTTAACATGGAAAAGGCGATAGCGGCAATCGTATTGGCCATGGCAGTCGCAATCAGCTTGGTCCTATTGATGCAGAANNGCCCCACCCGCCTTCCCGCCAGTAAGGCCCCCCTCGGTCCACATGCAGGTGACCTTGCCGCCGTCTTGGTACTCCGGAAGCCAAGCCCCCGTCGGGGTGGCGGACTACGGCGCCTACTACTCCGGCTCGAGCGAGGTGCCGTATAGCTACTCCACAACCGAATTCGTGGGAAACTTCACAATATATTCGGCCAGTTTCACGTCCAACAACAAGTTTTACCCCAACAGCTTCTCCATACAGCTAAACGTGGTTCTCAACTACACTAAGTCCAACGGCCAAAGCGCCTACTTGTGGATCCAAGACGTGGCGGTTATAAACACGGCGACGAACCAGATGAACATAGTCGACAACATATGGAACTTGACGTCGACGAGCTCGACCTTGAGCTCGAAGGCGTTAAGCGGCAACGGGAAAGTGTATACGTATCACGGCCAGAACTACTACGCCTACCAGTACCCGTCCACGATCTCGTTCGCCTATCCGTTAAGCGTATCGCTCTTCGTCACAGTCTCGATCAACGCGCAAGGATACCCCGTCGTGGATTTCTACTTCGCCTACGGCGGAAGCGCCGTAAAGTACGACAGCGTGGTGATCAAGGTCCCGGTTAAGTCGGCATCCTTTTACGTGCAAGGGTATACGATGTTGCCCAGCGGCCTCTACGAGGACGCGGAGCTGGTGACCGGTGGGCCAGGCGGCGGATCTAACGCCTCGCCGACCGCATACAACGCCTACTACACGTTGCAGTACCTCAGCGGGGGCAAGCTGGTGCCAGTACCCCACGCATTCGACTACGGCGCAGATACCGCCGAGACCGTCACCAACATGGCCGACGCGGCCTCGAGCTATACGGCCGTCCTAAGCCCCGGCGCCGAGAGCTGGCACCCGCTCTGGTGATTTAAAGGAGGGAGCCGGCGAACTCGGCTATTTTTTCCCTCGTCTCCTTGTCCTCTATCTGCAAGGCCGCCGCGAGGAGTATCTGCGCTAACAGCGCCTTCCTATTCTCTTGAGCCACCCCGTTTATCAACTGCGCCGTGAGGCTGCCCGCGAGTGCCACCGCCTCGTCGACCCTCAGCTCCAAGCCCTCCAGCATGTCCGATACCTTATCCTCGGTCTTATAGAGCACGTACATAGTTGAGAGCACGAGGAAGTCCCTCTCCGCTATCTTGTTCCTCTCGGCCCATTCCGCTATCCTCCTCTCGTCGCCTTCGGCCATAGCGTCCGCGAACTCGGCGAGCTCCTCCTTGGACAACCCGAAGAGCTTACCGGCGTCTTCGAGAAACTTATCCCTCCACGACACGGCAAACTTTATCTGGAATATATTAAAGTAGTGAAGCCCCAGAGAGCGGGCGCTTCGTGGCTTATAGGCGAAATCTCCGTCGATCTCTCTGACGCAGCTGACGTGAGGTACGTCCTCTTGACGCACCACCACTTAGGCCACGTGGCCGGCCTTCTGAGGTCGTCGCCTAGGGCCGTTGTGGCGAACCCGTTCGAGGCGAGCATGTTGACCGACGGAGCGCGGTTCCAGAGCTACGCCTCAACCGTATTGAGGAGGGCCAGCGCGCCGGCTCGCCATGCGCAAACCTTGAGGATAAACGCCAGGTTCGCCAGAATAGCGGCGGGTTGGGTCGACCTAGACGAGTTCTCGGCGCAAGTGGTGCCTTGCGGGTCCCACACTTGGGGGCATACTTGCTATAGAACAGAGGAGGGGATCTTCGTGGGGGATCTGGGCGGTTGGATCGTCAG
>DANS01000014.1:10811-52643 GCA_002497345.1 Thermoproteus sp. UBA157
GCCCACGAGCCCCCCATGCCCGCCTCGGAATACGCCGAGAGACTGGAGGGCAAGCTCAAGGCATTGCTCAGAGCTTACATCGAGTGCGCCTCGGAGAAAACGCCCTACGGAATGGCTGCATGTGCCAGAGGCGGTGGCGATGCGTTGAGGCTCTCCGAGGAGGGCATAGCCTTCGCTAAATATCTAGCCGAAGTCGGCCTCGCCAGATTGGTCATTAAATCGGGCAGATATTACGTCAAGAAGATAGAGTAGCGAGGGTATTCTAAACAAGTGAGAGGGCGCGCGTCTGTCGTCCGAGGATCCGAAGCCAACGATGTAGCTGGCGCGGGCGGCCAATCGGGTGGCCAGATCGGCCTCTCTCAGGCGCGTGGCGAGGGCTAGGAGGGCCTCACAAGGCAAGAAGTCGACGTGCCAGAACTTCCTCGAGGGCCTCATCAAGTGCCTCGAGATCCTCTTATGGCACGAGCGGCCGCAGGAGCCCACGTATGCGTATAAGCCCTCCTCTAGGCGGAAGGCGCGCGCCCTGGTCTTAACCAGCGCGTTGGGACATCTAAATATCACTACGTAGGACATCCTTAACCTTCCTCGCCAGCTCTGGCAGAACTTCGGCAGCTCTCCCCCTTATCTTGAAGTCGGCTATGTCGTCGAACGCCGTCTTGCCCGGGTCCACCACGGCCACGAGCGCTCCGCCTCGTTTTGCTATGGTCGGTAGAAGCGCGGCCGGGTAGACGGCTCCCGACGTCCCCACCACCAGCACGAAGTCGGCCGAGGACGCCAAGGCCACGGCCTCTTCCCAAGATGCCCGGTGAAGCGGCTCTCCGAACCAAACCACGCCGGGCCGCATGAGCCCGCCGCATCGCGGACATCTCGGCGGGATCTCCGCCACGGGCTTCTCGACGACGATCTCGTTGCCGCAGTCAACGCATCTCAGATGCCAGATATTGCCGTGTAGCTCCACCACTCGCCGAGAGCCGGCTTTCTGGTGGAGGCCATCTACGTTCTGGGTCACCACCGCCTTTATGACGCCGAGGCGCTCGAGCTCCGCCAGCGCATAGTGGGCCGGATTAGGGCCCGCGGAATATATCAGCTCTTGTCTCCACCTATACCAGCGCCAGACCAATACCGGGTTTCTGGAAAAAGCCTCAGGCGTGGCCAACTCCTCGGGCTTGTACCGCTCCCAGAGCCCGCCGGGGCCTCTAAACGTCGGCACGCCCGAGTCGGCTGAGATGCCCGCTCCTGTGAACGCGATGGCGTTTTTGCTATTGGCGAGGGCCCTCGCGAGCTCCTCCATATAAAGCCCTGCGCCTCTCTTTATTAGTGATGAGCCAGGCTTAGGTGATAAGTGAGCGCCTGGACCTACGCTGAGTCTCGCGCCAGATGATTTTTTAACGGGGAGGCTGATGCCGGTATGAACAAGAAGACTCTGTCGGCCGCGCTGGCCATAACGGCGTTGGCCGCCTTAGCGCTCGCCTTGACCTTGGCGCCGCTAAGGCCGGGCCAGGCCATGTACGTATTGGGGACGGTTCGCATAAACGCCCTCGCGGTGAGCTCGGGCGGAGGCGGCGCAGTGGTCCCCATAGAGGTCACCTTGCTGACGCCTGGCAACGGGAGGGTCTACGTGGCCGGCGTGCCCGAGGCCGGCGAGGGGTTCGGGCCATCGGCGCAGATAGCGCTCTACGTGGCGGCGCGACTCGCCGGGGTCCCGGTCACCAACTACACGGCGTTGGTGAGAGTAATCGGGCTAGAGGCGAGCGTGGGCGGGCCCTCGGCGAGCGGCTACATTACGGCTGCCATGTTTGCGCTGATGAAGGGGCTACCTCTTCGCAACGACACTGCGATGACCGGCATAATACTGCCCGACGGCACAATAGGCTGGGTCGGCGGAGTCGGCGATAAGGTGGCCGCCGCGGCTCAAAACGGCATAAAGCGCGTGTTGGTGCCTCTCGGCGAGCAGGGGGAGGCGAGCGGCGTAAAGGGGGTGCAGGTGATACCGGTGGCCACGATACAGCAAGCGATCTACTACCTCACAGGATACAACATCACGTCGCCTTACGGCCCCTCCAACCTAAACGCCACAGCGTTCAACGAAACCGCCAAGTATCTCTACCGGCAAGTCCTGTCGATATACAGAAACGCCACGGGCTCGTCCGCCGACGTATACGCCAACATGAGCCTCATATCTTCCCTCGCCAACGAGGGCCAGTACTACACGGCGGCGTCCCTCGTCTACAATGCGTTATATAGATACTACTCGGCCCAGCTATCCGGCGGCTCGCTGAGCGGGAGGGCCTTGTACAACAAGGCGCTTCAATTGGCCAGAAGCTATGAATCCATCGTCGAGAGGATCCCCATAACCTCGAACAACTTGGGGATAATAGTGGGCATATACGAGAGGATCTACCAGATATATCAAGAGGCGAACTCGACAAACCCCGACGTCGCGCTCATGTACGCTCGCGCCGTTACGCTACCGCCGTGGATTAACGCGGCCAATAGACTGGCCTACGGCCGCGTGATAAACGAGGCGTCGCTACAAGATATGGCAGAGACGTATCTAGAGTACGCATATGTGATGTATTCGTACGTAACTACTACGTATCAAGGACAACTGCCGACAGATCTACTCAACAGTTTGCAGAACGACTTCGAGTTGGCCCAAACGCTTTATAGAAACGGTCACTACTTGGCATCTCTGGCGGCATCTCTCGACACCATATCGCTTGCCGAGAACACCTTGGCGTATCCGGGCGCGGTCAGCCTCGCCCCTGTCGAGAGGCAGGTAGCGCTCCAGAACATATACAGAGCGGCGGCTTGCGGATCGCCCAACATACTGCCGCTGAGCTATGTCCAGTTCGGCGACTATTACGCAAGCGCGGGCGATGCGGCTACCGCGCTGTATATGTACGAGGAGGCTTCCATGTACGCGGCGGCTATCGGCGATATACTGTGCTCAGCCAATGCCACATATGTCGTGTTGCCTCCCCCTAACTCATCAAGCGCCTTGGCGCCGCCTCCGCCCATAACGGCAGTCACGTCGCCGACGGCATATGCTGTTAATTACATTATAGCTATAATAATTATAATATTTGTATTATCTGTAATAATAGTTTCATTAAAAAAGAGGTAGTTACCAATATTCTACTTTTGCCGATTTAGTTATCTTAGTCCTTTTCTGCCGCCTGGGCGGCGGCAAAAGCGCTAGAGCAAATGCGGCGATCGGCACCACGTATTCCCAATACGGAGCATAGGCGAAGACGGCCGCCACGATCCTCTCGAGCAAGCCGCCGCTGATGAACATGGCCGGTATTGCTATTAGAAAGAAGCCCATTATGCCGAGCGCCGCCAATACGCCGTCCCGTACTTTCCTCAGAGCTAGTCCGAGCAATACGGCAACCGCCGTGAGGGCCAAGAGGGGGATCGGCATCAGGCCGTTCTACTCCCTTTTCTAAATACATATCGGTTAATTTAAGGCGCGTCAATAAATAATGTTTATAACCCCCTCGCCGATCCGGGGGCATGTGGCTGCTCCCGTTGTCGAGGGCCGATGCGGAGAGGATAATACGGAGATCTTATAACCTGGCCTCCGAGCACGCCAAGAAAGTAGGAGCGAGGGTGGAGCCCCTCTCGCCTCGACATCTGTACGGCAACGATGCCGACAAATACGGCTACAGCTTGGCGTTAGGCAAAATAAGCCCGCCCCTCACCGAGGCGTCTGTAGTCATAATATGGGGCATTTACAGCAGCGATGAGTATTTCGACTACGTCAGATTCCTAGAGGGGGGACGAGTCGTCGAGTGGTTCGTGGAGCCCGTAGCATATTATCCCGAAAAGGTAGCCGTGTGGATCGACGAGCCGCTTGTCTTACACAGCGGCTTCTCGATAGAAACGCACACAACCGCGAGCGAGCAGAGGGATAGAGTATATGGCTGGCCCCTCGGCTACGTCGTAATGCCGAAACAAGCTCCGGCCCCCGCTAGACCTGCGCGGAGGCGGCGGCAAGAGGCCGGGGAGGGTCAGAAATAGTCCAGTAAGCTCTTGGTCCCCTTGCCGGAGAGATCCCCCTCCCTAATCCCTATCACCTCGGCTATCCTCAGCGCGGCCGGCACTATTTGCTTTTCGACGTAGTAGTCCACGTCGATTTCCCCTGGATCTTCCACGAGGATATACGGCTTCGCCCTAAGGCTAAGTTTGTCGCCTCCCTTGACTATAACATAGCCTATCGTCATGCCTTTATGAACCCTAAAACCACGTTTCTCCAACAACTTAGCCGCGTACACGTGCGGGGGCACGACTTTATATTCACTTAGTTCTTTGTCCAAAGTTTTCCATATTATTAAATCATCAATATTAAAATTATAGTTTTTAATTTTATCTATTATTGATTTAATATAATTTATTATTTTATTTCTAGCTTCAACGATGTCGTGAGATCTCAACACATAATCTATTACGTTGAGCTGGACCTCCTTGGCGAGCTCGCACCAATCGCCCCTGACCACCTCGAAGCCCACTATGTCGATGCGCCCGTCTTCCAGAAGCCCGGCATAGCGCTTTTTGGACTCCGTGAATAAGACTTTTTTATAAATTTTCTCTAGTTTAATTTCTATATTAAACTTATTTTCTACATATTTTATTATTTTATCTATATTGGATGTATATTTAACAAATAAGCTATCCGTATCGCCGTATATGACTGCAACGCCTATGCTCTTGGCGAATCCTATTACGTCTGTGAGTATGCTCCGCGCAAACGCCGTCACGGACTCCGCCACCTCGCGCTTGTACCATCTAGCTCCCACCCAGCCCATGTATCCATACATCGCGTTGGCCATCACCTTGAGGGCCTTCTGCCTCTCATCCAATAGCTTGTATTGGACGTCTTCAGGATCTAAGCCGGACATCGCGCCCTTGACCTCCCTCCTTAACTTCACCAAGGAGGCGAGGACCTGCGGTATGAAGCCGGGCGGCGATTTCCTGAACCTGTGGCCGACCTCGGGCGCTCGGTAAACGCCTTCGGGCGGATCGGGCTCGCTCGGTTCCAGATACGTGTCGGGCGATAGGTTGTATTTCATCATAACGCTGGGGTACATGCTGGTGAAGTCCAAGACGGCGACGTCTTGATATATGCCGGGCCTCGGCTCAAGCACCACCGCCCCCTTATACGTCTCATAGGGTCTCTCCTCCTTGTTGGGAGCCACCTCGCCCATGCGGTAAGCGTACCTCATCAAGAGCCACTCGACCCTGGCGCCCACAGATGCCGCTGCTACTTGGTCGAGCGGTATGCCTGTGACCGAGGACAGCTGTATCAAATAGGGCAACAGCCTCTCGCCGAGTCCATAGGTGGATACGGCGTCCTCTACCGCGTATTTAATCAGCGTAGGCCTCCTCGACGGATCGTCCCAGTACTCGTATATCCTATGTCCCGGTATCAACGTCCTCTCCTCGCGTTTCATTACTCCGAAGTACTCTGCAGCTCTATCCAAGGTCTTGACCTTTATCTCCTGCACCTCGTCTATTACGTTGAACAAATCCACGTTGGCCCTCCCAACTACCGACCAGTGGCCGTAAACGCTCTGTTGGGGGGTACCGCCCAGCCTATCGACGGCTAGGGGCACGCCGACTCTCTTGGCCCTCTCCACCAGATATGGCCAGTCGAAGCCGTTCGAGTTATAGCCCAACAATATGTCCGGGTCGAAGTCGTTCACGTATTCAACGAACTGGCGTATTGCCCTCCTGTCGTCCTTATCGTTGGCCGTTATGGCCTCGGATCTTCCCGCCGAGTCCTTAAGCGATATGACCACTACGGGATCCCTCGCTGGGTCGGCGTCCCCCCGCGGGTTGTACACCTCTATGTCGAACGCCAGCACCCTCAAGTCCGGCAACGCGCTCCTCTCGAGCAGAGGCGTTGGGCGCTTCTTGACCACGTATCTCCTCATCTTGCCTAAGCGCCCCTCCTCCTGGACCTCGACTGCGTGCCACGTAGATGGCGTAACGCCTGTGTCTATCATATACCTCATGTAGAACCTTATGTCAGCCTCGAAGACTCCCCGAGCGTGTGAGAGGGCGACCTCTCTCAGCCTTCTCACGTCCTCGGGCACCCTCGCAACTACCTTGAGCAACTTAATCGGCTTGCCGAAATACCTCCTCTCGACGACCTCGAAGTCCTCCACGGGAGCCGCCTTGGCCAAGGCTTGCCTCAACTGAGGCGAGTCGCCGTCTACGTAGAAGTAGGGCCTAAAATCCCTGTCGACAACTACTACGCGTTCGCCGTCTTTCGTTATTCCGAACATCCTCACCTCGGGCAAACCGCCGACGACCGAGTACGTGATGTCGAGGAGCCAAAACTCGAGCTCCATAATTTTAACTCCGTATTTTTATCTATGGATTCCGTCAAATGTCTGGAGAAATTCGCCAAGATGTTCCCCGACGGCTCCTTAGCCCGTAGCATACTGGATTGGCAAATTAGGAAGGTCGCGGAGGGAGAGGGGGATAAACGTTAAATACCTAAGGTGAGGCGGACGCCATGTCGAGCGATACGTCTAAATGCCTCGCCACGCTGGGCGCTACCCTTCAGGACTCCATAGGCAAAAGAGTCCTTGTGAAACTGAGAGACGGCTATGAGATCAGAGGGATCCTCAAGTCCTTCGATCAACACGTCAACTTGTTGCTGGAGGACGCCGAAGAGGTCATAGATAACAACGTGTTGAAAAGAGGCACTATGGTGGTGAGGGGCGAAAACGTCCTCTTCGTGTCGCCAACATGAAGGGCACCCCCTCTATGGGTAAACACAGCAGGGGCAAGACGCATATACGATGTCCTAGATGCGGACGGCATTCCTATAATGTAACTAAGGGCTATTGCGCACACTGCGGGTGGGGTCGTTCGAAGAGGTTGCGCGACTACAATTGGGCGAAATAGGCTAGAGCGCCCTTATCCTTTCGCCTACTCTCGGTATTATGGTAGTTATCTTATATTTCAATTCTATCGATGTGGCCAAACTCACTATCTTCGAGGGCTCGCCGTGTATCAACACGACTTTGCGAGGCCTTGGCTCCAAGGTCTCCACGTACTTCATCAACTCCCTCCTATCGCTGTGGCCGGAGAAGCCAGGTATTGAGACAACGCCCATCCTCATAGACACCTTGGTTTCGCCCATCGAGATGCTGCGCACTACGAAATCCCTTTCGCCGTTTAGTATGCGTCTGCCCAAGGTGTTCTCGGCTTGATATGATACGAAAACGAGCTTATTGGCGGGATCCGGCGCTAGGTGGACGAAGTAGTCGAGGACGGGCCCTCCGTTTAACATACCGTGGGGGGCTATGATGATGCCGGGCCTCTCGTCCTGGGTTATACGCGCTATTTGATTTATCCTGTCCTCTATTCTCTTGGCCCTCTCGATTACCTCTATGCTTCCAGAAGAGGTAAAGGGGTTGATACCCCCATATATTTCATCGGCGACCTCTTTATTGAGGAAATGCGGATACATGAGGTACACGTTGAGCGTCTCGACAATCATGCCGTCGACATATATGGGCACGCTCTTTAGGTTGCCTTTGTTGATCTCCCTGTTTAGTATGTACAAGATCTCTTGGGCTCTCCCGGTACTGAAGGCAGGTATGAGGACCTTTCCATTATTCTCAACGGTCTCCGCTATGGTTTTGACCAAGGTGTTCTCGGCCTCGATCCTCGGCGGTTGTACGTCGTCGCGTCCTCCGTAGGTGGACTCCATTATCAACATCTCGACTCTCCTGAACTTGTTCACGGCCTTGTTCAGAAGGTTGGTCCTCCCGAACTTGAAATCGCCCGTATAGAGTATGTTATAGCGCCCGTTTCCTATGTGGAGATGTACAAGCGCTGAGCCTATCTCGTGGCCTGCGTCGTATAAAGTCAGCTTTATGTCGGGCGCTATGTCGGTGACCTCCTCGTAGTCGAGCGTCACTATGCGGTACATGAGCGATTCTATGTCGCTCTCAGTATAGGGCGGGATCTGTCCCTCCCTCTCTTTGAGCTCCACGTAATCCGTCAGCAAAATATACGTCAAATACTTCGTAGGATCCGTCATGTATACAGGCCCCTTGTATCCGTACTTGTATAGGTAGGGAAGACATCCCACGTGATCCATGTGAGCGTGCGATATGACAACAGCGTCTAGCGAGTCCAAGTCTATCTGATCCAGCAATGGAAATTCCTCCTCGTATTGGGAGGGCTTCAAGCCGCAGTCGAGCAGAACTCTGCTCTCGGTAGTGTCCACGAGTATGGCGCTTCGCCCCACCTCCATAGATGCGCCGAGGAACATAACCGTTATGGGCCCCTCCTTGACGATGGGCTCGTGGTGGATCCTTGCGCCCAATTCCCTCATCATGGAGATCCTCCTGTCGGAAGCCTTGTGGTACAACTCCCTTATGTCTACTATATACTTCGATGGCAACTTCATCATGCTGGGGACGCCCATTTCAATCACGGCGCGCCAACCGGTTGAAGCGAAGATCTCCTTGGCGAGTTTCTTAAAGTCCTTCTCGGGCACCGCCTTGGAGAGATAGACGTAGACGTCGCCGACGTCCTCGAAGTATACCCTCTCGACGAGGTCCGATGCAAGCGATGATATCACTTTCTCCGCCTCCTTCTTGGACAGTCTGACGGATGGATCTCCTCTCACGATTATTCTCTTCTTGAGCGTTTTGGCGAGTTCGGCCACCTCCTCGCCGCTTAAGTTGGCAGGATTCTTGACATATACGCAAATGGACGGCCCCTCGACCTCCACCTTGGATACCTCAACGCTAGATAGAATTTCCCTGATCTTCGATTCTAGAGAATACGCCACAGGCTCTGGTTGTTCGAGCCTTATATTTTATTCGGCCACGACAACTCTCTGTCTCGCCGAGAGCACCCGTCTAAATCCCTCCTTAGTTATTACGACTATGTCTATGCCCTCGCCCGAGCCCGGATCGTTGCGCATGGCGGCCTTGACGGCATTTTCGGCTAATTTTATAGCCTCATCTACGCTTATATCCTCACGGTATCCTACTTCGAGGACGCCCATTGCGTAGGGGGAGCCGCTACCGGTCGACACATACCGCTCCTCGCTGAAGCTACCGAGCCAGTCCAACATGTAAAGCTGGGGCCCCTCGTCGTCGAAGCCGCCAAATATCGAGTGCACCACGTATATTATGGGCCTCGAGTAGAACAACAACAGCGAGGCATAGTTGACCAATGTCTTGACCGGAATGGGCCTCCTATGTTCTATTTTGTAATCCCTAGCCAGTATCGTTAGCACATTCAACAAGCCTTGCAAATCGGCGACACCGCCGCTCATCGTGGCGGCTACATGTTCGTCTATTTTCCATATCTTCTCGCCGCGTTTGTGAGCTATGTAATAGCCGGCCGTAACCCTCTTATCGGTAGCCAAGACTACTCCATCGCGGGCCTTTATGCCGACCGTTGTAGTCATGGAGGGGGCGAGCTCCCTCTTTTTATCTCTTGAGCTCCACCTCCTCGGAAAAACTTATTTTCTTCAATCCCTCGAATCTACTGCCGAGATCGGATGCTATTTGCAGAAGCGCGTTGCCTATTTTCTCGTACAGCAGGACCTCTGCGGGCAGCTTCACGTGAACCTCCGATCTGTCTTGGGCTAGAGATACCGATATTTTTTCGAGCGGAATTCTCGGCATATATTGCTTTATGATATATGCTATCTTCTCCTCGTTAGTGACTAGTTTTTTAACGATCCTTCCCCTTACTATTAAGGTCTTGCCGGCCAATGGGTGGTTGAAGTCCAAGGTGACCCTCCCGCCCGATATGGAGATGACTCTGGCCCTATTGCCTTCGATCTCCACAACGTCGTCCACGTGGGGGACTATGCCATGTCTATGGAACTCCCTTATTGAGATAACTCTTATCTTGTTCGGATCTCTCTGGCCATAGGCCTTTTCGGGCGGTATCTCAACCTCTATATCCTTACCCTCATCAGCATTGAGCAAGGCGGCCTCTAAGGGCTCCCAGAGCTTGGTCTCGCCGAGTATTATCAAGCGGGGCTCGTAGACCTCTTCGGGCCTATACACGCCGGCTTCTTTAGCCGTAGTTTCGTTAGTCGTCTCCACGACCTTGTTGTCGTCCTTCACAATGACCGTGTAGTCGAATAATATGTAATCTCCTTTACTCAACGTCATGGCGATGCGATGCCTATCTCTCCCTCCTTCTTCTGACCCGCCTTTTTGGCCTTCACTAGCCTCGTTATGTAGCCGGCCACCTTGTTCCTGACGCTCTTGCTCTGAAGATCAGCCAACTCGGCCACAGCCCTCTTGTTTTCCTCAAAGCTCTCCGTGAACCTATCGGGGTACATCTCCAGCAATTTGACCGACAGGGACTTTATGTAACGCGGCTTCACTCGACCCATTGGGGGGCACAAACTCACGTCTTAAAAACACTTATGCCGATTGGCTCCGGCCCCTACGAACTACGCGGACAAACCGCCGATGAGGGAAAAGTTTTTATATACGCGAAATTCGTAAACCCATGAGCTCGCAAACGGCGTACTTGACACAGATAGGAGGAGTGCCTGTATTAATATTCAAGGAGGGAACGCAACGCGCTTTCGGCAAGGAGGCTATGAGGTTAAACATAATGATCGCGAGGGCTGTCGCTGAGGTGCTTCGCACAACTCTAGGCCCGAAGGGCATGGACAAAATGTTGATCGATTCCCTAGGCGACATAACTATTACCAACGATGGCGCAACTATACTGGACGAGATGGACGTCCAGCACCCCATAGCCAAGCTGTTGGTCGAGATCTCGAAGTCGCAGGAAGAGGAAGCCGGCGATGGCACTACCACCGCCGTGGTCTTGGCAGGGGCGTTATTAGACGAGGCCGAGAAGTTGCTCGAGAAGAACATACACCCGACGGTGGTCGTATCCGGTTTCAAGAAGGCGCTGGACGTCGCCATTGAGCATCTGCGCAAAGTGGCCGTCCCCGTGAACCGCACAGATACCGATACGCTGAAGAAAATAGCGATGACCGCAATGGGCGGCAAGATATCGGAAACCGTAAAGGACTACTTCGCCGATCTCGCAGTTAAGGCCATACTCCAGATAGCTGAGCAGAGAGGCGACAGGTGGATCGCCGATTTGGACAACGTGCAGCTCGTCAAGAAACACGGCGGTTCTCTGCTCGACACCCAGCTGGTGTATGGCATAGTAGTGGACAAGGAGGTTGTCCACCCGGCCATGCCCAAACGCGTAGTTAACGCCAAGATAGCGTTGCTCGACGCGCCTCTAGAGGTGGAGAAGCCCGAGATCGACGCCGAGATTCGCATCAACGATCCGACCCAAATGAGGGCCTTCCTCGAGGAGGAGGAGACGATACTAAAGGGCTACGTGGACAAGCTGAAGGCCGCCGGCGTTAACGTGCTCTTCACCACTAAGGGCATAGACGACATAGCCCAGTACTACCTAGCCAAGGCGGGTATACTTGCTGTAAGGCGCGTCAAGCGCTCCGACATAGAGAAGCTGGTCAGAGCCACCGGCGCTAGGCTGGTGACTAGCATAGAGGACTTGACCGAGGCTGACCTAGGCTTCGCCGGGCTAGTCGAGGAGAGGCGTGTGGGCGACGAGAAGATGGTATTCGTGGAGCAGTGCAAGAACCCGAGAGCCGTGTCGATCTTGATCAGAGGAGGTTTCGAGAGGCTAGTGGACGAGGCCGAGAGGAACCTGGACGACGCCCTCTCGGTAGTCGCCGACGTGGTGGAGGAGCCCTTCATACTACCGGCAGGAGGGGCGCCAGAGATCGAGGCGGCCAGAGCCGTCAGGTCCTTCGCCACCAAGATCGGGGGCAGGGAGCAGTACGCCATAGAGGCCTTCGCCAACGCCTTGGAGGCCATACCGAAGGCCTTGGCCGAGAACGCCGGCCTCGACGCCGTAGACGTGTTAACCGAGCTGAGACACAAACACGAGCAGGCTGACGGCTGGAAGTACGGCCTAGACGTGTACCAAGGCAAGGTAGTCGACATGATGGCGCTCGGCTTGATAGAGCCGCTCTCCGTTAAGGTTAACGCCTTCAAGGTGGCGGTCGAGGCGGCCTCGATGATATTGCGTATCGACGAGATAATTGCTGCTTCCAAGCTCGAGAAGGAGGAGAAGAAGGGCGAGAAGAAGGAAGAGGAGGAGGGCAAGAGCGAGACCAAATTCGATTAATCCTATTTTTCCTCATATCATTATCTTAATATAGTAAATCGCTATTGCAATTACAATCAAATAAATAATTTTTATTAGGAGGTCGGCTGGTGATACGATCAACAGAACGGCTCCCGACGTTATGCCCGCCAGCGATGACGTTAAAACACGCGCCTTTACCGAGCTCAACTCGTTCTTGTATAGGCTGCGCGATGCATCGATTTTTCCACGCTCTGAATACTCTAGATCGGACAAGACCTCGGCTCTTTGTTCCAGGGATTTAATGTAGCCAAGATCATTGGGCGAATACTCGTCCAAAATCCCGGCGAGGTATTCTCTGAACTCCTTCAGACGTAGTGAATTCTTCAATATATTCTCGATTTTCCTATTAAGTCTGGAAATATTTAGTTTAAATATATATAAATATATTATATGAATTATTAGAGCTATGTATATTAACTTATTCAAGAGTATGAACGAAAGCCCTAGGAGCAATACGCCGAATAACAACAACGCCCCATTGACGAGGATGAATTTGTTATACTCTTTTTCCATTAATCTCTTAATCTTTATATTAATTAATTCATCTAACATATATATCTTTAACTTTTCTAATTATCTTATCTTTATATATTTTTTCTATTTGTATAACCACTATGTTTTCCAACGCAATTCCGAACTGCCTAAGCCTTTCCAACGCTCTATCTATACTTGAGGCATGCACCGTGGCTAAGCTCTGCAGGCCTATGCCTTTTGCGGCCGCATAAGCTTGAAAATGTTCCGGATACTGGAGCTCCCCGATTATAAATATATCAATATTTCTATTCATTGATGAAAAAATTTCTCTTAATTTATTTGTATTATTAATTTTTATTTGATTGAAAGATGGTATGTCTAAAAACTCATCGGCCTCGTCGATGTACACCCTCAAGAACTGAGGAGGAATCTCAAGATCCACGGCTTGTAACAATGTGGTCTTTCCACTACCAGGCGGGCCTGCGACGACTAGATCTTTACCTCCCTCAATAACCTCCCTACGCAACGTGGTTGCCTTGTCGGCATCTATAAACCCCTCGGCAATTAGTTCATCAAGCGATATAACGCTTCTGTGCACCCTCACGTAGATATGTGGAGCTGAGACAATGGGCGGTAGATCGACCGAAACCCTAATCCTGAGAGGCCCTAGCCGCAACCCGTATCTAAACGAGGGGTTGGAGGTCAAAAGCCGATGTCCTTTAGCTTTGGCTAGTTGCAAGAAGCGCTCAACTAGCCTAGGAGGAACTAACATTCTAGTAATTACCTTACCATTTTTAGTATTAATATATACATATTTTCCAGGTATTAATATAATATCTTCAACATTCTTATTAATTAAAAAAGCATAGAGCTCGGCCATGCCCAACGATTCCAGAAGGTGGAAAAACGCCTTACTGCTATTTCCGAAAAGACGGCGATATAGCTCATATCTCAGCTTAATCGTGCTCTCGACATCTCTCGAATACGTCCTCGCGATTATCTTAGCTATTTCATCTCTGTGCTCGTGGAGCGGGTCGGCCTCGTCTATGCGTCCCAGCTCGATCAACCTCACGAGTCCGCTCAACGCAACTCCTTGCATAGCTTCCTGAGATAAGTCGCCGTGTCTCTTATGCTCAACTTGCTGATGCCAAGCCTTTTAGCTACGAGATCCTTATCATAAGACAATCCGTGTTTGTTCGCGATTAAATAAAATATTGTGGCGGCCACCACCCTCGGGTTCTTACCTTGGATCCTCCTCTTGTTTATCAAGTCGAGCACCGCTATCGCTTCGGCCAAGACGTAGCCAGGCGCCCCCAGATCTTTGTGGAGCTCTTCTATATATTTCTTAATCTTTTCCTTTAAATTTATCTTGATATTAGCATCTTTAATAGTTTCTTCGTTTAATTTAAATAGTAGAATTTTCAAGGAAATTCTCTTTATGCGTACATCTATCTGCGCTTTTTGAAGCGGCGCGTACAATACAGGGCCTACCACGCTGCCGCATTCCGCACAGACGTACTCTCCGTTTGAGATGATTATTCTCGAGGATCCGCAGTAAGGGCATTCCATGAGCAAGAGCTAGGAGTGCTGGAATAAACTTACTATGTAGCCCTCCGAAAGTGGACAGAGGGGGGACCTAGGAAGTAATCTTTATACCAATATATAGTTTATCTCCAATATTAAATGGTAAATCGATATATACTTTAAATATTAATCCGCCAATTGATATATATGATATATTATTATTTTTATTATATAGTAAACCCCACATATATATATCATATTTCTCTTTGTAATCATCTTCTTTATTTTTATCGATATTAATAATTAATTTATTATTTTTATTTATATTTATGTTTAAAACTGTCAAAGGCAATTCCATCTCGGCCTTTACATCGCCCTGGAGGGTTATCTTCTTCAACGGTTTTTCGAGATCGATCACGTCAACGACCATCTCCCGGAACAACATAAGCGAGCGAACCGTTGTGAATATAAATTTTAAATGTCTTTATCTTTTATATTTTCAATAAAAATATAATCAATATAATTATTTTTGAAATAGATATCCAACAAGATATTTAGTTGGCTATTTGAACAAAAGCTTTAAAACTAAGGATTTATATGATCCATGTCGGTGTTGGCGGAAGCTAATAAGCGATTTGTGGCCGAGGTAAATAACCTAATAGGGAAGGAAGTATTCGTAGGCCTCGCCAACGGCGATGAATACAGAGGAGTTCTTCACGCAATAGATAGTCAATTAAATATAGTTCTCCTTAACGTTGTCACGAAATCTGGTAATAAATTTACAAAATCTATACTTTTTTCTAGGTATATTATATATATAAATTCCGTTGAAAAGGAATTCGACCTAAGGGGTTTCGCCAAATATGCCGAGAAGTACTTCCCCGGCATGGTTAGATATGTCGAGGAGTCTAACATAGTGCTCATAGGCGATAAGGTCAGAGTTAGCGAGATAGGCATAGAGGGGTCGGGCCCCTTGGCTGAAAGAGTTAAGCAGATATACGAGGAGTACGCTAGGAGACAACGCGCGGAATGAGTTTTGAGATATCCGCGAAGGATCTCCTCGGCAGAGTGGGGAGATTATACACAAAATCGGGCGTCCTGGAAACTCCTACAATATTCCCAGTGATAGATCCCAAGAAACAAGAGCTATCTTTATCTATAATTTCAAATTATTTTAAAAATATCATAACAAATTCATTTTTTATTTATAACATGTATAGAAGGCCTATAGATGTCAAGAACGTGTTGGGCTGGAGGGGCGTGCTTATGACCGATTCGGGCGCTTATCAGCTCATGCGATATGGCGTAATAGATGTCGAGCCCGAGGAGATACTCAGATACCAAGCATTAATCGGCAGCGATATAGGCGTCATGTTGGATCTGCCCATAGATTCGGAGGAGTCGTACTTCTCCGCGTCTATAAAAGTGGAAGAAACCTTGAGGAGGGCCTCAGCGGCTGTCAAGATACGCGAAGAGCTAGGCGGCATGCTCCTCGTTGGGCCTATCCAAGGCGGCGTCCACAAGGATTTGCTGATCCGCTCTGCGAGGCGCATGTCGTCTATGCCCTTCGATATATTCGCCGTGGGCAGTCCCACTACTCTCCTGGAGGAATACAAGTTCGATGAAATCTTGGAGATCGTGCTCACCGTAAAGCTACATATAAGAAGGGAGGCTCCCTTGCACCTATTCGGCGCCGGCCATCCCTTGGTTCTGCCCTTCGCGGTAGCGGCAGGCGTAGACCTCTTCGATAGCGCTTCCTACATCTTATACGCTAGAGACGATAGGATAATGCTGAGGGATAGAACTATTAGACTAGATGATGTGAAAACCGACTACTTGCCCTGTAGCACTAAGCTCTGCAACATACCGATTAAAGAAATAAGAGAGATGCCCAAGATAGAGAGGGTTAGCCTAATAGCCGAGCATAACTTGGCCATGCTCAGAGAGGAGCTACTCGAAATAAAACAGAGGATCTATGAGGGGACTCTGTGGGAATATCTGGAGGAAAAGGCAAGGGCCCACAGATCGCTATATAATGCGCTACGGTTGATGGGGAAATATGTAAAGCTCGTAGAGGAGTACGATCCTGTGACCCATCCGGAGCCGAGCGGCTTGTTATTCTTCGGCGATACTTCGAGTTCGAGGCCGGAGCCCTATAGGCATAGAGTAAGGCTCAAGTACTTTTATCGGCCTCCCGAGAGGCCTATAGCGGTTTTGCTGAAAGTCGATTTTAAACCTAATAATAAATCCTGGGAGTATATTTATTTAAATAAATTATTAGGAGATGATAGAAAATATGTACATATATATTTCATTAGCGATATATTCGGCCTAGTGCCTGAGGAGGTGGCCGAGGTCTATCCCCTATCTCAACACGAATCGTGGGGTTATCTTGAGACGATATACGACGATATATCGCTTCTCCAAAAAAACTATAAGTTCATTATTAGTTACAAATTTTATATAAATAGTGGAAATATTATTAATGTTGACAAATTAGATGATATAGCAAAAATAGTACGTCGCATTATATATAATAATGGGATTCCTCCCTCTTCCTAGCCTCTTCTAACTGGCGTCTAACTTCCGTATATTCTCTCTCGAGATCCTCGGCGAGTTGTCTGAGGTCGGACGTGTCGACGCGTACGCCGAACAGCCTCCCGAAGTGCTCGAGCGCCACGCTAGCCGCTTGCGGATCGGCGGGCTTGTCGGCATATGGAAGTATGACCAATGCGGGAAAGCCGCTCATCTCGAAATGCGAGAGCAGAAGCCCAAGCGGGCCTACTATTTGTAGGCCTTGTTCCAACCTCTTGCCCTCGAGGGGATACCCCAGCTTCCGATATGACGAAGTGTAAGCTATTCTTAAGAGGTCGCCGGGCTCGCGCCTGAACCTGCCGTCTAATCCTCCGAACAACACTGCCAGCTTGAAGCCGCTCCTAACAACCCAGTTTGTCAAGGCCTCTACAAAATCGTAAATTGCGTCGTCTACCAAGCCGTAGTTGTTGACAACGCCCGCTACGTTTCCGCATGAGAATATCTCCGACTGCAACGCAAGTCTATCTCCTTCATACGCGACTATCGGCGGCATCTTCTTGTACCTCACATATCCTACGATGTCGCAATACCTCGACAAATGCTTAACCGCTATATGGCCTACCAGCCCCACCCCGTGGAACCCCGTTACGAATATTTCCTTGGGAAACGGCCTAAGTATATTAAATATTACTTTCATATTTTTCTAGTTTTTCTATTATTTTAGTTATTTTATTTATTTCGTCTATACTGTTTATGTATACAAGCTGGACTTTACATATTGGGCATATGCCGTTATATGCCAGCTCTTCGTCTAACGAGTAGCGCCTATAACAGTTAGGACATACGTAAAAAGAGCCTTCGGTAAGCGCTCTGATTAGAAGCCCCAGCTTGCTCGAGACCAGCTCAATTCTTTTCCTTATCGCGTTGGCTATCACGGAGTCGTCTACATACCAGGAGTACTCAGTGCGGTAATCCGGAGTCGTCGACTTGACGACCCCTATCATGTTGTTCTTGGAGAGGAACTGGAGAATCCTCCTCGCCTCCGCCGTGGATATGTTCAACATTATCGCAATTCTATCATCGGAGAGATGTTCCTTCCTAGAATACAATAACTCCACTATCTTCCTGGCAAGCTTGCCGTATTCGGGGCTGTTGAACTCGAAGGAAACGCTCCGCTCCACTATGATGAGATATGCATTAAGCCTCTCCTCGCTCACAAGACCCTCCTCAGCTCGGTATATAAATCAAAAGCGATGGCCTCAAAACGTCTCACTTCGCTTATTTTCACCGGTAGATACGATTTACCGTCGAGCACTAAGCCGCCCGCGGGCGGCCTCGCCTCGTAGATAGCATATCCCGGCGTCTTCCAAAACAGAAGTAATTTCAGCGTATCGATTCCGAACCCCGTCACGGCCGACACAGGGACGAACAAATCGAAGTATCGCCTCACTACGAGGGCCTTACGCGCTACTTCCAGCATGGACACCTTATCCACCTTGCTCAGAACCGGGAGCACGCGCTCCCTATATACGCCTAATGTGGAGAGCACCTCTAAGGACGTCTGCAACTCCCTATCAAACTCGTCGAGCTCGTCCGATGCGTCTACGAGCAACAAGATCAAGTCGGCATCGGCGACCTCCTGAAGAGTTGAATAGAACGACTCTATCAACACCGGCGGCAAGTCCTCTATAAAGCCTATTGTGTCGGTCAAGACTATCTCCTTGCCCCATAAACTTATCCGCCTAGTGTAAGTGTCGAGCGTCGCGAAGGGCTTGCCGTCGACGTATTTGCGCTCAGAGGTTAACCTATTGAACAACGTAGTTTTGCCCACGCTCGTGTAGCCCGTCAACACCACCTCGGGAATTCCGAAGTCCTTACGTTTTCTCATAAGCACGGCTCTGCTCTCCCTCAGCTTGTCCAGCCTCCTCTTTATATGCGATATCCGGCTCATCATGTGTCTGTAATACGCATCTACCGCGTATTCGCCGGCTCCCATATAGCCTATCTGCTCCCCCATCTTGGCCCTCCTTAGATACTCCTTGACCATGGGCAATCTGTATTTAAGCGAGGCCAGCTCTATTTGGAGCTTCGATTCCATGCTTCCAGCTCTCTTCTCGAATATCCTCAAGATCAGAAGGACTCTGTCCATAACCTCGACGCCGAGCATCCTCCTTAAGCTGTAGAACTGTAGCGGCGTCAGCCCGTGATATGCTATGAAAACATCGAAATCCATCCTAGCTACTTCTTCTAGCTTACCCTTTCCTAGATAAAAACGGGAGTCGGGATCGCCGAATTGCACCACTAGGTGAGCCGGCCTATAGCCGGCCACCTCAGCCAGTGCCCTGAATTCCGCGAGCTTTCTGTCTAACCGGCTCTCCTTGGGACCTACGTATGCGAGCAACGCCCTATTCCTCATCTCTGACCTCGGCTATATCTCCCAGCGTGAGCTCCCTCCTCGGGGGAGGGGCCCCCGGCGCCTCGCCTTGTTGTGCGGGGACCAGGAGCTTAACGCCGAGCGCCTTCTCCAGCTTTTTGGCCAACTGCACATCTGGCACCAGTTGGCCGCTCTCGATACGCCTCAACACGCTTTCTTTAATCCCTATGTAGGAGGCGAGGGCCTCTCTGCTAAGCCCCAAGGACTCTCTGGCCCTCCTTATCACTTCGGCGTATTCCTCTATCACCTCGTATTTGTCCGCCTGCGTCCTCTTGGGCGTCTGTATCGGGCTACGCCTGGGCGGTTCCACCCTCCTCTGCGGTTCTTGCGATGCAGGCACCGCTCCATATAACGCGGCGCAACGCTTACACACATGTAGGACCGCGTTGTCTAGCTTTATCACGTAGGGTTGTCCCTCTATAGGGGCTCCGCAGATATCGCAATATTGCATTAATATCGTCTGTGTACACCATTAAAAGCATGACGCCCGAGGAGCGCGCATACGGTCTATTAACTTATATCTATGGATATAAAAATATTAATATAAATAAAAATGAAATATCAATAAAATATAATAATTCCAATAGAATAAAATATATCTATTATAGAGGAAAGGCTATATTCGCCTTCAGAAACACAGACGGCTACTTGTTGCCTCTAGCTGAGGCTACGCAATTTCTGCGATTCCCCTACGTGGTCGTAGATGATGAGACCGCCGCGTTCGTGGCCCAGGGACGTAGCGTGCCGGCTAAGTTCGTCAAGGCGTATTCGGGCGATGTAAGGCCCTACTCAGAGGTCTTGGTGATCGACGAAAGCGGCAAGCCCGTCGCCGTTGGCAGGCTCTTGTATAGTATCAGAGAGCTTACGTTAGGCAGAGGCTACGCCGTGAAGCCCAGAGCCGTGGTTCAGCGATGATGTAGCGCAAAATAGCTCCTTTCGTGCTCAGCCCGACTGCAGCCTTGAGGTGAGGGGTCGATCTCTCGCTTACGTCACTGACGAAGATGGGGACGCGAGCGCTCGCCCATCGTCACAACCAAGGACGGCGAGTTTTGCCGTCGCAACTCCCTATGAGCAAGGTGGAGCCCCGGCCGGGATTCGAACTTCCCCCGGCTTAACGCCGACCGGGACCTCCCGCTTTGTTGGGCCTCGCCTTACAAGGCGGGCGCTCTACCGGGCTAAGCCACCGGGGCTACAAGGAGCCCGAACAAACGCTTTTTAATTTTACGCCGTTGCGACCCGCCGAGGATGACGCCTCAGCCCTTCACCTCGTCGAAAGATATTATGCTCATGTCCTCGGGGGCCTTCGTTATTGGCCCGATCCTGGCCGCTATTATGTACCTAACGCCTCTCTTTGCGGCCAAATCGACTATCCGTTGCGTCGCAATGCCGTCCATCAATATAGCGTGGATGTTGCCCTCGGTGGATGTCAAAAAGTCGGGCAACTCCCTCACGGCGAGTCTCTTAATGGAGGTCCACTTGTCGTCATACACCTCCGCTTCTAAGGTGCCCAACATCTCGTCTATCTTGGCCTTGAGGAAGTCGGGCAATCCAAGCGTTTGTTTCGCCTCTTCTGACTTTTGCTCGGCTTGCTGGGGCTGTTGTTGAGGCTGCTCTTGCGCCTTTTGTTGAGCCAAGTACTCCTCAACGGATAGCTTATTCCTCAACGCTCTGGCTATCTCCTTTGCGGTCAGTTGCTCCACCTCCTTGCCTGGAGGAGCTTTAGCCACGTAATCCACGTGGGCCACCTTCAATAAATCCCTCAAGACGAGCTCGCCGCCCTTATCTCCGTCTACAAACGCCGTCACGGTCTTCCTCTTACTTAACTCTATTATGGTCTGCGGAATGCCTTGGCTTATGCCCTCTATGGCTATCACGTTGCGGTATCCATGTTTCACGAGGTTTACCACATCGGCGCGACCCTCCACGATGATTATATTATCCGACTTATCTACGTCGGGTCCCGCTGGTAGTCTCTCGGGCCCATATTCTATTATCTCGGCCTTAGCCACGTCCTCTTTCAGCCTCTCGAGTATTTCCTTGGTATCGGGCAACACCTCCTCCTCGAGCATTTTTATGAGCTCCTTAGCCCTTTCAACGATTCTGTTGCGCTTCTCTTCTCTGAGATCCCTTATTTCCACTATCTTGACGTTTGCCGGATACGGGCCGACTCTCTCCACGCTCTCTATGAGCGCGGCGACTAGCGCGGTCTCGTACCTGTCTAAGTTGGAGGGTATGTTGATGCGCGCTCTTGTGCGGCCGTTTTTCTCCAATATGTCTATCTCGATTCTGCCTATACGGCCCATGATCTGTAACTCTCTGAGATCCATGTCCTTGCCCAACAAGCCCTCTGTCTGCGAAAACAAAGCGCCTATTATATCGGATTTATCCACGACGCCGTTAACCTCTATTTGGGCAACTATTAGATACTTAGAGACTATGGTTAAGGCTCCCATGTGAGCCCCTAGCAGTAATCCTTTAAATTATTTGTGTTCCTATGCCTAAAACCTTAATGTTTCTTTTAATTATAAATAAAAAATATAGTAGTATTAATAAAAACAATTAATCTAAATTTAATATTATGGAATAAAATCTTATATATGTTCATCGGAGTACGTTTTCATGAGGGAGCTCATAGAGGCTGGGGAGGTTGTGCATAGGGCGTTGAAATACGCCCTAGACGTTATACATCCCGATATGCCGGTCTTGGAGCTATGCGAAAAGATAGAGGGCTTCATTATAGCCCAGGGAGCCAAGCCGGCCTTTCCTGCGAACATCAGCATAAACAATGTGGCAGCGCATTACACTGCAAAGAAGGGCGATGAGCTGAGAATTCCCAGAAATGCCATAATCAAAATAGATATAGGAGCTCATAAAGATGGATATATAGTAGATGCGGCCGTTACCATCTCGCTTGGAAGCAACGCCTATGATGGACTAGTGAGGGCGTCCTATAGCGCCTTGAAAAAGGCCTTCGAGGTTATGAGGCCTGGGATCAAGGCTTGGCAAATTGGGGAGGCGATAGAGGGGGTCATAAGGGCTTCTGGATACAGACCTATATACAACTTGACGGGACATAGAATAGAACGTTATAACCTCCACGCAGGCGAAGTGATCCCCAACTATCCCGACAAGTCCGCGTCGCAGGCTCTCAAAGTTGGAGACGTATACGCCGTAGAGCCCTTCGCGACAAACGGGAGGGGTTACGTCGTAGACGGTGGAAGCATCACTATATATAGATTAGTAAGAGTTAAATCTAAAAAATATCAGAAATATGTAGAAATTATATATGAATACTCTAATAATCTGCCCTTTGCTCCAAGGTGGTTCCCTCAGATACCCGATGATTTCTACGAGGAGGCGATGGCCGAGGGGGTATTATACGGCTACGAGGTGTTGGTGGAGGAGGGGGGCGGCTTCGTGTCCCAGTTCGAGGACACGTTCGTGGTAGAGGAGGGGGGCGCTCGACCTCTGGCGAGGACCCTCGAGTTGTTGTAGTTACTTTTTCAAGGTCAACCTTATCACCGAGTTGCCCAGCCTCACGGTGGCCTCCTCCCCCGCCTTGGCCACGTTTATCCTCCTCCCATCTGGTAATAGATATGTCCCGTTAGTGCTGCCTAGATCCTCGAGGATCAAGCCCTCGGACGAGACCACCACTCTTAAATGTCTGCGGGAGACCGATGGATCCGGTATCACGAAATGGTTATCCAATGCCCTGCCGATGGTGACTATGTTACCGATTGCGGCTAGGTCCATCGTCTTCGTTGATCCCACCAAGCTCTTCACGGAGGAGTCGAGGATCTCTATTGTAATGCTCTTGTAGTGCGTCAAAACGCCGGGGCGGCTCTCCGACACGCTGACCGTAGCTGCCGTTGGCTTATATGCTCCGCATATCTTGCAAGTATTCACGTCGTCGGGATTTTCGGTGCCGCAGACGGGGCACCTCCACGGCATCTACTAGAAGGTCTCCCTGGCTATATATTTTTTGAACATCTGCATCACGTAATCAACGGACGGCCTAGCTTCGGGTTTCGGCGATAGCATGGACATTATTAAGCTCGATAACCAAGCGGGTACGTCTGGCCTATACCTATCGGGAGGGGGCACCTCGTAGCCGTTGAGCACAAAGGCTTGGGGGTTGATCCCAGTGAGGCTCTCGTACATAACGCAGCCCAACGCGTAGATGTCGGATGCCTTAGAGGCCCTTTGTTCATATAGAGTTTCCGGCGCGGCATATGCAGGCGACAAATACGATGTAGCGACTGCCTTGCCCACGGCCAGCTTCGCTATCCCAAGATCGCCGATCTTGACAACGCTTCTATTCTTGTCTTTAAACATAATATTTTCTGGTTTTATATCTAGATGTATAAGATTATTTTTATGAATATCGTATAGCCCATCTATTATTTGTATAAAAATTCTATAAAATTCATCTAATGATAGGACTCTCCTCTCGGTTAGGTACTCCCTCAACGAGCCGCCCTCCATATATTCCAGTATCATATATGGCGGGCTCTTCATGTAATCGCTCAACGACCTATACTCGGCCGACGGTATGGAGACCTCGTAGGCGCGCACCACGTGCTCGGACTGAACTTCGAGGTATCTGTTCATCTCTTGTCCGAATATCTTTATGACATCCCAGCTAGAGGCTAGGGGATTCCCTCTATCGTCCACATATCTAAGCACCTTGGCGGCGAATCTCTGTCTGCCTGAGGAGACCTTTAGGACGTAGCTAAATCCGCCGATTCCTACGACGTCCTCTACATAGTACTTGCCCCCTAGCCACGAATTGAGCCAGCCCACCGGCGGCGTCGGCGATCTGAAAAGTATTCGTCTGTTAAATAGAAAGAAGGCCACTAGAAATGAGAAGACATTTATAATTATAAAAATATAGCTATAACTTATATTAAAGATTAAATTTAACATAAAATAATTAAATAAATATGATGCAAATACAAGAGGCCCGTAAACTTGTATGGGAATATCAAACACGGCAAACATGAAGCCTTGCAATATAGGTAAAGCAAAGAGATAAGGGCCTTGGACGGCCATGGATAAAAGCCCGGGTATCGCTATGTCTTTAATTTTATTGGCCTTATAATATTGATATTCATATAATTCAAATATGATTATAGTTGTAAATATAATTATAGAATCCATTAAAATATTAATAATAGTATATTTCTCAAGTAAAAATAAGTTTACATCGAAGACCATCTTAGCGACCACGTCCGCGTACAAAAGCAGCCTGAGCAACATATTGTATCTGCTCACGACGGCTCTTGCTAATATTATTGATAAAATTATTATATAAAAAATATCATCAATAATATTGTTTAAAAGATATGATTGTATAAATATAATTGAGAATAAAGCAAAAGTAGGGATAGTAAACTTCGACATGGGCCTTCTGGCTTGATACGCCAACGCTATCGCCGATAAAAGCATTTAGCGTTATCTCTTCGAGGGTCTTTAAAGTATACGTGTACTATACGTATACATAAAAACCCGTATCGACACCGTTCCTTGGTGTTAGTAGACAGATACGGAAGACCGTTCCTGAAGCTCAGAGTTGTGGTGAACGACGTGTGCAATTTCTCGTGTATATTCTGTCATTTCGAGGGGCAGGCGAGAGGCATTGGGCATCGCCTAGACGCATCGGATTACGGCTTTTTGGTGGACGTCCTAACTAAGATAGGCGTAAAGGACTATAAATTAACGGGCGGCGAGCCGCTTCTCAGAAGCGACATAGTTGATATAGTGAAGGAGATGAACAAGCGCGACGTGGAGATATCAATGACGACAAACGGCTTCAGGTTGGCCGAGTTGGCAAAAGAGTTGGCCGTGGCCGGCCTCAAGCGCGCTAACGTGTCGTTGCACTCGGCCGATCCCGAAAAGTACTCCAAGATCGCAAGAGTTCCCAAGGAGTGGTTCAGGAAGGTGCTACGCGGCGTTGAGGCCGCCGTAAGCGTCGGCATAAGGGTTAAGCTCAACGCAGTTCTGCTGAGGGGGATAAACGACGACAAGGACTCCCTGAAATCCTTGGTCAGAACGGCCGCATCTTTCGGGGCATCTTTGCAGCTGATAGAGCTAATGCCGGTTGGCGTAGGGAGCAAGATCTTCGGAGATCTCTACACGCCCGCCGATGGCGTCGTGTCGATCTTGGAGGAGCTAGGCGCCAAGCCTGTGTATATCAGAAAGGATCTACACAACAGACCAGTATTGAGGTTGGCCGGCGTCGACGTGGAGGTGGTCAAGAACTGGAACAATCCGTATTTCTGCGCCGGCTGTACGACCATGAGGCTTACGAGCGATGGAAAGCTCAAGCCCTGTCTCTATAAGGAGCCAGTGGCGGATCTCTACGACGCTATTAAGAGGCGTGACGCAGAGGGTATCTACAACGCGGTATCCCGCGCGGTCCACATAAGGGAGCCCACCTTTAAGCTCTCCTACTCCTCGCTGTAGAAGGGCAATTCCTCCTCGCCGCCCTCCTCGCCACCTGCCGTCTCACCTTTGTACTTATCAAGCGAATCTATCACCTCTTGGAACTTGCTCTCCCAAGAAGGAAGAAGCCTATTAATTTCCGCGTTCATCTCCTCGTAGTGTTTCAGCAAGAGTTGCCCAATCTCGGTCAGCTCCGTCTTGCCCCTCTCCCGCCCACCTCTTCTAGATTGAACCAAAGGCACTTGCAATACATCCTCCAATTTCTTGAGATAAGTCCATATGAATTTATAGGAAAAACCCAATTTCCTAGCCGCAGAGGCCATCGACCCGGTTTCGTCTATAGCCTTCAAAATATCGTATATGCCCGGCCCGATTATCTGGTTTCCGTTCCACTCGACCCAGATCCTGTACTTCACCTTGACGTTATTAGGCACAGAACCAGATAGACCATCATTATTTACTTTATGCGCCAATGCTTTTCTACCGGAGGCGAGTACGATGCTATGATGGTCGACATATCGGCCAAGGAAGACGTGTGGAGATACGCAGTGGCGTCTGCCGAGGCACGAGTGAAAGACGCGGAAAGTTGCGCGGCGGCCGCCACGGTCGCCGCTAAGCGCGCGTATCAGTACATACCGTTGCTACACCCAGTACCGATATCCGCGTCGGCTCTGTGCGAGGGCTCGAGGGTGGAGGCCAGGGCCTTAACTATGTGGAAGACCGGGGTGGAGATGGACGCGCTATTCGGCGCGTTGGTCGGCTCAATAGCTGCCGGGGCCACGTCTTTGAGGAGATTACGAGTCGATTTGAAGCTAAAAGGCGAAGGCCGCGAGTTGGAGGAGCCCCGAGGAGTCATCAAGATTTTCAGACCCGATTTGGGCTACATAGTTAGATCGGTTGGCTACATACATCTAAGCTCAACGGAGCCCATAAGGTCCGGCCGAGTCGAGAAGGGCGATCCCATATGCGCAGCGCGAATCGTAGCGCCTCTTAACGCCAAGAGGCTTTGCGAGCTGTTGCCCACAGAATGCGTCAAACTGGAGTACGTTAACAGCAATGTGGAAATCGGCGGGGACGTCATCACGGTTGAGGCGACGCTTAAGGCCAGGGACGTTTCGCCGAGCTTGGAGGCGTTGTTCGCAGTCGGTTCTGCGTTGTTGACCATATGGGATATGGTCAAGAAGTACGAGAAAGACGAAAAAGGGCAATACCCATATACGTATATAGAGCTAGGGCTTTAACGCATCGCCTCTAAATGGCGAGGGCAGAAGATCCTTCAGGTTGGCCGTTACCACCCTTCTGCCATCTGCTGTAGCCATTATTATAGTGGCGTTGGGGTTGAACTCAGCGATGACTTGCCTACACGCCCCACAAGGCGCGACGGGCTCGTCGGACTCCGCCACGACGGCTACGGCCTCGATCTCCTTATCGCCCTCAGACACGGCCTTAAAGACGGCCACTCTCTCGGCGCATACGGTCAAGCCGAAGCTAGCGTTTTCTACATTAACGCCCGTGTATATCTTGCCGCTCCTCGTCAAGACGGCGGCCCCCACGCGGAACTTTGAATAGGGCGCGTAGGCGTTTTTCAGAGCTTCCCGGGCCGCCTCGATTAGCCTCTCCATAAAAATTTAAGGGAAAAGAAGCTTTCAGTGGCCGAAGCGGTGAGGGAGGCGATCGTGAAGACAGGATTAAGCGTGGAGGACAGAGTACTCGCCACAATGCCCAAGGCCTTGAAATACACAGTTGTTCAGATAAAGTCTATAATAGAAACTTATAAGAATTCAGATATTTCAACTATTATAAATAATTTATCAAATATTAAAGATATAAATGAAATTATTAGATATATAACTATATTAGCGCATTTGGTAGCATACAGAGGGGTTAAAGCCGAGGAGGTCCTCGAGACGTTTTCGCGCGAATACGAGGAGCTCGGGCAGATCTCGGCGGGTAAGTTGCGAGTGCTTGTAGAAAAAATATTTAATAAAAAAACTGATGACATAGGTAATTTCATAAATAATATAATTAAAGTATTAAATTCTTTAGAATATAAAAAAGGTGTATATGTATGGATAGTGAAGCAGAGAAAGTTGGAAGCGTTTGAAGAGGAAGTCAGGAGATACGTCTTCCGAAACAACGGCGGGAATTCCGTCGATAGGGGGGTGAAGCTCTTTTTACGAGTGTTTATAGATAAGAACAACATTCCATTAGCATATAAAATAGCTTATAATAAACAAGAAATTAAAAAGTATAAAATTCACGGAGATTTTTACACAACGCTGGTCACTATGCGCAGCGGCGCCTTCGAGGACATAAAATCGCCAAGCGTTGATAGGCTGAAACAGAGGATAGCCAAGACGTTGGTCTGCGCCAGCCGTGGCAAACGTTGCGAGAACGTGAGGATACGCATTCGATCGATCCGCGGCTTGGTTAGATCTGTCGCGCACATAAGCGGCGATCCCGTAGCTTATGAAAGGGGGGCGTATCACATCGGCAAGAACTATTGCGCAAGGCTAAAATGCGACGAATGCCCCATAAGGAATGTCTGCAGGAGATATATCTTCGTAGACGTCAAGTAATTATGTTGCTGAAGGGGAAGACGGCGATAATCACAGCAGCTAGCAGAGGCATAGGCAAGGGCGTGGCGAGAGTTCTGGCAAGAGAGGGGGCCAACTTGGTCATAGCATCGAGGGATTCCGAGAGGCTCTCCAAAACAGCCTCAGAGATAAGGTCGGAGACGGGCGCGGAGGTAGTGCCGGTTCGAGCGGATCTGACCATAAGAGCCGACGTGGCCAAGATCGTAGAGACGGCGATCAAAGCCTTCGGCGGCATAGACGTGTTGGTGTACAACACGGGACCGCCGAAGCCCGGCGCGTTTCTCGAGCTCACAGACGACGACTGGGACTACGCGGTCAAGCTGTTGTTGATGAGCGCCATCTGGCTCACCAAGGACGCGTTGCCCCACATGATAGCCAAGAGAAACGGCCGTATAATCTATATAACTTCGCTCACTCTTAAGAGGCCTCTTCCCAACTTGACGTTGTCCAACGTGGTGCGCTTGTCTATTGCGGGTTTGGTCAAGACCCTGGCTTATCAGCTAGCGCCGTACAATATCTTAGTCAACGCCGTCCTTCAAGGATACGTGGAGACCGAGAGAGTGCTGGAGCTTGCAAAGGATAGAGCGGCTCGCGAGGGGAGATCGCTGGAGGAGGTGCTCAGGGCTATGGCCGGCGAGATACCGCTGGGCCGCATGGCGAAGCCGGAGGAGATCGGCGAGCTGGTGGCTTTCTTGGCCTCGGACAAAGCCAGCTATATAACCGGCTCTTTAATAGGCGTAGACGGCGGCTACGTCCAATGTATCTAGAGCTTAATGCCGAGACCTCCCAACAATCTTAGCGCCAGCTCTTTGTCGGCTGCGTACCCGTAGTGTATCTCCAGGAACCGGCTCCTGAATTCCACGACCTTTTTTCGCACGTCCTCGGGCTCGCGGCCGTCCAGCAACAACTCCTTGAAGAAGCCGGCTATTTCGACCATGTCGTCCTCGCGCATGCCCCACCTAGTCGCCTCTTGGACCCCCAGCCTTATGCCGCTTGGTTTCACAGCGCTTTTGTCCCACGGCAACATGTTCTTGTTGACGATGATGTTGGCCCTCTCCAACAGCTCGGAGACCCGCTCGCCGCCTCCCAGCTTGGACACGTCGAGGGCGACTTGGTGCGTCCTCGTGAATCCCAAGTGTTCCGCCACGACCTCGAAACCGTTGGCGTGTAACGCCTCGGCGAGCGCCTTGGCGTTTCTGACTATTTGCTCAGCATATTGGGCCCCGAAATGTTTCATTTCGATCAATGTCACATAGGTGGAGGCATATCTGTGCATGTGGTAGTTCGACGTGAACACCGGGAACACGCCCTTGGATATAGACTCGTTCATCTCTCCTTCGAGCGACGACGCTATGAGCCCTCCCTGCGGTCCTGGGAAGGTCTTATGAGTGGACGACGTGGTCACATCGGCGCCCTCTTTCAGCGGGTTCGGGAACTTGCCCCCGACTATTAAGCCAAAGACGTGCGCCGAGTCGTGTAGCAGATAAGAGCCGACGGAATGCGCCACCTCAGCGATCTCCTTAACTGGATGGGGGAAGAGGTAGAGCGAGGCCCCCAAGACTACTATGTTCGGCCTGTTCTCCTCGATGATCCTACGCGCTTTGTCCACGTCCACGTTGAAGGCCTCAAGATCCCAAGGGAGCTCCACCACCTTGAACTTGAGGGCTTTGGGCCCGCCTACTGGGTTATGGCTTATGTGGCCGCCTGCCCTGGTGGGCAGAGAGGCTATGACGCCGCCCTCGGGCGCAAGGCCGTGGAACGCGGCGAGGTTGGCTATCGTGCCCGAGATTGGCCTAACGTCTACGTACTTAGCGCCTAGGATCTCGGCGAATTCCTTGGAGAGGGCTCCCTCCAACAGGTCCACGTATTTGGTGCCTCTGTAATATCTGCGGCCCACCGTCCCCTCGGCGTATCGGCCCATCATGTCGTTGAGATAAACCAGCTCGGCCAAAGGCGACATGACGTTCTCAGCAGCTATTAGGTTGACGGAAAGCTTGCGCCTCCACTCGTTGTGTTCCAGAAGCAAGTCAATCACTCTTTTGAGATCCTCCGGGTACTGGGCCATGGGACTAAAGCCCCATTATTTTAAGATGTTCCGCGTTGCTGATCTTCCTCTTCGTCCTCGCCGGGGAGCTTCATGAGGGCGATCCTCTTGGGCCTCTCTTCGCGCATCTCTTGCTTGAGCTTATCGGCGTATTTGGACGCTAAAGCGTCTACTATAGACATGATGTGCTTGGTGGTGTTGTTCTCGGTGGACAAGAACTCATGTAACCTCCCTTCGTCTAAATGTTTAGAAAGCACAGGGTCCATGGGTATTTGGCCGAGAAACGGAACGCCGGCTTTTTCGGCTATTCTCCTCCCAGCGCCTTCGCCGAAAACGTAATATGTTTTGCCGTTATCGGGACATACGAAACAACACATATTCTCGACGATGCCGGCTATGGGGATCTGAACCTTCCGGGAGAAATCTATGGCCTTTATTACTATTCTGCGCGAGACCTCGGAGGGTATGGTGACTATTATGCTGCCGTCTATGCCTCCTTGAAGACTCTGGGCAATAGTCAATGGAGCGTCGCCTGTACCAGGCGGCAGATCGACCATCAAGAGATCGAGCTGTCCCCAATCCACCTGGGATATGAAGTCCCTTAAGGCTTGGGTGACCAGAGGCCCCCTCCAGATAACCGCAGTGTCCTCGCCCGGCAACATGAAGTCTATGGAGACGACCTTAACGCCAAAAGGCCCCGATACGGGAATTATCTTGCCGGTCTTAGAGTCGACATAGAGAGACTGATCGGTGACGCCCAACAACTTGGGGATAGTCGGCCCATATATATCGCCGTCTAGGATGCCGACCTTGTAGCCGCGTAGGGCGAAGCCCAAGGCGACGGCGGCGGTGACCAGCGATTTGCCGACGCCGCCTTTACCCGATATTGTGACTAGTTTTACCTTAACGCCTTTCAGATAGTCGGCGAGCGAGCCCGGAGGGGCTGCGCCTCCTCGTACGTTGACTCTTACGCTCATACCGCACTTCTCCCGAAGGTAAGTATATATCTTATTCCTCACAACACGCGACGGACGATTTCCTCGAACTCGCGGACGACATCGCCGCCTAGGCGCGTCCATTTATTCAAGAGCCCGCAGGCTACGACGAAGAGGGGCATCTTGTCGTATAAGCTCTCGCACCTAACGTCTATCGTCAACGCCAGATTCCCATCTAGACACAACATCCTTAGCCCTATATCTTTCGCCAGCGGCAGATCCACGGTTGCGGTCCCAATTCTCGACTTTACGAGGCCGTCCAGGGCTACGCTAGCGCCCTCGTCTTGACAAGGCACAGGGAGGCTACAATATGCCGTAGCTCGGTCGTTCAACCCGTAAAACACCACGCCCACGGGCGCTCCGTTAGTTAGGGGCGAGTTCTTGTCGAAATGCAAGCCAGCTACTACGAACCCGTCCAGCGATGCGGCGTAGGGCTGGTATAGCCCCAAGGTTCCCGAGTAGTTCTGATATAGCCACTCGACTAGCTGGAGAAGCTCCTCGCACATATCTTTAATTTAATGCGTTATTTAACGCGGTGAGGTGGGCCCGTCATCGCGGATAGGTGAAGAGAAATCTGGGTTCTGAGGGGAAACAATTATAAAGGAATCGATCTGTCGCTTCGATGAGCGAGGGCGGGGAGTATGAGTACCTGGTCCCACTGGAGAAGTACTTGTCCTCAGGCATAAGGCTTGGCACGAAGATGTCGAATAAGTACCTCGAAAAGATGGGGTTCATCTATGCCGTGAGGCCGGACGGATTAAGGATATTCGACATCAGGAAGATCGATGAGAGGTTGAGGATAGCGGCTAAGTTCATAGCCAGATACAGCCCAGATAGAGTGTTGGTCCACACAACTAGGCCGTACGGCTTCAGGCCGATAGAGATGTTCTGCAAATACGTCGGTTGCAAGTACATAGCGGGGAGGTTCACGCCGGGCATATTGACGAACCCCTACCTCCCGGAGTACATGGAGATCGACCTCTTGATAGTAGTGGACCCCAAGCTGGATTCGCAAGCCGTGAGGGAGGCGGCCATAATGGGCATACCCGTCGTTGCCCTCGTCGATACGGATACTCCGCATGAGTTCATAGACTTAATGATACCCTGTAACAATAAGGGGAGGAGGAGCCTCGCGCTTATATTCTGGATCTTGGCGAGGCAAGTACTCAGAGAAAGGGGAGAGTTGAAGCCGGATCAAGACCTCCCCGTGCCGCCTGAGGAGTTCGAGACGAAGCTTGTAGAAACTAGATAAAGACGACCTCAACATGCTTTATGGCCAGAGTAAGGAGGCCGGCCGTCGCCGGATATTTTTACGAGGCCGATAGGCAAGCCCTTCTGGAGCGGATAAAGTGGAGTATAAATCACGAACTCGGCCCCAAGGCAGAATCCCTAAGCCCCGATGGCTCGAGGGCTTTAGGCGTCGTGGCGCCCCACGCAGGCTATATGTATTCGGGCCCCGTGGCCGCCTGGGCGTACGCAGCGCTTAAAGGCTACGGGAAGCCCGACACAGTGGTCGTGATTGGGCCGAACCACTACGGCGTAGGAGCGCCCGTGGCTATCATGAGGTCGGGCGTTTGGGAGACCCCTCTGGGCTCGCTCGAGGTGGACGAGGAGTTATCCGAGTTCTTGATCTCCCATCACAAATCCCTCGAGGACGACTTCTACGCCTTCTCCAAGGAGCACTCCATAGAGGTGCATCTGCCGTTTATACAATACTTCTTCGGCGACGTTAAGATAGTGCCAATAGCCCTTTGGCGCCAGACGCCCTCCACCGCGAAGGAGCTGGGAGCGGCCCTAGCGAGGGCCGTATCCTCGTTTAAAAAGAAAATAGTGATTATCGCTAGTAGCGATCTTAACCACTACGAACATCACGAGATAACTGTTAAAAAAGACGAGATAGCTATATCGGAAATCCTGAAGGGAGACGTCGATAAGTTCTTCGAGGTGATATCTAAATACGATATATCGGCTTGCGGCATAGGGCCTATAGGCGCCTTGATGAAGGCGGCATCTGAGTTGGGCTTTAGGGCCAAGTTGTTGAAACACGCCACGTCGGGAGATACCAGCGGCTACAAGGAGGAGACGGTAGGATACGCCAGCGTTCTGTTCTACTCATGATAGACAAGCGCAAGAACGACCACATATTCCTCGCCTCGTCGCCCGAGTCGCAAATCGGCGAGAGCTGGCTGGACGAAGTGATCCTGATACACAAGGCGTTGCCCGAGCTGGATCTAGACGACGTGGATACGAAGGCCGTGTTCCTAGGGCGCGAGATCTCAATGCCGTTTATAATCGGGGCCATGACAGGCGGGACAGAGCTGGCGGAGAAGATAAACGCTAGGTTGGCTAAGGCGGCCGAGGAGCTCAGAGTGCCTATGTATGTGGGCTCGCAACGCATAGGCATAATCAAGCCGGAGGCCAGGCAGAGCTTCGAGGTCGTTAAGGCGAACGCGCCCTCGATACCCAAAATAGCCAACTTGGGGGCCCCTCAGATATCTAGGTTGCCCGACGAGCAGTTACTGCGCTGGGCCGAGGAGGCCGTGGCCATGATAGACGCAGCCGCGCTTGCCGTGCACCTAAACCCGGCTCAAGAGGTGTTCCAGCCTGAGGGCGAGCCCTATTTCAGGAACGTCCTGGCCAAGTTGAGGTTCCTTAAGAAGGAGCTGAAGGTTCCTCTAATAGTAAAGGAGGTGGGAAACGGCATTTCGATGGAAGTGGCGAAGCTCCTAAACGGCATAGCCGATATAATCGACGTGGCAGGCGCCGGCGGCACGTCGTTTATAACCATAGAGGGGCTGAGGGCCAAGGAGGCGAGGCCGGAGCTCTACGAGATCTCGGAGGAGTTCAAGACGTGGGGGATCCCTACGGCCGCGGCGATATGTGAAGTAAAAAGCGCTTTCAAAGGCCCCGTCATAGCATCCGGCGGTATTCGGAGCGGCCTCGACGGGGCAAGGGCGCTGAGTTTAGGCGCCGATTACTTTTCGGCGTCTCAGCCGCTCCTAAAGGCGGCCTTGGAGGACAGAGCTGCGCAAGCCTTGTCGAGAATACGCCAGGAGCTGAGCATAGCCATGTTCCTAGTCGGTGCCGCGGACATAAATGAGCTCAAGAAAGCCCCCAAGGTGCTCGGCCCTAGGCTAGAGTCTTGGTTGAGACAACGCGGCATAATCTGTTAGCCTTAAAAATCCACGCAGAGACCTTAACATGTGCCCCAAATGCGGTAGTCAGCGCGTCAAGGTAACTCCGGCCGGCAATTACGTGTGTACGTCTTGCGGATATTCCTGGCCGATGCCCACGGCCGAACTAGGCTGGGCGCACAGGATATTTCTCGTCGAGAAGCTCTATGAAGAGTTCAAGGACGCGAAGCCCCTAGATTGCGCCAAGTTGAAGGAGGAAATAATTAGGAAGGGCGCCACCGCTCAAGAGGCGAGCAGAATAGCTAGGAGGATAGCCAGGAGGAACATGAAATTGACAAACAATAAGAAGGAAAAGGATGCGCTGAGAGAGGCCTTGGAGAGCTGCTAGATTTTCTGTTGCGCGCGGGCCCTTCTGCAACCGCGCCCGGTACATCTCGATGCTATGAAGCCGACCTTTTGACCCGGCGGAGCGGTTCTGGGAACCGGCGTTCCTCCCTTCGGGTGGCTCCCTCCGCCGTGTGGATGCGCATAGGGCGACATGGCCTTGCCCCTTACCGTCGGCCATTTCCAAGCCTTGGCCCTAGATCTATGGTACTTAGCGCCGGCCTTCAAGAGCGGCTTCTCTATTCTGCCCCCTCCGGCGACTATCCCCACCGTCGCCCTGGCATCGGAGCTCACATCCACGACGCGGCCGCTGGGAAGTCTGATGGAGGTCTTCCCCTCCTCGACTTTATGAGCCAAGACAACCGCGTATGTGCCGCCAGATCTGGCATACTTGCCGCCATCTCCGTACATCTTCTCCACGTTGAACACCATGGTGCCCTCCGGTATCTTGCGGAGCGGAAGCACGTTGCCAGGCTTAACTGGCGCGTCCTCGCCTATCTCGATCCTCTGCCCCACGTACATGCCCTCAGCCGCGAAGTTGAAGAACTCGGTGCCGTCAGCGAGCCTTATCCTAGCAACGGGGGCGTTCAGCCCCGGCTCGTGCAACAACTCGACGACATAGCCGTAGCCCGATACGCTTCGCGGATACCTCACAGCGCCATCTCTCTTCCAGCTGGGGGATCTAAACTGGCTTCCGCCCCTCCCCCTCCTCTGCACTAGTATGCGCTTACCCACGGCACGCGAAGCCCCAAGCTATATAAACATTACTGGAATATCCGACGTGAACCTGCTCGAGGAGCAAGTCATCAACGACCTCAAGTCGAGGGGGTTCAAGATCCTCGAAAGGATAGATGAGGGGCTCTTCGTGGCCGAGAAGAACGACCGATATCTGTTCTACGTAATGGTGGAGGGCGTGGAGAAGCCCTTGAGGCAACTGTACAGAGTGCTCAACATGGGCGAGAGCATGTCTATGTCCGTGGTGTTGGCCCTAGTGAGCAACGACGGCGTGGTGACGTACTACTTCGCGCATAAATTGAGGTTGCCCAAGAACGTCCATGCTCAAACTGCTTGAGAAGCTCACGTCGATATCTAGGGAAAAAGGCGTTAGAATAGAAATCTATTTCAATAAATGCAAGGGGAGGTTGTTAATAGACAAGGAGGTGAAGGCGCTCGACGAATACGGAAACGTGGCGCCTTGGGGACGCGCCTTCCCGGGAATATCGATTCAGAACGTGTTCGACCAATGCCGCGTCAAAAAAGTGGTGGTATACAAGGGCTCCGAGAGGATGCTAGAAGGCGAGGATCTGGAGTCCGTGGTCCGCGAACTCTCATCATACGGTCGGTATACCTAAAAACACTTAAAGTAACAGCAGATTTACAACGATGTATACTAAGATTGTAGTCACTCTAGGGCCCTCGACCGACAGGCTGCCCGACTTGTCCCCGTTGTTGGAGATCGCCGACGGCGTCAGGATCAATATGTCGCACGCTACCGAGCAAGAGCTGAGAGCTAGGCTGAGGGCGGTCAGAGCCTTCGAGGAGAGGACCGGGAAGCCGATCGCCGTGATAGCCGATCTGAGGGGGCCGAGCGTGAGGACAGGCTTGATGCAACCCTTGCGGATAAACGCCGGCGATAAGGTCTTGTTCAAGCTGGCCGAACGGGGCGACGGCGGGTTCATACCAATACCAAGGCGCGAGTTCTTCGAGACCGTCGAGAAAGGCGACGAGGTGCTCATGCTGGACGGCAAACTGGTGCTCAAGGTGGTCGAAGTCTCGGGGCAATCCGCCGCGGCCATAGCGGCGTCTTCAGGCGAAGTGGCGAGCAACAAGGCTGTGGTGATCAAGGGGAAAGACTTCGATATACCTCTGCCCGTAGAGGAGGACCTCATAGCCTTGAAGACGCTCTCCAAATACGGAGAAGACGTGGACTACGTGGCGCTCAGCTTGGTCAAAAACGGCGAAGGGGTCTCTCTCATGAGAAAAACCGTGGCCGAGCACGGCCTCACATCCGACGTGATGGTCAAGGTGGAGACAAAGGGAGCCGTGGATCGTATAGACGAGATACTAGAGATCGCAGATTACATAGTCGTGGCGCGGGGGGATCTAGCGCTGCACTACGGACTCGAGCACATACCGAAAGTACAGAGGGCCTTGGTCGAAAAAGCGCTTGCCAGAGGGAAGCCCGTGGCCGTGGCCACCCAGCTGTTGGACTCCATGCAAGCAAACCCAACGCCGACCAGAGCCGAGGTGAACGACGTGTACAACGCGGCATCTCTCGGAGTGGACTCCTTGTGGCTAACCAACGAGACGGCCAGCGGCAATTATCCCGTGGAGGCCGCCGCGTGGCTGAGGAGGATAATAGCCCTCGTCGACGTTCAACCGCCCCAAAGGCCCTCGCCGGCTAACGCCAGGGATAGGTTCGCCGCTGCCGTGGCCGACATGGCCGGAGATCTAGGGGCCGAGATCGCCGTTTATTCCATGACGGGAACCTTGGCCAAGAGGATTGCTAAGTTCAGGCCGCCCGTGAGGATATATGCCGGCGTTAGGGAGCGTCCGATAGCCAGGAGGCTGGCCCTCATATGGGGGATCGAGCCTTTGTTGATCCCGGCCCACAGCTACGAGGAAGGGCTGGAGAAGCTCATGTCGCGTTTCCCCGACAGGATGTTGGTAGCCACCTACGGACTTAAGGGCGGAGTACACACAATAAAAATACACATCAGAGAGTAGCGTGGGGAGATGCACCTAACCTGACCGGTGAGGAGCTCACGGTACGCCGACTGTTAAGCCCGCCGCTACCTCCTGTAGGTATAATAGGTCCTTCGCCCGAAGTCGTGTAGCTCGACGCCGATTGAGGCCAGCGCGTTCCTGATCTGATCCGCCAATTGGTATTGCCTCTCGGCCCTCAGCCTAGATCTCGCCTCCACCAAGGCCCTCACGGCCTCCTGCACCTCCTTCGGGATCTCCCGCCTCTCCAGAACTCCTATCACGTCGGCCATCTCGACGTATTTGGACAATATGCCCATAGCCGTCTCTCGGGAGATTCTATCGATTTTGTGCAATACGGTGGATATTATGTAGCGCGCCGCGTCGTAGAGTCTCTGGGCGGCCTCGTTTGTGGAGAAGTCGTCGTTTAGGGCGTCGTAGAAGCCGTCAACGTATTCGCGGAAGCGCTCCGCTACGGGCTCTAGATCCCTTTCGCCAGCATCGGCGACGGCTTGGCCCAACTCGTCGTAAGCCGTGTAGAGCGTCTTGACCATATCCTCGGCTCTGTCCAGTAGCTCGAAGCTGAACTCCATGGGCTTGCGGTAGTGGCTCATGGCGTAGGCGAACCTCAAGGCCTCGCCGCTGTATTTCGAGAGCACCTCCCCGAGCGCGACGACGTTGCCCAAGGATTTAGACATCTTCTCCCCCCTTATGGTCAAGTACCCCACGTGTATCCAATACCTCGCGAAGTAGTCCACGCCGAACATGGCGCGCGCTATGGCGATTTCGTTCTCGTGGTGGGGGAATATCAAGTCGGCCCCTCCGCCGTGGAAATCGAAGGGGACGCCCAAGTGTTTCGTCGACATGACCACGCACTCGAGATGCCAGCCGGGCCTGCCGGGACACCAAGGCGAGTCCCACCACGGCTCGCCCGGCGACCAGCTCTTCCATAGGGCGAAGTCCAAGGGGTTCCTCTTGCCGGGCTCGGGCTCCACCCGGGCCCCCGCTATGAGCTCTTCTATCTTCTGGCCCGAGAACTCGCCGTAACGGGGGATCCTTCCCACCTCGAAGTAAACCGAGCCGTCCGGCGCCACGTAGGCGTAGCCTCTCTCCACTAACGCCTTAATCCACTCCAACATGTCTTGTATGTTCTCCGTCACGCGGGGGTTCGCGTGGGCCGGCTTGACGAAGAGCTTGCGCATCATCTCGTTGTATTCCGCTATGTAGCGCTCCGGGATCTCGCGCCAACGCCTCAAGGCGTCTGGGCCGAACTCCTCCTTGGCTCTGTTTATTATTTTGTCGTCTATGTCGGTGAAGTTTATCACAAGCTTCACCTGGAGGCCCAGTCTCTCCAGATAGCGGCGGAACATGTCGAAGAAGACGTAGACCCTCCCGTGCCCTACGTGGACCGAATCGTAGGGGGTGATGCCACACACGTAGCCCGTGACTACGCCCGGCGTGCGCACGACGAATTGCTCCACCCTCTTGGTGGCCGTATTATATATCCTCAACGGCGTCGACACCCCGACATGGAGGGTCGATGGAAGGATCCTAATAAATTTAAGTGGGCGGCGTCTTGAGGACATGGTCGACACAACGATAGAGGAGTTGGCCGCCAGGAAGGTGCTGACCGGGAGAGGGGATCTCACGGTGGAAGTCGAAGTGTATACGGCGGACGGCTTCGGGAGAGCCGCCGCGCCGGCCGGCGCGTCTAAGGGCAAACACGAGGTGGCCTTCCTGCCGGAGGGCGGCATCGATGAGGCCCTCTCGGCCTTCGAGAGGCTGGCGGCGCCCGAGCTCGTCGGCCTAGACGCGGCCGAGCAGTATGCGGTTGACGGCAAGTTGGAGGAGGTGGACGGGACGGGGCGCTTCGAGAAAATAGGCGGCGCCGTGGCCGTGGCAACCTCCATGGCGGCCGCAAGGGCGGCCGCGAACACCTTGGGGATACCGCTCTTTAGGCACTTGGGAGGCGCCGCCGCGAGGACTCTGCCGTTGCCGTTGGGCAACACGATAGGCGGGGGGAAGCACAGCAGAGGGCTGGGACCCGACTTGCAGGAGTTCCTAGTGATACCGCTCAACCCGCCGGATGCGGCGACAGCAGTCTTGGCCAATCTCGAGGTGCACAGAAGGGCCTTAAAATATATAGTGAAGGTCGACCCGCATTTCACTGGCGGCAAAAACGACGAGGGGGCTTGGACTCCCAGGATATCGGCCGAGACGGCCTTGAGGATATTGAAGGAGGCCGCGCAGGAGGTGTCGAAGGAAATGGGCGTCGAGATCGGCTTGGGGGTGGACGCGGCGGCCTCGAGCCTCTGGAATGGGGAGAAATACGTGTATCAAAACGAGGGGAGGGAGAGGACGCCCAGGGAGCAGCTGGACTACATGGCGAAGCTCTTGGACGAGTTCGGGCTTGTGTATCTGGAGGATCCCTTCCAAGAGGACGACTTCCAGAGCTTCGCCGAACTTACAGATAGGTATAGGGATAGGCTAATAGTGGGCGACGACCTCTACGTGACGAATGCCGCCAGGATAGAGCAAGGCGGGAGGCTGGGGGCCACAACCGCCGTCTTGATAAAGCCGGATCAGACGGGCACCCTCACGAGAGCCGCCGAGGCCGTGAGGACCGCGAGGAGGTACGGCATGAGGGTAGTCGTATCGCACCGTTCCGGCGACACCGAGTACGACACCTTGGCCCACGTGGCGGTGGCCTTCGGCGCCGAGGTGATCAAGAGCGGCATAGTGGGGGGCGAGAGGACCGCCAAGCTCAACGAGCTCATAAGGATAGGAGAATACCTAGGCAAATGGAGCAAGATGGCCTCGATAAAAGCCCCATAGATTTTTAAAATAGTAGCCACCAAAGCCTTATGAGGGCGCTCTTGATGGCGCTAGCCGCCGCCGCGGTAGCCGCGCTTGCGCTCTACTCGCTCGCCCCCTATATATCTAAGCCGTTAGCGCCGACGACGGGCCCGCAGACGTCTACCTCGAGCCTCCAGACGGTCGCCTCGTCGACCTCAAGCATTGCGACGAGCCTCCAGACGAGGTCGTCGGGGGCCGGCTCGCAACAAAGCTCCGCGTCGACGACCACGACCGCCGGCGTGAACGCGGAGGCCCAGACCACGACGTCTAGTCAGTCCTCCAGCCCGCCCCCACGGCCTAATATAACTGTGGAGCTCGTCACGACGGAGGTGAACACGACGAAGCTGCCCGCCAACTTTACGTTGGCGTTCTTGGTAGTCAACAAGGGCGACGCCAAGGGCGTCGTCTATATCAACGGAACTGAGTTGGTCCTAGGACCTGGGGAGGAGGCCCGGGTGAACTTCACAACGACGATAAGACATGCAGATCTCAACCAAGTGTTGTTGTACGTAAACGGGACGCCGAGTCAATACTGGATCCGGGCTTATTACTTCACGCCTTTGTTTGTAGCGGAGCCTATAACGATACGGACGTACAAACTGCCCATCGAGGTCGTCGTTAACGTCACGATAAAAAACGTCGGGAACTACACAGGGAGCGTGGGAGGCCTCGAGATACCGCCGGGCGGCAACGCGACTGTGGCAATCCCCTTAAACGTGACGGCCGCCGGGCGCTACGAGGCGGAGGCGTACGGGGTGCCGGTGGAGATATACGTGGAGTATCTAATAACCGGGTACTCCGTGTATATCTGGTCGCCCCCCGTTGAGGTCGTGCCGGGCGAGGCGGTGCCCGTGGCGTTTTACGTGAGGAACGCTGGGAACGCCACAGAGATGCTAGTCGTCAACGGGACCGCTCTGAGGCTGGCGCCGGGCGAGGGCAGATGGCTCAACTACACGGTGCCCGCCTACAGCAGAAGGCCTGTGGCGCTAGTCGTGAACGGGACGACGTGGAGGTGGGCCCTCAACGTCAGCGCGATAGCCCTCAGGGTGTTGCTCGAGATAGGAGGAGGGATCTACAACCCGGCCACAACGCCGCAAATCGTGGTGGAGTCGAGCACCGCCGCGATCCCCTATACGTGGCTGATATCCACCAACGCGACTCATCGCACCGTCGTTGTGACCGTCGGAGGCGCCGCCTACGCGATCCCGCCGGGCGGGACCGCGCAGATAAACGGCACGTTGCAGGCGAAGCTTAACGCTTGGAATACCGTATCGGTGCAGATCAACGGGACGACGTATTCCGTGCAGGCGTACGTGCAGCTCAAGCCGCCCGTCTTAAGCGTGGCCGACATAACGGGCATGTCCTTCACGGATACAAGGACTTACACGCAGCAGGTCAGTTGCGAGACGTCCGGCGGGGCGATCGTCTTCACGGCCACGGTATACAGCATGAGCGGAACGGTTAGCTACTCGGGCGGGACCATAACCTTCTCGGGCTCGAT
>DANS01000014.1:52700-53238 GCA_002497345.1 Thermoproteus sp. UBA157
GGGCTCGCACACTATAGTGGTGGAGTTCTCGGGCAGCACTATCACGTCGGTCACGGTAGACGGCCAAGAGGTTAGTTGCACCACGTCAATTATACCGATACCGGCGTTTATGTACCAGAAGCCGCCGACGGGCACGATAGACGCCGTGTCATTCGCCGAGCAGATCGCGGACTTGTTCGCGAAAGGCGGCAGCGAGTACATAGCTAACGCCTACTACGACGGGCAACGAGTGGTGCTCGTAGACGGCGAGGGGCACGCCATGACCTACAGCGGCGACGCCATAAGCGGGCCTCTGCAGATCACGATATACGGGCAGATATCCGTATCATAATTTAAGATGCGAAAAGTTTAAATATACCCTCTACCACACGGTTATGCATAACCCCAAAACAGTATTCCTACTGCTCGCAATAGGCCTAATTCTGGCCGGAATAGCCTACGCCCAAACGACGATCGCCGGAGGCAGTAGCCAAGCAGGCGGCGCAGTATCGATCCCGGGGGCCACTATACCTTATAACATAACTATACAAGTAAACAC
>DANS01000014.1:53329-53766 GCA_002497345.1 Thermoproteus sp. UBA157
TCGTAGTCAACGCGACGGCCAACGCGACGGGCTTCGTGACGTTCAAGGTCTACGCTCCCGCCTCCCAACTGAACGTCTACACGACCTGGGACGTCGCGCTCCTCGTCAATTGGCACGGCTACTACTTCCTCCTGTATGAGGTGCCCAACTTCAACGGCACCTTCGCGGATCTGATGGGCAATCTGACGGGCCACTACTACACGATACTTCCAAACGGGACTGTGTGTAATTGCTACTATAATTATCCGGGCAACGCCACAGGGACGCCGTTTCCGTCTCACGGNNGTACGCCAACATAACCCAGCTGAACGGTGCGGCCAACTTCGCCAACATGACGGTGCGCGTGTTGCACCAGTTCTTCCTGGGAGTCGGCACGGCCGGTCAGAACTACAACTTGACGTTGACGGAGCAGTTGCTCATAAACGGCGCGCCGGTTT
>DANS01000007.1:0-1946 GCA_002497345.1 Thermoproteus sp. UBA157
GCGCTCTGCGATGCCGAGCCGGCCGTCTTGGCCATGAACACCCAGACCACCGGCTTGATGAACTGCAGATTGACCAAGTAGGGCCCTGCTTGCGCCCACACGTCGGGGAACTTGTAGGAGCCATCCGTCAACGTGGCGTCGTAGGGCGCCGGCTTAGCCGGTATCCACGTCCAGCTGGTGGTGCCGGGCGGCCACAGAGCCACCGTGATGGCCGGCATGGGCCTGCCGTATTTGTCGACCAAGGTCAACGCAGGCGTCACGAGGCCGTTGATCGCGTAGGAGAACGCGGTCATGGGCTGCAACGCGCCGACGCCGGACATGTTCAAGGTCAGGTAGTACACCAACGAGAAGTTGTAGTCGCCGGTTATCGCGTTGCCCTGCTGGAGGTAAGTTCCGGGCTGAACCACGACGAGCAGGTTGCCCAAAGCAACAGCGCCGCCGCTGGCGTTGACGATCCTAACGGTGGCGGCCGCTATGGGGGTTAGGCCGGGCGCGGTGGCGTTGACGAATTCGACAATCTGCGGCTCGGGCGCCGGCGTCTTGCCCACCGCGAAGACCCACGCGATGGGCCTAACGAACTGGAGATTCACGAGCCAGCCCGCGGCGGCCGTCCACTTGTCCTGGAAGAGGTACCTCCCGCCCGATATGACAAAGCCGGACGTGCTGTAGCCGGCATAGGCCCAAGAGGTCCAAGTCCTCGGCACGTCGGCTATGGTTATCACGGGCTTGGGCTCGCCCTCGCCGTCCACGAACACGGCGTTTGGCCCGCTGTAGCCGTTAACGAAGTAGGCGAACGTCAAAATCGGCGTGGAGCCATCTGGCGGCGCCTGCGCGGGGGGCGGGTACAAGGCCACGGTAAGGTTATACGCAATGAGCGTCGTGTTGCCCATCTTGACGTATGTATGCGGCGGCACCACCACCAGGAGCGGAGGGGCGTATACGGCGCCGCCCATTGTGCCGTTTATCATCGCAGACGCCGCGTAGACCGGCTGGAGAACGGCGGGCGAGGACGCNNCCGTTTGGGTGGCGGTTTGCGTGAGCGTCGTGGTGCTGGTCAGTGTCGTCGTACTTGTCGCCGTAGTCGTGTACGCCGTCGTGACGGTGATCGCCATCGTGTGTTGAGACGCCGCGAGGTAGCCTATGCCGAACCCCACTATTAGCCCCACTACTAGGCCGATTATTACTTGGCCGATCCTCATGGCCTTCCGCGGATATGAAGTGATAAGGCTTTTCCCGAAGATTTGGGAAAAATAATATAAAGCTACGCCCCTGGAGTCGTGTGGTTGGGCGATCGAGAGGCGAGGCGGCTCATAGCCTTCCTCTTCCACGCCACGAAGGGAGGCCCCACGAGGTTGGCGTTGGTGAAGGCGCTTGCGGAGAAGCCCATGAACGCCAACGAGCTCGCCAAGAGGCTCGGCGTGGACTACAAGACGGTGAGGCACCATCTAGACGTCCTCATGGAACACGGGCTAGTAGAGAGGCTCGGGGACGGCTACGGGGCCGTGTACACCATTTCGGCCTTTCTTAAGAAGTACTGGAAGCTTCTGGAGTGATGTTCTGGTACTTGATCTTGATACTTGGCGCCGTCTCCGCGACGGCCCTTCTCTTGTCCATAATGGCTATTGCGAGGCTGAGGCATAGGGCCGTTGGCAGGAGGCTCCTCTTGGCGTTGTTCTTCCTGCTGCTCTCTGCCCTCACCGAGCTTATGGCGGCAGCCTATTGGGCCCTCCGGGGCTACGGAGCTGGGGTGGCCATCCCAGCCCTTGCCATGGCCATCTTCCTGACGCTATCGGCGCTCAGCATTTATAGATTCGTGTCCGTCTAAACTACCGTTTCTTATACCGCCCCGCCGCCTCCTCGCGTTTTCGATGCTGTTTCGCCCAAGCGGTCGACGTCCTCCACGCAGCCGCCTAGCGTGCCGGGCCCTCGACGCGGCGAACTGCTGG
>DANS01000007.1:2081-4534 GCA_002497345.1 Thermoproteus sp. UBA157
AGCAACTATCGCTTAGAGAGGACGTCCTTGGTTTTGAGACATCTCCGCGCGGCTCTGCAGAGGGCTTCGTCCTCGGTAATTAACGTAGCGTTTAGCTGCTCGGCAAGCCATAAATACGACGCGTCGTAGTACGTCAGCGCCCTCCCCGCCGCCAAGCCTAGAACCTCTGCCCTTAGCCCCACCGCCTCCACTTTCATGAGGGCTATGAGCCTTCTGAACAGCTCCACATGCGGCGCGGGATCGCTTATGAGAGACTTTCTGAAAAGCTTCCATATGTAGTTCCCCACCTCGTAGTAGGCGATGTCTGTGGTGTACTGCCCTCTTAAAACCCTCGCCGCCTCCCTGGGGGCCAGCTCCACGGCCTTGATGATCGCAGACGCGTCGAAGACGTAGCTCATCTAATATCGCGCGCCTCCCTGATGCTCCTCGCGGCGAAGTCGTCGCCGAAAAGCTGGCTGGCCTTTCTCAAGTCCTCGGCAACCCTGGACGCAAGCTCCGCCAGCTCCTCCGCCTCCCTCCGCTCCACCTCCCTCTCCAGGGCGCTCCTCAAAAACTCAGATATGTTTATCCCGTATCGCCTGGCCTTCTCCAACACCTCCCTCCTAACCCTTGTGGACACGGTGACCCATCCCACGTAGATCTAATCGTGATAGACATTTAAAACATTTCAACCACAGCTCTACGCTGTCGTGGCCCTCTAGCCCATGCTGGGCTCCATTAAGGGGGCGCCGAGCCCGGCAACCTTTTCGAATAAGGAGCGACGAGGTGACGCCAGTTCCATAGATAGAGCGAAGGCCGGCTTATCTACGCCAAGCTGGCTTAGATCTTGGCCATATCTTCAGCATCGCCGCTGACGCCAGCTCTCGGGGGCGTAGGGTAGGGTCTCTATCGGCATTAGGACGTCTCGCCCTCGTCAACAGCTAAGGTCCCCTCGGCCAAGTCCGCGGTGATCTGGCGATATTACGGCCAAGTCGACGTCGTGGAGCTAATCATCTCGTCAAGGCCCTTTAGCGCCCTGTCCGCCTACGCCGACATCGCGCTTAGCTGGATCCCAGCGAGGGCCGCCGCGGCGTTGCTCCTGGCCGCCTCGCTGAGGGCACCAGAGGCGTTGTACATGGAGGCGCTCCCGAGCATAAACGCCAGGCGGCCCATATCGGCGATAACCGCGGCGACTGGGGCGAGAATTGAGAAGGGGGTACCTCATCCCAGGCCACGACCCCCAAGCCTTAGACGTCTTCAGCGCCTTGGCCCTAGTCAACTCCGCAACCGCCTTCTGGGCTCTTGCAGTCGCGGAAAGCGTAATTCTTATAGGTTGTTGCATATACATGGGCCACGTCTGGGCGAGGGCGAGGATCGGCGACCCGGACAGAAAAAAGGTGCTGGAGGTCGACGCTTTGGTGGACACCGGGGCTACCTTATCGGTGGTGCCCCGCAAAATAGCGCTGGAGCTGGGCCTAAAGGCCACCGGAAAAACCACAGTGGCCACGGCCGGCGGGCTGGTAGAGCTAGAGCGGACGAGGATATGGGTAGAACTCGAGGGGAGGGAGGAGGTGGTCCCGGCGCTTATCTCAGACGTTTTGGACAAGGTGCTTATAGGCTCGACCACCCTGGAGGTACTAGGCCTTCAAGTAGACCCTGTCGCCGGGAGGCTGAAGGAGTGGACGATTCTCCTCTACTAGCCGGCGCGTTAGAACTCCTCGTAGACGTCGAGCAGCCTCTTGTACCACTCCTCGAAAATCTTCGGCGTAACTACATGTAGCTCTACGGGGTCGCCGAAGCCCAGCCTCTGCCGCACCCTCGCAGCGATCTCAGCTCTTTTCCACACGTCGCCCGCTAGCTCGGTTATCACCAATACGTCGATATCGCTGTCCACCTTGTAGTCCCCCCTGGCCACTGATCCGAAGAGTATGACCCGGCAGTTCTTGTCGAACTCCTCCACGCATATCCTCTTAATCTCCNNTTACATACTCCCTGGCGCGGGCGAGGATGGCCTTCCTCTTATTCCACCAGTCGGAGCTCATGCAAAATCGATTTGACTACATGATATGCCTTCTCTACCGCGAACTTATCCGCTTCGAAGGGCAGATATCGGGAGGTTATGTACGCCTCCCTAATCACCTCAAGCGTGCTTGCCTCCTCGACGCGCATCCTCCTCAACCTCTCGTTGTTAGTAAGTTCTATAACCTCGTCGAGGGGGTGAATGACGTCGTGGGTCTTGGCCAAACTCCCCCTTAGCTGAAATAAGACGTACTTTAAGCCCAGTTGCAGGGCTTGCTCCAAGTGGAACATCGCCAGATTGCACTTGCCGTTTCTTATGTCGTGCTCCGCCTCCGCGAGGAAGTCCAGGGCGTTTCTCTTCAAGTGTTCCGCCACGGCGACATCAACACCCCCGCTATAAGCGTAGCGCCTTGCTTACAGCCGCGTCCCTTTTCCGCGTTTGCAAATACGGGACC
>DANS01000009.1:0-244 GCA_002497345.1 Thermoproteus sp. UBA157
GCGATGGCGTTGGGGCTGGCCTCTGCCTTCATCGTGCCGAGGAGGTACTACGGAGTCTTCGTAGTCGTTCTAATAATTGCGGCGGTAATAGCGACTGCCATCGTTGGGTATGTCGCCTCGTGCGCTGTTTGTAAATGGGTGATTTGTCAACACGTGCAATCATGTGGTATAGATGTCGGTCTCTTTACTGTAAAAGTTATTTGTACTTGTCAATAAATGATAAAATATATTTTTAATTTTCTTA
>DANS01000009.1:324-6173 GCA_002497345.1 Thermoproteus sp. UBA157
CTCGGCGTGTTTCTTTACGGTATACCTCCTGTCGGCCTACGCCGAGAGGGAGATCTCGTGGCCTATGCCGGCGCTACTGAGCGCCAAGGGCCGCGCCGTAGCAACAACGGCCGTGTACCTCTCGGCCGCGCCGGCGTTGCTCGCGTGCGCGTGGGGCCGTCCTCCGATCCTCCTAGCACCCTTGTTGGCGTCCCTGCGCAGAACGCCGGCGCTTTTGGCCGTAGGCCTCGCTCTGCTTGCCCCGTCGTTGCCGCTGGGGGCAGCCGCCGCGGCGGTGTTCGAGGCGCTGGCCAGGACGAGGCTCGTCGCGACCATGGGCAAGGGGCGCCTCCGCATGTCGACGTTGCACCCGATCCTAAAGGCCCTCGTCGCGGCCTCGTTGCTCGAGGCCTACGTCGTCCTCAACGGGGCCCCCAACGTGGCCATCAAGGGGCTAGCCCAGTACGCCGTAACGTACCCGCCGCCCCTCGCCTTGAGCCAAGCGGCGGCCCTCGCGTTGTTTGTGGCGGCCTCGTACGGCCTGATGTTCGGCGCGGCCGTGGACACGTATTTGGACAGCTACTTGAGGGTCTACCACTTGTTCAAGCGCCGCCTCTCGGCTAAGCCGTTGCTCACTCTCGCTTGGCTGGCGGCCGTCTCGTGGCCCGTATGCCTCTTCAAGACGTGCGGCTTGGCCTCGCACGCGGCGCTCGTGGCGCTCTGGCCCTTGGCCCTATGGGCGTTGAAGCCCAACGTGTTCCGGAACCAGGACGCCGCGTTGTTGCTGTTCGCCCTCTTCGTCGTGGCTCTTTTGTCCAGCAGGCCCGAGCTGATCGCCGCGGCCGCGCTGTTGCCGATCATCGCTTGGCTTTCCGAGGAGGTTCGCCATGTACTCGGCGCCGGCCGGTAAACCGCTTTCGTTCCTGACGGCGCTCACTAGGCTCGTCTTGAGGAGCAAGGCATTTAAGGCGTATTTAGCGCTGGCGCCTGTCGTGGCCTCCTTGTGCCTCCTATCGCATTGCCGCGCATATTGCTACCTCGCGCTGGAGATCTGGCCGGCCCCCCTCGCGTACATCTACGTCCACGAGACGGCTCAGTACTTGGCCTTAGGCGCCGACGTTTTGCTGAAGCTGGAGGGCGGCTACATAGTGCTGGAGCCCTTGGGGAAGCCCAAGAGGCCCCGCGCCGCGGTTGTTGCCGGCGCGCTGGCGCCGGCCGCCTTAGGGGCGCTCGCCGCCGTCACGGCGCCTTTGTTCTCGGCGATAATCTTAATATCGGTCGTCCTCACCTTGGCCAGATATGTTGAGGGTTAAGGGCCTCGTCGTAGGCTACGACAAGCCGTTGACGCGGCCTCTGGACCTCGAGCTGGGGCCTGGCGAGTCGGCCGTCTTCTTCGGCCCAAACGGCGTGGGGAAGACGACCTTGGCGAAGACCATAGCCTCCTTGTTGAGGCCGCTCGGCGGGGAGGTGCTCCTAGACGGCGTTCCGACCGTCAAGGCTAGGGACAAGATATTCTTCCTGCCCGAGACGATCGACGTCCCGGACAGGATCAAGGCGGCCGAGTACGCGGAGGCCCTCGCGTCGTTCTACGGCGCGGAGGACTCGGTCAAGGATTTCTTGGACGCAGTCGGCGTTCCCGGAGGCGTACCTCTGGGCAAGATGTCTCAGGGCATGAGGAGGCTGGTCCAGCTGGCGGCGACGCTCGCCGTAGCGCCGAGGGTCAAGCTGCTGGTGCTCGACGATCCCTACGTCAGCGTTTCTCCCGACAAGTCGGCGGAGCTGCACGGCGAGTTGTTGAGGAGGCTCGGAGGCGCGTCGCTCGTCCTAACGGCGCGCGTCCCCCTCAAGGCGCACGTGCAAGTGGACTTCCTCTCGCTGAAGCCATGAGGTCGCTGGCGAGCGCGGCGTTTATGGCGCTCTGGACTTGGGTCGACGTTATCCTGAGGGAGGGCGAGCTCCGGCAAGCCTTGGCCGAGCTGATACTCAAGGAGTCGTCGGGGTTGCCCGTCATGCTGAAGGAATCCGTCGACGCCTCCTGGAGCTTCTTCGTGCCGACGGCGATCCTCGCGTCGTTCTTCCTGCAGTTGGCCGTATACGGGGCGTGGAATGCGGCGTTTAGGCTAGGCGGATGCGGGCGGGGCTTCGCGGCGGCGCTTGTGGTCGTGGCCGCGCTGGTAGCGGCTCTGTGGCTCTACGCGTTGAGGGCGATCTTCTTCATGGGCGCGCCCGTCGAGCAGCCTTTGATGTACTTATCGCTAAACGCGGGCTTGGCCTTCGTGAAGTATTCCGAGTGCGCGAGGGCGCAGCTTAAATAGCGCGTGCGTTGCCCCCTCCGTGGTAGTCATTAGGGCCAAGTACGTCCTCTGGGGCGCCGATCTGGACGTGGTGGAAGACGGCGTGGTCGAGGTAGACGACGAGGGGAGGATAGTCGGCGTGGGGAGGTACTCGGGCCAAATAGCGGTCAACTTGGGCAACGCCGTGTTAATGCCCCAGCTGGTCGATGCCCACATACACCCCCTCGACGTCGCCATGGCCGACAGAGACGACTACTACATAGACGACTTGGTGGGCTGGCCTCACGGCATTAAGTACCACTTCTTGAAGGGCTTGGTGGCCAAGCGGAAGCACTTGAGGCCCCTCGAGGCCCTCGCCAAAAGGGCCAGGAAATACGGCATCGGTTGCGTCTTGGCCTACGCCGAATACGCCGCCGCCGACGTGGCCGAGGCCTTCGAGCGATATGGGATAAGGGCGGTGGTCTTCCAAGAGGCGCACGGCGATTTCCCCGACTACTCCAACGTGCAAGTGGCCTCGCCGCTGGACCACCCGCCCGAGTACTTAAGGAGGTTGAGGGGGAGATACAAGCTGGTCTCGACGCACGTCTCCGAGACGCAGGACTGCCACGAGGGGGGCGATCTGGAGCTGGCCTTGAAGGTGCTCAACGCCGACGTGTTGGTCCACTTGGTCTACGCCACGCCCGAGGAGATAGCCGAGATCCCCGAGGACAAGGCCGTGGTGGTGAACCCGCGCGCCAACGCCTACTTCGTGGGGAGGCTCCCCGACGTGCCGTCTCTACTGAGGCTCAAGCCCCTCATAGGCACCGACAACGCCTTCGTGAACGAGCCCGACGTCTGGGCGGAGCTTAAGTTCCTCCACGCCTACTCGAGGCTGGCCAAATGGGCGATAGACGAGAGGACTTTGCTCAAGATGGCGACCACGTGGCCTTGGGAGAAGCTGAGGTGCGGCTCGCCCATAGACGTAGGCCTTAGGGCTAAGGCCGTGGCGGTGTCGCTCCCCTACCCGACCCACGACGTGTACAAGTTCCTAGTGCGGCGAGCCGGCGGGCAGGACGTGGCGGCCTTCATAGAGGGGGGCGAGATCGTCTTCGGCTGGGAGGTGTAGATGCGGACTTCGGCTGGGCGGCCGAGGGGGTTAGCGCAATCCAGGCCCCGCGCGCCGTTACTGTTGGCGATGGGCCGAGACGGCCGTCCGCCAAGCGCGTTGTCCTCAGCCACGATCCTCGGCGGAGGGATTTAATTATCGAGTTAGTGTAGGCCGTGTACGCGTACTTAGTCGCGTACGACGGCGTCTTGTTCTACGGCTTCACGGGCCACAAGAACTCCGTTGAGCCGGCCTTGGCCAAGGCGCTGGGCCCCATTCTCGGCCGCGGCTCCAGGACCGATCCCGGCGTATCGGCGCTCGCCAACGTGGTGGTGGCCGAGGACCTCAAGCCCTTGGGCTTGATAAACTCGCGGCTGCCCCGGGGGATCTGGGTGTGGGGCTATGCCGAGGTAGGCGAGGGCTTCAACCCGAGGCGCGCTAGGGAGAGGACCTACGTCTACTTTGCGCCGTATAGGGGGGAGGACGTAGAGGCCATGAGGGAGGCCGCGCGGCTCTTCGTGGGCACGCACGACTTCAAGAACTTCGCCAAGGGCGTGAGGAGCGCGGTCACCACGATAGCCTCCGTAGAGGTGGCGGATCGGCGGACGCACCTCGAGATAGCCTTCAGAGGCAGGGGGTTCAAGAACAAGATGTTGAGGAAGATAGCGTGGGCTCTGCTTGCCGTGGGCCGCGGTGCGTTGGCCCTCGACGACGTGGCGGCCCTGCTATCGGGCGAGGCCGGAGGGCCCGTGCCCAGCGCGCCCGCAGAAGGCCTCGTGTTGCTCTGGATAGACTACGGCATAAATTTCTCCGTGGACCGCTCCATACTGTCAAAAATACATAGATATTTTCTGAATAGATATCAAACATTTCTTTCATTGAGCATGGGATATGCAAAAATTACAGAAGAGGTCTTGAAATGGCTGTAGTTGCTGTGGGATAGCTTTTAAATAAACAACGCGTATACGCCCATGGAGCCCTACTGCAACTTCGATGCCGCGGTGGAGAACGTGAGGGAGTTGCTCTACGACGTGTTGTCGGACTACTATTGGGATATGCCGAGGCGGGAGCTGGAGACCGTCGTGGACATAGCGCTGAGGGATTTCCTGCACTACTTGGCGTATAAATCCGGCGTATATTTCACCAAGCGCTTCAAGGAGGACAGAGCGCGCTTGAGGCTCTGCGCGTATATAATGGAGCGCTGGGGTAAAATAAGCGAGTTGGCCTCGGAATGGGTCGTAATGTGGTCAGCAAAGTGGAGGCAGAGGGTGAGGCTGGTCTTCACCGACGACGAGTTCAAGAAGGCAGCGATGGGGGAGGAGGGATTCAAGCCCCACAAGAACTTGGACGAGTTCCTCTCGAGGATCGACCACTTGAGCCTTCAGCTCTTCACGGTCTCCCAGCTCATAAGAGCCGGCGAGCTGGCAGGCTTGGACCAGATAGCTGACTACATCATAAGGGAGGAGGCCAGCGCGTTGCTAGACAGATACGGCTTGGAGAAGGCGTTGGAGAAGTACAAGGAGGGCGCGCTGGCCGAAAGGATAGTCAGGAAGATAAGGGGACTCGGCAAGGTGTCCGAGCCCCTTCTGATCATAAAGGTGGACTTAACCAGGTCTTGGTGATCAGCCGACCGAAAACGCCGTCTCGTACGAGACGTAGGCCGGCTCCCGGGGCTCGACGCCCTTCACGACGAGTTTGACCCATCCGCTTCTTGTGTAGAGGAAGCCTGCGAAGCTCGTGAAGACAGGGATTCTGGCCGATACGACGGCCGATATCGCCGCCTTCAACTCGCCCTCCGATATGGGCGCATCGGCTTGAAGCGCCAGCCTCACCCTGGAGGCCTCGTAGGCTCTTTCTATCCTCTTCAAGAGGACCGCTCTGGCCCTCCCCCCAAGCGCCATGTAGACATCGGCCGTCACCGACACGCCGGACTTCATCGATCGCTCCACGTCGGCTATTCTGGCGCTCGTGGCGCCGTCGGGGCTTTCGATCTTCACGGCATCGCCGATCTTCAGCCCCAGCGCTTGAGCCACATCGCTGGAGACAACCGCCCTAAAGCCGAGCTCCTCCAGATAGCCGCGTAGCCTCACGAGCGCGTGCACGTCGGTGCTTTACTCATGTATATATAAGCTTAATTCGGAGGAGCAGTTAAGTTTTTATCATTGGGGAACTATCGTGGTCTCAGTCGCCCTGGAGAAGTTAACTAAGCGATATCGAGACGTATATGCGGTCAAGGACGTAGACTTGGAGATCAAAGACGGCGAGCTATTCGCAGTGTTGGGGCCGTCCGGCTGCGGCAAGACGACCCTGCTCCGCTTGATAGCGGGCTTGGAGGAGCCCACGCGCGGCAAGATATACTTCGACGGAAGAGACGTCACGAACTTGCCGACGCAGGCGAGGAACACGGCGTTGGTCCCGCAGACGTGGGCCCTATGGCCGCACATGACGGTCTTCGAGAACGTGGCGTACGGCCTAAAGCTCAGAAAAGTGCC
>DANS01000035.1 GCA_002497345.1 Thermoproteus sp. UBA157
GCGGTGTATCCGAGGCGCGTTCCCGACGGTTTACGACAGCTTGGCGCCTTTGGCGGAGGCCTCAAGGGGCCTTTCCCCAAGATGCGGCGCATCGCTTTGGCCAAACGGCTCCTCATAACCGCCGACGGCCGTTTTGAAGGGGCTGGCTAAGGTCACTTCGGCGAGATCGATTGAGCTACAAGGCCGTGGCGTGTTATTGGAGCTCTCCGGATCTTTCTATCATCTGCCGTCGCGACGTTGCTTCGACCAACGCCGCTTCGTGAAGAGCATGGCCGGCCCCCGCGGGGAGGCCGCCGCAGATCGCAGAAGCTAAAAGCGGGCTTATGGAACCCCCTCCAGGACCCCCGCCTCCCGCAGGTGCACCACGTCCACTCCCTGACCAGCTCGGCCTCGCTGGCCCCCCTCGGCGATCGGGAGGGAGGGAATTGGGTACTCGATACCCCACATCACCGCCCCCAAGACCATCGTACAACTACAAGGGGAAGGGGATCTGGGAGTACCTCTAGCCGTTGTCGACGTAGTGGGCCGCTCCCCGGCCGGCTATCAACGCCTTTAGCCTCTCCCATGCCCTTCGCCTCGGCGTCAAGCGCTGCCGCCCCGCTCCTCGGAAGCCGCTCGGAGTCACCCTGAGAGGTCCAAGGGCTTTTATCGCCCCCACGAGGTCCCCGTATCTGCCCCCTCCGCCGCATCGCGGACATCTCGAGGTCCCCACATCGTCGCTGCGAGGTCCCCACGCCTTCGCGAAACGCACGCGGAATTTAAAAGGAACGCAAACTCCAACATGGCGCCTCGCGATTGCGCCGAGGGCCGCGCGCTCGACTACGTGGTCGTCCTCCCCACGCTCAACGAGCGCGAGGGGCTGGCCGCCACGCTCGACGAGCTGATCGCCTCGGGCGTCCCGCGCGACAAGATATTGGTCGTAGACGGCGGCTCCACAGACGGCACTTGCGAGGTCGCCGCGCGAGCCGGCGTTCGGTGCATCCTCCAAGAGGGGCGCGGCAAGGCCATGGCCGTCAAGACGGCCTTGAGGGCCGTGGACGCCGATGTGGTCGTGTTCATGGACGCCGACTTCACCTACCCGGCGAGCCACGTGCGCGATCTGTTGTCGCTGATAGGCCGTTGCGACGAGGTCATAGGCGCGAGGAAGCGCGTCGAGCCGGGCGCGCAGAAGGCGGTGTTTCGCCTCGGCAACTGGGCGTTGACTAAATGGTTCAACCTCATATTCGGCACGCGCTTGTCGGACGTCCTCAGCGGGATGTACGCCGTTAGGCGCAACGCCGTCGCCGAGATGGACTTCGCCGCGAGCGGCTTCAGCATTGAGGCCGAGATAGCCGCATACGTGGCCTCAACGGGAGGGGAGATATGCGAGGTCCCCATAGCCTACAGGCGGCGCATCGGCCGCAAGAAGCTGGGGGTTCGCCACGGCTTCCAAATAGCGAGGGACATAGCCCTCCTCTCTCTTCGGTACAACCCCGTCTTCTTCCTCTTCTTGGGCGTCGCGCTCCTCGTCGTGCCTGGCTTCTACCTGGCGGCTTGGGTCGCGTACGAGTGGGTCTTCAACGGGGTTAAACACTTCGTGTGGGGCATCATCGCCGCCGCCTTGTTGGCCGGAGGGATCTCCTCGGGCGCTATGGCCCTCCTGGCGCTCTACCTCAAGCGGATGGAGATACGGATTCTGAGAGCCCTTAAGAGGTAAAAGGCGTGAGCAATCCCCTCAGCGCGGGCGGCAGATACGCGACGACGGATCTGGGGATCGGCTTGGCGATGTACGCAACGGCGACGGCCGCGGCAGCTAAAGCCAGCTGAGCGGCGGGCCATGTCCGCGGCCACATAGCGTACGCCCAACCCGAAATCCCGGCCAACAATACGTTGAGGGCTATCATCGCGTTTACGCGCCGCGGATCGCGGAACGACCTGGCGAATATAATCGCCGTCGTGGCGCCCCCCACGTAGGCCCCGACGATAGCCCCGTAGAGGCCAAGCCCCTCGGCCATCAGCGCGGCCGCGGCGATCGCGTTCGCGGCGAGGCCGGGCAAGGACAGAAGGAGGGCCCGCCACCCTCTGCCGTGCACCCACAGATATTCCCTATGTAGGTCGTTCGCCGCGGTCGTGACGGCCGTCCCGAAGAGCGCGGCGCCGTAGGGGATGGCCGCCGCGTAGTCGCCGTGTATTATCCCCAAGAGGGGCAATAGGGGCGCAAGCGCTATTGCGCCGATCGCGAGAAGGCCCGTGACGGTCGACGATGCTAACGCGTAGTCCCTCAACATGACGTCGGCGAGTTTGCCCCCTCGGCTGAGCTCGTGGGTTAGCCTACTGGCGAAGACCGCGGTCACGTAGTTGGACAGAGAGGCCACTGCGCCGAACATATAGGCGGCCAGGCCGTAGAGGCCCGATGCGCTGGGCCCGAGCAACACGTACACCAGATAGCCGACGACGTTTTGCGCCACGATGCCGAAATACGCCAGCGTCCAGAACTGTAGCCCGTAGTTCAGGAAGCGCGCGTAGTTCCCCCTCAAAACCCCGAAACCCCTTCTGGGGTTCGGGAAGCTCCCGGCCTTGCGCAGGTAGTAGGCCAACTGGGCCGCGGAGCCGGCGACGACCGCTATGGCTATCGCGTAGACGCTCCTCAGCAGAATAACCAGCGCTATCTCTGCGACGCGAAAAGTCAAGTTGTTCACGAGAAAGCCCACGGACTGCGTCTTGACTCTGCCCATCATCCATAAATACGCCGAGAGCGCGTAGGCCGCCCCGTACACCAGCGCGTTGGCGGCCATCAACGCGGCGATGCCCAGGTAGGCCGGCGGCACGCCGCTGGCCAAATACCAAGGCGCCGCCGCCATGATGGCAACGGCGTATATGGCGCTTAGGCTCAGCGAATAGGCCGCTAGGGCGGACGCGTGGTCCGAGACGTCAGCGCCTTTGGCCCTCAGCGCCGCGGCCTCCCTGGCGATGGCCATATCAACGCCGAAGCTCGGGATGAAGAGCCCGATTATCCCCGTCATGGAGAGCATGGCCGTATAGTATCCGTAATCGGCGAGCGGGATGAAGCGCGTGAGCACGACGACGAAGGCCACGGCTAGGCCGTAGTTGATCAAGCTCCCCAGATAGCCGTACGCCACGCCGCCCACCGGCGATTCGCCCACGGCCTCGGAAACGCGCGTGTTAAAAAACGAAGTCTCCGAGGAGCGCCCAAATGCGAAATGGCAAAATACTTATGTCCAGGACCTTGAGGGCGGCCGTCCTCCATATCGGCAACCGTTTAAGGTCGAGCAGGCGGATCCGCCCTAGAGCAGGCGGAGGGCCGTCGGCTCCGATCACGCCATATTCTCGACGCCTACAAACTTTTTAAACGAGGCGGACCTCGCGGCGTGGACTTGCTCGAGGCGTATAGGCTCATAGTCCAAGCCGCCTCGGCCGGCGCAAACGTCACGAGCCTCGCCGACTACTTCAACGCGGCCTTGGGGGGCGCTCCTCTGCCTCCCGACTTCCAGACGCTGGCGGAGCAAGCCATCGCCGAGGCGCAGAGGGCCCGCGTCCTCTCCCTAGCCCTAACGGCGATAGGGCTCGCGTCGGCCCTCGCGGCGTTGTTCTTCGCCTATAAATACCGCAGAACGTTGATCGGCTGGCTGTGGCTCAAGATCTGGGGTAGAGGTAAGCTCAAGAAGGGGAACGGCAAGCCCAACACGCTCCTCTTCGACGAGGAGGTATCGGCGGCGGTCGTCGCCATCGCGGTGGTCGCGGTCGCCTTGGCGGCGGCGTTCGTCATTAGCCCGGGGACCGGCGAGCCGTTCTCGGCCATCGGCCTTCTGGGCCCCCAGGAAAGGATCGGCGGGTATCCCACGATTGTTAAAGTCGGCGCCCCGATCAACTTGTACATCTATGTCTACAACCACATGGAGGCGCCCGTCTGGTTCGTCGTATACATCAAAGTCGATAACACAACGGCGCAACCCCCCTTGAGCTCCCCGCCGGTTTTAGCCATGCAGAGGCTCCTCCTCAACAACGAGTCGTGGATCCAGCCCTTCACGGTATCGCTCAACTCGACGGGGAGGTGGAGGATAGTTGCGGAGCTATGGGAGTACTACCCCAACGGGACCCTGTCATACACAGGCCGCTTCGTCCAGCTCTGGGTCAACGCGACCCGCTAAGCCGATTACTACGTGAAGGCCGAAACGCGCGAGGACGGGCTCGTATACGGAGCTCGCCTCGGCACTAAAGCTCTTCGTTGATCTCCCTCGCCGTTTTCCGCGCGCTAAAGCCGGCCGGTTCGCCGGAGGGAACAGCGATGCGAGGGCGCGATCAAGAGAGGCGATGGGGCGGTTAAGGCCATTGTTATCGACGGGATGGAGAGGGCCGAGGGCGGACCCTCTGCTGGAGACCTAGAGGGTCGGCAGACGGGCCGCGCGGCATATGCCGCTCCACAAAGGGGCCGGCTTGGAGGCGCCCGCCGAGGTCGCGCGCCTTCGGTGCGCCGATTTTAAGGCGCTTTTAGTGCGCCCGCCTATGAGGCCCCGCAACCCCTGCTCCCTCCAAGCGCTGGGAGTCGCGGCACGGCGAGGCGCCTGGGCCGACCCAGGCCCGTTCTCGAGAGCGCCCCACGCGCTATTTAAATTTAAGTAGATCTAAAAACATCGTGTCGCTTGTAATCCCCCCTCCCGTGGCCGAGGCCATCTTGAAGGCGGCGGGAGGCCGCGACGTTGAGGAATTCCTCCTCTCGTTGGTCGCGGAAAAACTGGATCCATCCGAGCGGGTTCAGATATACCTCAAGCTCCACGAGAAGTACCTAAGAGAGGCCGAGGACCTATACGCTAAAAACGACTTGGCGCAAGCAGGGGGGAAATACTGGGGCGCCGTGACGGCGTTGCTAAACGCCGTGGCGGAAAAAAGAGGACTGCCGCACTACAGCCACAGGGACTACGCCGCGTTGATAGAAAAGCTATACGACGAGATGGAAGACGAGGAATTACTAAAAGGCTTTGCGCTAGCCGAGAGGCTACATGCAAACTTTTATCATAATTTTCTGGAAAAGAAGAGCTTCGAGGTCCATAGAAGAGAAGTATTGAGGCTAATAGAGAAGTTAAAAATGCTGGCGACGTAAAAATCGCCAAGAAGGCCGGCGCCTCTATCGTCGTGCTTCGATTTCGCCGAAACTCGCCACTCAAGGATTTCCCCGCCACGAGACCGGTTTCGTTGCCGATGAGCTGGGCGGGAGGCTTGAAGCGGATAGGCACGCCGGAAGCCGCCTATAGCTCTCCGCCTTCTAGCTCGAGATCAAGCCGCCTCGACGTCGCCGGGAGCTCTGCCGGGTCTGCCCTCCGCGATTTTCGCCTGGAGCCGCCGCGCGGGCTTACTTCAACCACCTATAGTCGCCGCTCCTCTTCGCCTCTAGATCCGCCGCCCGTATCCCGCCGTCGTCGACAAGCGAAGTCGCCCCCTACACGAGGCCCTCCCCAATCCCCACCGAGATCGCCTCGGCCGACGTATCGTAATACACGGGGCCCCAGAGTCCGTGCCGGGGCCGCCCGGCCCTTGGCGGCACGCGATCTTAGCCGTGCGGCCTTAAGCTGACGCCGTCTGGTAGCATCCCGGTGAGGGGAGGAGAACGCCGGGGGTGGGATTTGAACCCACGCCCCCTCGCGGGGACGGGATCTCAAGTTTCGCGCCGCGCTCGCGGACCCGCGCCTTGGGCCGCTCGGCCACCCCGGCTGTCTCGGCTACGCCGTATGTATTTAACTTTTCTGCGCCGTGGGCAAGGCTCTTGGGGGGCCGCGGCGTGGATCTGCCCCTCGGCTCCGCGATCCCCGGCGTCGCGATCCTCGCCTTGGCCGCCGCGTTTCTCTTCGCCTAAGATGCCGATCTCGTCTGTTGCCGGAAATCGAAGGATGTAAAGAGATTTAACATACTAACATCTTTCCACCATGAAGATAGAGAAGATTACGGAGAGGCTGTACCGCATAGATCTCGAGCCCGGCGGCTTCTCGAACCTCGTCTCGGTCTACGTCGCCGATGGGGGGAGGGCGCTCGCGGTTTTCGAGGCGGGCCCCGCCGTCACTAGCGCCGAATTGGCCTCGGCCTTGAGGTCCTTCGGCAAGCCCGTGGAGGCGGTCTTCCTCACGCACGTCCACATCGATCACTACGGAGGGGCGGGCGCCTTGGCCCAACTCGGCGGGCGCCTCTACGTGCACCCCAGAGGCGCCAAGGCTTTGCCGAATCCCGACGTGGTGTGGGTCCCCGCAAGGGAGGCCATGGGATGGCTCGGCGAGCTCTACGGAAGGCCGCTGGAGGCGCCCGCCGGCAAGATAGCGGAGACCGAGGACGGAGAGGAGGTGGCCGTGGGGGACCTCTCGGTGAAAGTAGTCCACACCCCGGGCCACGCCAGCCACCATCAGTCCTTCCTCCTCGAGCCGGGAGGCGTGCTCTTCGTGGGGGACGCGGCCGGGATACACCTCAGAGACCCGGATTACGTGGTGCCGACCACCATGGAGCCCTTGAGGTTGGACATGTACGTGGAGAGCGTCAAGAAGCTGATCGCGCTGAGGCCCTCCTATATAGCCTACACCCACTACGACCTGGTCCCCAACGCCGTCGCGGCGCTGGAGGCCCACTTGGCCCAGCTGGAGGTGTGGAGCAGAAGCGCCGAGGAGGCGGCCCGGGAGGGGCTCTCGGCCAAGGAGCTTGAGGGGATCCTGGTCGAGAGGGATCAAGGCTTGAGGAGGGCCTACCCCGAGCTGAAGGCGAGGAGGGCCCACTACCGCCTCTTCGAGATGGCGGTTGAGGGGATNNCTGAAGTACAAAAAGAGGGAGTTGATCACTCCTCGGGGAGGCCCCTAGTCTTTATCTCCTTGAGATCCGGCGTCTCGTAGGCCACCGACACGCCGTAATAGTAGACGAAGAGCGTCAAGACGGCCCAGAGCAAGTAATCCCACGGATACGGCACCACCGTGTAGCCGCCCAGGGAGCCGAAATAGGACACGGCGCCCAACGCTATGTTGTAGGCCGGCAGCCAAGAGGCGGCCTTCACGTCGGGGTGCCTCGACTTGGCTTGCAAGTATGCGAAAGCGCCTATTTGAAGCGCCGATATCGCGGCCCAATAAACCGCGAATGAGTCGATAGGCCCAAGACCCGAGAGCCAGCCCAGATACCACGAAGCCGCGGCGACGGCCAAGAGGGCCCAGTACGCGGCCGAGAAGGCCGCCGCGGCGCCTTTAGACATCTTGACGACTTCCTTATAGGGCCCTAACAGCAGGAGCGGCAAGCCTATCAACGCGCTGATCACCGCCGCGTTTACGTAGGGCCAGGAGGACCAATATATCAACATAGACGCCACCAAGAAGCTCAGCGGGTAGACGATCCTCCACGCCGGAGGGTTGAACGGCCTTTTGAGCTCGGGCGCCAGGCGGCGCAGCGCGTGGTTGGTCAAACCGCCCATCAAATAGCCGTAGAGGGTGACTATGACCGAGTAAGACATTATCGCGTACCACTCGGGGTGAGGCACCAGGAACAACATGGCGATAATCGTGACCGTCAAAAGCGCAATCCACGGCGTTTGGAAGCTTCTGTGCAGCCGCGAGAAGACGGGCGGTATGTAGCCCATTCTGCCCATGCCGTATAGGTTCCTGCCCGCCGTGCCCACGTAGACGGCCAAGGTCCCAGCCGGCGATATGACGGCATCGCTGAGGAGGACGTAGGCCAAGCCGACCAGCACGGGTATTCCCGTGGCCATCGCCACGCTCACGAACGGGTGGGCGCTCCAATCGGTGTTGGCGAGCCCCTTCCAATCGCCGGGGCTTACGCCGGCGGCCTCCCAGTTGACCGCGCCCACGAAGGCTATCTGCAGCAACACGTAGAGCGCCATGGTCACCGCTATGGCCAACAAAACGCCGAGGGGGACGTCCCTCTGCGGGTTCTTGCCCTCGCCGGCGTATTCCAGCCCCTGCCTGAAGCCTTGATATGCCCAGACTATGCCCGAGAGGATCATGCCGGAGAACACGGCCTCGTAGCCATACGGCGCGAAGCCGCCGGGGAGGTTCCCCACGACGTAATCCGGGTGGAAGTACAGAGCGATGAGGAGGACCACGGTGGTCAAGGGCACTATCAGCTTCCAGGCCGTTATGAAGCGGTTGAACCAGCCGTATATATTCACGCCTATCACTTGTATGAAGAAGAAGAGGAGCAGGAGGGCCACGGCGACCGCCACGCCCAGAGGCGTTAGGACGCCGGACTGCGAGTTCCAGAGCTGTGGCGCGTAGTAGCTCGCGTACTCCACTATGGCCACCGCCTCGACGGAGAGCGTCGTGACGGCGCCCAGGGTGTAGGCCCAGGCCAGCAGGTAGTTGCTCAAGATGCCGTGGCTGTAATGGTTGTATCTGGCCAGAGCGCCGCTGAAGGGGAAGAGGCCGCCAAGTTCGGCGAAGGAGAAGACCATGAACATGAAGAGGACCCCCGCGATTATCCACGACAACACGGCCGCAGGCCCCATGTAGCCGGCCGCGCCGAGCGCCGCGAACAGCCAGCCCGATCCCACCATGCCGGTGAGCGAGAGCATGAAGTAGTCCAACATCGTCAGCGATTTGCGCAGCTTTACCTCGGACATAAGGCTAAAAACTATCCGTTATTTATAAAATTTGATGATGAAGCTTAGGTCGCCTATAGTTGACGAGATTGCACGTCGCTGAGCGCCTTGATGGCCAGCCACAACGCGTAGTTGACGGGCGCCTCGACTCCGGCCCTTCTGCCGTACGAGACGACGGCGCCGTTTATGTAGTCCACCTCAGTCCTCCTGCCCGCCAAGACGTCTTGCAACATGGAGGAGTAGTTTTCTCGAGTCGCCGTCGCTACCCTAAGCGTCTCCTCGACGGGATCTGCCGGAAGCCTCACGCCCAGCCTCTCCGCCACTAGGCCGGCCTCCCGCGCCGCGGCCTCTGCCAGAGCCCTCGCGTGCGGGCTCTCCAAGACAACGCCGTTTTTGGCCCTCAGCAGAGCCGTGACGGGGTTTATGGCTGCGTTAACCGCCGTCTTCAGCCATCTGTAGGGCTCCACGTCCCGGACGATCCTCACGGACGCCCCGCCTGCGCGTAGGGCGTCGGCCAACTCGCCGGCTTCCTCCGGCAATATTATCTCGCCGCGCCCCCTCAGCTCAGCGACGCCGCCCTCGCGCGATACGCCGTAGGTGACGACGGCGCCGATGCCGAGGCCCAGCCTCTCCCTCGCCAGCTCCAAGCCCCCTATGCCGTTTTGGAAGACCACGGGGATCCCGGCGACGGCCCCCAGCGCCGACTCGGTGTCGTACGCCTTGACCGCTATGAGGGAGTAGCGGACGGAGCCGGGGAGCTTGTCCACCAACACGACCTCGACGGCCTCCTCGGCCCCTTCGGCCCTTATCGCGTATCTGTCCCGGCGCGTTCTCGTCACGGCGTAGGGCACGTGGCCGGCTTTGTTGAGGAAATACGCCAACAAAATGCCGATTGCGCCGAGCCCGATTATTCCAAACACGCGAGATTTCCGGCCATCTCTTAATACTTTTCTCGCTTCGAATTATAAATTCTTATATATTACATGAGTGTTATGATAGCATCTTTTTAAATGTAGGGGTCAAAAATAGACGTCCCGCAACCCTCGCCGCCCCTGGCCTAAGCCCTCGCGGCCTCCCGCGGGGGCGACGGGGGATAGGCCGGCGGCCTCGGACGGGGCAACCCGCCCGAGGTCGTCGACCGAATCGGCGCCGACGGCGGGGGTTGCGGGACGCTTCTCTTCTTCCTATTAAGAAGTGGCGGGCCCGGTGGGATCTGCTCGGGGAAGCCCCTTTGAACCCACGACCTACGGCTCCGAAGGCCGCCGCTCTTCCATGCTGAGCTACGGGCCCTATGGTCTTAGGGCGTCGATATTTTAAGCTTTGCCGCGCCCAGCTACGCCCTCGACCAATAGACGATTCCGTTATGCTCCATCGACCGCGCCCTCCCCCGGAACTCCAAGTGGACCAGATGCGACAAGGCCTCCCCAATCGCGAAGAACTTGTTGTAGACGTCGAGTTGGTCGAACGGGCCTACGTCCCACTTAATTCTCCGCGCCACTTCGTAGGCCGTCATGGGCCCATCGGCGAGTATGGCCTCGACCTCCGCGAGCCTCTCCTCGTGGTGCCTCAATATCTCGTCGATTCTCGCGTCGAGGTCAAACATGGCGTCTCCGTGTGCTGGATAGCCTACTCCGAGGCCCTTGGTCTTGGCCAAGCTCTTGAGGTACTCGCCCAACGGGTCGTACCCCTCGATCTTGTACCAATAGGATATATTCGGCGTTATCTTCGGCAAGACGTGGTCTCCGGTGAAGGCCCCGCCCTTGGCTACGTAGACTATGTGGCCAGGGGTGTGTCCCGGCGTCCACATCGCCTTGAGCCCACACGGTAGTTGCTCCCCGTCCCTAACGCCTTTCCATTCTAGCTGCCAGATGTCCTCGAAGGCCTTCCTGAATCTGACCATGGGGGCTACCCTCTTCGCCTCCTCCAGTAACGCGGTCGGGGCGCCTTGCCTCGCGAACTCGGAGAAGAGATTCGCCAAGAACTCGTCGAAGTTGGACCCAACGGCCTTCAGCTCGGCCTCGCCTATGTAGTAGTCGGCCGAAGTCAGCTGGGACAAGAGCTGGAGGAGGGTGATGTGATCCGCGTGGTAATGCGTGACGAACACGCGCGTTATGCGGCTCGGCGGCACGCCTGCCTCCCGCAGCCCCTTCAGGAGCCCCACCGCGGCGTCGTACGTGGCCAAGCCCACGTCCACGAGGGCGTAGCCGTCGCCGCAATCGAGGAGGTACGCGTTGACGTGGCCAAGCTCCATCCCGGGGAGGGGCACCTTGATCCTTCTATACGTAAACTCGAGCATACGCGACCTAGATGTGCGTTAATTTATGGCTTCACTAAGCCCAGGGGCCATGGCCGTAGGAGGAGCCGCCTCTGCCATAGGAGGTGCGCTCTATATGTCGGCGCGGTCCATCCCAGAGGCTTCGAGAGAATTAAGCCTTCTATCCGCGGCTCAATAAAGGGAGGCATGGGGAGCAACAGAGGCGTATTGGAGGGCGTATTTATATCGTGATCGCATCTTGGACGTCTACACGAGGCGGGCCTCTCGTCGGTTTCGATCCAGTGCGGCTCGGCTAATTCGGCGCCTTGGCCATGCCCGTCAT
>DANS01000006.1:0-1693 GCA_002497345.1 Thermoproteus sp. UBA157
CGGCGAGAGCGCGCCCTCGGCTATGGAGGCCGCCTTGGCCTCAGCCCTTATGCCCTCCTCGGCGTATGCCCTCAACACGGCCGCTTTGACCGAGTCGGCGTCCTTGTCGTCCACGAGGGCAACGATGGAGGGGCCCGCGCCCGAGAGGGACACGGCCAGCGCGCCCGCCTCCAGGGCGTATTGCCTCGCCCTTCGGTAGCCCGGGACCAAGGAGGCCCTCGCCGCCTCCACGACCTCGTCCTCCATGCCCTTGGCCACGAGCCTCGGATCCGACTTGGCGAGGCCGGCCACCAACGCGGCGAGCCTCGACATCTGCCTCACGTATGTAGGGAAGGCGACGTGGCGCGGCAGCACCTCCCTCATGGCCTTGGTCTTGTTGGGCATGGGCGGGACGTCGGGAACGCCGACGACGAGCGTGAGGCGCGGCGAGAACTTCGCCACGTCTAGGGGCGAAAGCGAGGTTATGACCACGGCCCCGCCCAGCGCCGCGCCGGCTACGTTGTCGAAGTGGGGGCTCCCGGCCGCCGCCGCCTCGCCGTGGCCCGCCGCCTCTATCACGATCCTGGGATCCGCCTTGAGGCCCGCCTCCGCTAAGAAGGCCGCGAGGGCTGCCACGGCCGAGGCCCCGCTGCTGCCGAGCCCCCTCGCCACGGGGATCCCGTTATCGACGACCACCTCAACGCCTCTGCAGACGCCCAAGAGGGCGAAGAGCTTCTCGAAGGCCCTCGTCACCGTGTTGTCGGGCCCGGGGTCGAAGCCCTTGAACTTGACGTAGACGCCGCAGCCCGAGCCGACGGACGCGTAGGCCTCAGCGAAGTAGGCGTCGTGCGCCACCGCCACGACGTCGAAGCCCGAGCCCAAGTTGGCGCTGGTCGAGGGGGCCCTGGCTATATACATCGCCGGGAAGGAATGGAGGATATATATCCTTTCCGCCAGGGCCTCAGCCTCTCCAGGAGCTCCCCCAAGCTCCTCGACATGAGGAACTCCTTGGCCCTCTCCCTGGCGTTCCTCCCAAGGGATTCCCTCAACGAGGCGTCCCTCGCGAGCCTCTCCACGGCCGCCGTCCGTTTCGCTGGCATATAAACGTTGGCCGCGGCGCGCCCCCTGCACCGGAAGGAATTTAAAGCGACGTGCACGGCCCTCCGTGGACTTCGCGCCGGACCTGCTGACGGGCGCCACGATGATATACGGGCCTCCGGGAAGCGGGAAGACCTCCTTCGCCGTCAAGTTGGCCTCCATGGCCAAGGGCAAGGTCATGTGGGTCTCGACGAACGAGGACGAGGGCTTCTTCGAGAAGCTCCTGGATCGGCTAAACGCCGCGCGCGCCAAGTTCCACTTCCTGCACTTCCCCCGATCCTTCCGAGAGAACATAGCGAAGTACGTGATGGAGCACGCGGGGGAATACGACGCGCTCGTCGTGGATTCCATAAACGGCATGGTGAGCCCCGGCGCGGATCTAGCGGGCTTCTTCCACACGACTCTGTATCAAGTGGCGCGCATCATGCCCGTAATAGTCGTGGCGGAGACGCCGAACAAGGGGTTGCAATACGTCGTGGACCACGTGGTGAAGGTTTGGTACAAGGTCAACTCGGTAGGACACGTCATAAGGTATATACAGCTGGTCAAGTCCAGGAAAAGGCCCCCGAGCCCCCGCTATATCTTCGACATAGTGGAGGGCGTGGGCCTGGCGTGG
>DANS01000006.1:1922-2111 GCA_002497345.1 Thermoproteus sp. UBA157
GTGAGGGGGAAGATTGCGCCCAAATACATCGTCGTGACGGGGTTGCTCCCCTTGGAGAACATCGCGTCAGACGACCTGCCCGACTACCTAGTAGTGGTCGGCGCCATGGCCCAATACGCGGAGCTGACCATCGTGGCGGACGTGGCGGACCCCGAGACAATCCGGAAAAAGTACGTCTACCAAGCCATG
>DANS01000006.1:2196-6241 GCA_002497345.1 Thermoproteus sp. UBA157
ACAGTTCTTTTAGTGTTTAATTCTGTTACTTTCATGTAACCTTAAATATCAATCGATATATTACTATAAGTTAATTGTAGAAATAGTATCGTATTTCCATTTTAGCTTCGTCTGAGGACGCGGCCGCGGCTCTAAGCGGTCGTGGGACTTTTTAGCAGATGGTTCCTCGACACAATGGCCGAGGCCGAGCCTCTTAAGTATTCGTACTCCCGCTTGTTGGCCGAAAAATCGATCGCCCTCGTCGTCACCTCGGGCGTTTCCTTGTATAGGTCCATCGACTTGGCGCGCGTCTTGATACGCCACGGCGCCGAGATCACGGCGGTGCTCTCGGCGAAGGCCGCGCGGCTCGTGAGCCCCGAGCTCTTCAGATGGGCCACCGGGAGGAGGCCTGTCTACAAGCTGACGGGGAGGGCCGAGCACATATCGGTTTGCGCCAACGCGGACGCGCTCGTGGTGGCTCCCGCGACGGCCAACACCATCGCAAAGGCGGCTCTGGGCATCGCCGACGGCGTTGCCACCGCGTGCATACACGCCGCGCTCGGCGCCGGGGCGCGGGCCGTCTTCGTGCCTGCGATGAATTTGGCCATGTGGCGCAACCCGGCCCTCCAAGAGGCCCTCTCGCGCCTCCGCTCGTGGGGCGCCCTGATCGTGGAGCCCAAGATCGAGGAGGGCAAGGCCAAATACCCCGACGTGGAGGAGGTGGCCGAGTCGGTCATAGACGCGACGGCGCCGCGCGATATGTCGGGGCTGAGGGTTTTGGTAACGGCCGGCCCAACGCACGAGCACATCGACGACGTGAAGTACATATCAACGCCGAGCTCGGGCCTTACTGGTATATACTTCGCCCGGGAGGCGGCCGCGAGGGGGGCCGACGTGGTCCTCGTCGCGGGCCCCGGCGTTAGGCCGCCTCCCAACGTCAAGGCGGTCCCCGCGGTGTCGGTCCTCGACATGTATAGGGCGGTGGCCGAGCTGGCCCCCTCGCAGGACCTCATGATCTTCGCCGCGGCCCCCCTGGATTTCTACGTGGCCGAGAAGACCTCGGGCAAGATCAGCAGCGATCTGCCCGAATACGTCGTGAGGCTCGTGAGGGCGCCCAAGATAGCGGCCGAGGCCAGGAGGCTCAACCCGAGGGCCGTCATCGTAGGGTTCAAGGCGGAGCACAACGTGCCCGAGGAGGAGCTGTTGCGCAGAGCTCGCGCGAGGATGGAGGAGGGCGGCTGGGACCTAGTGCTCGCCCACGACGTCTCCAAGCTGGGCTTCGGCACCCTTCAGGACCAATACATAGCAGTATATAGCGACGGGAGGGTCGAGAGGCTCGGCCCAGCCCACAAGAGGGAGCTGGCCCGCGCCGTGTTGGACCGCGCCCTAGCGCTTAGGAGATGAAATACGTGGCCGTTGTTTGCCCCCGTTGCGGCATGGCGAGCGCCGCCAGGGCGGGGGCCAAGAGCCACGTCTGCCCCTTCTGCGGGGCGAGGATAGACCTCGAAAAGGCCGCGGTTATAGCCTCGGGCTCCGCCCAAGAGGTCAGAAAAGCCGTGGCGCGCTACAACTCTAGTAGGACTCGATGAAGTCCGTCGGCTTGGGTATCTCCTCCTTCAGCCCCTTCCTCTTGCGTATCTGCTTCACCAGATCCATCAACATAGTCTCGGGCACGGGCGACCACCTGGAGAACTGCATGGACCAGAACACCTTGCCGGCGGCGGCCGCGCGCAGCTCGTCGCTGATGGTGAAGGACTCCAGGACGGGCAGCTCCGCCCTTATCATGGCCATGTACTCCTCCTGCGTCATGTCCAAGATCTTCCCTCTGTGTTTGTTTAGCACGGATGTGACCGCGCCGATGTAGTCGGGGTGCACCTTGATGTCCAGCCTCAAGAGGGGCTCCAGCAAGGTGGGCTTGGCCGACAATATCGCCGCGAATATGGCGTTCTTGGTGGCCGGCATTATCTGGGCGGGGCCGCGGTGGGCCGGATCCTCGTGCACCACGGCGTCCGTCAAGACCACCTTGAGCCCTCTTATGGGCTCCTGCGCCAGCGGCCCGGCCTCCGTGGTCCAGCGGAAGCCCTGCACTATGTAATCCCTTATCTCGCGCAAGTACTGGATGCCCGACGTCTTGTCCACGAGGACGTTGAAGTAGCGGTCGTCGACGGCCCATATCCCCCTCGCCTCGTCGGTGTCCCAGCCGGCCTTCTCCCTCAGTATCTTCGCCCTATCTCTCGGATCCATGTCCTCCGTGATCTCCCTCGTGGCTATCAGCTCTATGGTGGTCTCGTCGAGCGGCTCCACGTAGAAGTAGAGGCGGTTGTGCTTGTTGGGCGATTTGCCCTCGAACACGTCCGACCTGGCCCTCACGGCTTCGCGGAATCTTATCAACGGTTGCGAGACGGTGAACTCTATCTTGGTCCTCTCCTTGAGCATCCAAGTGGCTATCTCCAGGTGGAGCGTCCCGACGCCCGACAGGAGTATCTGGCCCGTCTCTTGGTCTATCTTCACGTCGAGGGTCGGGTCCTCTATGACTTGCTCCTTGAGCGCCTCCACCAGCCTGGCGAGCTCGGCCGGGTTCTTGGGCTCTATGGCGACCGTGACGACGGGCTCCGATATATACCTCATGCGCTCGAAGGGCGGGATCTTGTCGGCGAAGCTCGTGGCCACGATGGTGTCGCCGGCCCTCGCGTCGTCGGTGCCGAGGAGCGCCACTATGTTTCCGGCCGGCATGTAGGGGACGACTATCCGCGACGGGCCCATGTATATGTACGTCTGCAGGACCTTCCTCTTGGACTTAGCGCCGATTATGTACACCTCGTCGCCCTCCCTTATGGTGCCCGAGAACACGCGGCCCGTGGTTATCAACCCGGCGTGGGGATCCACGTTGACCTTGCTGACTGCTATCACCGTGGGCCCGTTGGGGTCGGCCTCGAGGAGGGCCTTGCCCACATCGCTGTTGATATCGCCTCTCCAGAGCCTCGGTATTCTGTATTTCTGGGCCACGTTTGGCGGCGGTATGTGCTCGATTATCATGGACAGAAGCGTCTTGTAGAGCGGGTACTCCTCGGCCAGCTTGTCCACGTAGCCCTTCTCGTAGGCGTCCACTATGTTGCTGAACTTGAGGCCCGTCTTCTGGGCGAGCGGAATCGTTATGCCCCATTTGTGAAGCGCGGAGCCCAACGCCACTTGCCCCTTGCCGGGGTCGACCTTCCAAGAGTCTTTGAACTCGGGCGGCGCGAACATCTCTATGAGGGAGTTGAACTCCTTTACTATAGTCAATATCCTCTGCATTATCTCCTGGGGCGATAGCTTGAGCTCCTTGATGAGGCGGTCTATCTTGTTTATGAAGAGCACGGGGCGGACGTACTCCTCCAGCGCTTGCCTCACCACCGTCTCGGTCTGCGTCATGACGCCCTCCACCGCGTCCACGACCACGAGGCCGCCGTCCATGACCCTCAACGAGCGGGTGACGTGGCCCGTGAAGTCCACGTGGCCCGGCGTGTCGACGAAGTTTATGAGATACGGCTTTCCTCCGTACTCGAAGTAAAGCGATATGTTCGCCGCCTTGACGGTCATCTGCCTCAACTGCTCTATCTCCACGTAGTCCATGGCCAAGGCCTTGCCGGCCACCTTCGGCGAGAGGAGGCCGGCCCCCATGAGCAACGAGTCCGACGTCGTCGTCTTTCCGTGATCCACGTGCGCCAGCGTGCCGGCGTTTCGTATCTGGGCCGGATTTCTGGCTATGGCCAGTATCTCGTCCAATTGCTTTTCAACTATCCTAACGACGCTGGACATAGCCGTCTTTTTGCCACACCTTTAAATCTTTAAAACAAAAGCGCGGAGAACGCGGCGTCTGCCAGCATCGCCGAACATGATTATGTAACGTAAAGCATTTATTGTGAAAAACCGCCTCAAAGACATGTGCCTCACCAAGGAGCTCCTCGTGCGCGCCTACTCGTCCATGGACTACACGCTGAGGTTCCTCATACATTTCCGGTCGGTCACGGCGCTCGGCTACCCCTTCGACAAAATACTCGTGGAGGAGCCCTGGAGGGCGTACGAG
>DANS01000046.1:0-527 GCA_002497345.1 Thermoproteus sp. UBA157
GGGAACGTGAACTGCGGCTTATACTGCTTGAAGTACTGGAACATCTGTCGGGCGAACGCTGTGCCGTTTTGGATCTCTTCGGGAGTGCCTATGCCGAAATTAGCAGCGTAGAGCAGGTTCCAGTACTTAGATAAGTTATCTACGAGCGGCTTCCAAATCCTGTAGTTTGTAAACATCGCTAGACCCCCATCGCTTATTATGTCGAAAGTTATGAGATCCGTGTTGTTAACGCTGAAGGTATTGGGAGGAACCAATATTGAACACGTGTAATTATTGATCACGGTCACATTGCCCAATGCGTCGAAGAACAATGCTTGTATAAGATTCTGGGCCCATATATCCCAGCAAGTGAACGGAGTGCCGTCGCTCCAGCCGCTATGTCTCAAGTAAACGGTGATGTTAACCCAACCCGCGAGCGGGCCGCTCGTTATCCATTGGATGGTCCAATTCTTCGCCAGATCGGGGACCCAAGTACCGCTACTCATGTTATAGAAGGCCAGGTACGCGTACGTCAGCCCGTACTGCTT
>DANS01000046.1:568-5993 GCA_002497345.1 Thermoproteus sp. UBA157
ATCGCCGTATAGAGCGTGTTCTGAGGAGTCATCGGCGGCAGAGACTGGCCGTATGCATACGTCGCGAACACCGCTAGCGCTATTGCTATAAACGGAATTATCTCCTTCATCATGCTCACATTTTCTTTCTGAAATTTTTAAGTTTTTCTTCAATGATAATATAAGTTATAAATTTGTATACAAAGAAACGGTTAAAGAAGCTGAGAACAAGGGCTATATGAGGGTGGAAGAGGTGGGCGTCTTGCCCTTGGATCTGCCTGGCAAATTGGCGTGGAATCCCGGCGTGGTCATGGCGCCGCAACTTTTCGCGTTCCAGCTATTGCCTGGCGAGAGGGGCGACTACGCCTTATTGTATTCATACGGCCAACTGGTGGCCCTAGCAGATAACGTCCGCGAGATAAGAATCGGCGAGGATTACTCCAACATAACGGGCTCGCAGATAGCCGGAGGCGTCTATTTCTTCGGAGGCGGCCAGGTGGCCCAGTACAATGTGTGGTCCCCGTGCGTCTATCCCACCGAGCTGTGCGCCCCGTGGATAGCCGTATACGACGGCACTCTGCGCGTGATAAAGGTGCCGAGCGGCAGCTGCGGCAACATGAACTTAACGGGCGTCGCCTTCGACGGCAGATACTTCTACGCGGTGGGCGGCGGCAACTACCCCGAGTACGGCCACGACGGGTTGATCCATTTAACGGGCGTCGTAGTCTTAGACAGACACTACAGAATAAGGGGATACGGTCTCATAGATCTAATAGATACGGCCGGGAACAAGCTGGGCATGTACAGATCAGGCCCCAAGATATACCGCGACGGTTGGATATACACCTTGGCCTACGATATGGAGAAGAAGGGCGTTCTCTACTTGGAGCGGTTCAAGTTCAAGAAGTCGCCGGATCTATGCCAGAGGGCGCCCTCCATAAAGCCCGAGTTCGTATCGGTCGTGGCAGAGGACTTCGACGGAACCGCCGTGCCGCTTCTGGCGGAGGACCTCTCGGTGGCGTATTGGGACGGCCGGTTCGTGAAGTGGCGCGGGGAGAGGATAGCGGAGACGGCGGGAGCCCCCTACATAAGGATGTCGTCGGGCAAGATCTACGTGGCCTACAACGACGGCGATGAGTTCCGAGTCGAGAGCCCCGTCAAGTTCAGACATAAAGGGCAGGGCTTCATTGACTGGACCGGCTCGGCCATAATTTTCGAGGGGCTCTCCAAGGGCTCGAAAATATACTACGTCGATCTAAAGGGATAAGGGCCTCCTTATATCTGGCACAGATTTTATCAACAACTGCGTATACGGCGACGAGGGGCGTCTGATTATCTCTTCGAGATCCCCCTCCTCGACTATAACGCCCTTGTACATGACGACGGCCCTCCCCCCGCCGCTCTTGTGGGCCAAGTAGCGCGCTATTGCCAAGTCGTGTGTTATGAATACGAGGGCGAGCCCTATCTTCCTCTTCAACTCGGCTATCACGTCGAGGATGCTCACCCTAAGCGATGAGTCTATCATGGTGACCGGCTCGTCCGCGACGATAAGCTTCGGGTTGACGGCCAGAGCCCTCGCTATGGCGACCCTCTGCCTCTGCCCTCCCGACAGCTGGTGGGGGTACTTCCCGAGGAACAGCTCGGGCGGCTTCAAGCCCACCATGCTGAGGAGTTCAGCCGCCGTGGAATCGACATCGCGAATCCCCCAGCGCCTAAGCGGGGCGGCCAGTATTTCCCGCACGGTCATATAGGGGTCGAGGCTGGAGTAGGGATCTTGCGGAACCCACTGCACGGACCTCCTGTACTCCTTGTAGTCATTTCCCTTGAGCTTGTATATGTCGCGTCCTCTAAACAATGCCAGCCCAGAGGTCGGGCGCTGGAGCCCCACTATTACCCTCCCCATCGTGGTCTTCCCGGAGCCGCTCTCGCCAACCACCAACACGTTTTCGCCCTCGTCGACCTTCAGGGAGACTCCGTCTAGCGCCTTCACTATCCTCTTCTTCATGAATCCGGCGCTCTCCTCGAAGTACACCTTGACGTCCTTGAGCTCAATTAGGACCGCCATAGGTGGCAAGCGACCTTCCTATTGTCTATTTGATATAGGACTGGCTCCTCCCCTTTACAGACGTCCTTCGCGTAAGGACAGCGGGGCCAGAATGGGCATCCCGTCATCCTCTCAGTCATGCTGGGCGGCTCGCCCGGTATCGGTCTCACCATAGAGATGTCGGCGTAGAGCGAGGGGGTCGACGATATGAGCGCTGAAACGTAGGGATGCAACGGCTCGTTGATGACTTTCTCGGCAGGTCCCACCTCCACTATCTTCCCAGCGTACATCACGGCTATCTTATGAGCTATGGATGGCGTCAACGAAATATCGTGGGTGATGAAAATTATAGTTATTCCTAACTTCTTGTTTATGTCGGATATCACCTTCAGTATACTAGCTTGCGTGACCACGTCGAGAGCGGATGTGGGCTCGTCTAGGATCAGAAGCAACGGCTCCAGAAGGAGCGAGAGCGCTATCAGGACCCTCTGCTTCATGCCTCCGGAAAGCTGATGCGGATAGAGCCGCAAAACCCTCGACGGGTCCAAGCCTGTAGCTGTCAGTAGCTCAGCGGCCCTCCTCTCCACCTCCCTCCGGTCCGCAAGGCCGTGATACCTCGCTGTATCTAGGAAGTGATCGAGCACCCTCATGGTGGGGTTCAGTGCGTTTTGGCTCGCTTGGGGGACGAAGGCTATTCTACGCCATCGATACTCCTTGTCAAATACTGATTCGTTCAAGGAAAGTATATCAACGCCGTCCAGATATATGTGGCCGGACTGCAGATAGGCGGGGGGTTTGAGAATCCTCATGATGGCATGCGCCAAGGTGCTCTTGCCGGATCCGCTCTCGCCCACTAGGCCCAACACCTCGCCTCTGTCCACGTCTAGGTCGACTCCGCGCAACGCGGCGACCTCAATGCCCAGATCCGGCATTCTGTAGGTGACCTTGAGATCTCTGATCTCCAAGAGAGCCATGTAGGTTTAACTAATTATATTTAAATATTTTACTTCTTGAACCTCTATAGATTTTGGGAGTGGATACAAATCTGTATACAACCAATTTGCCAGAATAGCCCTCTTCGCGTCCTCGCGCGCCGCGAGCCCTCCGGCCATAGGAGGATATTCGCTTCCCGTAGATAAATACATCATCGCCCTCTACATACGTGGGCCAAGTAGTGCACAGAGAAGTCTTAATAAAAACGCGGAACAATGGATGCCGATGAGCGCCATCTCCGAAATAGAGGCGTATATACTGGGGGGTCAAGTCGCTAGCGCCCAGTGGGCCTCCACGATGGTATTAGTCAAGGTCACTACCACAAACGGCGAGGTGGGCTGGGGGGAGACTATTAGCGGTTTTAGGTCCAAAGCGGTCGTCGAGCTGGTGAAGAAGATAGAGAAAGTGCTGAGGGGCAAGGACGTGTTCAACGTCGAGAGGAACAGGCTGGAATGGTATAAGCACGACTTCAATATCTCCATATCGCTGGAGTCCGCGACCGCCTTAAGCGCGGTGGACATGGCGTCCTGGGACATAATAGGGAAGGAGCTCGGCGCTCCCGTGTATAAACTCCTGGGAGGGGAGACGCGGCGCGAGGTGCCGGTCTACGCAAACGGCTGGTACCAGGACTGCGTAACGCCCGAGGACTTCGCGGAGAGGGCCAAAGACGTTGTGAAGAGGGGGTACAAGGCGCTGAAGTTCGACCCGTTCGGGGACTACTTCGACTCGATAGACGAGAAAGGGCTGAGGCAAGCCGAGGAGAGGGTTAAGGCAGTGAGGGAAGCGGTTGGGGACGAGGTGGAGATATTCATAGAACACCACGGCCGCTTCAACGCGATCTCCGCTATCAAAATAGCCAAGGTCCTCGAGAGGTACAACCCCGGCTTCGTGGAGGAGCCGGTGCACCCGGAGGATCTGGAGGGCTTGAGGAGATACAAGAGGGCTACTTCTTTGAGGATAGCGTTGGGCGAGCGGGTGATAACGAAGAACCACGCCCTGGAGCTCATGAAGGAGGGGCTCGTGGACTTCCTCCAAGTGGATCTGTATAGAATAGGCGGGATAACCGAGGCCAAGAAGGTCTCGGCAATTGCGGAGGCCTTCGACGTTCTCATGGCATTCCACAATGCGCAAGGGCCCATATTGAACGCGGCCACCCTACAGCTGGACGCGGTTATACCAAACTTCTACGTACAAGAGTCGTTCTACGATTGGTTCCCCCAATGGAAGAGGGATTTAATATACGACGGGACCCCAGTAGAGGGAGGCCGCGCCAAGGTGCCCAATAAGCCGGGACTGGGCGTCGATGTGAACGAGAGGTTGGTGGAAGAGCTAAGGACCGAGGCGGACTTCTTCAACGCTGAGGAGCCGATGTGGGTAGTGAAGGGGACGTGGAGAAGGTTCTAGCGACGGTTGGGCCAAACCGTGGTCGTCGAGGCGATGGAGTCCGAGCTCTCGAATTAGGCCTATGGCCGGCTTGGGCTATCTGAGACGGCCTTGTGCCTTAAGTCATTCAAAGTTGCCTAAAACTGGCTTAAAAGGAGATAGGCGTTGCGGGAGATTACAAGGGCCTCGGCATGGAGGCCCCCTCCAGCCGATCGGCGACACACTGGCGATCTTGGTCCACACCTTGGGATCCACCCGGAAGGATTGCTCTATCCTCTCTCTGTGGAAGTTGTTATACGTGCAGAAGGGTATAACGCGGCCGTCCGGCGTCGCGTAGTGGATGTCGCAACGCTGTATTCTCTCCACGTCGAAGTTCATGACGTCCATGAAGTGCATTATGCCGAGACCGACTATGTTGAAGAAGAACTGGCCCAGCGATTCGAATCAAGCCACATTAAGATCTTCTAACCAGCTGGAGGAGAGCCTCCTTGGCCTTAACCGTCGGGTTCGACCTAATCAAACGCCAGAGCTCAGAGCTCTCGTCCAGCACATACCTATAGCTGCGGTTTTTGCCAACCCCCTCGGTGCTTGCCCTCACTAGATTCTGCTCGGAGAGATCCTTGAGGAGCCTCGCCGCTCTAAGCATAAGTGCTCCAAGAGCTCCTCTCCTCCGAGAAATCACAACTGATCGCGGCCGTATTGGAGCCGCCGGGCGTTCCCGAGGCGCCGGCCGTCCAGTCTGTTGGCAATTCTCTTGTTGACGGCGCCGATGGCCTTGTCAGCCGCTTTCAGGAGGGCGGGCTGGGAGAGAGATGCCGATCTATGCGTGTTAAGCTCGGTGATATATATATTTATAGATCGTGCTTCCCATCGACCTAGCCCCACTTGTTTCACGCGTCGCGACCGCCATACCTATCGGCCCCACCAGACGCCGAGCGCCTCCATTAGCTGCGGCGGATCCGCGATCTGTGCCTTTTTTAGATCCAATGCGGCGGGCAACATATGCGGCTTCAGTTCAAGAACGTA
>DANS01000013.1:0-15688 GCA_002497345.1 Thermoproteus sp. UBA157
TAGCCGAGACAGCCGGGGTGGCCGTCGCATAACTATATGGTCCTCGCGTATTTGATAACGGCAGGCATGTCGAGAATAGGAAAGATGGAAGAGACGTCGTGCGGACTCGTCGTTGAGACCTTCAAGGAGGTGCTCGGAGTCGTCGACCCTGATTCCATAGCGGCGGCTTCCGCGTGCTTGGGCGCGTTGAAGGGAGAGTCGACGTGGGCGACGAGGTCGAGTGGGATATCGTAGAGATAAGGAGGCCCCCGGGCCGGTGGTCTTCAAGACACGCCGCCAATCCAATCTTTATTAAGAATCTCAATCTATAGCCTATGGAGTTCTCAATATCTGGCGAGGACAAGATGTTTCTGGAATCTGTGAGGGCCTTCGCCGAGAGGGAAATAGCGCCTAGATGGGTGGACATAGACGAGAGGAGGTGGCCCATCGAGGAGGTCGCGGCGAAGCTCGGCGAGGCCGGCCTCCTGGGGATACCCCTAAGCTCTAAATACGGGGGCCAAGACGGGACCTTCCTGCAGGCGGCGCTGGCCGTGGAGGAGCTGGCCTACGCGGATCCCTCCTTGGCCACCCCCGTCTACGTGCTCCTGGAGACCGCTTGGCCCTTCGTGGTGCAGAGATACGCCAGGGATGAGGTAAAGGAGGAGGTGCTCCCCGAGGTGGCCAAGGGGAGGGCCTTCATCGGGATTGGCTCAACGGAGCCGCAGGGCGGCAGCGATGTGGCCTCATTTCAGACCAAGGCCGTCAAGGAGGGGGCCGTCTGGAGGCTCTACGGCGAGAAGAACATGGTCACAGGCATCACCACGATCCTCAACCTGCCCTACGGAGGCGGCGTCGTTGCCATAACGAGGACCGGCCGCCTCGAGGACAAACACAAGGGGATAACGGTGTTCCTCGCTCTCTTGAAGCGCAAAGGCAAACTGCTCGAGGGCTTCGAGCACAAGGACTGGGAGGAGATCGGCAGACACGGCCTGCCCACCGGCTATCTTAGGCTCGAGGGCCTCCCGGTCGAAGACGGGTTCATGCTGGGGGAGCTAAACGGCGGCTTCAAGATCGCCATGGAGGGCTTCGACTTGGCCCGTACCGTGATAGGCGCGGCCTCGGTTGGGGCGGCCAAGTGGCTCCTCGACAGGGGACTCGAGTGGATAAGGCAGAGGTCGGTCTTCGGCAAGCCCATTGCGTCCTACCAAGCCGTGTCCTTTAAATTCGCCGAGCTTTACGCGCGCCTCGAGGCCGCCAAGCTCGCGGTGTATAAGGCCGCTTGGATCGCCGATAGGTTCTACAAAGGCGATGTCGCCTTCTCGCTCCGCGACATGGCCACGGCAGGCGCCATAGCTAAATACCTCGCAGTGAGCCTGGCGGTGGAGACCGCCTTGGAGGTCATGAAGTGGTTCGGAGGGGCCTCTTACTTCAAGGAGACCAACGTGGCGAGGGCCCTCCTCGGCGCTCTCTCGTACTACGTGGGGGCCGAAGGCGCCGAGAACATAATGAAGCTCATAATAGCCAGAAACGTGGTGGGGAGGGAGTATGTATAGCTACCCCCAGCTCTCGGAGGAGCACGCGCTGGTTAGGAAGACGGCGAGGGAGTTCGCCGAGAGGAGGGTCGCGCCCGCGGCCAGGAAGATAGACGAGGGCGAATATCCCCGCGAGCTGTTGAGGGAGGCGGGCGAGCTGGGTCTGCTCGCCCCGCATATACCTCAAGAATTCGGAGGTGCCGGCCTAGACTTCAGGAGCCTCGTGCTAGCCGTCGAGGAGGTCGCAAAGGCCAGCCCAGCCCTCGCGACGATAATGGAGGTGCAGGGCTCTATGATAGCTTGGAATCTTTACCACTACGCGAACGAACGGATTAGGGAGGAGTGGCTAGAGGACGTGGCCAAGGGGAGGAGGATTGTGGCCTTCGCCCTCTCGGAGCCCTGCTGCGGCTCAGATGCCGCCGCCATACAGACGAGGGCCGAGAAGAGGGGAGGCGAGTGGGTAATAAACGGCGTGAAGCTCTGGATCACCTCGGGCCTATACGCCGACGCATACCTCGTGGCGGCCAGGACCGGGCCGCCGGAGCTGAGGCATAAGTCCATAAGCCTCTTCCTCGTGGAGAGGTCGTCGTGCGTCGAGACGTCGCCCGTCAAGGTGATGGGGGTCCATGGCACCGGCACCGCCGAGGTTAAGCTCAACGACTGCAGGGTCGGAGACGAGGCCCTCGTCGGCAAGCTCAACGAGGGCTTTCAAGTCGTCTTGGACGATCTAAACAACGGGAGGACTTGCGTCGGCGCCATAGGGCTCGGCATAGCGGAGGCGGCGTTCGCCGAGGCCTATTCGTACACCAAGAGGAGGACGGCCTTCGGGAGGCCCCTCGCCGACTTCCAGGTGGTGCAGCACTATTTGGCCAACATATACGCCCAGATGGAGGCCGTGAGGCATGTGGTCTACACCGCGGCCCTCTACAGAGATCTCAAGGATCCGGCCTTTCCCATGTACGCCCAGTTGGCGAAGGTGCTCGCGTCTCGTTTGGCCGTAGACGCCACGAGGATCGCCATGCAAGTCATGGGCGGCTTCGGCTACTCCACCGATTCGAGGGTCGAGATGCTTTATAGAGATGCCAAGGCCACCGAGATATACGAAGGAGCCAACGAGGTGATATTGAACACCGTGTATAAATTCCTGGAGAGATACGCCTAGCCCCCGGCCGAGCGCTGTCTTTACCGCAGCCGAGGAGACGCGCCCAAACGTTGCACAGCTAACGACGCATAGGCCAACCATCGCGGTCGGCTGTTGACGACGTCGACGGAAGGATACGGCGCATCCGGCAGACGGCGATTTAGATATTGTTAACAAGTGCGAATTCGAAGCCTCCGCCCATTATGTCGAAATCCGCGTTTCTAACGTGGCGTCCTCCTCGGCACTTCCGCCGATCCCAGTGGCCAGGCCATGGCGAGGCGACCCCCCGTCTTCCTCTCGCGGAATCCGCGCTCCTAGTCGGCCGTTAAGCCCACGGGGCCGACGGCGTAAATCCATCCGCACGCAGAGGGCCCTCGGCGGCGCTCCTTTTTAAATCACCTGTAGGTGGTTACATGTCCAAAAGGAAGGGGGGCGAGGATTGGCTTGAAGTCCTGGAAGTCGGCCCATCGACCAGAAGGAGGCTGGAGGAGTTGGGAGTGACGTCTCTGGAACACCTCTTGGAGTTCACGGTGGACGAGCTCGTCGACGCGGGGATCGAGCCGTCGACCGCCGAGAGGCTTCTGGCCAAGGCCAGGGAGCTTGTGGGCAGAAAGCCCAGGGCCGTGAAGGCGTCGGAGCTGCTTAAGGCCCAGTACAAGGTGGTCAAGACCGGGGTGGCCGAATTCGACGAGAAGACCCCTTGGGGCGGCCTGAGGGAGGCTTTCATCTACGAATTCGCTGGGGAGTTCGGCGCGGGGAAGTCGATGTTGGCGCATCAATTATCTGCGAAGTCCATAATTGAGGGGTTCGGTGACGTCGTTTATATAGACACGGAAGGGGCCTTCAACGCGGGCTTGGTCGAGAGGATGGCCAAGAGGTTCGGCGGCGATCCCTCACAGGTCCTGGACAGAGTGTCGGTCTACGTCCCCGACAACGTCTCAGCGCTCGAGGCCTTCGTAAAGTACGAGCTGCCCAAGCACTTGAAGGAGGGAGCTAGGACCATAGTTGTCGATACGATCACGGCGTTGTACCGCGCCGAGTTCGTGGGGAGGGAGAGCTTGGCCGAGAGACAACAGCGCCTCCACTACCTTATCGACTGGTTTAGGCGCCATGCGAGGGTCTTCAACGCCTTGGTGGTCTTCACGAACCAAGTAATGGACGTCCCCGAGGCCTTTCTATCCGGCTTGAAGAGGCCGGCGGGCGGCAACGTGTTGGCCCACGCCGTCAACGCGAGGTTCATGATGGCGAGGCCCTCGAAGCAGAAGGATGAGGGATACATGTGGCCTCTGGACGTCCCCGGCATGGCTCCCGACGTGAAGATACAATATAGGCTCGCCGACGACGGAGTCTACTAGATCCCTAATCCTCTCCGACTGTTGCGGCCGGCTATGCGGCCCTCCAGATTGCTATGTAGTAGGGAGAGTAGCGGGTATATCGCTTTTCCCTCTTATACCCGGCGGCTTCCAGCGTCGTCTCTACGTCCCTCCACTTGAAGACGTGTTTCGCCCCGAAGGAGACCACTATCGCCAGCAGGCCCGGCGTGGACTCGACGACTTGTTGCCCCACGAGGAGCGCCGCGCCGGGCTTGAGAACCCTCTTGAGGCAAGCGAGCTCCTTTATGGGATCGGCCATCCAATACAACGTGTGGAAGACTAGCGCTGCGTCGAATTGGCCCGCGAAGGCCTCGGCGACCTCCGCCGAGGACTCATCGCACATGGTGGAGGTCTGATACACGCACACCTTATCTGTGCATACGTTCGGCGCGATGCCGAGGAGCGCGGCTGCGGCCTCCACGTCGTCGGGCTCTGGGTCGTAGGCGAAATACCTATCGGGCTCGTGCCTTCTGAGCACCGCGTAGGCCATCTGCCCCTCCTTGCAATGGGGCTCCACTATTTTGGGGTATTGCTCTATCTTCATCAAGTCGAGGAAGGTCTCCCTCATGATGTCGTACCAGCCCTGCGCCAACATGGAGGAGTAAAGGACCCTCAGCTTTTCCCTATCTACCCTCCCCAGCGCCACCTCGACGGCCCCGAGGGCGTCGAAGGCGTCATGTAGCTCCACGAACTCGTTGGAATAGGGGTTCGTGGGCCTTTCCGGCCTTTCTACCCTCTTCACTATCTTGCCCTCGTCGTCTATCACGCCTCTAGCCCTTAAGGCCATGTAGAGGGCGCGGCCGAATATGTTCTTATTGGCATCTATCCCCAGCTCATGCTTGAGCTCTGACCACCACTTCGCGGCGTACCAAGTGCTCCAGCCCAACGCCTTCCTGACCTCCCCAATACCTCCTCCCGCCTTTATGAAGCGGCCGTAGTACCTCAAGGCATTGATATCGTCGAAGGAAAAACTCATGTGCAGACGAGGACCTCCGCCTCCTTAAGCCTTTTGAAAAGCGGCGCAAGCTCGGGCGGGATGGAGCCGGCGCGTAGCGCGTCCAACACCGCGTTCTGCAGCGTGGGAGGTACCAGCATAGAGAACATCTCGAAGTCCCTCACCTCGCAGTCGGCGAGGCGCTCGACGCGGCCCTCCTCGACCCTGTACCTCGTCACGCTCATGCCTATTTCCTTTCCCTCTAGATAAAAATCTTACGTAGCGTCAAAACGTTTTTATATAGTTTAAGATGCCGGCATTATGAGCTGGGCGCTAGACGGCGTGGTTCTGGGCTTGGTGCAAGGCGTGAGCGAGTGGTTGCCCATAAGCAGCAAGACGCAAATAATGTTCGTCTCGACGTATCTGTTGGGCCTCACCTTCGGCGCGGCCTACGCCTTTGGCCTCTTTTTGGAGTTCGCCACGCTGGCTGCGGCTGTTATTTATTTCAGGAGGGAGGTGTGGGGAGTTCTGAAGGCCTTGGCCCTTCGGGGCACCGAGGAGGACAAAATATTGCTAAAGTATCTGGTCGCGGTCACGCTAGTCACCGCCGTGGTGGCGTTGCCCATATATCTCTACTTCAGCTCCCTATCAGGGCCCGTCGTAGGTGTGCCGATGATAGCGCTAGGCTTAATCCTAATCGCCGATGGCCTCTTGATAAAGGCTGCGAGGGGGAGGTACGCGCCGCGCAAGGACCTCCCCTCGCTGGGGTGGAAGGACCTCGTGATAATAGGCGCCGCGCAAGGGCTCGCCGCTCTGCCCGGCGTCAGCAGATCCGGCATCACGATCTCGGCTATGTTGTTGCTAGGGGTGAAACCTAGAGACGCCTTTAGGTTATCCTTCCTGGCCTTGATACCAGCCGCATTGGGGGCGTCCGCGCTCCCTCTGCTCGTATCGCGCCATAAGATAGAGGCGGCCATCTCGCTCGTATCGACAGGAGGCATCGCCGTGGCCGCCGTGGTGGCGACCGTTGTGAGCTTATTAATGATAAGCCTTTTGTTAAGGCTAGCGTCCAGCGAGAAGGTCGTGCCCCTAGTGGTGGGCCTAGGGGCGTTGGCCATTATAGGCGGAATAGTCGGGGTCTTGACCGGCTACGGCTGAGCCGCCCTCTTCACGGCCGAGACGGCCCTCAAATACTCTGCGTGGCTCCAAGCCAGCGGTTGCACCGATAGGGGGCTACCGTCGAACGGGCTCACCTGCTCCGGGAGCAGATACGTCGGACTGGCCCTCTCCTCGGCCCACCTGATCAAGCCCTGGGCTCTCGAGATCAAGCCCAGCGCGGCGTAGTGTTCGGCTAGCCACATGGTCGTGATTATCCAGGGGTTGCCGGGTATGCCGGAGTAGTCGCCGGGAACTCTCTGATAGTAATCGCCCTCGTATCTGGCGAGCCCCCCTACGCCCCTCACCCAAAGTCTCTCCTCCACGGCCTTAACGGTCGACGCTATGCGGGGGTCGTCGGGCTCGAACACGCCGAAGAGCGAGAGGGCGAGTAGGCTGGCATCGACCGTCTTATCCACGTCGACGATTTTTCCGTCGTCTATCCTCACGGTCCTCACGAAGCGGCCCAACTGCTTGTCGAACATGTAATCGGCTATGGCTCTCTTGACGTCTTGAGCGGCGGAGATCCAACTATCGGCGTCCTCCTCCTCTCCGAGCATCTCGGCAAAGCGCGCTGCGGCCCTCAAGCCGGCGTAGACCGAGGCCACGGTGTACGCGTGAACGCCGAGGCGCTCCTCCCAGAGGTCGAAGCTCTCGAGCGGGAGCCCCAGCCTCTCATCGCGATAGCCGGCGAGGAAATCCGCCGCGCGCCTCACGGCCGGATATGCCCTTTTCAAGAGGTCGTAGTCCTTTGCCAGCTCCACGTGCCTCCACAACGCGTGGATGAAAATAGCAGTCTCGTCCTCTTGTATGTTGAGCGACTTCTTGCTCCTGATAGTCCACGGATGCCACGTCGAGCCGAAGGTCCCGTCGGGGTTGTATTTCTGGAAGAAGTATCCGTCCCGGAGCAACGACAAGGCGAACTCGTAGAACTTCTTAGTAAACGAGGCGTAGCCGTATTCGTCCAGCGCCATGGCCACGAAGGCGGCATCCCTCGGCCAGACATACGCGTACGTGTCCAGGTTGAACTTGAGTATGTCCGTGTCCAGCGAGGCCACCACGGAGCCGTTATCGCCGATGTGGGCCATGAGGATTGCTATGGACTGCCCCACGAGCTTGGAGGAGTATTGGCCGGTGACGACCTTCCAGTAACCGGTGTTCCTCCTCTCATAGTATTGAGGCTTGGCTTTAAGTTCGCCGTGTACGCGGGCCACTTCCTCCTTGCTCTTGCCCGCTATTATCCAATAGTAGAAGCTCGGGTACGCCACGGAGATGGCGGAGTCCACCGAGCCTTGAGCTATGGGGTTCTTCCCCAAGACGCCGTCTTCGCAATCCCTCAACACTATTCCCATGTCCCTTCGCCCTATGTTGTACTCGTAGAGCTGGTGGCTGGAGCCGGCGAGGAACCAGAACCTCTCCTTGTAGTGTATTACGGCGTCGAGCTCCGGGTCGTAAAAGGCGGTGTCCCCTTGCGGCGCCTCCATTATTCGGAAGTCGTGGTAGAAGACCACCCTTATTAGGCCGGGGCCTCTCACGTCAACCCTGATGACGTATGCGTCGTGATGAAATTCCACGAAGCTGAAGATCTCGATCTCGAGACCATCCCATCGGGCCCTCAGCCTTGCCGTGAGGCCGTCCATCTCTACGCGCTTCTCCATGGACTCGAGCCAGGCGAACTTACCGTCGTGCCATATGCCTATCTTGAACTTGCCCCCAAAGCTGTGGTTGTATCTGCCGACGTAGGGGTAGTAGAGATCTGCTATGTAGAAATCCTTGTCCAAGGCGACGGCCAGCCTGCCGTTGCTCAACACCGCACTTCTCATAAGGAGGACAGAAGCCTCTCGGCATCTTGGGGAGTCGGTATCGCCTCGTTGTCGCCCCTAACTGTCACGACCAACGTGGCCGCAGCCGTCGCCAGATCTAAGGCGCGTTTGGGGTCGAGACCCGAGAAGTACAGAGCGACGAAGGTGCCCGCCATGGCGTCCCCGGCGCCCGTGGGATCCTCCACCGGTACGGAGTAGGACGGCTTGAAGTACTTCTCGCCGTCGTGGAAGACGTAGGCCCCTTTAGCTCCCTCCTTATATAGGAGGGTCTTGACGCCGAGCTCCCTGTACTTCTTATAGGCCTCGTCCGGGTCGGCGATGCCGAGCACCAAGCGCGTGTCGTCCGGATCCGTGATCAGCACCTCCACGCCCGTGCGCAATGCCCTCAACACGGCCTCCCTCGCGTCCTCCGGCCGCCTCCATAGGACAGGCCTTATGTTCGTGTCGAAAGTCCTCGCCTTGGCCAACTCGAATGCCTTATAGACGGCCTCCCTCGCCGATTCGCTTATGGCCAGCGTGATGCCCGTCGAGTGGACTGAGTCGGCGGCCTTGACGTAATCGGCGTCTACGTCGTCCGGCGAGAGCTTGCTTCCGGCGCTGCCCCTCCTGTAGTACACCAGTACCGATCTTCCGGGCACTGGGTAGTGCCTCTGGACGAAGTACACGCCCGTAGGCGCCTCCTCGTCCACCTTGACGCGGGATACGTCGACCCCCCTTCCTCTTAAATATTCCACTATGTTCCTCCCGAACTCGTCGTTTCCGACCCTCGCTATTAGGCCGCAGCTGGCCCCCGCCATGACGGCTGCCACGCAGAAGTTGGCCTCGGACCCCGCCACGTGTTTCTCGAAGTAGTGCACGTACCTCAACGGACCCGGCGTGACGGCGTTTAGCTGTATCAACGGCTCGCCCAGAGCGACCAAGCGGGTCATAGCCTAAGCGCCTCCTTAATCTTGGACACCGCCGCGGCGAGCTTGTCCTTGTCCTCGTCCTCTAGAGGGTATATGGGCGGCCTCGGCTCGCCCACGTCGTAGCCCTGAAACGCCTTAATTAGCTCGTAGACGGCTGAGGAGTAGCCCAAGGGCCTGGCGACGTCTAGCACCTCGTTTATCAGAAACTGGAGGCGCCTCGCCCTCTCCAGATCCCCGGCCCTCACAGCTTCTCTGATCCCGACGAGGACTTCCGGCATGTAGTTCGCCGAAGAGGCAACCACGCCGTCTAGGCCCACGGCGAAGGAGGCCAACACTAGGGAGTCTGAGCCGTTGTACGCCCTCATGTCGGGCAACAAGCGCTTGTAGGCCAAGGTGTGGGCGATGTCTTCGTTCGTGTCCTTGACTCCCTTGAGACAGCCTATCTCCTTGGCGATTCTGGCGTCCACGTCTTTCCCCGTCGCGGTAGGGTAGTTGTAGAGATATACCGGGAGGCTTGTCGCCGAACATATATCCTTGAAGTACCTCACTATTTGGCGTTCGGACAGCCGGGGGAAGTAATAGGGCGGGACCGAGGCCACGGCCTCGACATCGAACCTCTCGGCGTATTTGACCAAGGCCACCACGTCGTCTAGGTTGAGGGCCCCCGCTTGGAATATAACCCTCTTGGCCGCAGATGCGGCCGCCTCCAGCAACGCCTTGCGCTCCTCCACGCTCAGTGCAGGCCCGAGCCCCGTAGTCCCCGCCACGAACACGGCGTCCACGCCCTTCCTGACGATGTTGCGTATATGCGAGGCGAACGCGTCCAAGTCCAGCTTGCCCGATCTGAAGGGGGTTACCACCGGCGCTATTATGTCCATAAAGCTGCCGAAATAAGCTTTAAAACGGTTTTCTGTACAACTTATGGCGAAAATCTCCGAGATAGAGCCCATAGTCCTCTACGAGAAGGAGGCAGACGCGCGTTGGGCGTCGTACTCCATCCTGGTCAAGGTCGTCACCTCCGACGGCAGAGTGGCCTACGGCGAGGCCGTCCCCACTCTGAGGGTTCTCCCCGTGGTCTCGGCCGTGAGGCAAGTGGCCAAGGCCTTCCTGGGGAGGGATCCCCACGAGATAACGGCCGCCTTCTACGAGTGGTATAGGCAAGACTTCTTCCTCTCGCGCTCCTTCGAGAGCGCCACGGCCCTCAGCGCTATAGACATGGCGCTCTGGGATCTAAAGGCGAGGGAACTCGGCGCCCCCCTCCACGAGTTGCTGGGCGGCGCTCTGAGGGATCGCGTGCCCGTTTACGCCAACGGCTGGTACGGCGGGTGCAAGGACCCGGCGTGCTTCGCGGAGAAGGCGAAGGAAGTAGTCAAGAGGGGGTACTCGGCGCTTAAGTTCGATCCCTTCGGCGATGCCTTCGACTACATAACGCCGAAGGGGTTAAGGAGGGCGGAAGATGTCGTGAGGGCCGTCCGCGAGGCTGTGGGCGACGATGTCGAGGTACTCATAGAACACCACGGCCGCTTCAACGCCAATGCGGCCATAGAGATCGCCAAGAGGCTGGAGCCCTATAATCCCTATTTCATGGAGGAGCCGGTGCACCACGAGGACGTGGAGGCGTATAGGAAATACAGGGCCTCAACCTCCCTGAAAGTCGCAATGGGCGAGAGGCTCATAAGCGCCAAGGAGGCGCTCCAATATCTGGCCGAGGGGCTGGTGGACGTCATACAGCCAGACGCGTGCAACATAGGCGGCGTTACCGGGAGCTTGAAGGTCGTCACGCTCGCCGAAGCCTTCAGCGTTGAGGTCTCGTACCACAACGCGTACGGCCCCGTCCAATTCGCAGTGGAGGTTCAGCTATCCGCCGTGACGCCGACGCTGTATAGGCTTGAGTCCTTCTACGATTACTGGCCTCAGTGGAAAAGGGACCTCATAGGGGATCCCTTCAAGGTGATAGACAGCGCCGTGGAGGTCCCCAAGAGGCCGGGCATAGGCGTCGACGTTAACGAGAAGGTCGTGGGGAGATATAAGGCGGAGCCGAGGGAGATACAGCCAACTGAGGAGCCCGTGTGGGTGGTGAGAGGGACTTGGTGATTCAGCCTGGTTTAGGACGCGTCATCCGTCAGCGCCGCTCTTTTCATCACGCAATGAGATGCACTAAAGGGATTTATAGGACGAATGCGGTGGTCTCAATGGTTAGGTACCTCAAGGGCGAGATCATCGCCGTCATCGAGGCCTACGACAGAGCGGGCCAACAAGTGGGCATAATGCTTATAGGCGTCGACGAGTGGGGGGACAAGGCCCTTCCGATAATAATAGGCAGCTCCGAGATGATCTCAATAAAGAAGGGGCTCGGCGAGATAGACTTCCCGCGCCCCCTCAGCCACGACCTCTTCGTGGAAATACTGGAGTCCCTCGGCGCGGTCATCGACAAGATAACGATCGATGCCATAATCAACGGCACGTACACAGCCACCGTCTACATCAAGGACGGCTCAGGCAAGGTACGCTCCTTCGACGCTCGCCCGAGCGATGCAGTTGCGCTGGCAGTCAGGGCAGGAGCCCCCATATATGTCGCCGAGACCCTATCCGCTTACGCCGAGGACGTATCTCAATACATACGCCCGCCCAGCGGCAAAATCGAGGATTGATTAATAATCCGTAAATTCTTTGGATTATGGACGAAGTTGATAGGAAAATCTTGGAACTACTTCAGATAGACGGAAAAAAGACGTTGCAAGAGCTCGCTGAGGCGGTCAACCGCCCAAAGACGACTATCGCATCCAGGATAAAGAGGCTTGAGGACAAGGGCTACATCATGGGCTACAAGGCTGTGGTGAACCCGTTCCTGCTCGGCTACCAAGTGTTGGCCTTCGTGATGGCCAGCGTAAGGAGGGGGGAGACGAGGGGCGAGAAGCCGCTCCAAGAACAGCTGGCCGAGAGGATCTTGGCCGACTGCTCGGGCAAGGGCGATCTGCCCTTCGTAGAGGAGGCCTATATAATCACGGGGCCCTACGACCTCCTCTTGAAGGTCTGGGCTCGCGATATCAAACAACTTTCCACCTTCTTGGTATCGTATCTGGCCTCGATGCCGGACATACAACGCACCGAGACGTTGATGGTGCTCGAGATAGTCGATGATTGGCGCCGCCGCCATATGCCCGTCATCGCTACCTCTTGATCTGCCGGGGCCGTTTGCACGCCCTCCGCCGCAGGTTTAGCAAGCCGATGCCCCGAAAACGTCAATTGGTCGTCGGCAAGCCCATATTCCTAGAGGTTCTAGCCGGCCTACCCAAGCTCCACGGGAGGCCCACACGACAACGAGAGCTGCGCCAGCTCCAGTGGCGTCACGTCGGCGAGCTGAAGAACAAGGCGAACTTTCTATTACTTTCAACGCCCTCGCCGCGCACCCCATGCCATCTCTCGTCGACCTCCGAGAGACGCCCTCTACGTGGATGACCCGCCACGCGCGGAGGGGCCGAGGCCCCACCAACATTACCTAAACGCCGCGGCATCTGGCGAGAAAATTTATAACGGGCCCCGAACCCCCTCTTGTGTCGAGGCGGCGGAAGATGTATTACTACGAGGAGACCCCCCTAGCTGCGATGGGCCGCACGCCGGCTGAGGCCAGAGTTTACAGATACGTCGAGTGTTCTATCGTTGAGAAATCGCCGACGGCCCTCACGGCCATGTGTAAGCCCAACACGCTCATAAAGGTCTACAAGCAAGAGGGCGAGGGCGTGGAATACGTCGTCGAGTTCACCGACACGGATACGGGGCTCACGGAGAGGTACAGGGTGGATCTCTCGACGGCCGTCGTGATAAGGAGATATCTCGAATCCCGTTCAAAGTAATGTATATAAGCTATATGAAGCTATATTGACATGGAGGCCCTCGTATTTATAAACGTAGATATAGGCGCCGAGGACACGGTCATGGAGCAATTGGCCAAGGAGCCGGAAGTCGCGGCCGTATTCTTCGTCTACGGCCCCTACGATCTAGTAGTCAAGCTAGCGGCAGAGGACGCAGAGAAGCTGAGGGCGATTATAAGGGATAAGATAAGGAAGATACCGGGCGTCCGCTCCACCACCACGTTGATAGTGGCCAAGGCACTCCAGCGGGCCGGCCCGCCCTATTAATGTGTAGATTTTACATATACTCCGGAGTACCCAAGGCAGATCTACACAGGGCCTTGAAGCTGGCGGCTGAAAGAGATCCCTACGCGCCTGGAGATCTCAAGCACGGCGACGGCTGGGGCTACGCCGTGTATCTCATGAACGGATCGGTGGCCTACTACAGATCGAGCTCTGCCATATGGAAGGATCCCCACATACCCCCTTTGGGCATTGCCGGGCTCTCCCACGTGCGCGCGGCATCGCCGGGCGAGCCCGTCGGCGTTATCTACTCACACCCGTTTCAAGTACATACAGAGGATGGAAGGATCCTATACGTAGCCCACAACGGATCGGTGGACAAGCGAGAAATGGGGCGCCTCCTCGGCTTGGACCCCTCCCGTTTCTCAGACAGCTGGATACTCGCCGCGTTCCTCGCGTCTAGTTGGGACGACCCAGAGAGCGCCTTGACTGAGGCAGAGCAGTTCGTCAAGACTGCGCTGAACTTGGCGATAATGGAGCTCCCGGGGCCGAGGCTATACGCCTACAACTACTTCAAGTCGCCCGAGGAGAAGAGGGAGGCATACGAGGCGTATTACAGGCTATACAGGGTGGCGGGCGAGGGCTGGGAGGCGGTGACCTCCTCCTCGCTCGTGAGGCATCTGGAGGGACGCGCGGAGCCCTTGGAGCCCGAAAAGCTATATATTCTGCCTCTCCATGGCCTCTAGCGCCTTGGCGGACTCCAGCTCGTCCTCCAGATACCACTCGAGCACGGCATCCTCCCTCTCGGCTATTCTGAGCGCAGCCGCAAACGCCCTATCCCACCTCTTGTATTCGCCCAGGAGAGCCCAGCCTTGGCCGAGGAGCTTCAGATCCTCCTCCCTTTTGGTTATTAGGACCCTCCTCCCATCGCTTAGGAGGCGAAACATGTATACGCACGTATACTTCTTTATAAGACGGGGGATTACGCAAGGGAGTTTAACTCTAAGTACATAAAAACTTTTTGAAAAGTCCGTGATGAGGCGCGTGAGGCGGCGCGGATGGCCGGGACTCGATCGCTGACCTCCTCGAGATGGCGAGGGGGACCGCCGCCTTGGCCGCGTCGGCTAAGAACGGGACCTCCCACAAGCCTATCAAGATCAGAAGAGCCGTGTAGGCGAAGACAGCGGCCGACGTCAAGAACAGCGCCGCCAGAGCCGGCCCCCTCCTTCAGCTTCTTGTACGCGAAATAGCCCATAACGGGCTTGCTCCAATATGACGCAGATCACGACGGCGCATGCGAATAGGCGAAGGGCGAATAAGACGACGCCTACGGCCGCGAGGCCTATCACGGGCGGGCCGAGGAGCTTAAAGTCCTTACTGTTCAGCGCTTTGTCGAAATTTCGGTACACGTAAACTGCCATTCCCGCCAATGCGGCCATGACGGCTAAGTTGGCGGGGGCGTAGAGGCCTAATGCGCAGATGGATCGGGATCAAGTATTAAGATGCCGGCAACTATGCTACCACGCCCATTTTGGCGTGGACGTTCATGGTCATGCTCGCGCCAGTATTATTAACTTCGTCGCGCTAGACGGCCAAAACGTATATACTCTTGGACTCATAGGTTTTAATGCGGATCTCGGTCATAGGGCTCGGGAGGATGGGGAAGGGCATCGCCAAGAACTTGGCGAGGAGGGGGCATGAGGTCAGGGGATACGACGTATCCCAAGACGCCGTTATGGCGTCGGGCGTAATGCCCTGCGGGCTCGCCGACTGCTTCAAGGCAGATTACGTGGTGCTGGCGTTGCCCACCGGAAAGGAGGTCTTGGACGTGTTGGGGAGAGCCCCCGCCACCCAAGCCGTGATAGTGGACACCACCACCCAAAGCCTCTCGGAGCTCAAGGCCGTGCTGGAAGCCGCTAGGGGATTGAGATACCTCACCTGCAGAGTGGAGAGAGGTCCCAGAGAGGCAGAGGAGGGGAGGCTGATCCTCTACGTGGGAGGGCCCAGGGAGCTCTACGAGCAAGCTAGGGGCTTTTTGTCGGAGCTGGGCGAGCCCCTATACGTGGGAACTCATGAGCAGGCTACCGCGCTGAAGTTGGTGAGCACATCGCTCCTCGTGGCCAACGTAGTAGCGTTGGCGGAAGCCGCCGAAATTCTCAAGCGTTTTGGGCTAGATCCCGACGAGGCCGTGGCCCTCTTGTCTAAAGGAGGCGCCGCGTCTGCCCAGCTCAGCGCGCGCATGCCGGCAATGCTTAAGGGCCAGTTCCCGGTCGGCTTCTCGGTGGGACAAGCTGATGTGGTCCTCGGCCAGACGCTGGAGCTGGCGAGGGAGCTCGGCGTGGACGTGTTGCCGTTGTTTCACAAGGTGAGGGAGATCCTCAGATCCGCCCGCGCATCGCAGGTGGGTCTCAACGATATCTCCGAGCTAGTACTATACGTCAAATCCCTCAACGTGCAGAATTAGCACTCATCGCCAAGTGGAAAAACCCAGGCCTACATCTCGCAGTGGAGGCGATAGAGGCCCCCGGCTGTCCCAACGGCGGCTTGTTCGTGGCCTCCTACCTAATGGAGAAGAGGCCGAACTCCGCGAGGTTCTTGATCCCCGATGCCGAGTGCGTCGCCGTGTTGAGGCTCATACTGCCCCACTTGGGCTACGCGAGCAAGGCCGTTAAGTCGGGTAGGGGATGGCTCGTGGAGGCGGAGAGGATTAAATAGTGCGTTCGCAGCCGGCGGGGCGTGGCGGGGATTT
>DANS01000013.1:15800-18135 GCA_002497345.1 Thermoproteus sp. UBA157
CCTTGGCCGAAATGGCGCGCGTATCGAGGTGACTAGTAGTCGTCTAAGACTGGGGCCGACCTCGGCGGGGCTCACGAATCCACATAACGAGGAGGAGCTGGCCGATGCGATGCGGGCGGCTCTGTTGCTGGCAAGCTGGGATACCGCGTTGAGAACGCCGGATTAAGCTGGTCAAGGGCCGTTAGAACTCGGCCGCTATCTCGCCCGTGTCGGGGAGCTTCCTGTAGCCCGGCGGTAGCTCCTCCACCGCTTTCAACGCATCTACGAGCGGCCTTGCCCTTCCGAGCGCTTCTTTTCTGATCAAGAGGTCGTACACCTCCCAGCCGACCGGTATGAAGTCGAGGCCGTAGAGCTCCGCGGCGTATCTTATAGCGAGACCCACGTCGGCTCTGCCTTGGGCCACGGCCGCCGCAACCGCCGTGTGGGTCCTCACCTCGTATGTGTAGCCCCTTATGGACCTCACGAGCTCCTCGAGCGACACGCCCTTGGCCTGCGCTATTTTGCCCAGCTGGATGTCGAGGAGCGCCCTCGTGCCGGTGCCCTTGGGTCTGTTGATCATAACTACGTCTCGCCTCAAGAGGTCCTCGAACCCCCTTATCCCCTTGGGGTTCCCCTTGGCCACGACCAGCCCTTGCTCCCTCGCGAAACCTCTGACCAGCACGGCGTCTTTCACCCCCAGCTTCTTGATTACGGGGATGTTGTACTCGCCGGTCTCGGCGTCTAGCATGTGCGTCCCGGCCAAGTCTGCCTCCCCCCTCTTGATCGCCAATATGCCGCCCATGGAGCCCACGTAGACCGCCTTCACGTCGAACTGGGCCAATATTCTGTCCAGGAGTATGTCGTTGCTGCCGATGAAATAGAGGGAGGCGGGGCGGTACCGCTCGAATAGCCTCACCTCGACCTCCTCGCCCTCGTCGAGGTACTCGACGTCTTCCGGTATCACCACGTAGCCGTCTGCCCTGGCCAGCACCGATATGGCCCCAGACTCTGCGTTTAACGGATATGCGGCGAGGCCCTTGCCGGTATCTATCAACACCACCGGATAGAGGGACCGCCGTCCCTTAGCTCCTTCGGTTCTTATGGACAGCCTAGCCTTATAGACCACGGGCGGCTCGGGCTTTAGGCATTGCATCGCCAACAAGGCGGGCCTAACGACCGCGTGGAATATCATCAAAGCGCTTGAGGGATAGCCGGGAAGCCCCACGACGAGCTTCCCGCCCACGTCTGCCGCGACTGTGGGCTTGCCGGGCCTGACCTTTATGCCGTGGAAGAGTATGCGGCCCAGCTCCCCCAGCGCCTTGTACGTCAAATCGGCCATGCCCGCCGACGTGCCGCCAGATATGAGGACCAAGTCGGCCTCGGCGAGCGCCGCCTCCAACGCTTTCCTATACGCCGAGGGATCGTCGGGCACTCTGCCGCGTATTAGGGGGATCCCGCCGGCCTCCGCCACGGCTGCCGCTATGGAAAAGGTGTTTACGTCGTAGAGCTTGCCCGGCCTCAGCGGCGCGCCCGGCTCCTCGAGCTCGTTGCCGGTGGAAATGATGGCCACCTTGGGCCTTCTGTGGACTTTAACCTTTCTGAGGCCGGCCGCGGCCAACACGCCTATTTCCCTCTGCGTTAGCCTCGTGCACCGCCTCAGCAACAGCTCGCCCGCCGAAAAGTCGGAGCCGGCCGGCATTATGTTCTCGCCGGGATATGCGGATCTGTAGATTGTCACTACGCCGTTTTTCTCGGAGGTGTACTCCACCATCACTACGGAGTCGGCTCCGCGCGGCACCGGCGCGCCGGTGGCCACCTCGGCCGCCTCGCCTCTGGATATCTCGAAGTTCGGGAAATCGCCGGCCTCGATCCTGCCCTTCAAGCGGAGCGAGATCGGCGTCAATTCGCTGGCCTCGACCACGTCCGCGGACAAGACTGCGTATCCGTCCACAGTGCTTCTGTCAAACGGCGGGACGTCGACCGGCGAGTACACGTCCTCGGCGAGGACCCGGCCGTAGGCCTCCTCCAAGGGCACCTCCTCCGCCTCCAAGGGCTTTGCCCTCCGGAGGAGGGCCTCGACGGCCTCGTCTAGCGTTATCAGCTCGTGGAAAATAACCCGTTTCTCCATGGCCCATCCGAATCCCGTATTTGTGCGATGAACTCCATAAACCGGTATGCGATCCATAATACAGCGCGACGACTGCTCTATCGAGGGCGACCGCTACGGCGTAATCCACGGCACAATAAAGTTGCCGCCATCGGGCTAGCGCTCGCCATCGACTACAGAGATCGACGTCGCACTGGGCGAGTTTATTTTCGGCATCATGCCGGCAGAGCTACATAGCCAGTAGCCTAA
>DANS01000013.1:18186-20033 GCA_002497345.1 Thermoproteus sp. UBA157
GTTCAAGTCAGCCTATTACATCTCGCTATATACCAAGAAGAGGGCGCGCAACTTGAGGGAGCTGGCCCAAGGGATAAAGGAGGCGGACGCCGGCACTTTGTTCCACCACGTCTTCCACACGGTCTTCGCCAAACGCCTCACGAGGCCCTATTTCTCCAACGACTTCGCCGTGTGAGTCGCCGAGGAGTTAAACGACGAGGAATTGGCCATAGAGCTCTCGAGCATATCGGGCGCCGAGCCGGCCACCATAGAGGATATAAGAAGGGAGTTGCTCTCAGTGTTGGAGCCAAGAGCCGACGAGAGGCCAGCGAGGAGGGAGTTCGTGTTCGTAAGCATGGTGCCGGTGCCCTACGACGTGGGCCTCAAGGCCGAGAGCCTCGCGGAGTTCCTTGACGCCATAGGTGCGGCTCCGGCTGAGTCGGTGGCCTACCACTTCATAACTAGGAGGGTCCTAGATGGGATTGGAAGGAACGAGCTCTCCAAGTGGCTCGAGGAGGAGTTCAGCCTCGTCGAGGTCGCGGAGGCCCCCTCGAGGATAGATCCGCTGATATTCGACAACGAACACGAGCTCAAGGCCGAGATAATAAAGGTGCTCGAGAGGGAGCTTCTATGATCGAGCGCTACGTGGAGTTCATAGGCGAGCACGAGCTCGACGCCATAGTCAAATATGCCGAGAGGCTCAAGGACCTCTCGATTTTACACATAAACTCCACGGCGGCCGGGGGAGGCGTTGCTGAGATACTCCACAGGCTCGTCCCGCTCATGAGGGAGCTGGGCCTCAACGTGGAGTGGAAGGCGATAAGGGGAGATGCGGAGTTCTTCACGGTCACCAAGACTTTCCACAACGCGCTTCAGACCGGCAAGGGCGAGGTGCCCGACGAGTACTTCAAGATATATGAGAAGTGGCAAGAGATAAACGCGGGCGAGGTGCCCTTGGACTACGACGTGGTGTTCGTCCACGATCCCCAGCCCGCCGGGNNGCGCTTGGATATGGCGTTGCCACATAGACATCAGCAATCCGCACCCGAAGGTGTGGGACTTCCTCAAGCGCTATGTCTCGCAGTATAACGGCATGATAATGTCCATACCAGAGTTCGCTAGGGACGACCTCGATATACCTCAGATGGCCATACCGCCGTCGATCGACCCGCTCAGCCCCAAGAACGTCCCGCTCCCCGAGACTACCGTGCATAGAGTAGTGACCCGCTTCGGGGTGGATCTAGATAGGCCCATCGTTCTACAAGTGTCCAGATTCGACAGAGCCAAGGACCCCGTGGGCGTCATAGAGGCCTATCGTTTAGCCAAGCGCCACGTGCCGGACCTACAGCTAGTCTACTTGGGCAGCCCAGCCGCCGACGACCCAGAGGGCGAGATAGTGTACCAAGAAACCGTGAAGGCCGCCGGGGACGACAAGGACATACACCTCCTCATGCTCCCGCCCAACAGCCACACGGAGGTCAACGCCTTCCAGAGGGCGGCCACCGTCGTCATGCAGAAGTCCATAAGGGAGGGCTTCGGCCTAACCGTCAGCGAGGCGCTCTGGAAGAGGAAGCCCGTAATAGGGGGAAACACTGGAGGGATTAGGATACAAGTTATCAACGGCGTAACGGGCTTCTTGGTGGACACACCCAAGGCGGCGGCGCACTACTTGATCTACTTGCTGAGGAACAAGAAGGCCAGGGAGGAGATGGGGGAGGCGGGCCGCGAACATGTGGGGCGCAACTTCCTAATCACGCAGGAGCTAAGGCGCTATCTGATGGCTATTCTATTCCTGACGGGGCGCCATGCCGGCTAGCAACTGCACGCTCCCTAGCCTCTTTTGTGAACACTTCCCGCGCCATGGAGAT
>DANS01000013.1:20107-20562 GCA_002497345.1 Thermoproteus sp. UBA157
ATCGAATAGAAGGCCGTGGTGGTAAACGTGGTCAACACGGTTCCCGCGACTGCTGGAGCGATGGCGGATCCGAAATTCCTGAAGACTGTGTTCAAGCCGGTGGCCGCGCCCAGCCTATATCTGGGCACCGAAAACGTGAGAAGGTTTATGAGCGAGACGTTAAGGAGGGCCAAGCCGAGGAAGCCCAAGGACATATAGCCTATGAGTCTCCAGACGCCTGAGTAGGCATAAGCGGATGCCAGCTGGAAGCCGAGCACGGCCGCGGCGACCCCAATCACCGACATCCTCTTAGCGCCGACTCTCCACAAGAGCCTGCCTGCGACGGGGGCCCCTATGATTTGGACTATGGCCATGGGGGTGATGTAGAGGCCTGTCTCCAATATGGAGAGGCCATAGCCGTAGGGCGGAGGCATCTCAAAGAGATAGGAGAGGTTCTGGCTGCTCATCTGGAACGC
>DANS01000039.1 GCA_002497345.1 Thermoproteus sp. UBA157
TTGCACGACGATTTATAAACGCCGGTTCTTTTTTAAACAACCGAATTGAAGACGTGGACGAGCTCTTCGTGTTGGCCGAGCTGCTCAAGGCCTTGGGGGATAGGGCTGGGGAGCCCCCCGCGGAGACGGCGCCTAGGGGGGAGGGCGGGCGCCCCTCGTGCGATTACTACGTGGCCAGGCAGGGCTTCTCGCCCCCGCCGCGGGACGTGCACGGCCTCGACAGCCACACGTCCGTGGTGGAGTTCGAGGGCGTCTCCGTCATAGTGGCGACGGGGGCGCTCGCGGGGCGCATCACGGCGCTTGTGCCCGGGCTTCCGGCCAAGTGGCTGGGGGTTAGGCTGAACTTCCGGGACGGCGGCGAGCTCCTGGAGGGCACCGGCCTGTACTACAAGTCGGAGGTGCTCGGCAAGCTCTTCGACGCCGAGTTCGACCTCGAGGCCGCCAGGGATGAGGTGAGGTACCACGTGGAGGGGGCGCTCGTCGGCGCTTGGGACGGCGAGGGGGCGCTCCTCGTGGACGGCCCGGTCTTCAGAGTGCCCGACGTGTACCAAGGAGGCGGCCTCTACCAGCTATATTACAAGCTCGCGGAGGCTAGGGCGGAGCTCTTGAGGGGGGCGAGGGCCGTGGGCGTGGTCAAAAGGGTGGAGCGCGGCCGCTATCTGGCGAGGTGCGCCGGCGTGGGGTCCGACGACGAGGTGGCCGCCAAGAGGCTGCTCAACAACTCGCCGGGTTACGTGGGGCCCGTCGTGGTGGAATGGGAGGGGCTTCGGAAGTACCTCTTCTACGTCGCGGCGCCGACTCCTAGAGGCGTGAGGGTTTTCAGAGTCGAGGCCCTCGACGAGGGCCTCGCCGAGGAGGCCGCGTCTTGGCTCGGATCCCTCGCGGACGACTCGGGCGTCCCCCTCGCCATATCGATGGCCGACAAGCTCGCGAGGCGGCTAAACGCGGCGGCCGTCAAGCTCCTATATGCGGCATCTCCCATCGAGCCGACATATAGGGGCCTCGAGACGGTCCGGGAGGCCTTGAGGGAGCTATGACGTACCTCCTCTCGGCTGTCGGCCTCTCGGCGCTGAGGGCCTTGGGGATACCTAGATCCGACGCCGCCAAGTTGGCGAGCTCCAGGCTGGACGGCTACGCCGAGAGGTGCCCCGGGCCGGGGCGCATCGCAGAACTACACGTGGCGCGCGCCGTGGCGGCCAAGGCCGGCGCCCCCGTCGAGCTGGAGCTCGTCGCCACCGACACCCCGGAGGCCCTCCTGGCTGCGAGGCTGGTGCTGCTGTGCGCGAAGGCGACCGGCGCCGCGGCCCCCCTCGGCTACGTCGCGGTCAAGCGCTTCGCCCCCGGCTCGTACGAGGCCGCGGCCCAGCTCCTGCGCGTCGCGCTGGATAGGCTTGCGAGAGCCAAGGGCGATCGATACGTCTCCATAACTACCGGCTTCAACTTGATGGCGGTCTACCTCGCGCTCGCCGGCTGGATGGCCGGGGCCAAGGTCGTGTACGTGGACGAGGCCGGCGGAGTGCACGAGCTCCCCCAAGTAGCCATAACCCCCGACAGCCTCCCTCCGCAGTATCGACAATATTTAAACCGGTCCTCTATTTCATGACCCCGGTATTCTTCGGCGTAACCGTCGGAGCGTCGCTCGTGGCAAACGCGTCCAAGAAGGGCCTATTGCCCGAGGGCTTGGACAAGCTGAGGCCCGACGACCCGAGACAAGAGGAGCTCCGCCGAGCGCCCAGGGAGCCCTTGATCGAATACGCGGCTCAAAACCCGAGGGAGTGTTGCGCCGAGCTCAACACCATCGCCGCCGTGTTGGAGAAATGGCCTTGGATGGGCTCCGACTTGAGGTTCTCCCTATACGCCTCCGACACTGGACAAGGCGTGTTGGCGGCCGACGTCATCGGCGCGGCCATATGCCGCGTCGCGCGGGGTAAGTGCGGAGGCTCCGTCAAGGTCGTCAAGGGGCTGGGCCGGGAGGAGGAGTTCGGGAGGTCCCTCCTGGAGCTGGCCGCGGCCATAAAGGAGGACTTCGCGGCCGCGAGGAGGGAGGGCAGATTGGCCTATTTAATAGCCAGCGGCGGCTTCAAGCCGGAGTCCACCTTCGCCGTGTTGGCCGCGTATCTGGCGGGGGCCGTCGGGGTGTTCTACATACACGAGACCTTCAGGAAGCTGGTGGAGCTGCCCATGATCCCGCTCCAGCTGAAAGGCGTTGTGGTCGAGTTCGCGAGGGGAAACGTCGACGAACACGCGCTGGCGAGGGAGCTCGGCCTAGACGTGCAGCACCTCGAGGCCGTGGGGCTCCTGATCTCCGAAGGGGGCGCCAGGCGGCTCAACCCGCTAATAGAAAGGCTTTTATGAGCTGCGGCTTCATATCGAGGCAGTTCCCCGCCGAGGTCTCCTTCGAGGAGGCCAAGACCTACGCGATCTTGACGAATTGCGACTTGGAGGTCGGCTCCTACGTCGTGGTGGAGGGGCAGGGGAGGCGCTACTTGGCCATCGTGTCCAAGGTCCAAGTCTCGGACATATACGCGGTGGCCAAGACCCCGGTCCTCTCGCCCGAACAAGAGCTCGCGGTATCCCTCAAGCTCGGCCCCCGAACCGCCGAGCTGGAGCTCCTCTCCGAATGCGCCGGCGCCTCCTGCGGCCCTCCGGCAACCCCTGTCCCCATCCACGCGGCGGTGCGGTTGCCCGCGCCCGGCGAGGTGGGGGAGCTCTTGGGCCTTCCGCGCGACGGCGTCGTCCTCGGCTCGTTGGCCCTCCCCTCTGGGAAGATCGTCGAGGGCGAGCTCGTGAGGCTCCCTCTGGACGCGCTCAGACACCACGTCTTAATAGTGGGCACCACCGGCAGCGGCAAGACGGTGTTGGTCAAGGAGATCGCCAAGCAGCTCGCGGACCAGAGGGTGGTCGCGCTGGACGCCGTGGGCCATTTCTACCACTTGGCGTACAGCGGCGTTCCGGTGAGGGTGATCCTGCCGGTCACCCGGCGCCTCGCGCGCAGAGGCGTTAGGGCCATAGTGAGGAGGGCCGCGAGGACTACGGCGTGGAGGGGGAGGTACCGGTACAGGGCAAAGGCGCTCTTCAGGAAAAACCGCAAGACGGGCGAGGTGTACTTCGCGAAGGCCCTCGTGGACGTCGAATCCCAACACGGGCGGGGCCGCCTCGAGGTATACCCCTGGGCCCTCAAGAGCGGGGACATACTACGCGATCTCCCCGAGGCGATGCCCATATTGTCGCAACAAGCGAGGATCTTCTACCGCAGAGTTCTGGACACGGCGATGCGGGCGAGCGGCGCCAAGACGGCCGAGGCCTTGTACGAGTTCTTGACGTCTGCGGCTGAGGTGGACAGAAGGCCCGTGGTGATGTACGAGAAGCTGGGCGCCGAGATGGGCCTCCACGCGGGCACCATGGAGAACATAGTTAGGGCCATCCTCGCCCTCATCGAGACGGGCCTCGTGGACGTGGATGGGAGGGGCTTCAAGGTGGCGGAGCCCCGCTACGACTTCGAGGGGTACACTGTTGTGGACATATCGCGCCTCAACGTCCACCAACAGAGGCTGGTGGTCTACAGAGTCCTGGACGCCGTGTATAAGAGGGCTAGGCCCATAACCGCCGTCCTCGTAGACGAGGCCCACCTCTTCTTCCCCCAGACCAGGAGCGAGGAGGAGCAGTCGTTCATAGAGAGGCACCTCACGCGGCTGACCCGTCTGGGAAGGGCGAAGGGCATCGCCGTCGTCTTCGCCACCCACATGCCCGCGGACCTCAACGACGTGGTCATACAGCTGGCCAACACCAAGGTGGTGCTCCGCAGCGACCTCAAGATATTGGAGAGGCTGGACGTGCCGGCGAAAGACAGGCGCTTCTTGGCCGTGGCCGACAAGGGCCTCGCCTACGTCAGGAGCTACGCCTACAGGCATCCCATATACGTCAAGGTCCAAAAGACCGCGGCCCACTTCGGCTAGCTGAAGCTATTCGTGGCAGGGGCCTATGATCTCGGTAGTAAAGCTTCAGCTGGTTTTTCAGAGGAAGTAGCTCTCCCCGTATCGGGGCGCCACGTACGTGTTGACGTCGAGGGCTTTGCCTCAACCGCTTTTGTCTCTACAACCGAAAGCCTCTCAGGGCGGGATGATATCCGAAAGTTCTGGCAAACGAAAAACCCATATGGGGGAGCTCCGACCCCCCTGACTGCCAGATGAAAGATGCGGCAACGAATAGGGAGCTAGTGAGCCGTCCTAACCTTTAGGGCGGGGAGGAGGTCAGCGATATCGGGGTTAACCGCTTATTGCACCTCGAAGATTCCGCTATATCTTATGCCAGCATCTGTCACAAGGAGAAGGCATCCCGTCGGCGGGTCAAGACTCTTCACACATTTTCGATTCTGAGTCCGATGGCGATTTTTACCGCCGCCTGCGGCGTAATATCCTCCTCCCCGCCCTAAAGGGCGAGGCTTTCGGTTGTAAAACTCGGCCCTACTCGCCGACTTGTTGCCGTAGGGGTACTTGATCGTTTCCCCCTTCAGCACTGCGTGGGGAGCGGCCGTAGGCTTCTTGAGCCCAACGACTCCGCCCTCCATCGTCTCGAGCGTTGCGCCCGCCGCATCCCT
>DANS01000023.1 GCA_002497345.1 Thermoproteus sp. UBA157
CTTACTCCTTCTTGAAAGGCCTGCCCAGCGATCTGGGCGGCCTTGCCCGCCCTATTGCTCCGGCCACCACGAGCAAGGTGGCTATGTAGGGCAGTATCTGCGTTATCTCGTAACGCACGAACCCGTAGAGCTGTAGCCAGTAGGACAACGCGTTGAAGAAGCCGAAGAGAAGCGCGCCGGCTATGGCGAGCAACGGGTTCCAGTTGGCGAAGACTACGTCGGCTAAGGCTATGAAGCCGCGCCCAGCGGAGATCTCCTTAGTCACCACGGTCAAATACGCTTGGCTCAAATAGGCGCCCCCGAGGCTCGCCAAGGAGGCGCCGAACGCCGTTGCGAGAAGCCTAACCTTGTACACGTCAATCCCGACATTATATGCGGCCTCGGGATCCTCGCCCACAGCCCTTATGATTATGCCCAGCCTAGTCTTGAACAAGATAAACCATATGGCGATCGATATCAAAAACGCCGTCGCGACTATCCAGTTGGGATCGACTAAGGCCCAACTCGGCGTTTGCTTATAGCCAGCCACGTGCCACTGCGCTTGTATCCCATAGGCCACTAAGCCCGCCGCGAATAAATTCATGGAGACGCCGGCCACTATCTGGTCCCCTCGAGCGTAGACCGCGATAGCGCCGTGTAGGAAGCCCAGCGCGATCCCCACGGCCCATGCTACGACGATTCCCGCGGGGCCCGATCCGGTAGCATCGCCGACGAGCACCCCGACGAACGCGCCTATAAGCATCAAGCCCTCAAGCCCTATGTTCACAACGCCGCTTCTCTCCGTAAGTATTTCGCCAACGGCGGCTAACAATATAGGCACGGAGGCGTACACCGTCTGTTCCAAGAGGATCAACGCCGCCTCCGCCATAGCTCCAACATCCTAATCGATATTATGAGGATTATAATGCCTTGAATCATCTTCACGAACTCAAAGGGGGTCATGGCTATGGCCTGCATATGGCGCGCCCCCTCCTCCATTATTCCTAGAAACAACGCCGCAGCTAGAGTGCCCAAGGGGTTGCCTCTGCCCAACATGGCCGCGGTTATTCCATCAAAGCCCAGGCCGTAGACGTTGGCTAAGTTAGTAGCGAGGCTATAAGACGGAGGCATAGCCGCGACTTGGAGCACCCCGGCGATGCCCGAGGCGACGCCTCCGAGCAGGAATGAGTAGAGGACCGCTCTGGACTGAGGTATCCCCGCGACTTTAGCGGCTGTGGGATTCATTCCAGCGACGGTGAGCTCATAGCCGATAATAGATTTATCGAGCAGCCAATACACAGCGAGGGCGACGGCCACCGCCAGAAAGAACCCAGCGGTGAGACTAGTTCCCGATATTAGGGGGGTTAGCCTAGCCTGTGAAGGGAACTTTATGGTCTCGGAGGGCTGGACGGGGTTCGAGAACGTCGTGGCGGCCTCCATGATGACTAGCCAGTAGGCTATCCAGTTCATCATTATGGTGCTCACGACCTCGTTGACGCCTCTTGATATCTTCAAGAAGGCCGGGACCAGCGCCCATGCCACGGCTAACGATACGCCCAGCAAGAAGGAGAGGGGGAGGGCCAACGCCGTTTTGACCAAATACGCCGCCATCACGGCGCCGAGGGCTCCCATGTAGACTTGCCCCTCACCTCCTATGTTGAACAAGCCCGCCCTTAAGCCCAGCGCAAAGGTTAGGCCCGTCAGTATTATCGGCGTTGCGGCGGCCAAGGCCGAGGTGAGGTAGACCACGTCGGTGAACGGCACGACGAACATGGAGTAGTAGGTAGCGGCGAGATCGTAGCCTGATAAATACACGACGACGGCGCCCACGGCCGTCGCGGCCAGCAGAGACAGAAGGGATTCGAGAAAGCCCTTGAGCCCCCTCATAGGCCCGCCATGGCCTTGCCTATCTCCTCGACCGAGATGGAGCCCGCCGGCCTCGTAATGACGATTCTGCCGCGGTACATTACCGATATGGTGTCGGCGAGCTTCAACACCTCGTCCAAATCGCTGCTCACCAGGAGGACGCCGGCGCCTTCGTTCCTGACGTCTAGGAGTAGCTTGTGGACGTATTCGGTAGTGGCCACGTCTAGACCGCGGGTAGGCTGATGGGCTATCACCACGTCAGCTCCCTTGCTGAGCTCCCTGGCCACGACGAGCTTCTGTTGGTTGCCGCCCGAGAGCGATCTGGCCAATGCGTCCGGCCCGGGGGCGACCACGGAGAACTCCTCTATCAACTTCTGCGCGAACTCGCGGGCTCTCCCCCAGTCCAGAGCGCCGGCTTTGGAGAACCGCCTATGTACGCCCAAGATGGCGTTGTGGACAAGCGGGAGGTCCAATACCATGGCCCTTGTGTGTCTATCGTCGGGGATATACGCCAGCTTGCCGGATATCTTCACCTCGCCCCTAGCGGGCCTTCTGAGGCTCACCAACACATCGACTAGGGCCTCCTGCCCGTTCCCCTCCACTCCCGCTATTGCGTGGATCTCCCTCCTCCTGACAGCCAGGCTGACGCCTTGCAACACCGGGCGCCCCCTCTCGTAGGCCCAGAGATCCTTCACCGCCAGCACCTCCTCGCCCGGTCCTCCGCGCCTCTCGAGGCTCCAAGCCTTGGCCTTGCCCACCATGGCCTCCACCAACATGTCAGGGCTGACGTTGGGGCCGAACTCGCCGACCTTCTCGCCGCGCCTCAGCACCACAATGCGATCGGCCACCGAAAGGGCCTCGGGGATCTTGTGGGTTATGAAGACGACGGTTCTCCCCTCAGACTTAAGCCTCCTCACCGTGTCGATAAGGCCCTTGACCTCAGGCGGTGATAGGAGGGAGGTGGGCTCGTCCAAAATGAGCACTCTGGCCCCCAAGTAGAGCGCCTTGATTATCTCAACGCGTTGGCGCATCCCGAGGGGCATTTCGCCGACAGGCCTATTCCAGTCCACCTCGAAGCCGAGGGAGCGCGCCAAGTCCTCGAGCCGCGCCCTCATCTCCTTGTCGACTCCCTTCAGGAGAGGTCCCTTCAGCAACGCCAAGTTCTCAAGCGCCGTCAACTCCTCGACTAAGGAGAGGTGTTGGTGGACCATGGCTATGCCGGCCTTGAAGGCGTCGGACGCGCCCTTGAACCTAACGCGCTTGCCCTCGATTATTATTTCGCCCCTGGTCGGCTCGTAGACGCCCGCGAGTATCTTCATCAAGGTGGTCTTACCGGCGCCGTTCTCCCCCAATAGCGCCACTACCTCCCCCGGCTTAAGCTCGAGACTTACGCCCTTGAGGGCGTAGGTCCCGTCGGGAAAAACCTTGTGGATTTCCCTCAGCTGTATCATTTAGCTGCCCATTAAGCCCAACTGTTGTCTGTACTGAAGCAGCTGGTCCCTGGTCGTGGGCAACGGCACTTGCACCTTGCCCGATATTATATCTTGCTTCAGCTGATCGACGGCTTGCCAGATCCACTGAGGAATCGATTGGCGCATTTGCTGGACCCTCTGTATTATCTGTTGCGCGTCAGACGCCTTAACGGCGCCTGCCTGTATGCCGAGTTGTAGGAACTGTTGTAGATCCTCCAAAGTGCTGACGCCCACGCCGCCCTCCTTGAGGCCTAGCTGCAACACGCCGCCGTGGAACTGCCCGCCGACTGCCATCCGGGCTGCCTCGTAGACCGCCACGTCGACGCGCTTCATCATGGAGGCCAATATGAAGCCGGGCTTGATGTAGTCTTGATCTGCGTCAACGCCGATCGCGAAGGGCGGGCCCATGGAGCGGCCCGCCGCTTGTCCTGCCTCGGCAACTGCGTCGAATACGCCCAAGCCCGTCGCGCCGGCGGCTTGATATATGACGCACACGCCTTGCGCCAACATGGCCTGCGCGGCTTGTTTGCCCTTCGCGGGATCGTTGAACGAACCTGTGTACACGTAGTAGATTGTGAACGTGACGTTTTTGCCGAAGTGCTCGGCGATGTATCTCTGGGCCCACCTCACGCCGTAGGCGTAGCCTATTTCGAACTTCCACAAAACGGGTATATCCATGCCCAACACTATGCCCACCTTAGTGCAGTTGAAGTAGTATGCAGTCAGCGCCGCCAGAGCGCCAACAAGCGCGCTCCCCTCATTCTCCTTGAAGGTTATGGACAACACGTTGGACGCGTTGGGGACTACGCCGTCTATTATGGCGAAGTGGACGTTTGGATACTCCTTGGCGGCTTCCCTAACTGCATCGGTCATCAAGAAGCCCACGGCCACTACGAGGACCGGATTGCTCTTGGCCGCAAGGCGCAAGTTCGGGAGGTAGTCGTCTTGCGTTTTGCTCTGCAGCTCCACGAGCTGAAGGCCGAAGTCCTTGGCCGCTCTCGAGGCTCCGAGATACGCCATGTCGTTGAAGGACAAATCGCCGCGGCCCCCGATATCGTAGACGACATATATCCGGCCTTGCGCGGAGGTCTGCGAGATCTGCGGCTGGGCGCTGGAGGGCGCGGAGGCGCTGGGCGTCGAGGCGGGCTGGCCGCCTTTGTTTACAACCACGGCGGCTAAAACCGCTACGACCACCACCACGGCTATTACTATTCCGAGAGTTCTTGGGCTCATATCCGGCACAAGGAAATTGTTTTTAACAGCTTATCGTAATATCCCGTGATGTGGTGTGCCGCCACCGATAGATGACGTCATTCCTGTCGGGGCTGACCTTATATTTAACTACGTCCGCTGC
>DANS01000016.1:0-23524 GCA_002497345.1 Thermoproteus sp. UBA157
GAGCCAGGTCAAAGGGGCAGGGTTCAGGTCCCTGTGGCGTAGGCCTGCGTGGGTTCAAATCCCACCCCCCGCACCACTTGGCTACTCGCCTATCATTTTCGCGTGCCGCCAGTGTCGACGTATTTGGCTAGGGCGAGTAGGCGCTTGGCAATAAGCACAGCGCCGCCGAATCCCTTTTAGTGACTTATCTCCGGTGAGGGTTGCCTACACGACGGCTCTCTCCTCGTCAAACCTCACGCTGGCCTGGCGCCTCTTAATCGCGTCCAGCGTGAAGTAGAACGTCTTGACGCGGCCGTTGCCTCGCGCTTGACAATTATCCTCAGCCTGCCTCGCTCCAACTTCACGTCCTTGATGACTGCTTTTATGCCCCTCTCCTCATCCTCGATAGCCATGCCCCTTGGATCCGCTGCCTCGGCCTCCCTAGCCGGCCTCAGGTATTGCTCGAGCGTCTTCTTAACCTAATCGACGCCGGAAGGGATTCTATACCGGCGACTGCGCGCATGAGATCCCAAGGCTTCTTGACAGGCGAGACAAGCCCAGCTCCAAAAGGCAGGGCCGTGGAGCGGACGGCTTGTCGAGCCTCCTCTGGGCGTGTGGCTCCTCGGATCCAGCCTCTTAAAGACCTCGACGAAGTCGCGGTAGTAGGCGCAGAGAGCTCCGGCCTTATACATTACCCATACCCTCAAGGAAGGGCGGATAAATTCGCGCCTTTATCCCGAAAGCGGAGAAAAACACGGCTGGCCATTCCCATAGTCGCTGCGGATCCAGAGCCGTCTTGTAGTGCCGTAACAGCACTGCGACTAATCTCAGCAGCGGCTTTGGATCGATGTCAGTAGCTTACCGCGAAGCTCCCTTGCAGACTCTGCGAGGGTCCTCACGCCGTATTCGTCGAGGTATCCTTCGTAGAAGTTTTGATGCAGCTGTTCAACCTCGGCGAATATATATACGCAGCGTCGCCTGTCTCTTGGACAATTCGTTTCAGGGCTGCCCATACAAGTCCATGGGCATCGTGGCGCCACCCCCTTCTCTCCGCTATTGCCTTAACCGCTTGCACGACAGGTTCCAGGTCTTCTCTCCAGCTTGTCTATAATCGCCTTTTTCTAAAAGCCGAATTCCCTCTTCCCAAAACCACTCGGAGGACTCGACGTAGAAAGCCGTGCGATCTTCTGGGTCAAGTTCCTTTCCGAGAAGTTCTACTAGCTATGCAACTAGATCTCCGCCGCCCGATTTCCTCTCAAGCGCCTCAAGGACAAACCTAGGCAACTCCACGCACGTGATTGGGCGAATCTTAAAAAACTAAAAGCACTAGCGCTTCTACAGCAACCACCGAGCGCAACGTCTAGGCCGTCGGCCATGGCGTTATTTGCGCCACAGCGAACAAATCGCCGCAAGCTTTGTTGCCTACTTGTCGAGTCGTTGCCCGCCAGCGCCGCCAACACGGCGGCCTTCTCCTCGTCCAATCTCGCACCGTCTTTAGACTGTCGTTATCAAAACGGCGATAGAGGTAGGTTGAGTATGGACCTTTAAGCATCGAAAACCTCTTCGACAACCTAGTGCGGCTACAACGCCCAGTGCTGTAACGCCCGACCAGACGCGCTACTGGCTTACGTCTTTATTTATAACTCGATGTTCTCTTATGAGCCTCGACGAGTTGCAGAAAAAGGGCGTGAAGCACTACGCCTATAAGGTCGGCGACTTGACAATAGCGTATATAATAGACGGAGACGTGGACGTGAAGCCGGAAAAAGTCGTGAGGGCTGGCGGGCACGTCTTCATGTACTTCGGCAAGGTCGTCTTAATCAAGCCCGAAGCAACTTCTCGAGCTCCATCAAGTCCTTCAGCTCGAGCTTGATGGTCTTCCCGTCTGGGAGCTGCCTCACTATTGAGAAGTTGAGCTTTCCCTGCCTGAACTCCTCGAGCGCTATGAGGACGGGGTCCTTGTTTTCCAGCGACGATACGTCTATCAAGGGCTGGGCCCCCATGGCCAACTGCAGCGCGCGCGCTGCCACAACCCTCGCCACCTCGTATTTGGTCAATCTAGGAGGATAGAGCGTCCTGTCGGCCAACGCTTTCTTGAGGAGTTGGATGATTTTTTCAATTCTCTCAACTAATTCCGGAGGAGAAAGCTTGGTCTCCACGCCAGCCCAGATCGAGGGGTTCTAAAAATTTTGTCCTGAAAAAGAACTGGTTAGTCGCTCTTGGTCTCGCTTTCCTCCTCCTTCTTCTCGCCCTTCTTCTCCTCCTTCTTCGGGGCGCCGGCTGCGATTATGTCATCGATGCGTAGCACCATTATGGCGGCCTCAGTGGCGGATCTCAACACGTTCTGCTTCACTATCAATGGATCCCACACGTTGAGAGCCGCCATATCGGCTATCTTGGCGTTCAGCACGTCGACGCCGGCCGATACTTCGCCGTTGTCGTGCCTGCGCCTCAGCTCGGCGATGGCGTCGACTGGGTCAAGGCCCGCCGTCAGCGCGAGTATCGTGGGTATGCCCTCGAGGGCGTCGGCGAATTTGAGCGCAGCGAGTTGCTCCTTGCCGGGTAGCTTCCTGGCATACTCCCTGACCCTCCTGGCGAGCTCCATCTCGAAGGCGCCGCCGCCTGGCACTATCTTCGGCATGCGGAAGAGGTCCCTCGCCACGTGGAGGGCGTCTTGCATAGACCTCTCCACCTCGTCCAACACGCGGTCGCTACCGCCCCTCACTAGTATGGTCACGGCCTTCGGGTTCTGCACCTTCTCCACGAACACCATCTTCTCCTCGCCGACTTTCCTCTCCTCGACCAGCCCGGCCGTGCCGAGGTCCTCGGCCCTGGCGTCCTTTATGCTGGTTATTATGCGGGCGCCCGTCGCTCTGGCCAACTTCTCTATGTCGGAGCGCTTGACGCGCCTAACGGCCATGATGCCGCGCTTGGCGAGGAAGTGCTGGGCCACCTCGTCGATGCCCTTCTGCGTGATCACCACGTTGGCGCCTATGGAGGCCAGGTGGTCCACGTACTGCTTCAATATATCGGCCTCTTGGTCCAGGAAGGCCTTTATCTGATCGGGGGAGCTGACGCTTATCTTGGTGGTCCACTCGGGCTTCTCGATCTCAAGCGGAGCGTCCAACACGGCGATCTTGGCGTTCTCCACGCGCTTCGGCATGCCCGGGTGCACCACCTCCTTGTCGAGCACTATGCCTTGGACCAGCTGGGTCTCGTAGAGGGATTTGCCCTTCTTCTTCTCTATCTTTATCCAGTCGAGGTCGAGATACGGCGAGCCGTTTCTGTACTCAACGGCTTGGAACGCCGCGTCGACCGCTATGCCGGCCAAGTAGTCCTTGGCCTCCGAGACTATCTTGCTGCTGAGCGAGTTTATAACTACCTTGGCCATCTCCTCCTTGGTGAGCTGTATCGGCTTAGCTATCTCCTCTGCCACCTTGGCGGCGTAATCGGAGGCCTTCTTGAAGCCGTCGATGATTATGGTCGGGTGGATGCCCTCCTCGAGGAGCTCCTCGGCGGCTGTGAGCAATCTGCCGGCCAGGACCACGACAGTCGTGGTGCCGTCGCCGACCTCGGCGTCTTGGGCCTTGGCCACCTCGATCAGCAACTTGGCGGCCGGGTGTTGTATCTCCATCTCCTTCAATATCGCGGCGCCGTCTCCCGTTATCGTGACATCGCCGAAGGCGTCGATGAGCATTTTGTCCATACCGCGAGGACCTAGCGATGTCGATAGGATCTCGGCGATTACCTTAGCCGCTTGTATGTTGGAGCGCCTGGCCTCCTCGCCCGTCGTGCGTTGCGAGCCCTCTTTTAGGATCATGACGGGAACTCCGGCCTTTGGTGCTTGCGCCATGGCTTGACATAATTAGCGCATATAAAAACTTTTCCTTCACAAACTTAATTACAAGTGCGATCGAGCGCCTATGGCCGAGAGGTGGATTCTCGACGTGTTCTCATTTGCCGTTATACTCTTCGTCGTGTTCTTCGCGGCTAAGTACGTCCTCCACGTGTCGTGGCCCTTCGCGGTGGTCTCGTCGTGGTCCATGATGCCGGATCTCCGCGTCGGGGATTTCGTCATATTGTCAAACACCAAGAGTTGTCCCCAAGTAGGCGACATAGTGGTGTACATAGCCTCCTTGCCGTTTCCGCCGGGGGAGTGGGTGATACATAGAGTTATAGCTGTGGGCCCCGGCTGTTCGCTCATTACAAAGGGCGATAACGCCATCACGAACCCAATCTCGGATCAACAATACGGCGAGCCGCCTGTGACCCGCGATAACATAATCGGCGAGGTGGCGCTGATAGTGCCCTACGTCGGCGTCTTCCCGCTCATAGTTAGGCCCCAAAGCGCGGCCGGGGTCGGCCTATGGCTCTTGAGGCTCTCGGTATTTCTGGCGCTTATAGCGGCCTATTATGTAGCGTTCAAGAGGATGTAGGCTCGACCGGAACCCTCCGTTCTACATACGCGACTGTCCGCTCGACCTCCAGCTTTCTGTCCAAGAGCTCGGCGATTAGCCTTCTCAGCTCGGCGTACTTCACGACTATTGGGAGGAGATATAAACTACTGACGCGCGAGAACCTCTTGGGAGAACTCGGAGAACAACTCGTCCAGCACGGCCGCGTAGCTCCTCCTACCGTTCTCCACATCGTCCATGTACTTCTCTATGAGACGGGTCCTCTCCTCGCTGACGAGCTTGCCGTAATTCTCCTTGAGGTATTTGTACACCTCTATGCCCCTCTTGGTCGGTATCATGAACTTGGCCCTTCCTTTGACCACCACATAGCCTCTCCTGGAGAGGACCTCCAGTATCCTCGCGTATGTGCTCGGCCTTCCGATACCCCTCTCCCTCATCAGCTTCAACACATCGGCTTGGGACAACAACGCCACCAGCCTCTTGGCATACGCTATTTCCACGTCCACGTCGCCCGTGGGGAGCCTCGGCTCCGGCTCAACCGACTTATACGCGGCCAAGAACCCCTGATCCTCGACGTCGACCACGCGCCTCACCTCGACCGTATAGCCGTTCACGGCGAGCGAATACCTCTCGACTACTATGGTCGCTTCGCGCATCTGGCTCGCCATGAATCTGCGGAATATCAAGTCGTATGCGGCGTAGTGGTTCCTAGTAAGCCTTATGGCCGGCTGCAACACGCCGGCGGCGATGAGGCCCCTCAACTCCTCGGCATCTATGGGCCTGGTGGGCCTTATGGCCTCGTGGGCGCCCTCCTCTCCCGTCGCCCAAGCCCGTGGCCTGAATGCGTCAGCTCCGTAATGTCTCGTCACGTACTCCTTGGCTACGCCGATTCCAGTGGTCGAGACCCTCGTGCTGTCTGTGCGGTGGTATGTGATGAAGCCGCTCTCGAAGAGGTCTTGGGCTATCCCCATGGCCTCCTCGGCGCTTATGCCGAGTTTGCTCACTGCGTCTCTCAGATACTCGTCGGTCGTGTAGGGCGGAGGCGGCGGCAAGACCTCCCTTCTGGACTCCAAGAGCTCCACCCTGACCCTTCTCCGCTCCTTGAGCGCCCTATACACGTCCTCCGGGACGGCGAGCCTCACTCTGCCCTCGCCCATCCTCAACACCACGTCGTATTTCCGCTCGGCCTTGGAGCTCTCGTAGCGCTCCACTATCCAGCCGAGGACGGGCGTCTGAACCCTCCCCGCGGAGAGGAAGGAGAGGCCGTGCGCCTCCTGCACCTTCTTGCTGAGGCCGAAACCAAGCCATCTGTCCTCGACCCTCCTCACTATTTGCGCCGCCACCATGGACAAGTTCACGTCTCTGGGCGACGCGAGGGCGTTGATTATCGCGCGCCTTGTCACCTCGTGGAATTCTATCCTTTTTATCACGCTCGCGTAGGGTCTCAGCGTCAGGTATACGTCGTACGCTATCTTCTCGCCCTCAGAGTCTGGGTCCGTGCCCAGATACACGAGGTCGGCCTCGAAAGCCAGCTCCCTGAGCGTGGATACTATCTCGAGGGGCCTACAGTCCTCGGGCACGTCGAGGTCGTCCACGTAGGATGCGCCGGGGCATTTGTATATTCTGTTGTAGACGGGGACGTAGCCCCCCTCGGTCTTCACCACAGCGTAGTCCATGGGGCTGTAGGGGCCGGCCGCGATCGGCTTGGCGAATTTCCACACCCTCTCGGCCTCCTCCCTCGCTACTCTCGACAAACTGGTCGGCAATTCGTAGATATGGCCCATCGTCGCTATGACGGTCAACATGGCGTCTCCGGTGGAGACCTCATACGCGGGCACGCCCCCTATTATCAACATGTTGGGCCTTCCGAAAAACGACGCTATGGTCCTCGCCTTAGTCGGCGATTCGACGACCAGCAAGATGCTCCTCATGAGGTCCTTGGAGGCCAACTCCTCGGGCTTTAGCTTGCCCGACATAATGCGCCTTATAGTTTCCCTATCTTCGTCGATGCCCTTGAGGATCCCGTCAAGATCGGCCTTGGAGAGCTCCTCGAAGCGCACCTCGTCGAATCTCAGCTCCATCTCCCTCTTGAGGGCGTTGAGCACCTTCTCGTCGTCTACCAGTATCACGCTGAGCCCTCTCGAGAGGCCGCCGGCGTAGAGGCGCGAGGTCCTCCCGCTGCCTTGAATGTACGTGGTTACGTCTGGCAGAAGCACGTAGAGCTGCCCCTCTATGTACGTCAGTTTTATCTCGGTGGACGTCTCTATGGCCCTCCTCACGTCCTCCCTGCCGAGCACGTCCGCCACGAATTGAACGGCCGACTTGGCCACGTTGGCCATGTACTCCTCGAAGGGGTTTGTGGGCCCCTCCCTCAACACCTCGTCCAGCCTCGCGGCGTAGGGCGCTATGCGCCTCAGCTGGGCTATCAGCCTATCGGCCTTGAACCTAAGCTCTTGGGGCAACGCGGCGCGTACGCTGTAGAGGAAGCTGAGATACGCCGGCACCGAGAACTCGTCCAGCTTAACTCTGAACTTGTACTTAGGTATGCCCACGAAAATAACGTATCTTATCACGTGGGGGAGGTCTATGCCCCTCACGAGCGCCGATCTGGGCGAGGCGAGGCCCACCAAGACGTCCAGCTCGCCCCGCTCGAAAGCCTCTAGAGCTCTCCTCCTGGGCCTAAGCAAGTGCTCGGCCCTTATGCCGGACGATTTTAGGTGCTCGACGAGGTCTTTGCCGAAGTCCTTGTCCAACACGTACACTATCCCGCCTCCTCCGAGTCTCTTCACGAGCTCGGCGACTTGGCGCTTGGGGTCTTCCGACATCTTCACGTAGAGGTCGTAGACGTTCCTCAGCCCCTCGGCTCTGCCCCCGACGTCAAAGCCCAGTATCTCCCTAAACAAGAGAAGTCTGGCGGTGCGTCTAGCCTTAGCGAGGGCTCCCGAGGCCACGAATACGCCCAGCTTCAGCTCGTCCTTCATCTTCCTGAGCTCCTCCCTGGCCTTCGCGATCTCCGCCTCGATCTTCTCGGCCTCCTTCTCACCCCCCGCCAAGACGGCCTTGCCCCTCCTCTTGCCCAGATCTATCAGCTGAAGGGCTTTGTTCAAGACCTCGTCGGTGGCGCCGAGGAGCTTGAGGAGCCTCTCTATGTTCTTGCTGGTGGCCCTCAACACGCTGTCCACGTCGTCTGTTGCTATGAACGCGAACTTGTGCTTGGACAACAGCTCGAAGTATTTAGGCAGAAACGCCGAAGTTACTATCAACACGTCGAAATCCCCGCCCTCTATTCGCTTCAAGGCTTCTCCTTTCTCTTGTTGGCTCAGCATTGAGTTGTAAGTCACTATCGATATCGGGAGGCCGGCGCGCGCGGAGTAGTCCAACAACTTCTTGTAGGCTTGATAGGCGAGGGTCGACGTCGGGAACACCAAAAGGACTTTCCCCTCCCTCGCCATATACAACGCCGCTATTAGGAGGAAGGTCGTTTTGCCTGAGCCAGTCGGGGCGACCACCGCGAAGCTCTTGCGCGCGGCTAGTCTCCTCGCCCAGAGCCTCTGCGCCCCCCACATGCGGAAGCCCACCACCTTCTCGAAGAGGGCTGAGATCTCGTCATAGCGCCTCAACACCTCGTCCACGACGGCTAAGCCGGCTAGAGCTTTGCGCCTCCTCAGCGCCTCGATGACGTGTCTTATATCGGCTTTGCTCGGCTCCTCGGGCAAACATAGAGAACACGGAAGCCCTTTGGCGAGCCTATAGGATTCTACCGCTCCGCCGCAGTTGGGACAAGTGTGTAGATAGATCGCTGGTAGATCCTTGAAGTCCACTTTGATACCCCGGGGTATAAAAAACTCCCTATTTGTGACAACCAATAACGCGCTACTTCTTGAGCTCCGCCGCTTTTCTTATTAGTATCGGCACTATCTTGTACAAGTCCTCGACCACCCCGTAATCGGCGTATTGGAATATAGGCGCATTGGGATCGTTGTTTATAGCCGCTATTATGCGCGAGTCCAATATGCCGGCGATGTGTTGCGGTTGCCCCGATATCCCGATGGCCAAATACAGCTTGGGCCTCACCTTATGGCCGGACAAGCCCACCCAGTGGTCCTCCGAGAGCCACTTCAAATCAGCCGCTATCGGCCTCGAGCAGCCCACCTGACCGCCGAGCGCTTTGGCGAGGTCGAACGCCATGGCCAAATCCTCCTTCTTCTTGAAGCCTCTGCCCACAGATACGATTATCTCCGCCTCCTCTATTCTGACGCCCCCCGATGCCTTGGGCTCGACGCCTGCGATTCTGAAGAGCCCGGCAGATTGCGGCGACAGCTCCACAACCTTAGTCGAGGCCTTGGGAGGCTCGCCGAGGAACTTCCCGGGCGCGATCGTCAAAACCGCCGGCACATTCGCCCTCAACGATGCTGTGGCCTTGTTGCCGAAGACGTACCTTTCGACTAATAGTTTGCCCCCCTCGGCCCTCAACGACACGACGTCTGTGATAAACGGCGCGTTGAGCTTTTGCGACATGTAGCCGCCGATGGTCTTCGTCTCTTTGAGAGACGGCATTATGATGACATCGTATTGGCCGGCCAATTGCAATACGGCCGAGATCCTCAGCCCTAGATCCCTTGGATCGCCCCTTACGTTGTATACGACGGGCGCCCCCTCGGCCGCCTTCAGCTCAGCGTCGCCCACAGCCAATGCGGCGTATTCGCCCAAGGTCGACGCGGCGTAGAGCGCCTCCTTGTTCGGGTAAACTACTAAGGCCTTCATATCACCCCTTCCTGTCTCAAGTATTGAAGTAATTTATCCGCCTTCTCCTCCGGCGTTCCGTCCTTTATGATGACCCTCTTGCGTTGTATGACCACGGGCTTGTAGCCCACCAACTCGACTTTTACATCGGGCTTGATTCCTAGGTCCGCCAACGTCAGCTTGTTGACGGGCTTCTTCATGGCGGCTCTTATCGCCAACAACGTGGGTATACGCGGCTGGTTTATCTCGCGGGTGACCGAGACGACGGCGGGGAGCTGGGCCTCGGCTGTTTCCACGGAGTCCTCGAGATCGCGTTTGGCGATCGCCTTGCCGCCCTCGACCCTAAGCTCCCTGGCGTATGTTATCAAGGGCCAACCCAACTCGGCGGCTACGCGCGGCGGCACTTGGCCTGTGTAGTTGTCTATTGAGGCCTCGGCGGCCAGCACCAGGTCCGCGCCGACTTTGTTGATTACCGCAGCTATGGCCTTAGCCGTGGCGGACTGGTCCGAGCCTATGAGGCCCTCGTCGGCTACCAGATACGCCTCATCTAGGCCCATGGCCAACGCCTCTCGTAACAAGTTCTCGGCCTCCTGTATTCTTTTCTGGAGAGGCGGCCACTTCAATACGGAGATCGCGTAGGCCTTGTCGTTTCCCTTGAGCTTAATGGCTTCCTCTATGGCGTTTCTGTCTATGTCGTTGATCTTAAGCGGCGTCTCCTCTATCACGACGCGGCCCTCCTTGACCCTGAGCTGGCTTGTGTCCAATGCCGGCTTAACCAATACCGCTATTTTCATCGTCGGTTCATGTCAAGTATTTTTTAATTATGCCCTTCGACTTTGAGGCACAAGTATTAAGCCGAGCGCCAGTCCAGCTTGCCGTTTAGGTACTCGTCGATGAAGGGTACGGCGCGCATGCCGGAGCCAAGAGCCTTGCCTATAAGCGACGGCCCGTGGACCACGTCGCCTGCCGCGAAGACGCCCCTCCTCGTCGTTCTGAAGGCCTCGTCTACGTTGATGGTGCCATCCGGGTTCAGCCTTATCCCGGCGCACCCGTCGGGGAAAGGCGGCGTGGGCTCCTCGCCGAGGGCCAAAAGCACTGTGTCGAACTCCTCCGCGAACTCGCTGCCGGCTATCGGCTCCGGCCTGGGCCTGCCCGACTTGTCGGGCGCTCCCAACTTCATCCTGACGAAGACGACCCTCTCTAACTTGCCCGAGCCCTCGAAGCGCACAGGGTTTATGAGCTCCCTGAACTCTATGCCTCTATCTATCAACTCCTTCTTTATGTTGGTCTCGCCCGCTGGGGCCTCCTTTATCGTGCGCCTGTAGGACACCACTACTTTCTTCGCCCCGTGCATCAAGGCCTCCACCGCCGCGTCGATGGCGGTCAGCCCTCCGCCGACTACCAACACCTTGGAGCCCAACGGATAGACCTTCTCCTTCGGCAAGTAGCCGAGCTCGTGGGAGTAGAGGCGGAAGAGGAAATCCAACGCTTGGTATACGCCTGGGAGGTCCTCGCCGGGGACGCCCATACGGCGGCTCCGCCAAGTGCCGGTGGCTATCACGACTGCGTCGTGGCTGTTTATTATCTCGTTGAGGTCGACGAATTGCTTGGCTAATAGCAACGCATCGTGCTCCTTCGGCTTCTCCCCGCCGCAGTACACGAACGTGGACGTGTGGAACTTGACGCCCACTTGCCTCAGCTCCTCTACGCCCTCTCTGACGCCCTCCTTTGATACCCTGAAGCCCGGTATTCCGAAAATGAGAAGGCCGCCCGGCTCGGGAAGCGCGTCGTAGACCTCGATGTCGTGTCCGAGGCACCTCAGCTGCCCGGCGGCGCCGAGGCCGGCGGGCCCCGCCCCAATAACCGCGACTCTCTTGCCCGTGGGCGGCTTTATCGTGTTCGGCTTGCAACGCAACAAGAACTTCATATTTAAAGAGGACTCGGGGTGTTAATATCTTTTACTTACAGTTGGGGTGCACAAATTCTTTGAAAACTTGGCTGATAGCGCCGTGCAGACGAAGTCCAAAGCTATCCTCACCACGTCGGCTTGGGATAGATAAGTCGTGTCCACGACTAAATCGAAGGGGGCCAGATCCGATATGTCTATATTGTATATCTGCTTATATCGCCTCCTGTTGAGCTCCTCGCGCTCCAATATCTCCTTGAGCGCCTCCTCGTAGCTACGTCCATCCCTCAGCGCAACCCTCCTGGCTCTGACCTCGGGAGCGCCCTTGAGGTAAATGCATATGTCTGCGTAGGGGCGCACGACCCATGCCGTGAGGTGGCCCTCGAGCACGGCGTCTCCCTTCTTGGCCTCCTCGATAGCCATGGCGTCGACCTCTCTATCTATCTCGGGGTGCTGCTCGGCGTATTTGTGGAACTCTATGAGGTCCATCCCGCGCATTCTCGCGAGCTCTCTGAAGAGGGCGCCCGAGGATCTAAGCCTCAGCCCCAAAACTCTGGCGATTTCCTTGGCGACGGTAGTCTTGCCCGAGCCGGGCTGGCCCGATATAGCTATTACGACCATTAAGATCTGACCGCGAGGCGCAGCGCTCGCTCGAGGACTTTGTGGGAGACGTAGCCGCCGTATGGTCTGGACGGCGCTCTGAAGCCTCCTCTCTCGGCCTTCGCCCTCTTGCCGACGCCCTGGATGGGCTCGCCCGTTATGGCGCTTCTGGGAGGCGAGGCGAACTTCTTACTGTAGTGGGTCACCGTGCGGCCGCCGGGCGTCCTCCTCTGGACCCTTCTCAAAGATCGAGAGCGAAGAGCCGGTCTAACCATAGGAGGCTGGGTTGGGGCAGTTAAAAAGATTGCCCCGTTGAGAGACCTCGGCGGTTCACCGCAACGCCTCCTAATCCCGAGAAGCCCCTCGGGACGATGGCGTTAAGATGGCCTTCGGCCGAAGCGCCGATGAAAAGCGTTTGAAGATCGCGTTTAAATCCGCGCCGAATGCCGGCGGGGCGCAAAGGTTATAAAATGCTGGATACGTTATCGAGGGCGGCGGTAGTCTAGCCTGGTTTAAGGGGCGCCCGGTCCCCGACTAAGGATGGCGGCCTTCCAAGCCGTTGATCCCGGGTTCGAATCCCGGCCGCCGCATCGCCGGCCTCCTCTTTCGCGGCCAAATTAAGGCGCTACGTCGCCGGCGTTTGGGCGAGCCCCGCTCAATGAGAGCGGCAAGCCCGGGACTGGGCGGCTGCGCCAGAACCCATACGGCTCCGCGCGCCGCTCTTCCATGCTAAGCCGCGGGTCCTTGCATCTTAGGACGCCGGTATAGGCGGCCTCCACCGCCTTGTATCCTAGAGCAGCTATGTTCCATGGCGCTGCGTCCCGTTTCATGGTCCTTTTCGGCGAAATGGGCTTTGGCCTCCATGACAGCGCTATTTGCGCCCGAGCGCTAACGTCGTCGAAATCTGCTCGAACTTAATTCTAATTAGTCATAGATTTGACTTCAGTTTTTTAAGTGGAAAACGAGAATGAGGACATGCAGAACTCCCCTGGAGATCTCCTAGGAGCGATATATCTACACACCGCCAACGTGAACAACGCCATGGCCATGACGATCTTCGGCATCTACCTTCACGGAGTATTCGTCTCCTTCACCTTGGGCTTTCCGCTGGCTATATTGGCCTGGTTGCTCAAGTGGTACAAGACGGGCGATGAGCTCTATCTCGAATACGCCAAGAGGCTCACGGCTGTTTGGCTCGTCAACTTCGCCTTGGGGGTGGTGACCGGGACAATAGTGGAGTTCGGCCTTCTCGAAATTTGGCCCACCAGCATATTGCTCTTCTCGTCGTCGGCCTTCGTGCCCCTCTTCTGGGAGGCCACGATAGCCTTCATAGGCGAGGCCGTCTTGGCTGGTCTATTCGTAATCGCTGTGGGCCGATGGAGTGCGAGGTATGCCTTGTCTGTACTCCTGGCCGCGTGGGCTCTCGGATCGCTCTCAGGCTACTTCATACTGACCACCAACGCTTGGATGAACGTGCCTTGGGGCACGGGCGAAATACCCAAGGCCCTCTACCCGTTCTTGCCCTCGTACGGCCCCAACGTGGCCAACCTGACCTCCACGCTTACATTGGCCGCCTTGCTCCTCAACCACACGTTGGCCGGAGCCGGCTCCTCGGCGCTCGCCAGCGCCAACTTCACCTCGGCGGTGGGCCCCTTCTTCTCCGACGTCTGGCTACCCCTCTCGAACCCGGACGCGATAAGCACCACAGTCCACACGCTGTTGGCCGCCTATGCCATAGGCGTAGGCGCCGTGGCGCTCGCCTTGTCCGTCAGATATCTCAAGACCAAGGATGAGAAGTACTTGAAGTTGCTCAAGCCGTTGCTCTGGGCACTTGTCGTGGTCCTCCTGGCGCAACCCATATCGGGGCACTTCATGGGCGAAGACGTCGTGAAGTACCAGCCCCTTAAATTCACCGCAATGGTGGCCTTGACGGGCGGGCAGGGAGTCTACGGCTACTCCTTCAACGACCCGATAGAGGCCCTTTTCGCCTACGGAGACCCGAACCACCCCATACCGGGGTTCCAGTACTACCTACAGCAATGCAGTTTGTTGGGCAACGCCACCTTCGGTCAGCTCTACGCCCAGCTAGATCCGCATGCGCTTAAGTACCTCGGGCCTCTAGCCGACGTCGCCTTAGCCGATAACTGCAAAGCCGCCGTGTCGTCCCTGGTGCCCCTCGCGCCTCTGATCAGCGGCTTTTACTACCTCATGATCGGGTCGGGAATATTGCTGGCGGCCGCGGCGTTGTTGACTCTCTTCACCTACCTTGTCAGAGCGCCCGTCCTATCCGCCATAGCCGATTTCGTAAACTTCAGAGTGCTCGGCGCTGTGGTGGGCAAAGAGAACGTGTTGCCGTTTTTGGCCTCGGCGATGGCCGTGCTCTCGGCGGTTGCGGCCACCGCCGGATGGGCCGTGAGGGAGATAGGGAGGCAGCCGTGGACCGTGTACGGGCTAATAACGACAAACCAAGTGGTCACTAGCGCCGAAATAACGCCCAGCTTCACCGCTTTTGTAATAGCCGTGCTCGCGGCGATCGCGGCCTTGGGCGTCACGGCGATGTATTACACAGCAACGAGGCCCGGCCTAATAGACAAGCTCAGAGGCGGCCATGAATGACGCCCTCTTATCCTTTATACTGCTCGGCTTCTTCCTGGAGGCGCACTTGGTGTTCGTGAACGTGATAATAGGCGCGACGGTTCTGACCGTCGCCGTGAGGTATCTCGCGTATAGGCGAAAGGACGAGGGGCTGAACGCCTTGGCTCGCGATATGTTCAAACTGATGGTCGTCACCGATCTCTTCGGCGGCGTTTGGGCCACCATACTCACAGTATATATGGCGGCCGCCTTCCCCTCGATGACCGCTATATTCACGAAGGTCGACTTCTATCCCGTCGCCATAGCCCTAGTCGGCATATTGGCTAGCATACCGCTGATAGCGGCCTATTGGCACTTGTGGAACAGAATAAGCCCGAGGGCGCACAGCGCTTTGGGGATCCCGCTCGCGATCTCCGTGTTGCTGGTGCCCATAGGCTTCAGGTACCTATTCGCCGAGCTGGATTACCCGCAGTTCTTGGAGCCGGGCTTCGAGCCGATCGACGCTTTTTCCAACCCAATCTACCCGCCACTGATAGCCCACACCATAATCGGCGCCGTGGATATAGGCGCTTTCGTCCTCGCCGCCGTGTTGGCAATCGGCAAGTCCCCCAAGCTTGAGGGGGTGAAGATGTCGCTCGGAGTCGGCCTCGCCTTGTTGGTGCCCCAGGCAATCGCTGGCGGATACTACTTCGTGACGCTCGAGAAATATGCGCCTTATGTGGCCGCCAATATAGCAGGCCCGCTTCTGGGCTTCGACTCGCCCAGCGATTTGTTCTACCCAGCGTTCTATGCCGCCATAGCGCTGACAGCTGCGCTCGGCCTAGTTGCTACCTACGCCTTTTACGCGGCGATGAAGGGCAGAGTAGCGAAGCCGGCTGTGGTGAGCACGGGCGTTCTCGCCGAGGTTGTGATGGTGCTCATGGAATACGTCAACGATGGCGCTAGGTACCCGTATATGTTCGTCTCGGGCGACGGCGGAATTCCGGTCGACCAACTGATCAACCAGTTGATACGAATGCCGGCCGCGACTATATACGTGGCCTTGGCGTCTACCCTGATCTTCACTGTGCTCTTCGGCGTTGTGTTTTACTACGCCGTGGTGCGTAGGCTACTGCCGGAGGAATAGATTGCACTACACAAGTTCGTCTAAACGGATGAAAAAGCTTAAAAGCCATAGGTAGGGTGGTTGCGGCCCCGGTAGTATAGCCCGGACTAGTATGCGGGCCTGTCGAGCCCGTGACCCGGGTTCAAATCCCGGCCGGGGCGCATTCTATTGTCATCGTCGCGCTTTTCTGCGGCGCGCTTGTTACATGCCGGGACGCGTGAAGTTACTCAACGACGCGTGCGCCACGATCTCTACGGCGTTGCTGGTATCGTAAGGCGTATCTGCAAACGCCGCGTTCCCGACGTTTTTGACCGTCTTTAACCACATCTCGATCAATTCTGTCAGTATACCTCCGGTATCGGACCGCGAATACGGATGCGATCCGCTACGCTGAAGCTATATGTGCAGCCTGATTGAAGCTCTACATTGCCCGTACTCGAAACTATCGTAGGAGATTCACGTCCACGTCTTCCGGTACGCGTAGCCTATCGCGCAGCCGAGTCCTAGGCGATCATCGCATATTAGTCGTGAGCTCTTACCAATGCGGCTAGCGCCATCACTGTTAGCATTACAGCTACTATATACGGCGTCATTTATTTTGACCTAGGGTTTCATACGATGCTTGATTTATCTCTTCTAACTTTTGTCGAAGTCGCCTCCGTTGTCGGCACGTTTGTTTTCGCCTTTTGCCGAGATCATTCGGCCTTGCGATTCTCTCTGTATAGCCTTAGCACCTTCTCCAAGACCTCGGTCGGCGTCCTCCCCAACACCGATATCATGGGCTCCTTGCCCCAATCGCCCAAGTCTACTATGATGTCCGGAACGCCGCCCGTCTGCTTCACGGCCTCCTCCACTATCCACTGCATGGATCCGCCCTCCTTCTCCTTGACCTCCTTGGGCTCGTTGCGCCTATCCACCACCGCTACCTTGTAGCCGGCTTCCCTCGCCCTCCTCAAGAGATCCTCGTCGAGCTTGAAGTTGGCGGCGGCCCTTATGCGGGGATCGTGCTTGAGCGCGGCCAGAATCTTCCTGGCCACGTGATCGCTAGCGCCGAACGTTGGAGGCCCAGAGGGCTTCGCCCTCCCCATGTACTTCACTATTCTGCCCGGGATCGCCGCTACGTCGTCCCTAGTCTGGGCGTAGCGGGGATCCACGGCGTAGCCCAAGTTGCTCTGGACCTCCGGTATCAATACGCCGAACAGCTCCGCGTTTTCCTCTATTATCTCAAGCGCCTTTGTCATCTCCTCGTATGTCCTCCACCTCTCGGCGGGTATCTCCACCCAAGCCGTCGGGTTGACGGGCCAATGGCCCTTGCCCTTGGGCACTCCGTATTTTATGGCGATGTATATCAACTCCTTGGCCGTCTTTATGGCCTCCAAGGGGTCCTCGCCCTTGGCCAACCCGGCCGCTATAGCCGCCGAGAAGGAACAGCCCGTGCCGTGCGTGGCGCGGGGGTCCAAACGCGGCGTCCTCAGCTCGTGGAAGGTCCCGTTTATGTACACGACATCTACCGCGTCTTGTGTGTCCAGGTGGCCGCCCTTGACTATCACTATCTCGCTCCCCATCTCCCTGTGGATCCTCTCCGCGGCCCTCTTGGCGTCGTCGACGCTCGATATCTTCATGCCAGTCAGCCTCTCGGCCTCATATCTGTTGGGGGTCACCACCTTGGCGACCGGGAGGAGCCTCTTGGCCAAGGCCTCCATAGCGTCTTCCGATATGAGGGGGGCTCCTGATTTGGCCACCATGACGGGGTCGACAACTAGGGGGAAGCCCAGCTTTCTCGCAACCGAGGCCGTCTCCTCGATTATTTCCCGCGTCCCCAACATGCCCGTCTTGCCCGCGTCTATTCCCATGTCGTCCCAGACGGCCATTATCTGCGCCCTCACCATGTCGCGCGGCAAGCACTGCACGGCCCTAACCTCGTAGGTGTTCTGGGCCGTGACGCACGTCAAGGCCGTCGTCCCGTGGACTCCGAGCGCCGCGAACGTCTTTATGTCCGCGTGTATGCCGGCGCCGCCGCCCGAGTCGAGGCCGGCGATCGTTATGGCGGTTCTCCAGGACATAAGCAGTTTTTCTAATTCACCATTAAAAGTTATGGCCGAAGAGCTCGGCGTATAGCTCAAGGGGCTTGCTCAATGGCGAGTAGACCCTCGCCGCGGGCCCTCGAGGAGCTCGGGCTCGAGCCGGCTCAGCTCGTCGGCGAGGTTGCATTGTAAGCGACCGGCCTCTAGATCCCGTAGCTCAGCATATTGTGCCAAGGCCTCTGGACGGCGTGTTGCCCCGAGGTCTTGGCCAACATCTTACGCCCATGCCTCTCGGGAAATGGCGCTCAAGCTTAAAATAACTTTAAAATGATTAGGCCATGCCGGGGATTCCGTGATGTCCAACTACAACCCGTTGAAGGTCGAGGAGGAGGCGCGCAAGTTCTGGGCCGAGAGAGGTATCGAGGAGAAGTGGAGAGCGTTTAACCCCAATGGCAAGAAGTTCACGTTCCTGGAAGGCCCTCCGACCACTAACGGCTTCCCCCACGTGGGCCACATAAGGGGCAGGACCTACAAAGACGTCGTGTTGCGCTTCTGGAGATCCAGAGGATATTCGGTATGGGCCCAAGGCGGCTGGGACATGCAAGGCCTTCCCGTGGAGCTGGAGGTGGAGCAGAGGCAAGGCCTCAAGAGCAAGAAGGACATAGAGAAATTCGGCGTGGCCAAATTCTCCGAGGAGTGCAACAAGCTGGTCGACTACTATTTGTCCTTCTGGGAGGAGTGGGGCACGAGGAGGCTGGGCCTCTGGCTGGACCTCAAAAACGCCTACCAGACGAGGAGGCCGCGGTACATCGAATACGCTTGGAGGCTCATAAAAAGGGCTCATGAAAGGGGGCTTCTCGCCGAGGACTACAAGGTCCTCTGGTTCTGCCCGCGTTGCGAGACGTCGCTCAGCGATCACGAAGTCGATTTGGGATATGCCGAGAGGGAGGACCCGTCTATATACGTCAAGTTCAAGGTGGAGGGCAAAGACGACGAATACCTAGTGGTCTGGACCACGACTCCGTGGACCATCGTGGACAACGAGGCCGTGGCGGTGCATCCCGAACACAGCTACGCGAAGGTCGAGGTGGTCGCAGGGGGCAAAAGGGAGTACTGGTGGCTCGCCGAAGGGCTCGTCCCGCAGCTCATGCAGCTCTTCGGAATAAGGGAGTGGCGCGTGGTCGAGACGAGGAGGGGCTCGGAGCTCGTCGGAATGCGTTACGTGCACCCCTTGGCCGATCTGGTCCCCGAAAGGGCCAGCCGGCCCCACCAAGTGTACCCCGCCGAGTTCGTAACGCTCGAGCAAGGCACTGGGCTTGTCCACATAGCGCCGGGGCACGGCCCCGAGGACTTCGAATTGGCCCAGAAGTTCGGCATTAAGATCACCAACAGCGTTGAGATCAACGGCATATACAACGAGCTCGGCGGCAAGTACGCCGGGATGTACGTGTTCGACGTGGATAAGAAGGTGGTGGAAGACCTCAAGGAGAGGGGCCTCCTCGTACACCACACGACGATAAGGCACGAATACCCGCACTGCTGGCGTTGCGGCACCAAGCTGATCCTGAGGGCGGATCGACAGTGGTTCATCAAGATGTCCAAACTCAAAGACGAAATGTACGAGGAGTTGAAAAAGGTCAAGATATACCCAGAAAAGCTCAGATATAGATTCGACGACTTCGTGAAAAACGCGAGGGACTGGAACATCAGCAGAAGCAGATTCTGGGGCACGCCGTTGCCCATATGGCGTTGCCAGAAGGACGGCAGAATATTGGTGATAGGCAGCATCGACGAGCTCAAGGCCTTGGCGAAGAGCCTACCGCCTGTGGACGAATTCTGGCTGGTGCATCGGCCTTGGATAGATCAAGTGGAGATCTCCACGCCAGATTGCGACAAATGGATGAGGGAGCCGTACGTGGCCGACGTCTGGATGGACTCGGGCATAGCTTGGATAGCGGCCGTAGACGGGGAGCGCAACAAGGAGCTGTGGGAATCGCTTTATCCCTTCGACTGGGTGACCGAGGCGATAGACCAAACCCGCGGCTGGTTCTACTCCCTCTTGGCCACGTCCATGGTATACGCGGGAAGGGCGCCCTATAAGTCCATCCTCATAACGGGACATATACTAGACAAGCAAGGCCAGAAGATGTCCAAGAGCAAGGGCAACGTGATCTGGGCGAAGGACCTTCTGAGCAAATACGGAGCTGATCCCGTCAGGCTATACCTCCTCACCAAGGCTGCCCCCTGGGAGGCGCTCAACTTCGACCCAGACGAGGTCAAGTTCGCGGTCAGCCAGCTCAACATACTCTGGAACGTCGTCAAGTTCGCCGATACTTACATGGGCCTAGACGGCTTCGATCCGAAAAGGCATTCCCTGGAGGCGTATCTCGGCAAAGCGCTGGACGAGGACAAGTGGCTCCTCTCGGCCGCAAGCAAGCTGGCCGAGGAGGTGGCGCGGCGCATGGAGGCGTTCGAGATACACGAGGCGGCCAAAGCTTGGGTCGAGTTCGTCGTGGAGACGTTGAGCCATAGATACATAAGGCTTTTGAGGAGGAGGGTCTGGAGCGAGGAGCCCACCGAGGACAAATACGCCGCCTACGCCGTGTTGTTCAAGGTCCTCAAAGACGTCTTGATAATAGGCGGGATCTTCGTGCCCCATATAGCCGAGTACTTGTGGCAGAACTTCGTCAAGAAGTACGAGCCCAACGCGGCCGAGTCAGTCCACCTAGCCCAGTACCCCGAGCCCGGGCCAATTGATGAGGAGTTGCTGAGGACCTTCGACGAGCTCTTCAAGGCCTTCTCGATAATAGCCGAGGCCAGGAACAAGGCCGGCATAAAGCTCAGATGGCCCATATCCAAGGTGGTGGTAAGAGGCGCGCCGAGGGCCGCCAAATACGCCGCACTCTTGGCCTACTTGGCAAACGCGAAGAGCGTCGAGGAGGGCGAGTGCCCCGACGGGTGGATCTCGCACGAGGAGGGCGGCATAGCCGTCTGCGTCCCCGCGAGGCCCGAGCCCGAGCTCTACTACGAGGCGCTGGCGAGGGAGCTGGTGAGGAGGATACAAATTATGAGGAAGGAGGCGGGCCTCTCCGTCAGCGACTACATAGAGGTCTACGTGGAGACCTCCAGCGAGGAGATCAAAAAGGCGGTGGAGCGCATGGGCGAGTACATAGCCAACGAGGTGAGGGCCGTCAAGCTCGGGCTGGGCAAGGGCCCGGAGGGCTCCTACGCGAAGCGGTGGGACGTGGAGGGCGCAAACGTCGATATATACATCAAGATGGCTCCCTATAAAGCTTGAGGCGCCCGGTTACGGCATCCACCAGCTCGTCCGGCGCGGGGCCCACGCAAAGCGCCGTGATCGTGCCGGGCGGCACCTCGGTGAGGCCCGCGTCCCTTATCACCTCGGCCGGCAGCCCGAGGGCCTTCGCCTTGGTCTCGAGCTCCAATATTTCCTCTTGGCTCCTCGCCGCTAGTACTATCTTCTTCTGCCCCTCCTCCAGCCACTGCTCGGCCCACCTCCTCCATTTGGCCGAGTTGAGGGCCTTCAAGGCGCACTCGACCGCCGCGTGGCTTGCTTGAGCAGCCGCTTTACCGCACGACATCGAGAGGTCGGCCCTTAACACTATGCTCAGCTTCATAGAGCTTGAATCGCCGATCTGACGAAAGCGTTTGCCCTGATGAGCACGCGCCTCATCTCGTCGCGAGACAGCTTGCTCAAGGCGCTCTCGTAGTCGAGCCATGCGTAGTCGTCGTGTTCTTCGGACAACAGCACCTCCTCCGAATACGCCTTGGCTAGGTACATCACTATCTCCTTGTATATGGTCCTCCCTCCTCTGGAGAACCTTATCACCACGCGCTCCGCGAATCCAGGTATTAGGTCCACCTTCAAGCGGGTCTCCTCGTAGATCTCCCTCAAGGCGGCGGCTATCTCGGTTTCTTTCTCTCTTATCAGCCCATGGGGAAAGTCCCAGCCGAACTTGTTATGTAACACTAGATAGAGCAGCCTTCCCCGCACTATATACACCACGGCGCCGGCGGCCCTCTCGTTAAAACGCACAACGGATTCGTTGTCTTCACTTTAAAAAATTGAACGACGTATGCCTAAATCCTCATTATTGCATATACTACTATCGGCACTATCACAACGATTAGAAAAACAGTTAACCAGTTGACGGCTTTCATGCCTCTCTCCGTCTTGGTCAAATCCGACAAAAACCTCCTTAGGCCTAATATCCCATGGGTGCTCCAAGCGACGGCTATGGACGCCTCGAGTGCCTTAAGCGTCGGATTGACTTTAGCCACGCCCTCGGGGTAGACGGTTATGGGGTTGGAGCTGAGCACCTCCGAGAGCGGCACGTATATAGGTAGCAGTACCAAGAACACGACGCCTATCATGACTACGACGTATAGCGCCAACAAGAGGAAGATCAAGCGTATGGTCCCCTCGCTCATGGCCTAAACACTGCGCCGAATGCTACCAAGTACGGCAGATATATCAACGCGGCTATCGCCACTATTATCATCAACACGTTGTATACGAGATGTCCTCGGGATCTGCGAAGCCCTGGGACGTTCCTTATGGGGTCTCTGAGGGGCCATCCCCTTATTATACCGAATTCTATCAACATTATCCTGAGGCCGTTGAGGCCGTGAAAAGCCAGGAACACCAAGAAGAGGGCCGCCAGCACCTTGCCCGCGATGGTCTCATCGAAGTTTGAGACGAGTGTTGGACTTACAAATGCGTCGAAAATAACTCTATAAAATATCAAATAAAAGAACATATATAATCCGCTGATACGTTGTATTGTGAAATAAAGGCGTTCATAGTTTATAACTCTAAACCACTCGCCGACACCTCTGCCCGCCCTCATAACATTATAGTTATTGCTTGCATTTATGTATGAATTTCGTTGATCGCTCATAACCTCTTGGCCCTCCTCATTAACGCGGCTTTAACCAACTGGATCGCGAAGCCCGGGTCAACGCCTCTGGGACACACGGCCGAGCATGTGTAGGCCAAGTGGCAGGACCAGACGCCCTCTTCCGTGTCGACTATCTTGGCGCGTATCGGCCAGCCTTGGTCTCTGCTGTCGGCGGACCAGCGATACGCGGCGGCCAGCGCCATCGGTCCGAGGAATCTCGGGTTGGTGGCCACCACGGGGCATGCGGCCATGCAGAGGCCGCATTCGATGCAGTAGGCGAAGTTGTAGTACTTCTCCAGATCCTCAGGCTTCTGCCCGAACTCCTTGTCGGACTCGAACAGCTCCTTGAGATCGCGGATTATATACGGCTTGACCTTCCTCAACTTTTCGAAGTTGGGCTCGGTGTCGACCACGAGATCCCTTATGACTCTGTGGTTCCACATAGGCTCCACGGTAATGACGTCGTCCTTGATCTCGGTAAGGAGGGTCTGGCATGCGAGTCGCGGAACTCCGTTTATCACCATGCCGCAGGATCCGCATATGGCCATGCGGCAGGAGTAGCGGACAGCAAGCGTGGGGTCTTGCTCCTCCTTAATTCTCAACAACACGTCGAGCACCGTGATCCTTCTGGACTTAATGTCGACTTTATACTCCTGCCACCAGCTCCTCTTGCCGTCGAATCTCTTGACCCGGACGGTCAACGTCGGCATGGCCTAGTACTTCCTCTCCTCGAACTTAGTCCACTTGGTTATCCTCACGGGAATGTACGACAGCTGTATTCGGCCTTCGCTGAAATACGCCAGCGTGTGCTTCAGCCAGTTAACGTCATCGCGCTTGGGGTAGTCCGTCCTGTAGTGGGCGCCCCTCGACTCTTGCCTGGCTAAAGCCCCGTAAGCCAACGCCAACGCCACATCGATCATGCCGTCGAGCTCCAGCGCGTCCTTCAAGTTCTGGTTATATACTCTGCTTCCGTCGTCAATCCTCACTCTCAAGAAATCCTCCCTTATCTTGAGCAACTTAGGTATGCCCTCCTTCATGGTGGTCTCGTGTCTGAATGGGCCGAAGTGCTCCTCCATGGTGTTCTGGAGGCGGCCCTTCAGCTCGTATACCGAAATGCCGTTGGTTTCCTTGTGTAGAAGCTTGTCGAATATTCTGGACTCCTCTTGTTGCGCGATTTTGATGTACTTCTCATCGGCCGTAGGCGCCGGCGCCTCCAAGGCGTATTTCGCCGCTGC
>DANS01000016.1:23580-41002 GCA_002497345.1 Thermoproteus sp. UBA157
GAGGCCGCCTCGCCGGCGGCCCAAAGGCCTTTTATCCACGACCCATCGGGGGCGAGGACGCGGCCGTAGGTATCCGTGTGTATCCCGCCCATAGTGTAGTGAACGGCCGGCCTCACCGGTATGGGCTCGCTGAGAGCGTCTACGCCGGCGTATTTGTGGGCCAGTTCCCTTATGAAGGGTATCTTCCGGTTGAGGACCTCCTCGCCCAGATGCCTCAAGTCGAGGCCCACGTAGCCCATGCCGCTCTCCTCGTGGACGAAGCCTCTGCCCTCAGCTATCTCTGTGAGTATAGCCCTTGACACTATATCGCGCGGGGCCAGCTCCATCTTCTGGGGGGCGTAGCGCTTCATGAAGCGCTCCCCCTCCTTGTTTATCAGATAGCCGCCCTCACCTCTGGCCGCCTCGCTGACTAATATGCCGCTCGGGACTAGGGCCGTGGGGTGCCACTGGACGAACTCCATGTCCTTAAGCGCGAGCCCCGCCCTAAGCGCGTACCCCAACATCTCGCCCGTGGTGGAATGGGCGGTTGTGGTGAACTTATAGAGCCGGCCGGCTCCTCCAGTTGCTATTATAGCCGCCTTGGCTAGAAACAACTTGAGCTCGCCCGTCTTCAAGTCGATCGCGGTCACTCCCTTGAATTCTCCATTCTCTATTATCAATTTAGTTACAAAATATTCATGATATTGTTTAATATTATCAAATCTAAGAATATTTTGATATAGTGTAGACATTATGAAGAAGCCCGTCTTATCGGCGGCGAAGGTGGTCCTCGGCACCGACATGCCGCCGAACGGCCTTTGGTACATCCTGCCATCGGGCAGACGGCTCCAAGGCACTCCTATCCTCTCCAAGAACCTAACCTCAACGGGAGCTAGGCTAACCAGAAGCTCCACGGCGTCTTGATCGGCCAAGTAGTCGGATCCTTTGATCGTATCATAGGCGTGTAGCTCCAAGCTATCCCTGTTATTCTCGGGGTACAAAACAGCCGACATGCCGCCCTCGGCCGAGACCGAGTGCGACCTCATAACTTGGACCTTGCTCAATATCGCGATATCTATCCTGGCGGTGTAGGCAGCTTGTAGGGCGGCTCTCAAGCCCGCTATGCCGGAGCCTATTATGAGCAAGTCGTGCTTTAAAATCTCCATGAGTAAGCCCTTTGTTTGATATATGTATTTGCTTTAAGGCAGAAGTCGTTGCATGCTGAGGCAGTCGTTCAAATTCCGCCATTGTCGGAGGCGGCGGGCTACGGCGGAGTTTCTGGACATAATTTTTTAAAGAAATATCAAGACCTTACAGTGAGCACGGGCGTTCTCGTGGTCTCTGTTAGCGATAGGGGCGGCGCCGATGCTTGCGAAGGCCAGAAAATAGCGCGATGTTGTATAGGCAGTATATGCGTGGACGCCCCCGTGGAGCCCGATGTCAAGTCGGGCGCCTACGAGCTCGCGAAGGCCCTAGAGAACCCGTCGTTGCGGTTCTGCGTCGAGGCCATAAGGGCGAGGGCGCTCACTGCCGCCAAATCAGCCCTTACATGTCACCCACGCGAGAGCAATAAATGCGTTAATAAATTCGCGGAATATATTGCTCTCCTATATGGCGGGCCCGTCCTCCTCGTGGGCTACAGCGAGAAGGTGGCCAATGTCTTGAGCAACATAACGCCGGAGGTCTACGTCTACGATCCGTCCAGAATTTCCCTAAAGCCGCTGGGCTTCGTCGACGACAACGCCTTGCCCGAAATATTACAGAAAATAGGCGTGGTTGTCATAGCCCCAGGCGCCGCTACCTCCGTCGATGTGAAGTCCTTGGTGGAGCTCGCCAAACGGGCCGGGAAGCCCGTCGTGGCATACGGCGTGAGCTTCGCGGGGTTGGCCAAACAACTCGGCGTTCTCCACTTCTGCCCATACGGCAGGAAGTAGCATCAGCTCTGGTGTGCTTTCGTCAAGCATCGGCAATACCAGCCCACATCACCGCGTTAATAACGAGCGGTATATTAAGATATAGAGGCCACAAAGGGTATCGAGTAGCCGTTCGCCACGAGTATGCCTTGAGCCGAAAGCGCTTGCACTCTGGGGCACTCCGCGTCCACCTCCGCCACAGCGCCGGGCTCTACGTAGACGTAGTTGGTCAAATTACACTGAATCCCGTTTAGATACACGGCGTTTATGTTGGCCGAATTGGGGCCGGGGTTCACAACCACGAGCTTCAGCGTGTTGTTTTCTGCGAAAAGCACGGCGGCTTTTATAGTCACAAAAGTGCGCGATGTCGACAAAAAAGTCGTATAGGCGTACCAGAAGAGGGCCAACGCGGTTGCTATCGTGAAGAAAAGCAGGACCAAGAGGGCGAGGGAGTTCATTAGTCGACTCTGGGCGCCAACACCATGACAAATCTACCTGCGGCGAACTCGTAGGTGAGCCTCAACGGCTTTGCGTCGCCCAGCTCCACCTTGACCCTCTTGCTTATGCCTTTCAACTTCCCAGACACGTTTCTGATCAGCTCCACGGTGTATTTGGCCTTGACGGCGCCTTGCGCGTTGATGTCGAATAAGGCCTCGCTGTCGCGGCCGAACTCGCTCTCGGTAGCCTTGCCCCCCTCCCCCTCCGCCTTAAACGCCACGGAATCGGGGCTCACCTGTATCAACACGGAGTCGGACACTTGTTCCGCAAAGGCCATTACGTCGTCAAACGTGGAGGAGTCCATCTCGAACGACGCGTCGTACTCCACGTTGATCTCGGGTATCTCCTCCTCAGCCAGCTGCACTATGGGGAACGAGAACCTCCTGTATATGCCCGCCTCTCTCCCCTTCTTGGGATAGACCATCATGACGAAGCGTTGCTTCTCCTCGTCGACGCCTATTTCCAGCTTCTCCGCCGCGCCGACTCTCTTCAACGCATCCTTCACCGTCGAGAATATAAGGCCTATCTTGACGTCGTGATCCACGGAGTACTCCTCCAGGCCGCCGGCCGTGAACTCGAGCTGCAACAAGGCCACCTTGCTCGGATCGAGGGCCTTCATGGAGATCCCGTCAACGCCGAAGTTGAGGACCGCTTCGGGCAACATAGATATAAGCGCCTCGAAGGCGTAGCGGGGCTCCTTGCCCTTCGGGAACATGGCCCGAGCGACTAGGCTCATGCGAGTTAATGCTTCTATAATTAAAAGAGTTGTTGGACGTGATGAACACCCTGATCGCCGAAAGGTGACGTGTGGTATTACTGCTGAATTATCCCTTTCGCTCTCTTTATCTCCTCGATGAGCAGAGGCACTATCTGTTTGTAGTCGCCGATAACGGCGTAATCGGAGTTTTGAACTATGGGGGCGTTCGGGTCCGAGTTAATCGCTACTATATACTTGGCCTCTTGTATGCCCATCATGTGTTGCACAGCGCCCGAGATCCCCACCGCTATGTAGAGCTTGGGCCTAATGGTCTTGCCTGTCTGGCCGACTTGCCTAGTGTGCGGCGCCCAGCCAGCCCTGACGGCCATCAACGAAGCGCCGACTGTGCCGTTGAGCAACTTGGCCAGCTCCGCTAGGAGCTTGAAGCCGTCGGCGGAGCCCAAGCCCCTTCCGCCAGCCACTACCACATCAGAGGACTCTATCGGCGGTAGGTCCGCTATATCGTGTTCTATCCTCTTCTCGGCTCCCAGAAACGCGGTCTTCCTCGAGTTCAGCTCCACGGTTTCATGGATTATTTTGCCCTTCCTGTTGGGGTCGCGGGGCGGCTTGGGGAATACGCCGGGTCTGACAGACGCCATCTGGGGCCTTCTGTGAGGGGTCCTGATCGTGGCCATCTGGGTCCCGCCGAAGGTCGGGCGGATCTGCAAGAGGTCGCCGGTTTTCGGGTCCACCTCCAGCGCAGTGCAGTCTGCCGTGATGCCGGTGGTCAAGGTATTCGCTACAAACGCCGCCAGCTCGCGCCCTCTCTTAGTGGCGCCGATTAGGAAGATCTCCGGCTTGTACTTGGCCACGACCTTCGCTATGGCGTTGGCGTATTCATACGGCGTGTAGACCTTGAGCTCTGGATTCACGACGATCACCACCTCGTCGGCGCCGTGGTAGATAGCCTCTTGTGCCATCTCGTCGGTGCCGGCGATCAACACGCCCCCCACGGGCGCGTTGCCCCTCTTGGATGCTAGATCCCTGGCCTTGCCCAACAGCTCCAATGCGACGTCCTTGAGCTTAGCGCCGTCGTGCTCTAGATACACCCAAACGCCCTTGTACTCCTCCTTGTTTACCGGGGGCCAGAGACGGCAGGGCATATTACAACAAGCCCTCCTTCTTCAACTCCTCCACCAATGCCTTAACCGATTCGCGCGGATCGCCGGCGAATATCTTACGCTTCCTAGGCGGGAACGTGGCGCCGGTTTGACCCGCCACGAAAGTCGGCGAGCCCTTAAGCCCCACGCATTCGGGGTCTAGACCGAGCTCCTTGTTCGTCGCTTGCATGATCCTATCTCTAGCGTTTATCTTCCTCAATAAACTGATCTCCCTCGGCATCTGCGTGCCCTTCGCCACAGATATGAGCGCCGGCAGATCCATCTCGTAGAACTCGTCCACCCCTTCGTCTTCGAGAAATCTCCTCACCCTGACCTTGTTGCCGTGGATCTCGGCGTCGTACACGTAGTAGACGTAGGGGATGTTCAAGTGGGAGGCCACTTGCGCTCCCACATGCGCCGTCGTGCTGTCGATGGTCTCCTCGCCCGCTATCACCAACGTGTAGTCGGGGACGTATTTCTCTATGGTCTTGGCCAGAACAAAGGAGGTGGCCCAAGTATCAGCCCCCGCGAAGGCGCGGTCTGTGGCTAGTATAGCTCTATCGACGCCCATGCCTATCAAGCTCTCCAGCGCCGGTATTCCCGAGGGCGGGGCCATGGATATGGCTATGACCTCCCCTCCGTATTTATCGCGGAGCTTCAGCGCGAACTCCACCGCATCGCGGTCCCACTGGTTGACCGAAAGGGGCACGCCTTCTCTAATCAACGTGCCGGTCTTGGGATCGATCCTAATCGCAGACGAGAGGGGCACTGCTGCTTTAGTCAACACTACGAACTTCATCGCGTAGTCTAAAGAGGCGCTTTTATAAATGTAATTACGTTATTGCGCAGAGGCTCCATTCGACTAAGGCCAAAACCTACTAGGAGAATCTGAACCAGACTCCCATTCCGGAGCGCGGGTAATTCCAATCTATGTTCTCGTAGGGACACACCACGCGGCAAGTGCCGCACTCGAGACACGCCTCGGTGCTGAGCACCACTATATTGCCTTGTTGGACATAGCACTTGGCGGGGCACATGTAGGTACAAGGCTTCTTCTCGCAGTATCTGCACTTATCTGGATCCTTTATCTTTATATGCGGCCTGTATATATCGACGTCCCACGCGTTTACGTTCAAGCGCTCCTCTATCGTCATGAACTTAACTGGTTGTTGCGCGGTCATAGGTACGCCAATGCGTACATCATATTTATCAATACTTTCGTCAGGGATACGTTCGACTCGCCTAACGTCGTCTTAAGCGCAGACGCTATCGTCGGCGGCCTATCCTCTATGGTGAAGTAGTTCCTCATGAGCGCGTTCACGAGCTTGGGCAAGTCGTTGAAGGCGAATTGGCCGGACAACACCTTATCCGCGTTCCTGAACGCGGCCAGATCTCTGATGATGAAGCTGCTCTTGAGCTTGTCGTCATAGCGGGAGAGCGCGTCGGGGCGCCCCGCCTCCTTTATGGCCTCTGCGGCGAGGACGCCGGAGGCCACGGCGAAGTCGACGCCCCTTATTAAAACGCCGGCGTGCATCAAGAATCCGGCGGCGTCGCCCGCTATCAGGAGACCGTCGTAGGAGAACCTCGGCGGGGCCATGGATATCCCAGCCACTGGCGTGAGATGCGCCGAGTATTCCTGGAGGCTCGCGCCAGCCACCAACCGCGCTATGTACGGATGGGTTCTGAGGCGCTCCGCCAAGTCGTAGACGGGCGTCACTAGCTGGCGCCACGCAGTCAAGTAAACGACAACGCCGAGAGCGACGGAGTCCCTATAGGTGTAGAGGAAGCCGCCGCCCGGCAGATACTCGGTGGGCCAACCGGCGAAGGCCCACGCGAGCCCCTCGTCCTCCGAGAGGCCCAATCGGTCCTCCATTATCTTTCTATTATCGAACTTGAGGACCTCCTTCGCGCCCACGGCCACGAGCTCCGGCTTCAGCCTAGGCACTATGCCGGCCCTCTCGAGCAGGAGCCTGTTCACGCCCTCTGCGTCGATTATGTAATCGGCGTAGACCTTGTCCTGGCCTGACCTAACGCCGATGAACCTCCCCTTCTCGTCTCTGAGTAGCTCGTCTACGACGACCTCGGTCACTATCTTGGCGCCAGCCGACGCGGCGAGCTTGCCCAGCCACGAGGTGAACGAGTACAGCGACGTGACGAAGCTGGTCTTCTCGGGCTTAACCACCTCGAACTCGATGGTGGTGACCGATTCGTCCGTCATGAGCGATACCCGCTCCTTGCGAACCCAGCGGTCGGTCGGCGCGTCTTTGCGGAACTCGGGGAGATATTTGTCAAGCCAATATGCGTAGATCCTCCCGCCGTAGACTTGCTTCGAGCCCGGCTCCCTCCCCCTCTCCAACACCAAAACCTTAAAGCCTGCCGACGCTAGTTTATACGCGGCGGCTAAGCCGGCGGGCCCCGCCCCTACAACTATAACATCGAATTTAGACGACATCAGCAAAGGCTAATGGGACATCATTAAAATATTGGTGACAGCTGGACGCGAAACGAAGACCACAAAATGACGATATGCAGCCCAGCCCGCGTCGTCGGGTGAGGCTAGGCGCCCTCGGCCCAGCTTTAACTCTCCACGGCCCTTCCCGGAAGCCCAACCGCTTTTGGTCTGACGAGGCCCCTCTCCTCGGCGTATAGCCCTTTCCCTGGCCTTGTCGAAAACCTCGGGATCGCCGCAGAGGAGCTTGCCGTCGGCGAATGCGTCGAGCACTATCGTGGAGCGCTCCAGGATCTCGTCGAGCTTATCCGGCGGAAGCCACGCTACTAGGCCCACGTCTAGCGCCTCGAGCTTGTACTGGCCCGTTGGCGTAACCGCCAGCAGATCCCAATCGCTCAGCGGCGTGTTGTCGCCCCTAGCCCTAGAGCCGAGCAGGACAACGGCAAGGGCCTTGCCGCACAGCTCCCTTAACACTGCCGCGAATCCGGTCTCCCTCAACGAGGAGATCCCCCTAAGAGCCTTCGGCCACCTCTCGTACCCCCATGTTAAATCCATGCACTTGATCGCCTCCCCGGCCTCCCACCGCCTGTAGTCGTTCATCCTCGCGTCGCGGGCTTATATGTAGTGTTGCTCGAGCGCCTCGGCGCATCTGGCCGCCTCTTGAGGCGCCTCCTTGCCGAGGAGCTTGATCAAGTACTGCTCGGCCGTTGAGCGAGTGATAGGCCGCGATCCGCCCGGCTTAATCAGCAACCCCTTGAGCACTCGACCAACTGCTGCGCGAAAACGCGGCCGAGTCGAATCCGCCGTCGGCCAGGTCCTCCTTGGCGTAATCCCTAATTGGCTTTGTTGAGCCACAGCTCAGCCACTAAGAAGCTCTAGCCTCACGATAAAAGCGTTGTTGCGCAATAGGTGTCAAAATTCCGCGCATCGACGAGGGCTTGCCGCTTTATCGGCGCAGGGCGGGAGTCTCCGCGTCGTTAAGGCTTAAAACGCCAAAACCGCGAACGTCCATGAGGATCAAGGTGAAGTATTTTTCGGCTTTGCGCGATATCACCGGCAAAATATTCGAGGAGCTGGAGGTGCCCGACGATTACACCTTGGGCAAATTGGCGGATTGGTTCTTCAAGACGTATCCAAAGGCCCTTGCCTACAAGGACGACGTTATATTCTTGGTCAACGGCCGTAACGCCACGGAGAACTATCTGCTCAGAGAGGGCGACGAAGTGGCCGTGATGCCGCCGGTCTCGGGCGGAGGCGGCTTAATAGCAGACGAGATCGATCTCGATAAGGAGGTGGAGGACGTGATCTCCAAGACGGCGCCTCTGGGGGCCGGCGGCGTGGTTATCTTCGTCGGCTTCGTGAAGGGTCGGGTAGACGGGGCCGAGGTGGGCGAGCTCGACTATGAGGCCTATGAGCCCTACGCGAGCCAGAAGATAGCCGAAATAGAGCAGTGGGCGAGATCTCTCGACGGAGTCCTCGACGCCAGGATCTACCACAGAGTCGGATCCCTCAAGCCGGGCGACCACACCATATACGTCCTAGTCGCCGGCGTAAACAGGGAGATCTCCTTCGCGGTGGCTAGGCAAGCTCTGGAGCGCGTGAAGCACGAGGTGCCCATCTTTAAGCTGGAGAGGAGGAGCGACGGCGATTACTGGGTAATAGGCGATGGGAAGCGCGTGAAGAGGGGCTAACCTTCGTCGATCTCGAAGGGGGCCTTATCCACGGAGACGGTCCCCTCGACCTCGCTGACGTAGCCGTTGCTCCTCACGTCTACGTGCACGGTTATGACGAGGCCTTTCTTGGTGACCATGACGACTTCGTCTCGGCCCACCTCGAAGTCGAGCACGGAGTCGCCCTCGGCGCTTATTATCTCAGCTATTCTGGAGGCCAAGCTCCACCTGAAGGTCAAGGTTATGCCCAGATCGCTTGCGTCGACATCTACGGGGCCCCTCAAGGCCTTGGCCAAGAACTCGGCGGCGCCTTTGTTCAGCTGCGGATCGCCCGATTCTATAGTTATTAGAACCCTCAATGGCTTGAGGCGTAATACGCTTTCGGCAAACACGCTTGACGCCTACGCCGCGTTTTAAAAGGTATCTCGACCGTGGGGGATGGAAATATATACCGGAGGTAATATAGCCACATGGCGACTCTCGGCGCGGTTTCCTACGACAGATACGAGAGCTTGTTCTACGAGACGAGCCCCACGGGGATAGAGGGGTTGGATCAGTTGATCGGAGGGGGCTTCATACGCGGTAGAACTTATCTAATTTCAGGAGAGACCGGAACGGGCAAAACCCTTATTTCGCTCACCTTCCTCTTGCAGGGAGCTCTCAAGTTTGGGGAGCCAGGCATATACGTCTCCGTCGACGAGACCTACGAACAGCTCGTCATGGGCGCGAAGCGCTTCGGCTGGGATCTCGAGGAGCTCAGAGCCAAGGGCCTCATAGAAGTGCTGGTGCCGGAGATGGACTTGATAGAACGCTTAAGGGAGAAGGACCCCACGGCCATCGCCAAATCGCTAATAGCCTCCTTGAGGGACTACGTGGCGGCGCTAAACGCCCAGAGGCTGGTCATAGACCCCATAGCCCCTCTCGTGACGCTGGACAAGGACGTGCAAGTGCTCCGCGAGTACATACGCGTATTGGTGATGGGCATAGAGAGGGAGATCGGCACCACGAACATAGTGACGACCGAGATCCCGAGCGGCTCCACGGCCATAAGCCGCTACGGCGTCGAGGAGTTCCTCGCGACGGGGGTTTTAGTGACGGGCATAGCGAGGACGCGCGACGGCAACTTCAAGCGCGTGCTCTTCATAAGGAAGATGAGGTGGTCCCCCGTGTCGCCCGGCCTCTACGAGTTCGAGATAGTGCCCAAGGAGGGCGTTGTGGTTAAATCGCAAATCAAGGAGCCGCTGATGCCGGTGACTTTCCTGCCGTTTGTGCCGTAGCGCGCTGTGGGTCTCCTCGTGGCCATAGAGGGCATAGACGGCAGCGGGAAGAGCACCGTCATAGCCAAGTTGCGCGAGATCATGCCGATTTACGCCACCAAGGAGCCCAGCGATGGGCCCATAGGCCGTTTGATAAAAGAGTGGGCGCTCAAGGGCGGCACGTCGGATCCCTACATAGACGCGCTCCTATTCGCCGCGGATAGGCTCGACCACTACCAAAGGGAGATCGCGCCGGCGCTGAAGAGGGGGCTCGTCGTCGTGACTGAGCGCTATGTTGAGTCCAGCATAGCCTATCAAGGAGCCGCCGGGGTCGACATAGGGTTCGTGGAGGCCATAAACTCCAAGGTCCCGCCTCCCGATTTGACGATCTTGTTGGACCTAGATCCCGAAGACGCCGTGAGGCGTATAAACGCCAGGAGCGCGCACGCCGAGAAGTATGAACGCCTAGAGTTCCTCAAAGCCGTGCGCGCTATATACCTCAGGAGGGCGGCGGAACGGGGCTACGTGGTGTTCGACGCCAGGGAAAGGCCGGAGGCCCTCGCTGAGAGGATAGCCGAGACCATAAGGGCTAAGCTAGGCCTTGGCCAACGATAGGAACCTTCTGAGCACCTCGAGGCCCCTTCTTCCGCTCCTCTCCGGATGGAATTGAACTCCATAGATCCCCTTGCCTTGATCGCACACGGCCGCCACGTACCTCCTCCTCAGGTTTATATATGCGGCTTCGTAAGGCGCGCCCTTGGCTTCGACTCCGTAGCTGTGTAAGTAGTAGAAGTAACCGCTCTCTGCCAGATCGCAAGTGCCGGTTGCGGCGGTGAGCTCCCAGCCTATGTGCGGAACCCTCTCGGCCTCTATCTTGACCACGCGCCCCGGGAACAGCGCCAGGCCGGGGCCCTCCCCCTCCTCGCTGGACTCGAAAAACAACTGCATACCTAGACAAATCCCCAACATCGGCTTAGATCCCACGTATCGCCTCACAGCCGACGCCAGCTTGCTAGCGACCGAGAAGGTCCCCACGCCGGGCAACACCACGGCGTCGGCGGCGTCTAGGCCCTCGCCCTTGGAGACGTAGGCCTCCGCGCCTAACCTCCTCAACGCCGATATGAGGCTCCCGATATTGCCCACCGTGTAGTCGAGTATCGCGACCTTCATTTTATCAGCTTGTCCAGGGGGACCACTACGACGTCTTTGGCGCCCGCGGCCTTGAGCTTCATGATCAAGTCCGGGAGGTCGCCCTCGTCCACTACCGAGAACACCTCGTACATATCGCCTCTAGCGAGCCTCGCGACGCTCGGCGACTCCAGCGCCGGCAACACCGAGATGACTTCGGCTATTTTGTCGGAGGGCACATTCAAGAATATCATGCGCTTGTTCTGCGCGTCTAGGTGACCCTTTATGTACGCGGCGAGCTTCCGCACCACGTAGTGCTCTGCCCATTCGCGGCCCGCCACCAAGCGGGCCGAGGTATCCATTATCTTCTCAAGGGGCTGGAGGCCGTGTAGGGCCAACGTCGTGCCGGTGGCCATCACGTCGACCACCACGTCGGCTACGCCTAGAAGCGGCATCACCTCGACGGAGCCCGACACCTTGACTATCCTCACCCTCTTCCCTCTCTCCTCGAAAAACCTCGAGGCTATGTTGACGTATTTAGTGGCCACCTTGATCCCGTCGGGCAGCTCGTCGACCGAGCCCCACCGACCCTTAACTGCCGCAACCACTATGGATCCCTTGCCTATTCTCAAATCCAAGAGCTCCTCCACGTCGGCGCCTGACTCGACCACGTAGTCGTGGCCTGTGATGCCGGCCGCGACCCTCCCCGCTGCCACGATTTGGGGTATATCCTCGGGCCTTAGCTTTATCACGTTTAGGTCGGGCCAAGTGGTGGGCAATATTATGGACCTCTCGTCGGATGCGAGGAGGCTTATGCCGGCGAGTTCCAGAAGCCTAAGCGCCGGCTCCATCAAACGCCCCTTATTCGGCACCGCGAGCAATATGGGGACTGTCCACGGGCATGCCGTCCACGGAGCGCACCTATTTAAGCTTTAACGCTTCGGACAGCGCTACCAGGAACTTCTCCATGATGTCCATGGGCGCTACCGTGAACCTCAGACACGACTCGCACAAGGGCCTTCCGCCGAGGGCCCTAACGGCGAAGCCCCTCTTGTAGAGCTCGGCCGCGACGGCCTCCGCGTCCTCGAGCTTGAGGGTTATGAAGTTGGCCTCGCCGACGTATTTGTCCGTCAGGAGCCTCCCGGCCACCTCGTCCCTCACGGCGCGCGCCTCGTCCACCGAGCGCCTCACATATTTCTCCAAATCCAACGCCCTCTCGACGGCCTTGGCCGAGTAGCTGCTTATGGGGTGGGGATACGCCAACGCCTTGAGCGCAGACGCTAAAGGCCCGCGGGCCACTAGGTAGCCCACCCTGAGCCCTGCGAGGCCCCAGGCCTTCGAGAAGGTCCTGGCCTCGACGACGTTGCCGTATTCGTAGAGCTCGGGCTTCCAGAGCCCCGCGAACTCCGCGTAGGCCGCGTCGTAGATGACGAGGCCTTCCAGCCTCGACGCCAGCTCCTCGAGCTCCTTCACCAAGTGGCCCGTGGGGTTATTGGGCGAACAGACGTAGACCGCGCCGCCCTTAGCCCTCCTGGCCACCTCGTCTACGTCTACGCCTAGATCCGGCCTATATGAAAGCTGGACGCGCTCGATGCCCAGCTGCTCCGCGAGGATGCGCGGCATGCTGTACGTGGGCTCCAGCACGACCAACCTCCTCTCCTCGGCGAAATGGAGGAGCTGAATGGCCAGCCTCAGCCCATCATCTGCGCCCGCGGTTATCACTACGGAGCCTCTGGGGAGGCCCATGTGATCCTCTATCTTGGCGGCCAGCGATGAGTTGTTGGGCTGCGTGTAGTAGCGCGCCTCCCAGCTCTCCAAGCCGCCGAGGATCTCCCTATAGTATTCCTCGGGCAGGAAGAGGTTCTCGTTGAAGTGTAGTCTATATACGCTGTATCCGACGTCTGGCTCCTCGTAGAACTCCGGAAGCCTCTTGAACACGTGAAGGCCGCGCGGGGTTCTTAAATACGCGTCGCGAATAAGTCGTGGAGCCTAAGCCTCTGGCGTCGGCGGAGGAGGCTTGGAGGATAGCCAGCGGGCTCAACTACCGCCAGAGAGACGGCACGGTCATAGCCGTGGTGCAAGACGTAGAGACGGGGGAGGTCCTCATGGTGGGCCATATGGATCCCGTCGCGGTCTTCCTAACCCTCACCACGGGGCTGGCGCACTATTGGTCCACCAGCAGGAGGAGGCTGTGGCTGAAGGGGGAGACCTCCGGCCACTACCAGTACGTGGTGGAGTTCAGGAGCGATTGCGACGGCGACGCGGTCTTGCTGAAGGTTGTGCAGATAGGAGCCGCTTGCCACACGGGCTCCCGATCGTGCTTCGGCTCTAGGTACTCGCGGCTTCTGCCGAGTCCTGAGAGGCTTAGGCTAGCGCCTACGCCGCCTTAGCTCCTCGCACACGTCCTCGAGGCTGAGCCCTTGCGCCGCTAGGAGGACTAAAAGGTGGTACAAGAGATCGGCCGCCTCCTCGATAGTCCTCCGCTTTCCCTCGGCTAAGGCGGCAACGGCGAGCTCCACGGCCTCCTCGCCGACTTTCCTAGCTATATAGCTTACGCCTTTGCTATATATAGTGTAGGTGTAGCTGCTGGGATCTTGAGATGCGATCTTGTCTCTTATTACGCGCTCCAGCTCCACCAAGACATCGCAGCTCATCTCAACGCCTCGGCGTGTTTCTTGAATCCCTCGTATTCGGCCAGCCTCACCGCGTACTCCCTCAGCCTCGTGTCGGCCAGAAGCCAAGCGATTCCTACGGGCTTCATAAACGTCAAGGGCGTCACGGGGCCCCTCCACCTGGCGCTGCCTCCCGTGGGCAATACGTGGGATATGCCGGCCGCGTAGTCGAGCAGAGGGCTCGGCGCATTGATCGATATCGCGCCCACGTTTTTCACCATGTGGGCCAACTCGGGCGCGCCCCACACCTCCAAGTGCTCGGGCGCCACCTCGTCTATGACCTTGGCCGCCTCCTCGAGCGAGGAGACCTTCCGAGCGGTCAAGGGCCCCATGGAGCTGGTCCTCTCCGATGCGTATATGCGCTCGACTTCCTCCAACAGAGCGGAGTCTCTGGAGAGCACCAGCGCGAAAGACGCAGGGCCGTGCTCCAGCTGGGCCAACGCCCCGGCCGCGACGCGCCTCGGCTCGACGCCCTCGGCGTATACCACCAGCTCGGTTGGTCCCTCTATGCCGTCGATGCCCACGTAGCGCGAGAGCACGTATTTAGCCGCTTGCACGTAGACGCCGCCGGGGCCCGCCAAGATGTCGACGCCGAGGTGGAAGGCCGCGTAGGCGAGGCCTTGCGGGCCGCCTAGCTTCACAATGCCCTTCACGCCCAGTTTCTCGGCCACGGTCAGCAACTCGGGCGTGGCGCCTCTGGGCGGCGTTACTACGTAAATTTCGGAAACGCCGGCTATTCTGGCCGGAACCGCGAGCATGACCAATGTGGATATATACCGGGCCGGCACATAGAGCGCGGCCCTCTCCACGGGCCTCCAATACAGAGCCCTCAACACCCCTTCGTAGTAGTCCAGCGCGTCCGGCGGCCGCGCCTTGGCGTAGAGCCTCTCGAGGGACCTCGCCGCCTCCAGCGCCGCCTCGACCACCGAGAGGTCCGCGGCGGGGCTCCGGCCGGGCGGCGCGACGACCTCTTCGGGCGCAGCGCCGTCTAGCCTCTTGGACCACTCCAGCGCCGCCGGCAAGCCCCCTTCCCTTACATCCTTGACGATCTCCTCGGCGGCCTTAAGGGCCTCCTCCGGAAACGCCTGCCTCACGCCGCGAGGGAGGCCCGGGTATATAAGCTCCTCCAACGCAAAATTTATTTGAAACGTTGCAGCTCATCACGTGCAGTCGATAGAGCTCGCCGTGATCGGCTTCGTCATCGTGTTCTTCATAGTCTTCACGTTCTACATAGCGGGGGCCATGTCGGCGGGCTCCCAACAAGCGAGCCAGGCTGAGCTGAACGTGGTAGCCCAGCAGATACTCCAGAGGATAACGTCCTACGCCGCGTATAATCTCTCCAGCGATGTGGGCGTCGCCAGCCCCGCAACGCCGGGCTATCTCAGCGATTACGCCATAGACTACTTGGCGTTGGCGTCCGCCCAGCTGTCGGGATATCCGGCGTGTAGCGTGTGGAATCCCAGCAGCACGCTGGCGCAGTACGTGGGCGACACGGTCTATATGGTCGGATACGGCTACGTTATACCTACGGCTATTTACGCCAAGCTTAACTTGACGGCCATAGCGAGGAGCCTATTCGGCAATAAGTACGACGAGTACGACGCAGAAATTCAGATAAAGCCGCTGGTGAGGTTGGCCATATGCCCCTATGTGGTCTTCGCCAGCGGCTTGTCCTTCAACAATCCCGGCCCCATCTGCCAGCAGTTCTACGCCGCGTACAGCAATCTCCAGAACAACACGATATACATCGTAGCCAGAGCGGCGGGCTCATATCCGCAAGGGCAAGTGGCGTACGACCTCTACTACTGCACAACGTCGACGTGTTATCCGCCATACACCGGCACGGTCGCGCTCTCGCCGCTTTTTAGCTCGGGCGGTTATTATTACAGCTATGCGGCCGTCTCCACGCCCTCCTTCATAAGCTACAGCCAAATAGCCCAGCTGAGCGCGGCGCTCGTCGTATACGCGCAGAAGGTCACCTATCCCTACAGCGCGACCTTCTACGTCTTCAACGCGACGAGCGTCTCGCTCATATACGGCGCCCCGTTCCCCGGATCCACGTACACGACCCTCTACTTGATACACGACGCCGACTACGTCTACCCCAACAGCAACGTCCCATGCGATAGGGCGCCCGGCTCCCAAGGCCGCCAATCGCTCGGCGTGAGATACCTATCGCTCTACACCGGCCAAGGCTTCATGACCTACGCCTCGGGCATAACCCTCGACCCAGGCACGGGCAACTCGCCGGTGAAGGTGCTCGACTGCAACTCGTGCACCACGTCGGCCCACTGCACGGCTTGCTGGGTCGATCTGCCCGCCGACGCGTTGTTGGCAGTCGTCTACGTAACGCCCAGCTCCAGCTCCGGCAAAATACCCAGCGCTGCGTTGGTGCCCATCCCCCTCTTCCCGGCGCCTCCCGCCACCGACGTCGACATAAAGACTTGGCTGAGGTGGGGCTTCGCGAACACGCCGCAGACCTACGCCGCATCTGCCTGGGGCATCTTCAACTCCCTCACGACTACCTACCTAGTCAACGTGACCGTGTATAAGTACCCCGCCCCGACGAGATGAGGTGGATCATAGAGCTGTTGTTCGCCGTCTTGCTCGTGGCTTTGGCCATATATGCGCTGACCATGTTGCCGAGGAGCCCGGTCTCGGTAACTATGGGCAGACAAGACGTGGAGACAGCCTACAACACGCTGTTGCGGCTAGCGCTGAGTCCCACGTTCCTCGCGGCCCTTTCGTCGTCCATATGCTCCAACAACACAGCCCCCATAAAGGCCATCTTGGACTCCACGATACCTCAGCCTTATGTCTACAACTTCACCGTATATCTAGCCGGGAGCTCGCCGCCTTCCTGCCTAGTCTGCGCTTCGTGGAGCCAGAAGCTCTTGTCCGTGGCGAGGCCCGCCGGCTGGGGCGGCTCCGCCTCGACGTCGTCGGCCTCCATTATGGCGGTATTACCCGACGGGGCCCAAGTGAGGCTGGTGTTGTACATAGCCAGGCCATAGCAACGCAAATTTTATAATATAACACGGCATTTGGACAGTGTCCTTGCCCAAGCTGAGGGGGCAGTGGATAATCCTCACGGCGCTCGCCGTGGTGATAGCGGTCGCCGTGATCTACATGGCCTATGTCTCCACCACGATAGTGCCCGTCGCCTCTATTCAAAGACCCGCCTACGGCATAATGAGCCAGAACTGGCCGGAGCTGGTGCAGCTTCTGGCGGGATACGCCGCCTTCCTCTCGCAGAGCGGCGCGTCAAGGGCGTCCGTGGCCGCCATCGATGCCGGCTTGTACAACAACTTGGTCCAAGGCCATCCCGCCGACTCCTACTTCCAGCTCCAGTCAGCCTCCCAGTACCTCGGCCGTGCGCTTTCGGCCGTGGAACAGGGCTTGATACCGCTCGGCGCGTTCGTGGCCGCGAGCTACGAGGTGGACCAGGGTGGCTTCGGCGGTAGCGTGGGCCCCTATCCGGCTGCGGTGGTGCTGAGCGATGCGTATAACTTCACCTACTGGTGGCAACGAGGCGCCCTCTCGGCGCCCGGCGCCTATAGGGTCTACAGGTTCGTGGTCACGCCGTATACGCAGATATGGAGCGGCTACGTCGTCATATATTCGGCCGACGTCAGGAGACCCACGGCGGTAGGCGAGCCCTACAGCTCCGCGATAGCTGATATACTCAACCAAGCGAGGAGCGGGGGCGGCTACGACGCGAATCTGCTCAAGCAGAAGCTGTATCTTATCCTCGTGAACAACACTGCGCTTAGGGAGGCCTTGGAGTACTACGCGAGCAAAGGCTGTAATTACCACAACCCCAACGTCGTCGAGCAGTTCAACTCCATGTTGGCTAAAGCCTTTGTGCAACTTCCCTGGTGGTCCGAGTACTTGAGGTGCCCCTTCTGTCTCTTCGACTTCAAGATGCCGAGGGGGTCCTTGACCTCGCCGGGCGTGTCGGACGAGGTGATGGTCTTGCTGTACGGCCAGCCGACTGACG
>DANS01000016.1:41027-83512 GCA_002497345.1 Thermoproteus sp. UBA157
CGCCGCCTCAGACGGGGCCCAACTTCTGCAACGACGCGGCCAACTACCAATACGCCTACGAGGTTCAAGCCTCGCCGAGCCTTAACAACAACCCCTACGCCACATATACAATAGGCGATTTCCAGGGATTCGTCAGCGCGGCTGGGCTGATCAATTGGCCCGCCGCGGTCGTCTACAGCAACTGCCACGCAGTGGGCCCTCAGTATGACCCAACGCCGATAAGGCAGATCGTACCCACCTCGGTCTACGGCAACGCCACGCAAGGGCTCCTCCTGGGCGCCCAGTACCCGGCGGGCACGTACGACGTGGGCTACCAGATATGGAACAACTACTCCATACCTCCCGACTGGCCCGGCTTCCAAGTCAGGGTGTTGGTGAACGTTACGAACATAGGCGCTGAGAAGATGGGCTATCTGTCCCTCTTCTGGGGCGGCTACGACGGCCGCACGTTTCCATGGTGCGCCGACATGGTTGCGGTGCAGCCCGAGAGCTATCCGCCGTCTTTTGTCTGGTCCTATCTGCCCCAGGGGCTTTATTCGGGTCCATGGCAGACCTACTCGTGGGATATTGGGGGCTCCTTCGTGCCCCTGGAGCAGGGCCGATGGTACGTGCTCTCCATATCGGGCATATTACAAGGTAGCGCTGCGGGGAGCGTATATCTGTCGGTCTATAAGTTCCTCTCGAACACGACGGGGCCCATGACCCTGTACGTGGGGCAGTGGCTTCGGAACGTCCAACTGCAGAGCACCTTCAACGTCGTTCTCGGCACCGACACGGAGGACTTCCCCGAGTCCTATACCAGCCCTTGGATCGACGCGGCCGTCTACGACTTCTTGGCCATTAGGCCTTGGACATACCCGGAGCCCTCCGCCGTTTTGACCACGCTGGGCGCGGCCCCCGTGGTGAGCCCTTCCAGGCAAGTCGTGCTGGCGTGGGGGCCCGCGTCCTACGTGAAGTCGACCGTGTCGGCGCTGGGCAACATATCGCTGGCGCTGGTCGTGGGGCTTAACATCACCCAGCGCGTCGTCATCAATGCATCGGCCGTGAGGGCCTACGCGTGCCCCTACAATTCGACGTACGTTAGGTACAGCTACGGCGTGTTGATAAGCTCTAACGTGCCCAGAAGCGCGCTGGGCGCCTCCTTCTCGCTGTATGTAAACATCGGCGGCGTGCTCTACAACTATACCTGCGGCAGTGCGGGCTTGTGCAACCAATCCCTCGTCTCCTACTACGGCTATATCGGCGGAATGGACTCAGCGCTGTACAACGTGACCTTCCTGGCGCCGAGGTACTCCAGCTTCTCGCTCGTGGCGCAACTGCTGGGCGCCCGGTTGGCCGTGAACAACTTGACATTGGTGCACCCGCAGGTCTACTACTTGTGGAGCGGCAACTCGCTCTACCTCGTCAACCTCGGCGACATGGACGCCGTGTTTTACTTCCCCTGGCAATCCGGCGGGCCTATCGTGCAGTCCGTGTCGCCCAACGACGGGGTCTTCGGGGCTCGGCTCGACATATCGGGCAACGGCGGCAGTTGGACCTTGGTGATGGTCCCGCCCCGCAGCGCCGTGAACGTGACCTTCTACTCGGCCTACGCCTCCCAAGTCCAATCGGCGTTTCCCGAAGGGTACGCGCCCGGCTGGGAGCTGAGCTACATAAGCCCCGCGTCTGCGGGGACGGGATGCCGCCTCCTTCAAGTGTACTTCCCCTCAGTTTACGTCAATAAGTCGTTCATTCTGGTTATACCTCCGGGCATCTTGAAGGCCTTGGGAATCAGCACCGGCTTAGATCGACTCAACATCTACGTCTTCAGCGATGGTGTGTGGAGCGGGCCGCTCGCGTACTTCAAGGCGACTTGGAACGACGTATGGGTCAACATAACCCAAGCGCCGGGCTGGTTCTCCTACAGGGGCACCTTGCTCCAGATCTGCCAGTCCAGCACAGAGACCGCAAGCCCTCCGCAACAGGTGATAACGGATTACACGCCGTTGACGAGCAACAACCAATATGCGTTTAATCCTCAAAGCGTCTCCCTCTCCAGATACCCCTCAGGTTTCGCCGTGGTGTTGAATATGACTTACGCCGTGGAGCAATCCGGAAGTCCGCTCAATTACCTCCTCTACGCCTACTTGGCCAACACCACGAACCCCAGCTACCAGTGCCCGGAGGGCACTTGGGCCGGCAAGATGCTGGAGTTCTACAACGGATACGTGCAGGGGATCCCCGGCTGGACGGACTGGTGGAACCAATACGCGAGCGTATGCGGCGACCAGAACATCTGGACCACGTACGGCTCCGGCGTCGAGACCTACTTCATATTTGCGCTGACTCCGCAGTTCGCCAACTTCCACATAGCCACGGAGAACGGCGGCTACTTGAACAACTACAGCGCGTGGTGGTACAACGGCTGGCCCAACACGGCGTATAGCCCCGCCCTCCTCACCACGAATCCGCCATGCGCGAACCTACAGCAATGCAACGGCCCCATGTGGAGCTTCCAGTATTTGGTGGTCAATGATAATAACTACCCCTTCGGCGTTGTCGTGATCCCGTACATGTGGCCCCTTCCGTTCTTCGTCCTAAACGGAAACGTCTACCAGACCATATGAGAGGGCTGGAGGCCCTCGAGACGGCCATACTGCTCTCCATATCGCTGGCGATAATATTCGCGGCGATGCCCTACATAGTCCAGAACATATTCCAGATAGAGGCCGGGCTGGAGGCCAAGAACATGGCCGCGTTCCTCACGGCCCTCGCCGACTCGCTCGAGGCCGACTTCGGCATGACGGGCGTCCAGAGGATGTACCAAACGCCCTCCACGTATTTCGGCACGTTCTACGTCAGAACCTCCAATATGTCGGTGACGATTACATGCGGCGGCGTTTCGCAGACCTTCTACTTCAAGGAGCTGGTCGTGGGCTACAACTCGACCTACGCGGAGTTCGGCGACGGCATGCTGAGGGGGTTGGTCGGCTCCCTCGCCGTGCCCATCGGGGAGCCCGTGGTGGCGGTGAACTCCACCTACCCGCGTACCGTAAAGCTCTACAGCAGAGTCGTCTACGTCAACGGCTCCTCGTCCCTCTACCTCTACACCATATCCGCATCCTTTATCCCTCAAGGAGCGGGCCAAGCGTTGGCCTACGTGGTCGGGCCCCTCAACTCCACACAACTGGCTTGTTCCGGCTCGACGACAGTGACGGTCTCCAGCAGATACGGCTCAACCGCCGTCGTGTTCAATAACGTGAGCACGATATATCTGGTTTGGAACAACATCACCGTCATCTGGAAATGAGGAGCATCACGGCGATAGAGGCGGCGTTGCTCTTCGGCTTCATGGCGGCGGCTTATTTCGTCGCCGCTTATCTGGTCTGGCTCTTGTCCCTACGAGCATTCCAAAACGAGGCCGCCACGACGGCCTCCTTGATGGTCCGCTACGTCGCGTCGCAGACGGCCGACCTCATCTCGTCGTCTCTCACCCCTGGCGTTAGGACCATAAGCTACAAGCTGTTTCTACCCACGCAGTTCCCCAACTTCGACGCGTATGCCTACTCCATAGCGCTTGTAAACAACTCCACGAGGCCCGGCGTAGTGGCGTTGTACGTAATAGCCAACTTCACGGCGTATCGCGGCTCCTTCTCGGCCTCCCTCTACGGGGTGTCCGCGTTTGCGTATAGCCTCAACGCCTCGTTCGCCGGCGTGAAGATATACGCGACGAACTTCGACCGCGCACTGGGAGGGCCCTCTTGCGTCGTCCTCTCCCCGGCCGTCCCTGGCGCTCTGGCGGTCAACTTGACCCAGCCCGGCTGCGGCGCTCTCTGGTACGCGCCTACGCCCGCCAACTACAAGCTGCTCACGGCGGTCAGGGGGAGGTGACGGGGGGAAGGTGGCTCGTCGACCCCCTCGAGTGGCAATACGTCATGACCTTGGCGAGGGCCCTCCTGCCCGAGCTCTCCTTCCAGAGGGATCAAGAGGCCGCGGAGCTGGCCTCGAGCCTCGGCGGTTTGCCAATCGACGTCTTGCTGGAGTTGGACTGGTCCAAGCCCGTCGTCTACATGCCGCCCTTTAGGCGGCTGGTCGAGGGGTCCGTGGTGGTGGCCGTGGAGGGCTTCGCGGCCAGGCGCCTTCTAGAGGCCGGGATAAGGCCAGACGTCGTTGTGACCGATCTCGACTACGAGCCCGAGGACGCGGGCGTCGGCCGGGTGGCGGTCGTCCACGCCCACGGCGATAACATCGAGAGGCTACGCGCGGCGCCTCCTCGTAGGGTGTTCACGGTGCAGACGGCGCCGCCGCCGGGCACCTACAACGTCGGGGGCTTCACGGACGGCGATAGGGCCGTATATCTGGCATATGCTCTAGGCGCGCGGGAGGTCGTGATTAGCGGCTTCTACCCCGGCGTCCCCATAAAACGCGTCGATTCGGTAAAGGCGAGAAAGCTCGCGCTGGCCTCGGCCTTACTGCGCAGGCTCTCCAGGCTCCTCCCACTTCGCCTTCTCTGAAAACAAGGCCAGCATCTCCAGGGATTTGGCCAACTGCCTCAGCCTCTCCTCGTCGTCCTCGAACTCCAGATAGCGCTCTAGGGGGAGCCTCATGTCCATCATATCCTCCCCCGCTATGTAGACGCAGATGGCGCCTCGGCACACCGTGAGCGTATATATAGTCCTGTAGGGGTAAAGCTCCGTGTAGTACCACAAGAAGCCGCCGATGGAGCGCAGGGCCTCGACGACTTTCGGGTCCCTTGCCAGCTTGATCACCCGCTCCTTATCCACGCCCAAGAGCTGTTTTACATTTATAACAGTGCCCTCCTCGGCCGCAGGCAACGCCAACGTAAAAAATATATTCGGAGGAGGGATCCACTCCGTGGTCAATATATACAACTTCTTCATGAAGGGCATAGAGAGGACCGATCTGGATCCCCTCAAGTTCCGCCAAACCGTCAGGCTCGCCTTGCTCGGAGGCGCCGCGCTGGCCGCGTTGGGGGGCTTCTTCACGGCGGTCCGCGCGTTTCCTCTAGGCCCTCTTTTCTTGGGGCTGGGGCTCTTCCTCGCGTTTACGCCGAGGGTTGTAATAAGCGTCCGCGCGACCTCCATAAGGGAGCTCCTCAACACGGAGATACCTTTTCTGACCGTGTTGGTTCAAATGACCTTCGCCACCAAGGCCCCGCTCGATCTGGCCATCCAACGCATGATGCGCTACAAGGAGCTGCCGGGCATAAGGACCCTTGCCATCACTGCCTGGAACAACACGCGCATGTTGGGCATGGAGCCCCTCGACGCCTTGAAGAGGGCCGTGGAGAAGCTGGCGCCCCAGAAGCTGGTGTATCGCTTCAACTCTCTTTACACGGCCCTGAGAGTCGGCGAGGATGTAATCGCCAAGCTCTCGCTGTATATGGACATGGACATGGTGGAGTTCTCCACGGCGATGCAGAGGAGGATCGACTCCCTCGTGTCTGCGATATCGGCCACAATAGTGGGCTTAGCCATGTTGTCTGTCACGGCCATAGTTGTGGGCCGCGGCAACGCCGGGGTCTTCGTGCTCATGGGCGGCCTTCTGCCGGCCATCATGGGCGCCATAATGGGGCTGGTAATCAACGTCCCGCTCCTCAAGATGGACTTCAGAATATGGCCCCTCGCAGTGGCCATAACGTCCGGCGCTGCGATGATCGTGTTGGGCTTCTTCCTAAACTTCGGCATCTACACGCCCTTGGCGGCGGCCGCCATATCCGGCATCGGCTACTTCGTGACCAGGGAGAGGATAAACGCGCGCTCCTTCGAGAGGGGGTTCATGGACTTCTCCTACGTGGTCCTCGACGAGCTCAAGCGCTCGCCGTCTGTGGTCAAGGCCATGGAGAGCGCCATAACGTACGGCAATTTCGGCGACTTCACGCCCAGGGGCGCCGCCATGCTCAACGCAGTTAAGTCCGGCTTGGCAGAGCTGGAGGAGGTTGTGGTGAGGGGGATGCAGCCCATAATGGCCATAGTGAGCAGGATATTCTTCGACATACATAGGCTGGGCACCCTCCCCCGCTCCACGATAGACCAGTTGCAGAACTTCGTGGCGAAGCTCTTCGACTACCGCGAGCAGTTGAGCAAGTCATTAAGCATAGTGAGGCTCCTGGCCGTGCTCGGCGCAGCTATGGTGGCCTTCGTGAACGCCTCCATGATTATAATGAGCCAAGCCATGGCCAGCGTCGCCGGAGGCGGCGCGGGGATGCCCGCCGCCGGCCTCGCCGGAGGCGGAATAGGCATGAACTTCCTCTACTTGGCGTTTGGGATGTTGGCCATCGGCTACTACTTCCTCTTCGCCAAGGTCAGCTTCTCCACGAGGGGAGGCCTTATATATCTAACAATCTTCTACTTGGCCATGTTCGTCGTGATCATAGCCACGACCAGCATCTTGAAGCCGCCCAGCACCGCCGCGGGGGTACCATGAGCGCGCGCGGTCTCGGCTTCCGGATAGAGCAATGCCCTGGGATCCCCGTTGAGGAATACGCCGTAGAGGGCGCCAGGATAATCATACATAAGTTCGAGGACGGATATTGCTACTCTGTCAACTACGCGTTCCCGTATTCGGACAAGGTGGGCGAGTACGTCTACAAGATAGTCGAGTACCTAACCGCTAGGCAAGTGGTCAGGCCTGACATGACGAGGGAGGAGCTCGGAAAGCTCATCGACATGGCCATGGCCGATATAGGCGTTCCGAGGCCCTTGAGGGGGCCTGTCCGCTTCTACGTCCAGCTGGAGGCGGCAGACTACTCCTACCTCACGCCGCTCCTCTACGACGTGAGGCTGGAGAACGTCAACATAAACGGGACCGACAACCCCATATATGTCGACCACAGGGATTACGGCTACAACATAAGGACCAATATAGTCCCTACCGATAGGGAGGTGATCCTCAGGATCGTGAGCAGGGTTTACGCCGAGACCGGAAGGCCCTTGAACGAGCAGTACCCGATACAAGACACTTACCTCCGCTTGCCCAACGGCGCTCTGTTGAGGTTCGCGACGGCCATGTCCGGCAAGACCTCGCGCAATCCGCCCTACGTCTCCGTCCGCATCCAGCCGCCGGAGCCCATATCGCCGACGAAGCTGATAAAGAACAAGACCATCTCGGCGCTCGGGCTGGCGTATCTGTGGTACCTCTTCGAGAACCTCAAGTCGATACTCATAATAGGAGGCACGGGCTCGGGCAAGACGACCCTCCTCAACGCTCTGCTGGTCCTCCTGCCGCACAAGCGCATAGCAGTGGCCGAGGAGACGCCTGAGATACGCCTCCCTAAGAGCTTCACCAACTCGGTCCTCCTCTTCACCTCGCCTCTGTACGACTACCAGAAGAACCTCCCAGGATCGGAGTCCGCCATATATCTGATCGACTTGGTCCGCTATCTGCTACGCGCCAGGCCGGACATTGTGGTGATAGGCGAGAGCCGCGGCCGCGAGATACACGAGCTGATACAAGGCATCTTGACGGGCCACGGAGGCGCGACGACCTTCCACGCCGAGGATATGGTCGAGGCGTTCATGAGGATGACCGGCGAGGCCATGGGCGTCTCGCCTGAGCACATATCGGCGTTTAGCGTAGTCGCCGTGGTCAAGAAGTTCGACTGGGGCAGGCGCGTCACTTCGCTCACAGAGGTGGTGTGGCTGAGGGCGTACCCCTACCCCGCCCTCAATAGGATAAAGATAAAGGAGGAGGAGTTCGGCCTCGTGGAGGTGGGCGTCTACGACCGCAATAAGGACGTCTTCACGGTCGACCTCAAGAGGTCGTTCTGGTTACAGAGGCTGGGCGGCATCGAGGAGGTCTCGGCGCGCGCCGAGCTTCTGCAAGCCTTGGCCGATAAGGGGGTGCTCGACGCCGAGGCGGTCGCCGAGGCTGTGAGGCAGTACTACAGGCTGAGGAGGAAGTCGCCGTGATACTATACGGAACGCCCGAGGAGCTCGCCAAGGCCTTGGAGGAAGAGGTAGCTAAGCTGTTATCCCTTAAGGGCAGGGATCCTCATCTCGATAAGTTCATAGACAAGAAGTTGAAAATGTTGAAGGAGTGTTGGACTAAGCTAAGAGGGATAAGATCGAGCCAAGTTCAGATCATAGCGATCTCGTCTTGCTACCTAGTGGAGCTATGACCGATATATATGCGGCCGTCCTCATAGCCGTTCTCTCGGCCTTAGGAGGTATTTTGATCAGAAAGGATCCCTACGCCCTCTTGATTTACACCGCGCTGATCTCGATCGCCGGTTTCTTGACCGCCTTCTTATTAAGCGCGCCAGCCGCGCTTCTCGGCCTCCTGGGCCTCTCGACAGCGGCTTACAGAGTCGTCAAGATATCCCGCTCAAGGGGGCTGAGGAGCTTGGTGTACAGATCCCGGAGGAGGCTACAAGAGCTGGAGGAGATGACGCGTAGCTTGGCTCGCGTAAACATATTGGACGTGATACCCGCCGGATCGAGGAGGGCTATTCATCCCAAGATACTCGAGCTGATAGATACTGCCGAAAGGGCGCGCGAGCTGGGATACAAGGTCGAGGAGCCGGGCTGGCTCAGAGACGCCGAGGTCTACAGAAGGCTTCTCGGCTATCAATTCGTCTCGAGCGAGATCACGGTGGTGACCGATACCGAGGTTTTCGAGTTGGGGTGATCAGTAGGCTAGCACTGCGTCTACCCCCAACGCATTAAGTGCCTTAGCGGTTTCCGGATTGTCGTCGAAATGGACTATCACCTCGACGCCGCTTCTCCTCAAAGCTATCACTGCGTCGGCCTTATAGAGGGGGTCTTGCCTCCTATCGCCGTCTGGCCTCATGTACAACGCCTTGTACTCAACGCCGTATGACCTCAGTTGCTCCTCGGTACACGCCCTCATCCTCTCCGGCCTCCCAGTGATAACCACGACGTAATATCCCCTTTTGGACAAAACGTGCGCGAGCTCCACGTAGCGCTCCTTGGGCTCGTCGAGGGCCAGCTTCTCGCAGTCCAGGAAACAGCCCCAGTCCACGCCGTCGCCGCTGAGACATAGGCGCAATCTCCTCGACGCGTCCACCAAGACGCCGTCTATGTCGAAGGAGATTACGCGGTTCATGGAATTCCGATAGCTTTTATTTATGGATGTCCTCCGGCGCGTGGCCTTCAATCTGCTGAGGGAGGAGCTCAAGAAGGCCATAAAGGAGCTGGGATACGGGGCGCCCACGCCGGTGCAGGAGGCGGCCATACCGGTCGTCCTCTCGGGCGCTCATGCGTTGATAGTGGCGCCCACAGGCTCTGGCAAGACGGAGGCCGCCGTGTTCCCCATCTTCTCCAAGATGCTCGACGAGGGGTTGCGGGAGTGCGTGCAGGCGTTGTACATAACCCCTCTTCGCGCCTTGAACAGAGATGTCTTGAGGAGGCTGTCGGCCATAGCAGACGCCGTAGGCATCAAGATCGACGTAAGGCACAGCGATACCGCCGAATCGGCGAGGAGGAGGATCTACCGCTCGCCACCCAATTTTTTGATCACGACGCCCGAGTCCCTCCAGATTCTGCTCCTCAATAGGGCCATGAGGCGCGCGCTTAAGTGCGTTCGCCACGTGGTTGTAGACGAGGTCCATGAACTGGTGAACAGCAAGAGGGGGGTCCAGCTGGCCCTCGGCCTCGAGAGGCTGGTCGTACTGGCGGGCGAATTCCAGAGGATAGGTCTCTCCGCGACGATAGGAGACGTCGAGCTGGTCGCGGCCTTTCTCGGAGGGTCGGGGCGAGGGGTTAAAGTAGTGGACGTCTCGGCCGCAAAGAGGTACGAGATATCCGTCGTGGCGCCTACGCCCTCGGAGCAAGACTACGCAGATGCCGAGAAATACGACGTAACGCCCGAGACCTTGGCGCGGCTCAGATATATAGCCGACGTTGTCAAAGGCGAGAAGGGGGGCGTTTTGATATTCGCGAACACGAGAGATGGGGCGGAGTTCCTAGCGGCCAAGCTCAAAGCGTTGTTGGGCGATATCGTCGAGGTGCACCACTCCTCCTTGTCCAGGGAGCATAGGCTCTCGGTGGAGGAGAGGTTCAAGTCTGGCGAGCTCAAGGCGGTTATCGCCACGTCGAGCCTCGAGTTAGGCTTAGACGTGGGCCACGTCGGGCTGGTGATCCAGTACGGCTCGCCGAGGCAAGCCATCAGGATGGTGCAGAGGGCGGGGAGGAGCGGACACAGGCTGGACGCGATCTCGCGCGGCATCGTCGTGGCCTCAGACCTCGAGGACTACTTGGAGTCGGAGGTTATAGTGGAAAGAGCTGTCGAAAGGAGGCTAGAGAAGGCCGTGGAGTACCACGAGGCGGCGCTCGACGTGTTGCTGCATCAAGTAATCGGCATGGCGCTCGAGGCCCGGCTAGACGGCCGATCCCTGACGTTCGACGACGTTCTCCGCGTGGTCAGAAGGGCTCATCCCTACAGCGGCCTCACGCCGGACGACTTGAGGTTGGTCTTGGATTTCGCCCAGAGGCATCGCCTCCTCGACGGGCTTAGGCCGAGGAAGGGCTCGATAAAGTACTACTTCGAGAACGCCTCGACTATACCCGACGAGAAGAGCTACAAAGCGGTCGACCAGACCACCGGGAAAATCGTGGGCGAGCTCGACAGGGAGTTCGTGTTCACCACGGAGCCGGGGACCAAGATAATCCTGTCGGGCAGGGCATGGACCATCTCCAAGGTGGAGGGCGATGCCGTCCTTTTGTATCCCGAGCTGGATCTGACGGGCGCACTACCGGGGTGGGTCGGCGAGGAGATACCGGTGCCGAGGGAGGTGGCCGAGGAGACGTGTAGGAGGAGGGCCGAGGCCCTCAAGGCGGCCCTCAGAGGCGAGTACGCAGGGCTTGCAGACGTGGAGGGCATCTCGGAGGAGGACATACCTACGCCAGGGACGGTCAGGATACACCTATTCGGCAGATATGCCGTGGTCCACGCCTGTCTGGGGTCCAAGGGCAATGAGGCCTTGGGCATGTACTTGTCGCACCACCTCTCCGCCTATTTGGGACCCGTCGGCTACAGAACGGATCCATACCGAGTTCTGCTGATACACAAGGAGCCGATATTGCAAGCCCCCTTGTTGGAGGCCTTCTACAAAGACGCCGCGTACGTCCAGAGGACTTTGATGAACGCCGTGAGGGCGTCTCGCTTGTTCAGGTACCGGTTCATGCAAGTGGCCCAGAGGGTGGGGCTCCTATCGAGAGATGCGGAGGAGGTGCCGCCCAAGTTGGTGGACGCCTACGCCAACGATCTGCCCGGCATAGAGGCCGTTAACGAGATCTTCGTGGAGAAGCTGGATCTAAAGGCGTTGCTGGACCTCATAGAGGGCGTTAAATCGGGACGTATCAAGGTCGAGACCAAGAGACTCGCCGCGCCTACCGCGTTGGAGAAGCCCTTGTTGGAGGAGGCGTTGCGCGTAGACTTCACGTACAAGGGCCTATCGCAAGAGGCGCTTAAGGATCTGGTGCGCAAGAGGATATTGAACAGGGAGGTCTCGCTGCTCTGCCTCAACTGCGGCTGGACGTTTAGGGGTAAAGCGGCTATGTTGCCCGAGAGGATCCGCTGCCCCAGATGCGGTGTAGGGGCCGTGGCCGTCGTCAAGGGCGATCTGGGGCGCGCACTCGATGTGTGGAGGAAGTTCAAGGCCAAGCGGAAGTTGGACAGAGAGGAGGCCAAGGAGCTGGACGAGCTCAGACAGAGCGCCTCCATTGTGTTGGAGCACGGCAAAATGGGCGTGTTGGTTCAATTGGCGCACGGCGTGGGCCCCAAGACGGCCGTGAGGATTCTAAATAGGCTGGCCGCCGGCGACGACTTGTGGAGCGCTATTATAGACGCCGAAAGGCACTACGCCGCGACTAGGGCTTTCTGGGATTGAGCGCTGCGTAGATCTCCTCGAGCCTCTTGTAGGCGTCCCAGCTCAGCTTCACCGAGAGCGCCTCCACGTCTTCCTCTAGTTGCTCCAACCTTGATACTCCTATTATCGGCACTATTGTTACGCCCATCTCTTCCGATCTTTTGAGCAACCAAGCCAGCGCCAGCTGGGAGTCCTTAACGCCAAGGCCTGCGGCGATCTCGTGGAACTCCTGGAGCGCTTTGAGTCGCTCCGGCGTCAAGTACCTCTCGGCGAACTCTCTGGACAGTTCGCCCGGCCTCGTCGCCCTAGAGCCTTCGGGCACCCCGCCTAGATATTTGCCCGTGAGGAATCCTTGTGCAAGCGGAGAATAGGCCAACAAGCCTAGCCCGTATCTCCTCGCCGCCGCTAGTTTGTCCTCGTTTTGTCTCTCCAGCCAATTGTAAAGCTCTTGCGCCGATATAAAGGGCACATGTAGCTCTCTGGCTAAATGGACCATGTACGCATAACCATCGCTCGGGAAATTGCTGGCGCCTAGATAGTTGACAAGCCCTCTGTGGACTAAATCGGCCATCGCCTCCATGGTCTCCTCTATCGGCGTTGAGGGATCCGGGGCATGCATTTGGTAAAGATCTATGTAGTCGGTCCTCAGCCTCCGCAAGGATTCCCTTATTTGCCACATTATGTGCTTCCTCGAGAGGCCCTCGCCGTTAGGCCAAGAGGCCATCTGCCCTCTGACCTTGGTGGCCAAGACGTACGAGTCCCTGTCGTATTCGGAGAGAATCTCGCCGAGTATTCTCTCCGCGTTTCCCACGTGGTCCAGATCGACGGGGGCCATAACTCCGTGATATCTATTGGCGGTATCTATGCAGTTTATGCCCAAGTCGAAAGCCCTCTTTATTATCCTCCCTAGCTCCTCCACGTCAACCTTAGGTATGCCGTATTGATCGACCTCCTTAGACGCGGGCAGATGCCAACTTCCTAAGCATAGCCTAGACACCTTAAGCCCGCTGTGGCCCAAGTTTACGTACTCCATTGGACTGGCGCTCGACTGGCTTGTAAAAATATTTTTAAATACGGCGTCGATTCCTCGTGATATCGATCCACAGGGACGAGGGGGGCGAGAACATAGCCAGAATAATCGATCTAGGCGATATCAGGATAATCTCCATGGACGTTTTCCTCGAGGGCGTCGACGTGCCTGAAAACGCCGAGGTTCTAGAGGTGGCGGGACGCTATAGGATATACGTGAAGTCCGAGGAAGCGCCGGGCGGACGAGTCGAGGCGGTGGTTTACGATAACGGATCGAAAAGACAGTTGATAAACATCAAGTACATAGGGAAGTTGCCAGACGAGGAGGCCTTGGCCTACCTCAAGGCTTTCGTCGGACGCCTCGCGAAACCTCTCTAATATCAGATATTTGATAAAAACTTAAAAACGCGCCCAAGAAGCGAGGCATGGACCTCAAAGGGCTGGTCTTGGGACTCGTAATAGGCCTCGTGCTCGGCTTCGGCGTTCTCTACGGGCTTTCGCGCACTAACGGAGCTTCTACAACGACGGCTTCCACAACGGCCTCGCGCATTTTCTCGGTGGGCGCTGCGGGCACCTTGAAGTTCGCCTTCGGCAAGCTCTTGGAGATTTACTCACAGCTCTACCCCTCAGTGTCGGTCGGGCAACCCCTCTTTGAGGGCAGCGGTAAGCTCGCCCAAGACGAGGTCGCTAGCAAGCAGTTCAGCCTTGTGGCCGCAGCCGACACCGCGACTATACCGAACGTCCTATTCAAGAACAACTTGGCCGATTACGAGATCGCGTTCGGCGTAACGCAGATGGCGATTATAGTGGACCTCAACACCACCGTTGGGAGGGAGGTATACGATTTGTGGAAACAAGCACAACAATACCAACCGCTCTCGGTCCAGTGGAACGCTACGTGGAGCGAGATATTCAAGGCAATAGCTCTTAGCTCGGCCAAAGTGGGCGTCTCCGACCCGTTCACCGATCCGTCCGGCTATCAAGCAATTTGCATGATAAAGTTGGCCGGCCTTACGTTTTTCAACAACGCCTCGTTGTTGTACGATGCCATCTACGGCAATCCCTCCAAATACGTCATGAGGACCACCGAGGTCGACTTGTTGTCGCTCATGGCGTCCGGCCAAATAGACTTCGTGTTGTCGGCCTACCTCTCCAACGCCATACCGCAAGTGCAGGAGTACAAGGGGCTTGCCTACATAACGCTCCCGCCGCAAGTGAACCTCGGCTCCCTCGACTACGCGTCGTACTACCACTCGGTCAACGCCACATGGACCGAGGCTGGACGGACCAAGACCTTCGCCTGCAACCCGGTGATCTACACCTTCACGGTGCCCAAGACAGCGCCGAATCCGGAGGCAGCGGTGGAGTTCGCCCTGTTGCTCTTCAGCCCCGAGGGCCAAGACGTGCTTAGAAGCTACGGGATCCAACCTATATCGCCGGGAGTCGTCTACGGAAACTACTCCGACGTGCCGGCCCCGCTTAAGCCCTTCACAGTGCCGTTGTCACAAGTACCGCAATACGCGCCGGCATTTCCCTGATGTCCTTGTTCAAGGCATCGGCGATCTCGGTGTTTTCGTTAACCGTCGGCTTTTTCCTCTATCCCCTTCTCCTCTTGATGTACCTCGGCTGGGGTAGCCTCGCGTCGGCGTTTGCGACGAGGTCCTTCCTTCAATCCTTGGGAATTACTGTGGCCATATCGACTTTGGCCTCAGCGGTGGCTGTTGCGTCCGGAATACCGACAGCGTATGTGCTAGCCCGCTATGAGTTCAAGCTCAAGCCGCTCGTGGACGCCGTACTCGACATACCCATAGTGGTGCCCCATACGGTCGTGGGCCTCATGGTGGTCTTGGCCTTCGCGTCGTACGGACTAGGGCCCGCGTTGGGCGAGCTGGGCGTGCAGATAATAGACGCCTTGCCTGGGGCCGTGATAGCGGTCTCCTACCTCTCCGCTACATACGCAATAAGGACTATCGAAAGCGCCGTGAGGCTCCTGGATCCGGAGCTCGAAAACGCGGCGAGGTCGCTGGGCGCCAGCCCCTTCAGGGCCTTCGCTGAGGTCGTGCTCCCGAGCATCAGAGGGGCTGTGCTAGACGGGGCGCTCCTCTCGTGGGCCAGATCCGTCTCTGAGGCTGGCGCCTTGTTGGTGGTGGCTTATTACGTCATACTCGGCAACTCGTCGATATACCCGGCTTCCATATACATATACCAAGCATATATCGGCTTGGGGATAAACGAGGCAATCAAATACTCGGCGGCCCTCGTCCTCTTCGTCCTCGCCGCGTTCTTGGCCTTTAGAGTCGCGGCGAGCCGTGTTGGAGCTAAGAGACGTTAGGGCCAAAATAGGCGAGTTCCAGCTGGGCCCAGTTGACCTCCTAGACGACGTGGACTATTTGGTCATAATGGGACCCAACGGCGCCGGGAAGACCAGCTTGTTGAAGGTCGTGGCCGGCCTTTTGAAGGCGGAAGGCGTCGTGGTGCTAGACGGCGTCGACATATCCAAACTGCCCCCCGAGAGGAGAAACGTGGTCTACGTCCCCCAGTCGTACGCTCTCTTCGACCACATGACGGTCTTCTCGAACATAGAATTCGGCTTGAGGATGCGCGGAGTTCCGCGTAACGAGCGGAGGAAAACGGTCGTCGAGGTGGCGAGGAGGTTGGGCGTCGAGGACCTCCTCTCGAGGAGGCCGAGCCAGCTCTCCGCCGGGCAGAGGCAGAGGGTCGCGCTGGCCAGGGCGTTGGCGATAAGGCCGAGGCTACTCCTACTAGATGAGCCCATGGCGAGCCTCGACCCGGACATAAGAGAGGCGGCCTCCTCCTTGTTGAGGGGGTTGCCATCCGAGTATGGGACGTCGGTGATCCACGTGACACACGACCGCGAGGAGGCTTACTCCTTGGGGGATAAGGTGGCCGTCATGTACGAGGGGAAGATAATCGAGGCGGGAAGGCCCGAGGAGATCTTCAGAAGGCCCAGAAGCGCCGTGACCGCCAAGATGGTGGGGTTGCAGGTATTGAGGATGGAGGATGGATGCTTCGGCGTGAGGCCCGAGGATGTCGTCGTGGGCTCAGGCCCCCTCAAGGCGCGCGTGTTGGGAGTTGTCAGATCCCTTAGAGGCAACAAGGCCCTTCTCGAAATCTTTGGCCAACAGCTGTGGGCCTACGTCGACGGCGAGGTGGGACGCTACGTCGATGTGGAGCTACGGGAGCTCGTGCCCCTCGAGTGCTAGGACGCGAGTAAGGCCGTTAGCGCCATGACAGCTATTTGTACCGCGATTATTAGAGCCACAACGGCGAGCTCCCTCGCCTCGACGCAGCTGAGGATCTGCCCCTTGCAACCGGGCGTCTTGCGGACCAAGTAGAAATACGTCGCTAGAACAGCTATCGCGTATACAACCGACGCCGCCGCTAGGGCTTCCGCTATCATAATACTCTGCAGTCGGCCCAAGTTTATATATTTCCATGCTGATGGCTCCGTGATCGTCATACACGGGCATTTCTACCAGCCGCCGAGGGAGGACCCTTGGCTGGAGGCCGTCCTGCCGGAGCCCTCGGCGGTGCCCTACAAGCACTGGAACGAGAGGATAACGTTCGAGTGCTACGAGCCCAACGCGCTTCTGGGCAACTACACTTGGATCAGCTTCGACTTCGGCCCCACGCTTTTGGACTGGCTGAGGCGCAGGAGGCCCCATGTCTACAGCGCGATTATAGAGGCCGACAAGGTGGGGCTGGAGCGGTGGGGACATGGCAACGCCTTGGCCCACCCCTATTATCACGTCATCTTGCCGTTGCTGGATCGTAGAAACAAGGAGGTGGTCGTGGAGTGGGGCATAAAATACTTCGAAAGGCACTTCGAGAGGTACCCCGAGGGGATGTGGCTGCCCGAGATGGCGGTAGACACCGAGACGCTCGAGGTGTTGGCGGAGTACGACATAAAATTCACCGTGCTCACCCAGAGACAAATAAGGGGCGGAAAGGCGGGCGGACCGTACGAGGTCCTTTTGCCCTCGGGGAGGAGGATTCTGGTTTTCGTCAGAGACGAGGCGCTCTCCGACAGGATCGCCTTCGGAGGGCCCGACGAGTTGCCCAAGGCCATGGAGGCCGCTCCCGACGACCGCTTGACATTGATAGCGCTCGACGGGGAGACCTTCGGGCATCACAAAAAGGGCGAGGAGCGCGTCTTGGCAACAGCCATAGCGCGATTCGGCGGCAAGTTGGCCAACTTGGGCCTTGCCGCCGAGCGGCTCAAGCCGCTGGGAACTGTCGAGGTGATACCGGGCACTTCTTGGAGTTGCCCGCACGGGCTGGGGCGGTGGACTAGGGATTGCGGATGCGATGGGCCGGCCCCGTGGAGGCAACCGCTCAGGGAGGCGATCGATTGGCTTAACAACACAGTGGACGGGGCCTTCGACGGGTGGGCCAAGTCGCGCGGAGTCGACGGGTGGGCCCTTTTGAGGAAATACGTGAGGGTACTCTTGGGCGAAAACGCGGAGGCCTTCGCCCGCAACGCGGCGCCTCATATCCAACCGCGCGAGTTGCTTAGAATGTTGGAGGCCGAGAGGGCAAAGCTGGCCGCGAACACCAGCGATGCGTGGTTCTTCGCCCGACTCGGCCTGGAGGCCGGCATATCGGTTAAGTGGGCTGTCAGGGCCTTGGAGCTCTTGGGGGATAAGGCGTTGCTTGACGAGTTCATGAAAAGGCTCTCCGAGATAAGGGGCCAGCCTGCCGGCAACGCCGCGGCCCTAGTGCCGACTCTGCGCGGGCCGCTGGTTGCGGCCTCCATGGCTCTGGCGGCCACCATATCGGGATACACGGCCGAGGAGCTCGGGCCCTATCAGATACACTTCAACGGCGTGAAGATCAAGATAGTAGACAAGAGGACCCTCGATGTCTGGGAGCTGGACTACTCCGAGTTCGGCGTGCCGATATTAAAGCCGGCGGAGCAATGAGGGGATGCGCCTAGTATATAGCACTATTGTTGGGCCAATGTAGAGGTATATCGTACCTGTAGCCCCCCTCCCTATCAGAACTGGTATATTCGCATTATATATATAGAGGGGGTCCTCCCCCTCCCATGAGAACCCTATCGGAGAGGCTCGTCTACCTTAGGGAGAGCCCTACTAGGAAGATTGACGCGTTGAGGGAGAGGCTGAAGAGGGAGGGGAGAGATGTCATTGTCCTCTCGGCGGGCCAGCCCAGCATACCACCTCCCGTGGAGATTAGGCAGAAGATGGCCGAGCTTTTGCAAGTCGATAGCATGGAGCTATACGGCTACACCCCCAGCCAAGGGATCTACGAACTCAGAGAGGCTGTTTCCGAGGATCTGAAGAGGCTGGGCGGCCTCGACATATCGCCGGATCAAATAACCATAACGGCGGGGGGCCAAGCCTCCATGTTCTCCACCTTGGCTGCGATAATTCAGCCCGGCGACGAGGTCGTCTTGATGGACCCCACGTATTTCGGCTACAAGCCCCTCATAGAGTACTTCGGAGGCAAGGTGGTGAGGCATCGCACTTATTTGGAGGGGGGCTTCCAACCAGACGTCGAGAAGCTCAAGGAGCAGATCTCGCCGAGGACCAAGGCCGTGGTGTTAGTGACCCCCGACAACCCGACCGGCAGATTGCTGAGCCCCGAGATCGCCAAAGCGCTGGCCGACCTCGCAGTGGACCACGACTTCTGGCTGGTGACCGACGAGGCCTATAAGACCATGATATACGAGGGCGAGCACGTCTACCTCTACAAGCTGGCGCCTGACCACGTAATATCGATAAACACCTTCTCCAAGGACCCGGCAATACCGGGCTGGAGGCTCGGTTACGTGTATGGGCCCAAGGATGTGGTGGACAAGATCAAGTTGCTGAACGAGGAGATGGTCTACTGCCCGCCGTCGTTTGCGCAGAAGATGGTTGCAATATATCTCAAATCGGAGGTTAGATTTAAATATGTAAAGGAATTTGTGGCGGCTTATAAGGCGAGGCGCGATATAGCCGTCGACGCGCTTAAACGGTACGTGCCCGAGGGCGCGTTCGTGACTCCCCGAGGGTCGATGTTCATCTTCGTCGACCTTTCGAAGTACATCACAGATGGCGAGGCCTTCGCGCAAAGACTGCTCGAGGAGTATTCGGTCGCCTTGATCCCCGGCAGCTACTTCAGCGAAGTGTATAAGGCCGCGGTGAGGATCTCGTTCGTGGCCGAGAGCCCCGAGAGATTGGTCGAGGGCATTAAGCGAATTGGCGAGGCGCTTACTACATAACGCCCTTAGGGGCCTTAATAGGTCGTCTGTACGCGATCGCCGTAACGCGAGCCCGCCAGAGGTGTGGCAAAACGACGTTGTTGGTCGCCCTAGTAAGCGACTATTCGGTGGATTCATAATACTCGCCGCCGATTATCTAATCGCGCTGGTGGGAGTTGGCCAGGATGCGCTATGCTGAGTAGAAGCCACAACCCCCCTCATTCGTGATGTCGATCCTATTTACAAATACTCCTCGTGAGGCAGAGGTAGCGCTGCTCGTTGACCCTTATCAGCTCGTTCCTGAACTTCAGCAATCTCTTAAGCGCCTCGGATTTAACGGCGCGCCAATCTCTATCCCTAGGCACGGCCAACCGCACCAGCACTATCACATAATCCTTGTCGCTTTGCTCATTTAGGTAGACGGATCTAACGCCCAGATCAGACAACAGATCGCGGATCTGCTCCTCGAGCTTGTCCAAGTCCACTACAGATAGGGGTAGCTCGACGCGCAAGTTGACCACGAGCTCCTGCGACCACTGGGGCGTCGACTCGTCGATGACCGCGCCGCCGAGTATTATGGAGTTGGGTACTTTCAGCTCCCTCCCCGAGTCCGTGACCAGCACCGTGTAGAAGAGGTTCACCTCGACGACTTTTCCCTTGAAGCCCGGCGTGATGTAGTCGGGCGAGAAGTACTTGTAAGCCGGGCTGAAGGCCCACTGATACGGCACTTGCCAGTTGATTATCCTCACGACGTCTCCGACGCGCACGAAGTTCGTGGCTATGACCAATATCCCTGCGAAGAGGTTTCCCAGAGTTGGCTGTAGGGCGAGGCCGAGGACGATGCCGGCCACCGTGCCTCCCAACAACGCTATCTGGCTGGTAGCCCCTATTTTGAAGAAGCCGGCAATTATGGCAGCGATGTAGCCGAGGACCTTAAAGGTATTGCCTACGGAATATGCCCTATCTCCTATTCTGGGTCTCAGCTCCTTCACGAGGTAATCGCCAAGGGCCTTAACGGAGGCTGTGCCCCCGCCTATTATTATTATTGCCTTCGCTAGGTCGAAGACGTATGCCGGCACGCCGGAGAACTTCGCCGAGAGGACGTCCACGAGCACATACGCCGTAGCGCTGACTGCGCCGATTGATACGAGCTCCGAGATTACCCTTAGGAGGGCCAACGCGCTCCTCGTCATTCCTCCTCGTCCTCGACGCCCCTCGGCTCGGCCGGGATCAATTTGTAGAGATCCCTCCTCCGCGCCTCTAGCAGCTCGTCTTCTCTGCCCAGGAGGCCGGCATAGGTCTTGACCTCAACGCCGGCTTTAGACGCAGCTTCGAAGACGGGCGCTAGCTTCTGCCGCCACTCGAGATCCCTCAAGGCGTGGTGGGCGACGACTAGGGTCTTGAGGCCGGGCATGGAGGCCAGCTTGGCGAGGTTGCGAATTCCCGTAGCCCACTCGACGCTATTTAGGTAAGTAGGCGGGCCGCCGACTACGGCGATAGTGGGCGACGCGTTGTACGCGAAGTGGAGGGCTGCATCGTTGGCGGGCCCTTGGACGTCGGGCATGAAGAGGAGCCTCTCGTCGCCCTCCTCCACGACAAAGGCTATGACGAAGCCCGTCTTGGCCCCCTCAGGTCCATGCGGCAACGGAGGCGATGCCGTCACGGTAGTTCCGCCGAACTTATACGTCTTCCCGTCGGCGTACTCCAGCTTAGCTATGGGCTCAACAGACTTCTTGAAGCCGTGATGGCGCCTCCGCTGGCTCCAGTTGATCCCCTGCGGCGATTTGGCCAGCACGAGCTTTCCTTTGTATATCTGCACGTATGTGTCGTCGTCAGTGGCCATGTACTCGCTCTTATACCACGGCGTGAAGTGATCTCTATGATAATGCGACACCGTCACGACATCGGCCAACGCGGCGTATTCGATGATCTTCGCGCGTAGCTCCCTCACGCGAGCCAACTCGAGCGGATGGGGCGGGAGGCCGAAGCGGCGCGGGGAGAGCGAAACGCCCGCGTCGAAGAGTATGGACACGTCCTTCGTCCTCACAAACAGGGCCATGGACCTCACGCCTAGGCTCTCCTCGGCTAAGGGGATTACGTCCACGAGGGCTCTGATTTGTTGGTAAAAAACGGTTTTCTCGGGCGTTGGTTCCGGAGTAAAAGCTTAAACACCATCCGTTCAAGACGTAGAGGGCCCGTAGTCTAGCGGTTAGGATGCCCGCCTTACACGGCGCCCGCGCTACACCGCCTAAGAGCGCGGGAGATCCCGGGTTCAAATCCCGGCGGGCCCATCGCGAGCTTCCTTCCGTCGATTAGCCTGTGCGCGGCAACTCCTCGGCCAACGCCGCTATCAGCTCGACCGTGTACTTCAAGTCGTCCTTATGCGCCATCTCCACTGGCGAGTGGGAATACTTGCTCAGAATTCCTATCGACACGGCGGGTATGCCCGACACGAAGAAAGCCGCGGCGTCGGTCCCCCCTCCGCCGGCGCCTATCTGCACCGGTATGCCCCTCTTCTTGGCGATCTCTAGCACCCTCCTGGCCAGCTTGTTGTTATACGCGCCGTAGTTGTCGAATATCCTAATGATGGGGCCGTTGCCGGGCTTGACGCCGCCGGTAAAGTTGGGGTGACAACACGCCGTGGTGTCCACTATGATGGCGCTCCGCACGTTGGACTTGCTAGCCAATGCCCTGGCCCCCATTAGGCCGACCTCCTCCTGCACGGTCCACATGAAGGTCGCGTCGACGCCCCTCTTGTAGGCCTCTATTAAGGCCCAGCACCCGGCCCTATCGTCTATGGCCGTGGCAGAGACGAAGCGGCCCATCTCGGCGTATTCCCTCTTAAACGCCGCCGGCATCATGGGCGCAGCTCCCATGGACTCGGCCTCCTGCCTAGACGTAGCGCCTATGTCTATGTAGAGGTCTTGCCAAGAGGTTTGCTGTTGTTGCTGGAAGTGAGGCGGTTGAACTCCTATTACGCCCTCGAGCCTTATCCCCTCGCCGTATAGGACCACGCGCGAGCCCGGGAGTATCTTGTCGTCTACGCCGCCTACTTTTCTGAACTTCAGCCTCCCGTCGTCTTCGATCGAGGTCACTAGAAGGCCCACCTCGTCCATGTGCGCCACGAAGGCAACCCCCGATTTGTCTCCTACAATCACGTTGCCGAAATCGTCGACTTCGGCATCGCCCACGGCCTCCAAGATCCTCCTCCTCACGTCGTCCTCGAAGCCCGACACCCCGAGCGCCTTGGTTAGATCCTCGAGGTTCATAAAAGGCAATATCCGCACCTTTTTGAATTTTGTCCGAGTAAGCTCCGCTCAGATCCGCTTGTTGTCCAGATCGGCCGCAGCGCAAGCGTTAAGGCGCCCGACCAGCTGAGGGCCGTAGTAGAGTATGCCGGTGAGCACCTCGACGGCGTCGGCCAGCCTCAGAACTGCCTTGACTTGCTTGCAGCTCATCACGCCTCCCGCAGCTATTATTGGGACGTCTCTGCCCAAATACGATCGAGCCCTCTCGAGCATTCTCATCATGAGGGGATAGAGCCAGAGGCCGCTCACGCCTCCCCTTCCGACGCCCAGGCGCTGGTCGGACACGGGCAGGGTGTTCGTGACCACCAAGCCGTGTCCTCCCCTCTTGGCCAAGTTCAAGTACGCCCTGAGCTCCGACGTGGGGCCCACCTTGATAAAGAGGGGCTTCTTGGACTCGAGCAACGGCGCCGCCTCGTCCCAAAGGCCTTTGTAGGTGGGGCTGGACAAGTTTACCTCTATCGCGGCGATGTTGTGGCCGTACCTCTCGACGTAGCGTATCTGCGCCAAGAGCTCCTCGGCGGTGAAGCCCGCGATGCTCACGAACAAAGGATAGTCGATGCCCGAAATTCTCGACAACACGACGGGCAGACCGGGACTCGGGAGGCCCATGGCGTTGATCAAAGAGCGCGGCCTCAGCCTGGCAGCGAGCGGGGGCTTATTGCCCCTCCTGGGCTTAGCCGTCGTTGAGCCGACCACTATGAAGCCTGGGCAGAAGTAAGATAGGGCTCTCGTGTAGAGGCCCTCCTTGTCGAGGCCTGCCGCTACGCCCACGGGCCCGTTGGTCTCGACAAGGCCTATCCTCCAGCGCGTCTTCCGTCTACAACTGGGCAACGGAATCGCGAACAGGGCTTTCCCTAAGCGCCGGGTCACCTCGGGAGGTATCTCCTCTATGAGGTCCGCCATCAGCACTTGAAGCTCTCCACGTAGTCCTTCACTTGGCGATACTTGGCGGGCCCTATCAGCTCCTTGATCTCCTCGAGGACGTCCAATATCTTATATGCGGCCTTGACGGGCACTCCTGTTGTCCCCTCAACTCTCTGAACGCCGCATTGTTGCCTGTCCAGGAAGACCGCGACGGCTACGACCTTGGCGCCGGCCTCCCTGAGCTTATTCACGGCATTGAGAACCGACTCGCCGGTGGTTATCACGTCGTCTACTACCACGGTGCGCGCGCCTTCCCAGACGGCACCCTCGATTTCCCTCTTGGCGCCGTACCATTTCCTCTCCTCTCTGACGTATGCTATAGGCTTGAACATGTTGAAGCCGAGTATCGAGGCATAGGGAATGCCGCCGGTCGCCACGCCAGCTATCACATCGAAGTCGACTTCTTTGAGCAAATTGCCGTATTTCGCGACCACCCACCTCAGCAGATCTGGATAGGCGAGCACTCGCCTCAAGTCTACATAATAGGGGCTGTGACCGCCGCTAGATAGCTTGAAATCGCCGAACTTTATTATCTCGCGCCTGACGAGCTCGTCCCACACGTCGTTTCTACCCGGCGCCTTTATAAGCAATACGTCGCGAGTTGCGCAAGCTTGGAATTCGCGGCGGTTGCTCGGCCGAATGGCCCGCCCAGCGATCGCGCGTGCCCTTAGCGCCAAGCCGTCCGCAGAGCGAGCATCCGAGAAATGCTTTTATATCGTTAAGGCAATTACCGGCAAAGCCCCGGTCGTCTAGCCCGGTCAAGGATATGGGCCTTTCGCGGCAATGCCGAAGAAAGCCCAGGACCCGGGTTCAAAGGGGGCTTCCCCGGATAGATCCCGGCCGGGGCACCAGCTATCTCGTCGGTTTCTCGCCCTAGCATTTACGGGAGACGGCTATATGCACAGCGCACTAGGAAGAAAAAGATATATACCCATTCATGAATCGTCCGACGGAGCCCCGGAGGGGCTGGCCGGGCGACGTCGGGGGCCGTGGACGGGCACCCCAGCCGGTCGTTTAGCCCGGCCAAGGATGCGGGCCTCTCGCGGCAATGCCGAAGAAAGCCCGTGACCCGGGTTCAAATCCCGGCCGGGGCACTCAGGACTTATATCATCGTTCACAGGATTTGTAGAGATACGGGGCCATCAAGAGCTTAGGTTCGGCGATCGCGGCCGCGCTTCGACCCGTCGGCGATAAACGGGGCCGTAAGCCGCGAGCGCGTCGCGGCGGCATCAGGGGGATAATCAATAAATAATGGCCCTATCTTTCGACATAGATGTCTACATAATCGTGTACTACGCTTGTAATATTTAGGAATAAATATCATGCCCATATATTATCAATATATATACATACTATAAATATAATAGATGTTAATATAAACATATAATGAATATATAATGTAATTTTTTATTTGAACCAAAAAGGAGCCGTTTTCCTGCTCAAATGGGTTAAAATACTCTCTTTAAAAGTATCATCGATATATCTACATGTATTGGGTGCTGGTAAACAGGAAGGGGGGCAGGGTCCTCGTGACGGGCCGCCCCTCCGATGTCATGGAGCTGGGCGACTGGGAGGTGGTGTACAAGACGGAGAGGTGGGACGAGGCGTACGAGGTAGCCTTGCTTATAGCCGACGACGATGACCTCATCTTGGAGTGGTACTTGGAAGATGCAGTGAAGAGGAAAAAAGCCTTAACGAGCCTTAAGAGCGTCTAGCAATATATCTACGCCTTTTAGCGCCATCTCTCTGGGTATCACCAACGGAGGAGCTATCCTGATGGTGGAGATGCCCGCTCCTATAACCGCAAGGCCGCGCTTGAAGCCCCTGACTAGGACCTCCTCCAAGTTCTTAGCAGGCTTTCTGCCCTCGTCGAGCAGCTCAACGCCTATCATCAGCCCGAGCCCCCTGACGTCGTGTTTGTCCTTGAGCTCCTCGGCCAACGCCTTTTTGATCTCTTCGCCTAAGCGCGATGCGTGCTCCAGCAAGCCCTCCTCCTCTATGACGTCGAGCGTGGCCAAGGCTGCTGCGGCGGCCACCGGATTTCCGCCGAACGTATTGGCGTGCGAGCCCCTGGGCAAAGACATAACTTCTTCCCTCCCCATTATGGCGCCCATGGGAAGCCCCGACGCTATGGCCTTCGCCGTGGCGATTATATCGGGCTCTATGCCGAAATGTTCGACCGCGAACCAACGGCCGGTCCTGCCGAAGCCGGTCTGGACCTCATCGACGGCCAAGAGAATTCCGTTCTCCCGAGTCAGCTCCCGTAGGCCCTTCATGAAGCCAGACGGCGGAACCACGTAGCCGCCCTCGCCCTGTATCGGCTCTATCAATACCGCCGCTACTTCGTCCGGGCTGACCAACCTCTTGAAGACCCATTCCTCAATGAACTCCAAGGCATACTGTCCGCACTCCTCGGGGTCCTTGGCCTTGAAGGGACAGTGCACTGGATGTGGATAGGGCACATGGATGACGTTGGGCATCACGGGCGAGAAGTACTTCCTGTGAATCGGCTTAGACGCGCTGAGCGACATCGAGGCGTAGGTCCTCCCGTGAAAGGCGCCGTAGAACGCGATTATGTAAGGCCTCTGCCCCTTGAAGTAGCCCCGCGCTATCTTGACGAGGCCCTCTATCGATTCGGTCCCGCTGTTCGTGAAGAACACCTTCTTACGTCCCGATATGGGCGTTATTGAGATGAGCCTCTCGGCGAGTCTGACCGCTATTTCGTAGTAGAAGTCGGTGAGGGAGTAGTGCAGAAAGAGCTCCGCTTGTCGCTTTATCGCCTCGACGACCTTGGGGTGGGCATGGCCCGTGGCCGTTACGGCGATGCCGGCGTTGTAGTCTATGTACAAGTTCCCGTCGACGTCCTCCACCACGGGGCCGTAGCCCCTCGCTATGACTAAGGGATACCATCGAACGAACGACTGCATCAGGACGGCCTCGTCCCTCTTGATCACCTCGAGGGCCTTGGGCCCAGGGGGCTCCACCCTTATGGAGGGCACCTTATCTGGATCGATCTGAGGCCAATGCCATTTAGGCGGCATGTATCTACTGAACTACTCTCTATTAAAGTTATATAGCACTATTTAGTTGCCCGGCTCTCCTAGGGCTAAGGTTGTTTAGGTCACCTGGCTCCTAAGTCGACATCGGGCTGAGCCCTTCCGCAACCCAGCCCCGATCACTCCCCATAGGGCACGCCCGACGATTTAAACATATCGCCGATATCGGCTCGATCCGATTGGGATAAATTTTTAAGTGGGGCGTAATGGGGTCCGATGCTGAATCGCGAGATCTATCTCATCATCAACAACCTAGGCGGCAAGATAGGCGAATATCTCATAGAGCTGAACTTCGACCAGCCGGGCATATTAGCGGCCCTTTCCAACGTCTTCGCCGATAACAACGCCAACATATTAAACATAGCCCTCGACTCCGGCCGCACCAAGATGCACTTCATAGTCGACGTGACTTCGGTAGACGAGCAAGACCTCGAGGAGCTCCCCAAGAGACTGAGCATGTTCGCGTTCGTCAAGAAGATCCACCGCAGGATCTCCTCCAAGAAGATCTTCGTTCCCCGTTGGATCACCCACGTTATCAACAACGAGCCGGCGTTGGCGATCGAGAGGGACTTCGTGGCGAAGCTAGCCGATTTGGACAAAATAGCACTCGATATGGCCAAGAGAGATGCCGAGATAATTAAATCGGCTCTCCAAGACGGCGATCTGGAGGAGCTCCACGAGGCGGCTTATGTCGTGCAGTTGAGAGGCCTCGCCACAGTCCAGGAAGATGGCAGCAACGACAAGATTGTGAATATAAAATATTGTAGAACCGTCTACCCGCTGTTTAGGCGCTATATAGATACGTTTATCTCCTCGATATCCAATAGGGGCTACCGGCTAGTGGACGAGGGCGGTTGCATAAGGCTCCAGATCGCTTGATGGCGGAGGTAGCCCTCTAGGAGGCCCGCCTTTTCGAATATCTCGCAAGTTCGGCAGATCTCCCTCGCCGTGAGGGCCCCGCAGTATTTGCACTTCTTGTAGCCGTCCTCGACCTTGAGCAGCTCGCCCAATCGCCTCCCCACGCTAACCAAGTTGTACTTAACGCTGGGCATCTTCTCCTCGAGCTCGGCCAGAATGAACTTGAGGCCGTATCTGGGGTTGTTGTAGACATAGGGGCACTCGAGCTCCATCAAAGGTATTCCGTGATAGTATGCGTAAACTGCGATCTCCTCCTCCCTTACATATTTCAGCGGCTTTATGCGCCTTATGATATCCTTCTCCTCCGCGTCCTCCAAGTTGAACCAAGCGAACCTCTTGAGGTTCCCCATCAACACGTTCAACAACACAGTCTGCGCCTCGTCGTCTAGGTTGTGGGCCGTGGCTATCTTGGTCCACCCCCGCCTCTTCCCTATTAAGTTCATGGCCCTCCTCCGCAAGACGCCGTCGATGGTGCACATGTGTATCTCCACGCCGTTTTTGGAGAGGCCCTCCGCCACCTCTAGCGCCGAGTAGCCGAATACTTCCTTGAACGTGTAGACGGAATACGTCATGCCGTATCGCTCCGCTAGCGCCTTGACGAAATCCGCCCTCGACATACGGTAGAAGCAACTGTACGGATGGCCTTCGTTTATAGTGAACGCCTCGAGCTCCACGCCCCTTAGGCGTCCCCTCTCCTTCAACCGCCCCAACACGTCCAGGAGCACTAAGCTGTCCTTGCCGCCCGATATGGCTATCGCCACCTTATCGCCGGGCTCTATCATCCTCTCCTCTCGTATAGTGCGCCATACTTTCTCCTCTATTGATCTGAACAGACACGGGAGGCAGAGCCTCTCGCCGCTCGCTCGGCGGAGGAACTGCGCCGGCCTTTTGCCGCAGGAAGTGCAGAGGGTCATTGCAGATGGGGTATTCCCCCGTGTTTCCGCTCAGCCTTCTCGATCTGTATGGTGTAGGTGTCCAGCCGAGTCCTAAAGATGTAGAATACCGTGCCGCAGTGTTTGCAACGGGCTATCATCACCGTGTTCTCGGGCCCTCTATATCTATACGTATGCGGTGGCGGCATGGCCTCCCACTCCGGCAAGTTGCAGACGGGGCAAACGATCGACACACGACGTCATCGAAGCTGGTATAAAACCTTAATGATATGGGAGTTATCCTCGCGCCCTTCCTCTCCCTTTTATTTTTAATTAAAATGTATTCCGTGAAGTTGGTAAGGCCTTCGGCCTATCTAATAGGCTCTTGGGGATCTGAGAGGCTCATATCGGCGTTCACCGATGCGCTCTACCGCGGCGTTCCGTTCGAGGACGCCATAAAGGCACAGACGCCGGAGCTGATCGCCAAAAGGATAAGCGCTTTCTACCGCCAGGGCCACTGGTCCGTGTTCGAGTTCATGGGCGCCCAGTTCCTCGTGGAGTGCTCCCGCGCGTGCCACACCCAGTTCATCCGGCACCGCTTGGCCTCCTATTGGTCCGAGTCCCAGCGATACGTGGACTACGCGAGGAGGGAGATCCGCTTCGTCGTGCCCGAGGGCTTCCCCGAGGAGGCGCTGAGGAGGGCCTACGAGGACTACCTCAAGCTCAGGGAGTCCTTCCGCCCCGAGTACGCCCGCATGGTCCTCCCCAACGCGGCCGCGGTCAAATTCGCCGTCCAGATGAACGCCAGGGAGCTCCTCCTCAACTTCGTCCCCCTCAGGTGCGCGGCGGCCGCGCAAGCAGAGATAAGGCACGTTTGCTGGCAGGTGTTCGCGATCGCGTGGGACCTCTGGCCCAACTTGGCGAGGCTCGTGTGGGAGGACCTGCCGAACTTGCACCGCGACTTCTGCACCAAGGTGCCGGCCGGCAGGGACTGCCGCCTCTACGCCATAGAGGACGCCGAGAGGCTACACGGACCGCTCCCGAGGAGGCCGTGGTTGGAGCAGATCGCCACAAGGTCCTAATAAGGGGGCTGGAGCCGGGCTCGGCCTATCTCGCGTACCTCTTCGCCAAATCGGGCGACCGCGTAGTAGTCCAGACCTCCAAGCCCGGGGATGTGTATTTCTACGATCTGCCGCCGCCTAATCTCTTCATGAGGGAGCGTTTCCTCAGAGATCTCTTGCTGGTGGAGCTCGTCGAATCGGCGAATCCGGACGAATATGACGTCGTGGTCGACTCCTGCGACGTGGAGCTCGACGGGCTACTGGAGCTCTACGGAGGAAACGAGGTGGTGTACGTGGAGGGGGATCCTTGGCTTTCCGCCACGCTCTCGCTCTCCAGAGGCTTGCCGGCGCCGGATCCCGTTGAGTTGCCCGTGGAGAGGACTAACGAGTTTAAGCGCATTAGGATCGAGGTTCGCAAGTACGAGGGCGCTCCGTATTCGCTTTGTAGGGCTGTCGACGGGATCTCGGGCAAGCCATATGAGCCTACGCGAACTCTCGAGAGGGTCTACCTGGCGGCCGACGTCTTCAAGGAGATAAAGGGACTTGGCGCTAGGCCGAGGGCCCTCAAGCTCGAATATGCCGTGGGTCGCGACGTATTCTTCATGGGCATGGGGATGGAGGCCGTCGGGAAGATCTCCAGGGTCACTACAGGCGGCATAACAGCTTGGGTATACGGCGAGGCCGGAAGGCTTAGATATATCATGCTTAAGAGCGATCGGCGCTATTTCGAGAGCGCCCTCCGCTTATACAACGCGCTTAGATTCGACGAATATTTCTACCTCTACGACCTAGGGGCCGGGAGGGGGGCTCTCAATGTGGCGTCGCTGGGCCATCTGACGCGTCACATGAGGCGTAGCCGTAGGCATGCAGAAAATATAAAAACGCCATAGTGCAATACCGCGATGGCCAAGTCGGCGTATGCATATATGGCCATGTGGTATTCCAAGGAGGGCAGAGAGGTCGAGGAGAGGGTTATGAGGGAGAGGCTGATAAAGTGGCGCAGAGAGCCCTCCATAGTCAGAATAGATAAGCCGACTAGGCTCAATAGAGCTAGAGCGCTCGGCTATAAGGCCAAACAAGGCGTCGTCGTGGTAAGAGTCAGGCTCAGGAGAGGGCCCTTCAACAGGAGGAGGCCCGACTCGGGCAGAAGGCCTAAGCGCATGGGCGTATACGGCATAACCTTGTGGAAGAATTGGCGACAAGTGGCCGAGGAGAGGGCCGCTAGGCGCTTCCCCAATCTCGAGGTCTTGGGCAGCTATTGGGTAGCGGACGACGGGATGTACAGATACTTCGAGGTGATAATGATAGATCCCAACGCCCCGACTATAAGGAGCGATCCCGACTATGCGGGCATAGTGGGCAGGAGGACCAAGCGCAGATGGAAGGCGAGAAGGTTGAGACAAAGGCAGAGGAGGCTGATAGAGAAATTGCGCAAGACTCTCCTCCCCAAGCTGAAGCCCCAAGAGAAAGGGTGAGATGCTTCGCGGAGATAGAGGTCCTGGTACACGCCACCGAGGACTTAGATAGAGTTGTAGAGGCGCTCAGGTCCTTCTTCGGGGATCTCCCGTACATCATCCAAGCGCTTGAAGGCCATTACGGGAACCCCATATATTTAATCACAGCGTTTCTGGAGGACTGTCGACCGTTATTGAAGAAGCTGTGTCCCTACGTCCAACCTCCGCAAGGGCGCGAGTGGCACATAAGGCTCGATAAACAGAAGCTGGCCAAGGGCGAGGTGAGCCCCTCGAGCTCCGACGACGTGGTGAAGATAAGAATAAAGGGCGGAGGATGTGATTAGAATAAGGAGGGGGTTCGTCGAGTGGGACCTCCGCGATCCCTCGGCCGAGGACCTCTTGTGGGAAGTGGGCGTGAGGGCCGCGCTGGTCAGACGCGGCGTGGTGACCCGAAAGATCGCGCCGATAGTCCGAGGCATCGACGTGGGCGTTGTCGACGTGCCGAGCAGATCCAAGTTCAACGTGTTGGTCCATAGAGAGGGGGCACAGATCTTGTCCGTTAACCCGCGCGAGGTCCTAACCAGAGATCAAGTGAGGACCTCCTTGAAGATGGGCAAATACGTAGAGATCAAGTTGAAGCCGTTGTTGAGAGATTTGGAGCTACTCGCCGAATGGCTCGAAGTGTTGGAGCCCGACAATACTCTATTCGCGACCCCTGTCGAGTCGCCGAGAGACGTCAAGTCGCCGCTAGATGTCGAGAGCTTAATCGTGGAGCTGACCGGCGATAGCTCTTGGAGGATCCCGTTCAGGAAGGGGCTCGAGGTGCTCGTGGAGCTTCTGATATCTCATGAGTAGGTATCTCCTAATCAGAGCCGACGATCCCATTGCGTGCATCAACGACATAAATGAGCTCTTCATCGCGGTCCTGGGCATTAAGTATAAAACGCTTAAATTCAACGTAGTAGGCATATACGACGACGTGATAGTAATAGGAGTGCCGAGGGAGCTCGTCGGAAGGGCCAGGGCGCTCATAGCCCTGATGGATGGGTGCAGGACTGTCAAAGTCAGAGGCACTATTAAGTCGGCCAGAAGGACCGCTGCATCTATAAGGCGCAAGCCGCCAAACGCTTAAATAGCAAGACGCTTGTGATGGCGGTGATGACGGGTATCAATTCGCGCCACATATGGCGTGCTCGCGACGGACTGATCACATTTTAAGTTTCTCTATAAGGTGATCGACTATATACTTTGCCGGGTTTATCCCTGTAGCAGCCTTGAAGCCTTGCCACGACATGGTCGGGTTGACCTCAAAGATGTAGTATCCCTCCTTGGTCTCGGCTATATCGACTCCTCCGTATTCTAGGCCGAGGGCCTCGACGGCCTTAACGGCGAGTTCCTCCAGCTCGCCGTTTAATTTCGCGGGCTCAGGCCTAGCGCCTTGCGCCACGTTGGACTTCCAGCCGTTAGCCCTCCTGAACTCGGCCCCAATTGCCCTTCCGCCGACTACGACAACTCTGTAATCTCCTTCGTTTTTCTCGACATAGCGTTGCACGTAGAACGGTTTGTTCAAGTTCGTCAACATGGAGAACACGTGCATGGCGATATCTGGGTCCTCGAGTTTGAAGACTCCGTAGCCCATGCTACCTCTGAGCGGCTTCACGACGACGCGGCCAAGGGATGAGACCGCCCTATATGCCGAGAACATGTTCTCGCTGATGATCGTGGGAGGAACGGGGAGGCCCGCCTTGACGAGCAACATCGCGCTAGCCATCTTGTCGCTCGCCACCAGCCAGCTCATCACGGGGTTCATGACCAAGGCCCCCGCCAGCTCCAGGGCCCTCGCTGCGAAGACACGGTATGAGAATTGCTCGAAATCTCTGAATATGCCCAAGTGCCGCAATATGGCGCCGGACACCTCCACCTTGACCGGCTCGTTTCTCCCTATCCCTTGATATATCTCTACTCCCCTTCCGAGCCTCACCTCCAACATGTCGACGTAGATCCTGACGGGGCGGTGATTCCTCTCAGTTATGGCATTCTCTAGATCGGCCACGTCGCCGGGGTGAAACTCCACCTCGTAGGGTCTGATTATCCCTATGTCCACAGTGGGCTGGAAAAACCGGATATTTTAGGCTTGTAGAGGGCTAGAAGAACTCGAACGCACCGAGGTCTACTCCGCGCAGATCGCGGCATAAGGCCGGCAACAAATATCTCGCCACTAGGTCGGGCTCGGCTACTTTGAGCGTCTTCAGCTGGCTCGCGACGAGTGCCACGGGTTGCCCCACTATCTGCAACGCCGGATTATATAGTTGACAGCCCTGCGGGTGATCATAAAGCGTTATAGGCTCCGGGGCGATCTCCTTACATGCCCCTCCCTCGCACAGGTAAATCCCAGACGGCCTCTGAACGATGTACTTATCGGGGCCGAGGGGCACTACGGGGCCCACGGGGCAGAGGCAATCGCCGCCAGCGGCCTCGTAGAGCTCCAGGAGGATCTTCACGATGCCCTCCTCGCCGAGTTTCTGCCTGTACCGCTCGTAAAAGGTCTGCACGGGCTTCTTTATGTTGCCGCTTATTCTGAGGCCCAACGCCCTTTTGGCCTCCTCGGGATCTGCGCCGAGGGCTATGAGCACGCCCACTAGGTCGTAGCGGCTAATGCCGTATTTCTCCATGAGTTTAACCCCTCGCTCCAAAAGCGCGGAGGAGTTCCTGGGCGGACACTCAAGTCCTATGGCCACGCTTTCGCATATCTTAAAGGCAGCGGCTTGAGCCATGTGATAATGCCGCACTATTAAAATATCTCAGCCGACTCTGCCGAGCTTGGAGAACTCGAGCTCTAGGACGCGTTGTAGCACTACGGCGTATTCGAACGGCAAGTCCTTCACTATGTCCGAGACGAAGCCCAACACCACTGACGCCTTGGCCTCGTCCTCGGTGAGGCCTCTGGCCCTCAGATACATGAGCTTCTCCTCCGAGATCCTGCTTGCCGTAGCCTCGTGGGTGACGACCGCCGTCTCCTCGAATACCTGGTCATGAGGTATCGTTATGTTGGCCGAATCACCGTCTAGCACCAGCGCATCGCACTGGACGTGGCTCCTCGCGTATTTCGCGCCCTTAGCCACGTAGACCATCCCTCGGTAGACCGAGGTGCCGCCGTTGGCCGAGATGCTCTTGTTCACTATTCTGCTCTTGGTGTCGGGGGCGAGGTGCCACACCTTGGCGCCGTTTTCCTTCCAGAGCCCTCCGTTAGCCGCGGTTATTCCGTAGATCTCGGTCGACGCCCCCTCGCCCTTTAGTATAGTCGAGGGGAACGTGTAGGTGGTCTTGCTTCCTATGCTGCCCTCGACCCACTGCACGTGGGCGCGGGCCTCCGCGACCGCCCTCTTGTTGTTGAAGTTGATTATATCGCGCGACCAGTTCTGGACAGTGGTTATCTTAAGGTCCGCGCCCTCGTGGGCGTAGCCCTCCACCATGCCGTTGTGGAAGCTGTATTTGAGGAGCCTGGGGGCTGAGCAACCCTCTATCCAGTGGACTTGGGCTCCTTTGTCGGCCACGACTATGCTGTGCTCCATCTGGCTCTCCATGGAGCCGCCTATCAGGAAGAATGTCTCTAGCGGTTGCTCTATTCTGACGCCAGGGGGGACGTAGATGAACGTGCCGCCGGACCATAAAGCTCCGTGCAACGCGGCGAATTTGTGCTCGGCCGGGAACACCCTCATGAAATACTGCTTCACCAAGTCTGGGTATTTCTTGACCGCCTCCTCCATGGGAAGCATTACCACTCCCTTCTCCTCCAGCTTTCGTTTGAAGTTGAAGTAAACTATCTCGCTATCGAACTGCGTAGCTAGGCCCAAAAGCGCCTTGGCCTCCATCTCGGGAAGGCCGAGCTTCTCGTAATACTCCCTTATTTCCTTGGGGAGCTCGTCCCAGCTCCTGGCAGTCTGGGTCTGAGGCTTCGCGTAGTGAACGAGCGTCTCTAGATCGATCTCGCCGACGCCTCTGACCCACTTCGGCATTGGGAGCTTCTCGAAGAGCTCCAGCATCCTCAACCTCAATCTGCGCATCCAGTCCGGCTCCCCCTTCAGTTTACTGATCTCCTCTATCATGTCCCTGGTTATTCTACCCTTTAGCTCCACGGCGTAAGGCACGGGCTTAGCAGCTCCCAAAAGCTCCGATGCGCGCTCGCTTTCGATTATCATTCCGCGGACATCCGCAAGCTCTTTTTCCATGGGATCCCCTCGTCTCCGATTTATATATCTCCCGAATTGTACGATGAAGGGGGGATTAGGAAATCGTTAAGCTATTCCTGCCTCCTTAAAGAGCCGCTCGTATCCTGCCTCCTCGACCTTCTTGACGATTTCGGGACCGCCCTCAAGGACCAGCCGCCCGTCATACATTACGTATACTTTGCTCGGCTCCAAGAACTTGAGTATTCTCGCATAATGGGTCGATAGCAAGATCCCAGCGCCCCCCTCGGCCAATCGCAGAAGGGCCTTGCTTATAGCCGCCATTCCGTCTATGTCCAAGCCAGAATCCGGCTCGTCCAATATGGCTATGGACGGCTTGGCCAAGAGGGCGAGGAGGACCTCGGCCCTCTTGAACTCGCCGCCGCTGAAGCCGGCGCCTACACCTCTGTTGAACACGTCCTGCTTGAGCCCGAGCTCCCCGGCGATTTTGAAGGCCTCAGCGATTTTCGGATTGGCGTCGCCCAGCTTTTTCCCTGACCTCTTGTTCAACATAGCTTGTATCAAGAAGGCGAAGCGGACCTCGGGTATCGCGACGGGTGACTGGAACCCCACGAAAAGTCCCTTGGCGAAGCGCTCCTCGGGCGCCGCGTCCTTGAGGGATGCGCCGTCTAGCAACACGTCGCCCTCCACGACTTGGTAGCGCGGGTTGCCTGCTATGGTCTGAAACAGCGTGGACTTTCCAGATCCGTTGGGGCCCATCAACGCCACTATCTCCCCCGACTTGACCGTGAGGGAGACTCCCTTAAGTATCCTCTTCCCGTCGACTGCCACATGCAAGTTCCTGACCTCCAAGACGGCCATATGCGTTCCTCGAATTGAGCTTATAAATCCAGAACGCGATTCCGCGCAAACGCCGGGCGTCATGTTAAAAACACGACCGATCACATCCCTCGTGCCTAAGCTTAAGGAAGCTAGATGGAGTTTAGAGTGGGAGGAGGAGTTGATAAGGATTTGGGAGAGGGAGGGGCTCTTCGCCATTAGGATTAACTCAGACGGCGATTTCCTCGTGATAGACACGCCGCCGCCTTATCCGTCGGGCCGCCCACATATAGGAGGCGCTGCCCATTACGCCCAGATCGATATGATTGCTAGATTCTACAGAATGAGGGGTTTCAACGTCATCTTCCCGTTCTATCTGGACCGAAACGGCTTACCCGTGGAGGTGCAAGTGGAGAGGAAATACGGCGTAAACGCCCATGAGGTGCCCCGCGAGAAGTTCCTCGAAATGTGCAAGGCGGAGCTCGACGCCTTGGAGAGGGAGTTCGTCTCGATCTTCAGGAGGTGGGGCATGTCGTTCACGTACTGGGATAAGGGCACTGACAGCGAGGAGTACCGCGCCATGACCCAGAGGACGTTTATAGAGTTGTGGAAAAGAGGGCTGATATATGAGGCCGAGAGGCCGACTCTTTGGTGCCCTCGTTGCCGCACAGCGTTGGCCGAGGCCGAGGTGGAGTACAAGGAGGAGGACACATACCTGAACTACATAAAGTTCAAGGTGAAGGAGACCGGCGAAGATATCGTCATAGCTACGACTCGCCCCGAGCTTCTGCCGGCAACGGTCGCGGTCATATTCAACCCGGCAGATGAGAGGTACAAGAAGTTGGAGGGCCTACACGCGCTCGTGCCGCCTTTGTGGCAAGAGGTCCCCATCCTCCCCCACCCAGCCGCCAATCCCAAGTTCGGGACGGGCCTCGTCATGATCTCCACCTTTGGGGACACGCGCGATTTAGCTATAGTAAACGAGCTGAAGCTGCCCATCAAAGTGATAGTTGACGAAAGGGGCAGAATCAAGGAGGGGCCGTACGCCGGCCTATCCGTCAGGGAGGCCAGAGCTAAGATAATCGAGGACCTCGCCAAGGAGGGTCTTGTGGTTAAGAGGGAGCTGCTACACCACACAGTCCCAGTCTGCTGGCGCTGTGGAACCCCCCTCGAGATAATCACGACTAAAGAGCTCTTCGTCCACCAGCTCAAGTTCAAGGATAGGTTGCTGGAGCTGGTCGACAAGATGGAGTTCAGACCTCCCGAGTTCAAGAACACGTTGAAGGACTGGATCAAGTCCCTGGAGCTAGACTGGCCCGTGTCACGGCGTCGTTACTACGCCACAGAGGTGCCGTTGTGGTACTGCAAGAGGGGCGATGAGCTGACGCCCATAATCCCCGAGGGCGGGCGCTACTATAGGCCGTGGCGCGACGAGCCGCCGCCCGAAGTCAAGGCCAAGTGCCCCGATGGGGAGCTCGTGGGCGATACTAGGGTGTTGGACACTTGGTTCGACTCGTCGATAAGCTGGATGTACGCTGCGGGCTATACCAAGGGCTTGGGCATTTTCGAGAGGGTATATCCAGATAAAATATTGCGCCCACAAGGCTACGAGATAATAAGGACGTGGTTGTACTACTCCCTCTTGAGGGCCTTCTTGCTACACGACAACGTGCCGTTTAAGTATGTCCGTATAAGCGGTATGGGGCTCGACGAAAAGGGAGAGGCCATGCACAAGTCGAAGGGGAACATAATCGACCCGTTGCCTCCGGTTCAAAAATACGGAGGCGATGCCGTGAGGTTCTGGGCCGCCGCAGCCGCCAAGCTGGGTAGCGACTACCGCTACCTTGAGTCGTTGATAAAGGAGGGGCGCGACTTCGTCACGAAGATATGGAATGTGGCGAGGTTCGTCTCCTCGTTCGAGGAGCCCTCGTCCTACAAGCTCATGCCGATAGATAGGTCCATCTTGGCGAGGGCGTACGAGGTGGCGAGCGTTGTCATAAAGGCCTATAGCGATTTCGACGTGTACGTGCCGGCCCTGACTCTGTACGACTTCATCTGGCACGAGTTCGCGGACCACTACATAGAGACCGTGAAATCCAGAGCGTATAATAGGGAGGGCGTGTTCTCGAGGGAGGAGCAAAACGGCGCTATATACACTTTATACGCAGTGCTCAAATATAGCCTGAAGCTGCTCGCGCCCATAATGCCCTTCGTTACGGACAAGATCTGGCGCGAGCTCTACGGCAGATCCATACACAAGGAGAGAATAGAGGACCCGCCCGAGGAGTGGAGGGGCGACGCTTCGCTGTTTGCGCTTGTGAGGAAGATAAACAGCGCGGTGTGGAGATATAAGAACAAACGCGGCATGAGCTTGGCGGATCCCCTAGGCGCTGACCTCTACGTCCCGGAGCTTGCCCTTGAAGCCGCAGATGATCTGCGGCTGACGCATAAGGCCAACTCTGTCAAGGCAGGCAAGGGGAGGGAGCAAATAGACGAGGAGGGCCTCGTCTGGGCGGGCTAGGCGATTCCCTTGCCCTTCGGTATCTCGCCGACGGCCGGGAGTGCGGCCCCGCCTCTTAGTATCGCCTCCAGTATCCTCGCCGCGTTCCTCCGAGACAACATCTTGTTGTTGTTGCCGCAATACGGCGAGAACACACATTTTGGACAACCGTCTGCGCAGTCGCAACTTCTAACTATTCTCAAGGCTATTTCCAACGCCCTTCTGAAATGGCGCAACAAGAGGCGCGAGGTCCCGTTGCCGCCTATGTGGGAGTCGTATATCACGATGACGCCGTCTGGGTAAGATATACCGCCCAGATCCGTTTTGGAAGCCCCCACGGCTATCTCAGAGGCCGATATTATCACATGCTCCGTCGCGTGGTACCCCTTCGCCCTCTCCTCCCAATCCACTGCATCGTTGGGGCTGAACCTCAACGTCGGCATGTAGAAGATCGCGCCCTTTGTGGAGAACTCGTAAGAGATCGGATCTATCGGATACTCGCCGAGCGTCTCATCGGTGGTGAACCGCTTTAGGGCGTAGCCGTAGACCGTTATTCTTATCCTCAACCTCCCGAACTGATACGGCACGCCCTCCACCCGCCCCTCCTCGATGACCTCCTCCAGATGCGGCTCCATATCTTCCAGTGCTTGCGTCGTGAGGTCCTCTGCGCCTATTGGCTCGACGTGAGCGACTTTCTTTTCCAAGTCTAGGGATTTGACCAGATAGGCTAGTCCTCCGTGAATGTAAATCGCTTCAGGATGCAGCTCGTACAAGGCGAGCGGCAACTCCCTATGTCCTATAACTCTTCCGTCTTTCGTCTTTATCTTCACTACTTGCGGGCTTCCCCTAAGCGATAACTCCGCAAGCCTCTCGCGCCCTTTCTTAGTGATCTTATAGAACCGCCCAACCCTCTCCAGATATCCCTCGGCGTATAGCCGCTTGAACAACGTCTCTTGGTACTCGTCGAGCTCTTCCTCCCTTATGGGCCTATCTAAGGCCATTGCCAATAGGTGCAACGACGCCACCTCCTCGTTTTCGCGCTCGAGCCCAAGCGGCTCCGGCTCCCGCTCGAAGAAGTCGATGGGGTTGTTCCTATAGTAGCTGGAGATGGGGTCGTTGCCGAGAATCTGGAGGACGTATCCGGTTTGTCCCCTCCTCCCCACCCTTCCGACCCTCTGGAGGTATCTGTTAAACGTGGGCGGCACAGAGGCCAAGATCGCCGCGTCCACATCGCCGATATCTATGCCGAGCTCCAACGTGGGCGTGGCTATGACGACGTCTAGATCGCCCCTCCGAAATGCCTCCTCGACGCGTCCCCTCTCCTCCGCCGTGAGCCCAGCCCTGTGTACCGCAGCCCTATCCCCGTATCCTTGCAACCTCAACGTTCTGTAGATCATCTCGCTGTATTTGTGGCTGTCCGTGAAGACGATGCACTTCATATCGGAGTTTATACACAACGCTGCCAACGAGGCGGCTTCGGCCCATTTAGATCTAAAACGGGGACGCAAGAGCACTTGAACCAGCTCGCCCCTCCTACCCCTCGGCCCTTGCACCACGTTCACGTCTTTGTCCAATAAGAGCCTCGCGAACTCGGCCGGATTGCCTAAGGTGGCCGATGTGGCTATATACTGCGGCCTCGCGAAGCGGCTCAGCCTCTTTAAGAGGTAATACATATGGCTGCCGAGGACTCCGCTGTAGACGTGGAAGTCGTCCAAAACGACGTATTTAACTCTGGAGAGGAGTTGGCGGAACTTGGGCACATACATCAAGGCTTGGCTCACCATGTCCGGATTCGTCACTAATATATGTGGCGGCGTTTGGTACAACGCCCTCCTCTCCCTTGGAGGAGTATCGCCATCGTAGACCATGGCCCTCACCCCCAGCTTGTCCGCGAGGGTTCTCACCCGGGCCAGTTGATCCCTCGCGAGGGCCTTCGTGGGGTACATGATCAGGGCAACCGGCGTCCTCGGCTCGTCGAGGCTATCCTCCAGGATGGGCGCCAGGAAAGCCTCAGTTTTGCCCGTGCCGGTGCCCGCTATGATCGCCGTGTCTTTCCCAGCCCTAATGCTCTGTATTGCATCGAATTGGAATTGATAGAGCTTCGCTATACCCGCCTTCTTGAGGGCGTCGGCCACCTCGGCTCTTAGAGCTGTCTCAACGCCGCAACAAGTCTCAATCGCCTCTGGCATCTCCGTCTTGACGTATACTATCTCCCTTTCGGGATCGCCCAAAACGCTGGACAAAAACTCCACAAATCCCGCGCCTCGATTTCGCTTAAACTCTTTTCGCCTACAGCTTATAGCCTATTTTCCTGAGGAAGGCCTTCCTCTCCTCTCTGTCCTTATCGCCCTCGACGCCCAGCGGCGAGTGCCCGTCCACGACGCCTATTACGCCGCGCCTCTCGGGCTGCACCTCGGCGACTATCACCATGAGCGGATTGGCCGTAGCCGCATATATCCTGACAACCTCGGGCACATGCTTTATGGCGTTCAGCACGTTTATGGGATAGGCGTTTCTTATATAGACCACAAAGATGTGGCCTGCGCCTATTTTCATAGCTACATCTATCGCCAGCCTCCTCAACTCCTCGTCGTTCCCCTCGTGGCGCACGAGCCTTTTTCCCGAGGCCTCGCAGAAGGCTAAACCGAACCTCACGCCGGGAACGCTGTTGACCAACGCTTCGTATATATCCTCGACCGTCTTTATGAAATGCGCTTGGCCTATTATCACGTTGGCGCCCTCCGGTATGGGCACCTCGATTACCTCGAATTTGAGGGACATGAATAATCCTCTTCAATAATTAATTTTCAGCTGTGGATTCTATCAATCACCTATCCGCGGCGCGGTATACGTCATCACGTAGTTGCGATGTGCCGAGCTTAAAACTAACGGGGCTACTTGAGATGCAAGCCTCCGGGTTGGCTATTTGCTGCAAAGGGCCTTCACGACCACTGATATAGGCGTAATTCCCATGTCCCTCAACTCCTCGAGCGCCTTGTTGTCGTACACGTCGATTACTTTGTTCGTGTCGACACATATCACGTTTATGTGCGGCTCGACCTTGTCGTAATAGGTCCTCCCGTTGTGTTCGAAGGAGACGATTACGCCGTTTTCCTCCAGTAGCTTGAGGATGTTATAGACTGTGCTCGCGCTGATGCTCGGCATTTTGGACTTCACCTCGTTTAGTATATCGTTAAACGAGGGGTGCTCCCTCTTCTCGAGCTTCTCCAGCACAAGCTTTATGACCTCAATTCTTTGAGGAGTTAGCCTATATCCCTTCTCCTTCAGTATGTTCAGTGGAGTTAGTTGTTCCACGTAGTAGATTTACATCTAGTATAAAAGCATATTCGCCGATTCGGCGATCCATAGTTATATAGGTCTATTTATCCCCTCTCATGAAAATCGTCGTCGTAGGCGCGGGCATAGTCGGCATGTCAACTGCGTATCACATCAAGAGGTCCATGCCGTCGGCCGACGTCTTGGTCCTCGACATGATGTCGGGGGCGGGCATGGGCGACACGGGCAGATCCGCCGCCGCTTTCAGGACCATATTTACGTCGCGCCTCAATAGGCTTTTGGCCAAGACCACCGTGGATTTTTACAGAAGCGTGCAGAGAGGCGGCTACAACTTGTCCATGAAGTTTGTCGGATATCTCTTCTTGGCGGGGGAGTCCGAGGTCAAGGCGTTGAGACCCGTCGTCAACGAGCTGAAAGCCATGGGGCTCTCCATAGAATTCGTCGAGCCCCCTCGGGGCGTGAGGACCAAGGTGGGCGACGATGAAGAGGCAAGGGAGATGGGCCTCCAGGACATAGAGGCTGGAATACTGATAAGGGATGCCGGCATTCTGGACCCCGAGAAGGTGCTGAGATATTATGAGGAGCAGTTCTTGAAAATGGGTGGACGGACGGCGTATGGGGTTAAGGTCACTGGGCTTATTTTCAAGCCCAAGAGGCCTCTGGGAATACCCGGCGAGCCGTTTGCGTGGCAAGACTACGAGGTCAAGGGCGTGGCCACCACGTCCGGCGACGTGGAGGCCGACGCGGTGGTGTTGGCGACCGGCGCATGGACCGGCGACTTAGCCGCGTCGTTCGGATATGGCCTTCCCTTAAGGCCTCGGAAGAGACAAGTCTTCGTGGTAAGGGCCGAGGGGGAGCTGAGGTCCATGCTCTACGACGACTCCCTAACGGGGGAGGGCGCCATGCCCTTCTTGATTCTGCCAAGGGGGATATACGTGAGGCCCGAGCCTGACGAGGGCAACTTCTGGATCGGGTTGGCGGACAGAAGGCCCTTCGGCTTCGAG
>DANS01000016.1:83573-102874 GCA_002497345.1 Thermoproteus sp. UBA157
AACGCTTGGCACGGCTACTACGACGAAAACGTCGTAGACGAGACTCCCGTAATCGACGAGTTGGCCGAAGGGCTCTACGTGGCGGCTGGGACCAGCGGCAGCGGCGTGATGAAGGCAGACGCGATGGGGAGGATAGCCGCCTCGTTGGTGCTGGGCGAGAGCAAAGCCGAGCTTTTCGGAGGCGTGGAGGTGCCGAGCAACGCGCTCGCCAAAAACAGATGCCTAGAGCCCGAGAGGTTGGTGCTCTAGACGGTGTAGTAGATCCGCTTCTTGTTCCTCCCCCTGTTCTCCACCTTGAGTATTTTGACTTGGCCTATCTCGGCCGTGTTCCTCACGTGGGGGCCTCCGTCTGCCTGGATATCCACGCCCGGTATCTCGACTATTCTTAGAACGGGGAGATCGGGGGGAGCCTTCTCTGCCAACTTCGTAATGCCGGGTATCTTAAGCGCCTCCTCTCTCGGCAACCAATAGACCTTTACCTCGATACCGCGAGCCGCCAACTCGTTCACCTCGGCGACCGCCTCCTCGAACGCCCTCCTCACTTGGCTCATATCGCCCTCTATGCTGAAGTCGTCCCTGGCGTACTCGGGCGTTATGTCGCCGCCTGTTATCAAGGCGTTGTACCTCTTGTAGAGCACCGCCGAGAGCATGTGGGCGGCCGTGTGGAGCCTCATCTTGCGGTACCGGGGCTCCCAGTCTAGAACGCCCTTGACCACATCGCCGGGCTTCAGCGAGTGCTCGCCCTCTATGATGTGGACCACCTCGCCTCCCTCTTTGCCCGCCCTGGCTTTATATCTAACCCCGGAGGCTTCCAGATAGCCCGTGTCGGCTTGCACGCCGCCTTCCCCGTCGTGGAATGCGGTTTTGTCCAAGACGACCTTGTTGCCGATTACGTCTAAGACGGTTGCCTCGAACTCCCGTATGTAGCTATCCTCCTGATAAAGGAGTTTGGTCCGCATATCTGAAAATCCGCCTCAGTTAAATGCTATTCCGGCTAGCGGACGTCGAACTTGAACCCCCTCCTCTCGAGCTCCTTCAGAACGAGCTCGACGTCGAGATCGCCCGGAACTTCGGTCACGAAGACCAACTCGACGTAGTTAGGCCTCTGGTGCGGATCGTACCTCTCGTGGTATACGTCGATTATGTTGACGCCGTGTTCCGCCAAGACCGAGGCGGCCGCCGCCAACATGCCCGGCCTATCCGGCACCTCCCCGACGAACTTAACGATCCTCCTCTGGCGGGCCATGACCTTGTTGAGCACCCTCACCAAGATCGTGGCGTCTATGTTCCCGCCTGAGACCACCGCCACGGCCTTCTTCCCCTCAACCTCGATCTTGCCCGCCATCAAGGCCGCCACGGAGGCCGCGCCGGCGCCCTCCGCGATAACTCTGGTCCTCTCCGCGAGCAGATAAATGGCATCGGCTATCTCGTTGTCGTCGACTAGAACAACGTCGTCTACGTACTTCTCTATGAACGACATGGTAAGCTCGCCGGGCCGCTTGACGGCTATACCGTCCGCTATCGTGTCGACTTTGTCCAAGGTGATTATCCTGCCCTCCTTCAACGATCTATACACAGACGGAGCGCCCGAGGCTTGCACTCCGTAGATCTTGGCGCTTGGCCTAGCCCTCTTCACAGCGTATGCTATGCCCGAGATAAGGCCTCCGCCTCCCACGGGGACCACCACCACGTCCACGTCGGGTAGATCCTCCAATATCTCAACCCCTATGGTTCCTTGGCCCGCGATGACGTATAGGTCGTTGTAAGCGTGTAGGAACTTCGCGTCCGATGCGGCCAGCTCCATCGCCTTCTTCTCGGCCTCGTAGTAGCTCTCGCCGTATAGGATCACCTCAGCGCCGTAGTCCTTCGTCTTCTTGACCTTAAGCCAAGGAGTTGTCGTTGGCATGACGACCGTGGCCTTAACGCCGTGTAGTTGAGCGGCGTAGGCCACGCCTTGGGCGTGATTGCCCGCCGATGCCGTGATGAACCTCTTGTACCCCTCGCCCATGTACTTATACATGGCGTAATAGGCCCCCCTTATCTTGAAGGAGCCGGTCTTCTGAAGCGCCTCGAGCTTCAGGAAGACCTCTCCGCCTTGAGCCCTCGAGAGAGATTCGGACCTAAGGAGCGGGGTTCTATGTATGAAGCCCCTTTTCTGCTGTTCCTTTATTATCTGTGTGGCCTCCTCTAGGGGGGGCTCGCTCATAAAAACTCGCGTATTGCGTCGGCGAGGCGCTTAATGCCAACGTCTATTTGCTCAAAGGTGCTGTATGTGAAGTTCAAGCGCATGGTGTTTCTGCCCTCGCCCTCGTTTATGTGGAAGCCGTGACCTGGTACATATGCCACCTTGTATTTCGTTATGGCTACGTTTAACATCTCCCTGGTGTCTATTTTCTCGGGCACTCTGACCCATATGAACATGCCGCCCGAAGGCCTCGTCCACGTCACACCGCTAGGCATATATGACTCCAGTGCCGACAACATCGCATCGCGCTTCCTCCTATAGAGATCCACTATTCTGGGTATATTCCTCTGTATCACCCCCCTCCTCAGCCCCTCAAGGAGCAGATATTGGTTCAACGTGGGCGTGTTGAGGTTCAGCGCTTGTTTGGCCAGCGCGAACCATTTGATTAGCTCTTGATCTGCCACGACCCAACCCAACCTTAGGCCGGGGCTGAAGATCTTAGAAGCGGTCGATAAGTAGATGACTCTCCCCGATTTGTCCATGGCCTTGAGTCTCGTCACGGACACGTTGTCGAATAGGAAGTAGCCGTAGGGATCGTCCTCGACTACCAACAAGTCGTTCTGCTCGGCTATCTCCAACAGATGCTTCCTCCTGTCGTCCGACATGGTGACGCCCGTGGGGTTCTGCGCCGTGGGGACGGTGTAGATGAACTTTATCGTTGCGCCCTCCGCCTTGAGCTTTCTGACCCGCTCCTCGAGCACGTCGGTCCTCATGCCGTTGTCGTCCATGGGTATCCCCACGAGCTTCGGCTTGTAGACGCGCCAGGACTGAAGGGCGGCTATGTAGGTGGGGTTCTCGGTGATGACTACGGAGCTCTCGTCGAGGAATAGCCTCCCCAACAACTCCAGCGCCTCTTGGCTCCCAACAGTGACTATCACGTTCTCGGCCGCGGCCCTTATACCGTTGCTCCCGACGAACTTGGCGAGCTCCTCCCTAAGCTCGGGAACTCCCTCGGTCTGCCCGTACTGCAAGGCCTTGTTGCCGTAGGTCTCCAGCACATACGCGCTTATCTTAGCTATCTCCTCCAACGGAAACGTCGAGGGGTCCGGCATACCTCCTCCGAACGATATCACGTCGGCGGTGATCCACTTGAGGAGCTCCCTTATCTCGCTGGCTCTCATATAGGCGGTTCTCCCCGCCAGCAACTTCGATAAGTCCATGTATAGGCCATAGGACCTCCAATAAATATTTTGAGATATATAAACTATATACTGGTTCCACTCACTGCCTCTGCCTCGAGACACTCTTTACATATACGTAAAAGACCTCTCCTCACGCTACAGAGCTCGCAAACCAGCCGCCCGCATTTGTAGCAAGTCGATATTGCGTATCGGACGCCGCATAGTCTGCACAACGTCTCCTCGCAAGCTTTGCAGTACCTCTCGCCCATGTCGTATCTGCAAACACGACGCCCGCACTTGGGGCATATATATTCGGCGGACTCCCAGCCGCATATTTCGCATAAGGCTTGACCTCGGCGTTGTCCGCCCCCTATGACTAGATCGCGACGCGCCATTAAAGGCGTTTCGCGCGAAAAACCCTACTTCTTAAGGGCCTTCAAGACCAGTTGGGGCACCTCCATCGGCGTATCGGCTACCGGTATGCCGGCCTCCCTAAACGCCTTGACCTTGCTGTTTGCGTCCCCCGAGCCCAACATGACGATGGCGCCTGCGTGGCCCATGCGCTTCTCGGGCGGCGCGGTTCTGCCCGCCACGTATCCCACGATGGGCTTCCTGATCGAGCCCTCGGCGTATAGCTTGGCCAACCTCTCCTCGGCATCGCCTCCCACTTCGCCTATCACCACTATGGCGTCTATCTCCGGGTCGTTCGCCATCATCAAAACGGCCTCCACAAGATCGGTGCCCACTATGGGATCGCCGCCGACGCCTATTGCCGTATTTATCCCGAGCCCGGCGCGCGCCAACTGATAGGATATTTCGTAGGTCAGAGTGCCCGATCTGCTGACTACGCCGATTCTGCCGGGCGTCTGGTAGACCGAATTGGGCATTATGCCCAGCTTTGTCCTAATCGGCGGCGCGACCAAGCCGGGACAATTGGGCCCTATCACGACGGTCCCGCGCGATCTGGCGTAGTTGACGAAGCGCAACGTCTCGTGTATTGGTATGTGTTCGGTTATGACCACCACGAGCTTTATCCCGGCGTCCACCGCCTCGTAGACGGCCTCTGAGGCGAACTTGGCCGGCACGAACACCACGCTTGCGTTGGCGCCCGTGGCCCTCACGGCCTCTTCGACCGTGTCGAAGACGGGGAGGCCGGCGATGGTCGTGCCGCCCTTACCGGGCGTCACGCCACCCACTACCTTGGTGCCGTACTCGAGCATCCTCTGCGCGTGGAAACTGCCCTCCTTGCCCGTTATGCCTTGAACTATGACTTTCGTATCAGGTCCTACTAGAACCGTCATGGCCTGGCCAACTCGACGGCTTTTTGTGCCGCCTCTTCGGCATTTTCATATAACGGTATTCCCAATTTGGCCAACATCTGCCTCCCCAGCTCCTCGTTGGTGCCCTTCATCCTCACTATTATCTTCTTGTCGGTTCCGCCGGTTTCGGCCAACGCTGCCTCGATGCCGGCCGCCACCTCGTCAGCCCGCGTGATCCCGCCGAATATGTTGATGAATATTACCTTCACGCGGGGGTGCTTCAAGAGCACCTTAAGCGCCTCCTTCACGACGTCGCGCGACGCGCCGCCCCCTATGTCGAGGAAGTTGGCCGGCCTCCCGCCGAAGTGGTACACCAGATCCATGGTGCTCATGGTCAACCCAGCGCCGTTGCCTATGATCCCGACGTCGCCGTCTAGCTCGACGTAGTTGAAGCCTATCTTCTGGGCGTAGCGCTCGAACTCTGTTACGTCTCTGGGATCCTCCTCGTAGGCCTTCTCGAGGTCCGGATGCTTGAAGAGCGCGTTGTCGTCGACTATAATCCTGGCGTCGAGCGGCACGACCTCCCCCGACTTGGTGACTGCCAAGGGGTTCGACTCGACCAGCTCGGCCTCGAGCTCCGTCATGGCCCTATACATGGCCCTCACGATGCTGGACGCTTGATCCCACTGGGGCGTCCCTTGCTTGAAGCCGAGCCAAGACGCTATCGTCCTCACGTGGAAATCCCTAAGCCCCTCGAAGGGATCGACGTAAACCCTCTTGATCTTCTCGGGCTCCTTCCGCGCGATTTCCTCGATATCCACGCCGCCTACGGGCGAGGCCAAAAATAAGTAGCGCCTCGAGGCTCTGTCTATAATCAACGAGAGGTACATCTCCCTCTCCACCTCTTGATACTCCGTGACGTAGATCTTCTTGACGACTAGGCCCTTTATAGTCATGCCGAACATCTGCTTCGCCAACGCCTCGGCTTCCTCAGGCGTCTTCGCCACCTTTATGCCGCCGGCCTTTCCGCGGCCCGCCACAGTGACTTGCGCCTTGAGCACCACCGGCTTCCCTATCTCCTCTGCTATTTTCCTCGCCTCTTGGGGAGTAAAGGCCAATTTGCCGAACGGTATCTTAACGCCATATTTGGCCAAGATCTCCTTTGCCTCGTACTCGTACAACTTCATAGTTAGCTCAAAGGTCTTGGTTTTTAGCGTTGTCTACGCGGCGGGCCGTTTCGCATTTAGACAAAGGTCTACATAGGTTTGTTTAGCTATATCTAATCTTCTCGGCGTAATACCTCAGGGGATAATCGGAATACGCAAGCGCGTTTATTTAGCTTAGGGAAAAATTAATAGGTATCGAATAGACGGCTTGTGTGGACCTAATAGGGCCCGCCACTGTAGTGAGCGTCGCCTACATAGACCCCGGAAATTTCGGCGCAAACATAGCGTCGGGATCCGCCTACGGCCTCGATCTGCTCTGGATCGTGTGGCTCTCCGGGCTTCTCGCTATTATGTATCAGTACATATCCGGAGTGCTGGGACTTGAAAGCGGTAAGGGGCTTCTGGATCACATATGGACTAAGCTACCGCGCCTAAGACCGCTCTACGTACCTGCCCTATTCGCTATGGCGCTCTCGACCGATTTGGCGGAGTTCGTGGGCCTAGTCGTGGCGTTTCAGCTATTGCTGGGCTTGCCGATATACCTAGCCGCGGCTCTCGGATCCATAGACGTGGTTTTGTTGCTCCTCTTGGGAGACAAGAGGAGGACCTACTTCGCGGCCATAGGCGCGCTGGCGTCCGTGGTCGGCTTCAGCTTCCTCGTCGAGCTCTTTTTGATAAGGCCCAACCTCGCGCTGATAGCGTACCACTCGATAGTCCCGACCTTGAAGAGCGGGGAGGCGCTATACGCTGCGTCGATCTTGGGCGCTACGGTGATGCCCCATGCAGTTTTGTTGCACTCGCACATAGTCGAGGGGCTAGACAGGCGGAGGCATAGAATACAAACGCTCTACAACCTCGGCTTGGCGTCAGCCGTCAATGCGGCGATGCAGATCGTGGCGGCATACGCGCTCTATGGAAAGGCCGTCGATATATCGACGGTGCCCAAGATCTTGGAGCCCCTCTACGGCCCGCTCTCAGGCCTCGCCTTTTCCGTCGCGTTGTTATCGGCAGGCCTTGCGTCGTCTGCGGTCTCGGTCCAAGCCGGTACGTTGGTCCTGGAGCGCTTCTTAGGCAGAGGCATTGATAAATACAAGGCAAGGTTGACGTTTAGGCTTATCAACATAGTGCCCACGGCCGTTATCTTGGCAGCCGGCTTCAACCCGTTGGATCTTCTGGTCTACACGCAAGTGGTCTTGAGCTTGGTGCTCCCCGCGGTGTTATTGCCCTTGGTCGTCTACGCCTCTCCTTACATATCCAAGCGTCTTGCGATCGCGGCGCATGCGGCCACCGCGTTCGTTATACTTATAGACGTGCTCACCTTCGTCTGACGTGGATCTGGCGTCCATGAGGAGGGGCCACGAGATGAAAGACGTCAGGCCCGAGCATTATCTGGAGGCCATCTACGCCCTGTCTAAGGATGGCAAGGCCACTTTGAGCGCTTTGGCGAGCGCCTTGGGCGTCAAGCCAAGCTCGGCGCAGAAGATGTTGAGAAAACTGGACGAGCAAGGCTATATCATATACAGAGGGCGCGGCGGTATAGAGATCACAGAGCGCGGGCTCGCCCTTCTAGACGAGCTCAATAAATCCCACAGAACGCTCGCCGAGTTCTTCAAGCTCATAGGAGTGGAGGAGGACCTCGCCGAGGCCGAGGCCGAGAAGCTGGAGCACTTGGTGGACCCCCGAGTCGTGGAGAGGGTGGCCAAACTAGTTGAGGCGTTGAGATCGCTGAGGGGCATATTGAAGTGACGGTGCGATGGGTCGACTTGGCCGTACTCCTCGCCTCCTTGGCCGCCTTGACTTTAAGGCCGGCCCTATGGGGCTATCTGTTGGCCTTGGCCATATCGACGATTTCTTTCAAGAGACTCGTCTGGCTGCGACTAGACGTCCCGTATATCGCAGCAGCGCTGGCCGCATACTCGGTCGCCTTTGCGGCGGATCTCATGTCGGGGCCTAAGGGATTGCCGACGAACCTCATAGTCGCCGACGTGTTGGCCCCCGTCGTCGAGGAGGTCGTCTTCAGGGGCTTGGCCTTCAAGGCATTGCCCCGCTGGGGGGCGCTCATCGTATCCACCGCCGGCTTCGCGGCGTTGCACCCATATCCTCTATTGGCCCTCGCCTACGCCGTGGCGCTCACATTGGCCTATTTAGGCGGCGGGCTGACCGCCTCCATATCGCTACACGTGTTCAACAACGCCGTGTGGACGGCCATCTACTTAGGCCTTATTTAGCTCCACGCAGACGAAGCCGTAGCGCTCGGCATCCTCCAAAGCCGGGCTCTCCACAGGATATTCCCCCTCCTCCTCCCCTCCTAGGGTGGCCGATATGCGGCCGGGTCTCATACCGGCCCTTAAGCCCAGCTCGACCACCTCAGACACTGTGTAGAACCTCGCCCTCGAGTAGAAGGGATGGCCAGCCTCGCCTTCCCGCCTATATCTTATACCCCAGGGAGATTCCCTGGGGACTATGCACGCGACGACCCTCCCAGCGATCCTCGACGCCTCGGCGATTAGTTTAGCTGGATCATCGGCAAAGCATAACGTCACCACTATCAAGGCACAAGGGAACGACCCATCTCTGAGGGGGAGCCTCTCGCCCACAGCCACTATGAGGTCGAGGTCCTTGGGAGCCCGCCGCAACATAGCCGCTGAGGGGTCCACCCCAGCCCTTAGACCAAGCGGCGCCGCGAATCGGCCAGTGCCGATGCCCACTTCAATGCCTCCCTCGCAGTTGAAGGCGAGCGCCGCCTTCAACTCGCTCTCATAAAGCATCTTGTGTTTCTCATACCAGCGGTCGTATCTATCGGCCAATGCGTCAAAGATCCCGCTGGTGCTCACGGCTGGACTACTAATCTTTTTTAAAATAAAGCTTTTTGGATGCCGTGGATTATATCGGGTTGCTAAGGCGCATTGAACTGATTCTCTACGGAGCAGCATTGACCGTAGCTATCATATTAGCCGCGTATTCCTTCTATCTGGTAGTGGAGGGCATAATGTCGCTGACCGCAGGAGCCAGCGAGTATTATATATATTCGCTATTAAGCAACTTATTTTTATTTATAATATTTATTGAATTAATTGATACATTTATAGCATATATTCAACATAAAGAAGTTATTGTTTATAAGATAATAGATGTCGCGTTAGTGGCTCTGGCGAGGGAGCTCATAGTCTACATGTCGCCGGTTAATAACCATTTCGACGTTGCCCGCGCCGGCGCGTTGACGGCCTCGGCCTTGGTGCTCGGCCTCATCGACTACCTACAACACAAGCGCTCTGCGTGAATCTTTATAAGGCGGTTCAATACGGCGGCCGTGGAGCTCAAACTGGAGCAAATAAGGGAGAACAAGCTCCTCGGCAGAAGAGAAGTCGTGGCGCTGATAGCCCACGAGGGGGCGTCAACGCCGACACGACAACAAGTGAGGGAGGCGGTGGCGTCCCAACTGGGAGTTAGCCCCGAGCTCGTCTTCGTCAGGAGCATCAAGACGGAGTTCGGCAGAGGTGTCTCCAAAGCGGAGGTCCACGTCTACAGCTCCGAGGCACAAGCAAAGGTGGTGGAGCCTCTCTATATAATCGCCCGCAACTTGCCCGACGGCAAGAAGCTCTTGGAGGAGGCGAAAAGGCGTAAGGCCGAACTACGCGAGAAGAAACGCAGGAAGAAGAAAGGCGCTAAGAAGAAATGAGCGAGGCTAAGAAGCTCCCCAGGGCCGCTACTTGGTACCAATACGACTACGAAAAGGGCACCATAAAGTTTCTGAGGAGGCTCTGTCCGCGTTGCGGCTCGGTGATGGCCTACCACAAGGAGCCGGTGCCGCGGTGGCATTGCGGCAGGTGCGGCATGACCATTTTTGAGACCAAGAAATAGTGCTCATCGTCGGCGTAGAATCGACGGCCCATACTATAGGCATCGGCATAGTCGAGGACGGCGAGGTGCTCGCCAACGTCAACGACACGTACGTGCCGCCGGCCGGCTCCGGGATACATCCGCGCGAGGCCGCCGAACATCACGCCAAGGTGGCCGTAGCTTTGCTGAAAAGAGCCCTCGAGCGCTCCAGGAAAAAACTCGATGAAATAGACGCAATAGCATACTCTGCGGGTCCGGGGCTGGGGCCTGCGTTGAGGATAGGTGCTGTCTTGGCGCGCGCCCTATCGGTCAGGCTGGGCAAACCGCTAGTGCCCGTGCACCACGGCGTGGCCCACGTGGAGATAGCCAGAGCTCTTACGGGCAGCTGCGACCCGCTCGTGCTCCTGATATCGGGTGGCCACACGATGATAGTGGGATTCGCAGATGGCAAATACAGGGTATTCGGCGAGACTCTAGACTTGGCCATCGGCAACGCAATAGACAAGTTCGCCAGGGACGTGGGGCTCGGCTATCCGGGCGTGCCGGCCGTGGAGAAGTGCGCGGAAAGGGCCGAGTCCGTGCTGCCTCTGCCCATGAATATAATAGGCCAGGACCTCGCCTTCTCGGGTCTCGTGACTAGAGCCGTAGATCTATACAGAAGGGGCAAGGCCGAGCTCCCGACTTTGTGCAAATCGCTTGTGGAGACCGCATATTATATGTTGGCCGAGGTGCTCGAGAGGGCCTTGGCATATACAGGCAAGCGCGAGCTAGTAGTGGCGGGAGGTGTCGCGAGGAGCGCCAGGCTTAGGCAAATACTCGAGGCGATAGCCGCTGACAGAGGGCTCTCGCTCAAGATAGTCCCGCCCGAATACGCGGGCGACAACGGCGCTATGATCGCCCTAACGGGATACTACGCATTCAGAAGGGGAATCAAGGTGTCGGTCGAGGAGAGCTTCGTGAAGCAGAGGTGGCGCCTCGACCAAGTAGACGTGCCTTGGTTCTACGACATATGCCCTAGTACCTCATCCGGCCGAACACCTTCTTGACGATCTCCCTGAACTCCTCGTCTTCGTCGACTTTGTAGAGGGATTTGTAAATAGCGTCCAGCCTCTCCCTCAACGCCTTCATCTCGACGGAGGCCACCAGAACCCTCGTGCTCAACACAGCATCGGGGTTCACCGATATGCTGTCTATCCCGGCCCTCACGAGGAACTCCACCATCTGGGGATACACCGATGGGCCTTGTCCGCATATGGAGACTGTGAGGCCGTGCTTGTGTGCTTTGTTTATCAGCTCGTGGATGGCCTTGAGAACCGGCGCCTCCCGTTCGTCGAAGTACTTGGGGCTTATCCGCACGAGGAAGTCGTTGTCGCGGTCGACGCCCAGCGTGAGTTGCGTGAGGTCGTTGGAGCCCACCGAGAAGCCGTCGAAATACGGCGCAAACTCCTCTGCCATGAACACTATCGAGGGCACCTCGGCCATGGCCCAGACCTTGAAGTCGCGATCGCGGTAAAGCCCCTCGTCCTCCAGCAGCTTGGCGAACCTCTCGGCCTCCCACACGGTCCTCACGAAGGGCGCCATGACCCAGACGTTGGTGAGGCCCAGCTCCTCGCGCACTTTCTTGATAGCCCTCAGCTCCAGCCTAAACGCCTTCTCGTATTGTGGCGATATGTACCTCGACACCCCGCGCCAGCCCAACATGGGGTTGCGCTCGTCGGGCTCGAACTTCTCGCCGCCCCTCAAGCTCTTGTACTCGTTCGTCTTGAAGTCGGAGAACCTAACCACGACGGGTCTCGGGTATATGGCGGATGCCACCTTGGCTATTCCCTCGGCCATCTTGTCCACGAACTTCTGCTCCTGCCCGACCGAGAGGAGATAGAGCGGGTGCTCCCCTATCCAGCTCGACACCAGGAATTCTATCCTCATAAGCCCGATCCCGTCGAAGGGCAAGTCCTTATACTCGTCTATCTTATCCGGTTCGCCCAAGTTCATGTACACCTTGGTCCCCGTCGGGATGGCGCGATAGATGTGTATTATTATATCGGGAGCGACTTTGGGGACCTCGGCGATTTTGGCCTCGGCCTTGCCCTCGGCCTTCACTGCGCCGAGCAAGACGACGCCCTTGGTGCCGTCTACCGTGTAGAGCTCCCCGTCCTTAAGCACTTGCGTAGCGTTTCCCGTCCCCACGACGGCCGGTATGCCCAACTCGCGGCTGACGATAGCGGCATGGCTCGTCCTCCCTCCCTCATCGGTCACTATGGCCGAGGCCAAGCGCATGTAGGGGACCCAGTCCGGATCGGTCATCTTGGTCACCAATATGTCGCCTTTCTGCAACTTCCTCTTGGCGTCCTCGAGAGTTAGGCATATCTTGGCCCTCCCGACGGCTACGCCGGGGCTGGCCGCGATCCCCTTGACGACCACGATGCCGCCCTTGACCTCCTCGGGCGCCTTCTCCCTCCTCTTGCTCCAGACCGTCTCGGGCCTGACTTGTACTATGAAGAGGTTCTCGGGGAACTTCATGTCGGCATCGACCGAGAACTCTATGTCGAGCGGATGCCCGTAATAGCGCTCCAGCTCCAACGCCATCTTGGCGTATTGGATCACCTCCTCGTCGGTGAGCGCAGGGGCCAAGGCCTTATCCTCGGGGAGCTCCACCTCCTTGGTCAAGCCCTCCTCACTTCTGACCACCGCGACCTTCTTTCTAGATATTCTCCTATCGATTATTGCCAAGGTCGATTTATCCACCACGAACTCGTCGGGGGTGACGATCCCTCTGACGACCCCCTCGCCGAGACCCCAGCCGGCCTCTATGACGATCTTCGACGTATCGCCGTTGGTGGGATCGAGCGTGAATATAACGCCGGCTGATCTGGCGTTGACCAGCTTCTGGACCACCACGGCGATGGAGACATTGTCGTGCGGTATGCCCATCTGCTCTCTGTAGTAGATGGCGCGCGCCGTGTAGAGCGAGGCCCACACCTTCTTCACGTAGTCGATCACGTTCTCGACGCCTCTGACGTTGAGGTATGTGTCTTGTTGTCCCGCGAATGACGCCTCTTGGAGGTCCTCGGCGGTTGCCGATGAGCGCACCGCGACGGCCACGTCCTTGACGCCCACGAGCTCGGAGAGCCGCAAATAAGCTGTAGCTATCTCATCGGCAATGTCCTTGGGCATCGGAGTGGACTCTATTAAGCCCCTCACAGCTGAGGAGGCGTTTTCGTAGTCCTCGGGCGAGCCGCCCTTAACGGCCTTGAGGATTTCGAGAATCTTGGGGCCCAGGCTTGTGACGTCCATGAAGCGCCGAAAGGCCTCGGCGGTAACGACGAATCCGGGCGGCACCCTTGCCATCTTCGTGATCTCGCCGAGGTTCGCGGCCTTCCCTCCGACCAAGTCGCGGTCCTTGAGCGAGACCTCGTGAAGCCACAGAACGAGCCCCATAAGGCGGTGTTATGAGTGTTATTAATACTAATCATTCTATTAGCGAAGATCTGCGCGGCGTCTTTTGCCGATAATAGGTCTTATCTATAATTAAAGTACGACGAGCCTCTTGGGGAGAGCGCCCGAGGCGAGCTTCCTGTGAATTGCGCGTAGGATCTCGGGTCTCAGCGTAGGCTTGCGTTGAGTCAAAACGCCTCTCAGCGAGCGGCCGCAGTAGATGCACCTCGAGATCTTGGAGCCGTACATCAAGAAGTCTACCCCGCAGTGGGTGCATCTGCCTATCTCCGGCAACTCAGACGCCTCCTCGAACGCGACTAGGTTGGGCGGCTCCTTCAAGACCACGCCTGACGCTAAGGGGCCCAACCTCAAGGCCTTATCGAGATCAGCGATCAGCAACACGTCGACGCGCCTCCTATATACCTCCCCCGCCCGCCTCAAGGCCCTTCTGACTTCCTCCTCGCCGCTGGCCTCAACTACGACAAACGCCGAGTCGTCAGGGCTTTCCGGAACGCCCAGCCTGTACTTCACCTCTTTCAACGCGCCGTCGGCCCCGCCCGCATATGCGGCCAACAACTCCTCCTGGTCGTCTCCTCCGTAGAACACCCTCATGCCCTTTTCCTTGAGCAAGAATACGGCGGTGGCGATCGAGGTCAGCCGGGCCAGCCTCTCCGGCAATGAGCAATCGCCAACGGGCTCCCCCAACGCTATCGGCGTTCCGTCAACCGGCGAGCGGGAGCAGAGCCAGGATCCCGCGAACACTGCCACAGGAGGTCCCCTCGCGTATGCCACTATCACGCGGCGAAATCGCTTAGATGTTTTTAAGATCTGCCCCCAGTAGTTCGCGTGTTGATAGCCAGGGAGTTGCCGGGCGCGCGCAACGGCTTGGCCTACGCGCTAGCCGCTGTGGAGGATAGGGAGAAGGTCTTGGTCGTGAGGAGCCGCGAGGAGCTCTTGGCCGCCATAAGCAAATCGGAGAGGCCTTTAGTGCTCTACAGCTTGTCAACGCCCTCCTTCGTGGAATATTGGCGCGAAATCGCCGAGGCGGCCTCCAAGGCCGTGGTCGTCGTTGGGGGGCCGCAAGCCGTCGGCGATCCGGTGATCTTGCTGAGGCTAGGCGTCAAATACGCCGTAATAGGCGATGGCGAGGTCGCGCTCCCGGCGATTGTGGAGAGGGAGCTGGGCGAGTCCGATACGGCTCCGCCCAACACGCTCTACCTCGACGGCGGAATAAAGGCAGGGCCGAGGATCTACGTGAACTTGGACGAGTACAAGACCTACAGCACCGCGCTCGACGCCTATCCGCCCATAGAGATCATGAGGGGTTGCCCCTATAGGTGCTCCTTCTGTTCAACGTGGCGCCTTGGGCTTGTGAGGTACCGATCGGCCGAGTCCGTAGCGGAGATCGCGAGAGTTTACGTCGGCAGAGGCATAACGGACATAAGGTTCATAGCGCCGGTGGGCTTCTTATATGGCTCCCGCGACGGCAGAACCCCCAACGTGGAGGCGCTCGTGGAGTTACTGGAGTCCGTCAGAAAGGCGGGCGGCAAGCCCTATCTGGGGACCTTCCCCAGCGAGACCAGGCCCGAGACCGTCACCGACGAGGTGCTCAGAGCCATCAAGGGCCTCGTGGCTAACAAGAAGATATCGTTCGGCTTGCAGACCGGCTCAGAGAAGCTCTTGAGGGCGACCAAGAGAATGCACGACGTAGAGGCGGCTCTGGAGGCGGCTGAGGTCGCGAGGAGGCACGGCTTCACGCCAATAGTGGACGTCATAGCGGGCCTGCCCGGCGAGGACGAGGAGGACGTCGAGACCACGATAGCCGCCATGGAGCGCCTTGTAAAAATTGGTGCAAAGATACGGCTCCACTACTTCATGCCTCTGCCGGGCACGCCCATGTGGGGCATGAGGCCAGCGCCGCTGCACAAGGCGTATCTGGAGTTCGTCAAGATGCATGAGCCCTACGTGGAGGGCTACTGGGCCGAGCAAGTGGAGCTCTCGCGGAGAATATACGAGGGGTACGACGAGGTGCGCAGATACTTATCCGAGCTTGATGAGGCCCAAGTCTTGGGCGAGCGACAAGTACCACATGGCCAAATGCCTGGCCAAGGACTTCACCGCTAGATCCTCGTCGTAGACGCCCGTAATCTCTGCATAAGCTTGGGCGGCCGCGCTCTTGTCGAGCTTGCCCTCTATGGATTCGGCCAACCTCTCCAGGGCGTCTGCGAGGGATGAGCCGACCATGGAGGCTATTAAGTCCATGATGGACCTATTGGGCGCTAGGCTTTCCGCCAGCTCGACGAGTCCCCTCCTCAGCAAGAGGTCTCTGTATTTAAGTATAAGCGGATCCGTCAACTCCATATCTTTTATTTGACCCTAATTTGAATCCTCGCCTTGAACGGGCGAGGATCAAGCCTTCACGACGACGCCTCCAGACATCAGATAGGTGACGTCGCAAGGCACCAGGGGATCCTCGTGGGAGACGTAGCCGATCACCACGTCGGCAGATGTCTCGCGTATCGCGTCTGCGAGAAGCCCTCGGCCCTCCTCGTCTAGATAAGACTCCGGCTCGTCCAGCAATAACGCGTTCCTGGTACACGAAAACGCGAGCGCGAGCTGGACCCTCCGCCTCATGCCGGGCGATAGCGATGCCGCATTTCTATTCAACGCGTCCGCCACGCCGAAATATTTGGCCCACCTCGCGGCGGCCTCCTTGTTTCTGCAGATCGACAGAAGGGATTTAACCGGAACAGAGAACAACTCAGCGGTCTGGGGCAGATATACGACTTTCCCCCTGAGCCTCTCCGCCTTACGCCAAGAGCCGGAGTCCACCCGCTCGCCGAAAAACACCAAGGCGCCTCTATCGGGCCGTTCTAGGAACGACAAGATCTTCAATAAAGTGCTCTTTCCCGCGCCGTTGGGTCCCCTTATGCAGTTCACGCCGCTATGTAGTGTTATGTGTACGCCCTTTAAGACGTGCGTGGAGCCAAAAGATTTCCAAATATCCAAGCCTTGGATCACGCTCCAACGCGACGACCAGCATAAAGGTTTTAGATACATCTATATTTATAATGTATTTAACAAAATAATATGATAACATATTATCATTATAATTAATATTTTAATAAAATTTATAATAGTATTAATCAAGCAAAAATTATATTAAATAATATCTAATCCTTCTTATTAAACAATAAAAATAATTATATAATATATCGGAATAAACCGTAAAGCTATCCGACATCTCTCCCATATGGGCCGAGCCCTATACGCCGTAGTGGCCGTCGCCGTCGTGGCATTGCTGCTCGGCACATATATCCTCCTCACAACGCACGGGCAGGCCAAGACCTCCATCGTTTTATGCATAGCGGGAGCGTACGCGTCGGAGGGCCATGTCTTGGCCGCCGAATTCAGCAACGCCACGGGGATCCAAGTCGTCGTGAAGCCCGGCGGCTCCTTCGCTTTGGCGCACGAAATAGCGCTGGGCACCCGCTGCGATGTGTTCATGCCGGTGGCCTTCAGGCAAGCCGTCGCCGGCACTGGCGACTACAACCCTGGTTGGGCCGTGGCTCTCGTCGCGGACAGCAACGTGATCGTCTATTCGAACGCCTCGGTCAAGGCGTTTCCCGGGATGGCCGATCTGATATCCCTGTACGAGGAGGCCTATGCCAAGAACAATAGCGCTTTGTGGTACGAGTTCTTCTACGAGCTGACGTCGGGCAGATACCCCTTGGGCGTCGCGAACCCCTCCACAGATCCGGAAGGCCTCTACGCCATGTTGATCCTCGAAGCCGCGGGCGAGCTCTACGCCGGCAACGAGAGCTTCTTCGTGGCGAGGATGGCGCAGAACCGCGCCAACGTGACCAGGAGTAGCACTTTCTACTACGTCGTGCCGCTGAAGGAGGGCCAGATAGCCTTCGTGTTTTCGTATAAGTCATACGCAATAGCCAACGGGCTGCGGTACCTAGAGCTACCGCCTTGGCTCAACTTCGGCGATGTGGGCTATTCGGGCTGGTACTCCAAGTTCTCGTGGACCATACCCGTAGAGGGGAGATCGACGCAGATAAGGGGATCGCCGGTGTACTTATACATCACAATACCTAAAAACGCCGGAGACCCCCGCGCGGCGCTGGAGTTCGTGTTGTTCGCCATAAATAACAGGGAGGCGTTGTCTAGATACGGATTGATGCCCCTCGACAAGCCCTTGGTGTTCGGCGACGTCGACTCGATGCCGGCTCAGCTCAGGGATTTGCTGAAAGAGGGAGTTCTCCAATACGGAGGGCCGTTAACTTGAAGAGGTCGATCATGTTTAGGCCCATCGGCGTGGTCCGGCACCAGTACCCCGACGATGAGGTCAAAAGGAGGCTAGTAGACGGCGTAATAGTCCTCGACGAGGAGTACGCGGAAGGGCTGAGAGGGTTGGGCGAGTTCAGCCACATAATAGTCGTGTCCTACCTTCATAAATACAGAGGGTCGCCGCTAGTAGTCAAGCCTAGGCGTGTGGAGGCCAGGGGTATACCGGCGCCCGAAGTCGGCGTCTTCGCCACGGACAGCCCAGATAGGCCGAACCCCATAGGCATTTCCATAGTGAGGCTGTTGAGGATCGAGGGGAACAAGCTATACGTGGCCGAATTGGACCTATTCGACGGCACCCCGGTCCTCGACATAAAGGGATTTTCGCCCGCGCGTTGTCCTAAGGACGCCAGAGCGCCCGCTTGGGCGCTGGCGGATTATGTATAGGCTCATAATCGCCTATTCCGCAATAGCGCTGGCCCTCCTCCTCTCGCCCTTTGTCGCGCTTCTATATTACGGGTATGGGCCTTTCTTCGACTACAGATACGCCTTCGACGAGACGTTGCTGAGATCTATAGGGCTGACCTTCTTCGCCTCGTCTCTGGCCATGGCCATAGACGTGATCCTCTTCACGCCGCTGGCTTACCTCCTGGCGAGGAGGGGGAACGCGATAATGAACGCGCTGGCAGACGTGCCGGCGTCGGTGCCGCACCCGCTGGTCGGCATAGCGCTCGCCCTTCTCTCGAGCCCCCAGACCGCCGTGGGGAGGGCCTTGAGGTCGCTGGGCCTGGAACTGTTCGACACATACGCCGGGTTAATCACCGCGTTGGTGATCGTCTCGGCTCCCGTCTACATAAGGGCTGCCCAGAGCTACTTCGAGGCCTTGCCGAGGGAGCCGGAGCTCATGGCCATGAGCATGGGGGCTGGCGAGCTACGCGTCTTCTGGCTGGTTCTCAGGAGCTCTGTGAGGGGGCTCCTCGCCTCCGGCTTGACGGCAACGTCTAGAGCCATAAGCGAGTTCGGCTCCGTGGCGGTTATAGCGTACTACGTATCGGGTCCGCCCTTCGGGCTGGCGAGCCCCGCCTCCGTCTACATATGGAATCTCTTCGAGACGTATTACTTATCCGCGATCTCGGCCACCGCTACGCTGTTCTTGTTCTCGCTCGCCGTGTTGGCCCTAGCCCACTGGCTGAGGCGCTGACCCGCCCGCGAGCGCCTCGTACCTCTTGTACTTCTCGACGAGCTCCGGCGACGTCTTCTCCTCTGGCAGTAGGATTATCAGCTCCACGTCGCCCTCGCCGTATCTGTAGCTGCGCCAATAGCGGAACCGGCTATCGCCGGTGAGGTACAACATGGCGAGCTTCCTCTCGCCGAAGGCGTGCCTCAGCTTGCACTCGCACCCCTCGATCCTCTCGTCGGATATGACGTAGTAGCCAGTCCCGCAATCGCATAGCCAATACGCGCCCTTCTTCACGTGTACGAAGAGGAACGAGTCTACCCTGTTGCCCACCTTTCTGTATATCGGCTCCACCACGCCCTCTAGATAAAGTACTGGCGAAAGCGGCGTGTGTAGCGGATACACGGCCATCTCGCCGGACGCCAAGCGCCAGACGTACTTCCTGCTCCTCTTGACCGGCTCCACCAAGCCCTTGAAGTAGAGCTTGTTGAGAATCCTCAACACCTTGTGCCTCGGCAAGCCGGTCAGCTCCACCAGCTCGCTCGTCGAGACCTCTCCCCTCTCCTTAATTATCTGGAGCAGCTTCTCCTCGATGTCCACAATTTTTGTCGATCTAGAGATTTATATGCATACCCGATGAGAAAAAGGAAGGGAATAGATGTTAGAGCGCGCCAACTCTAAGGGGGCCTCGCCTGTGGAGTACCTCTTCGGCGTTGGGAACTTTCAATTACCTCCAAAGTATAAACTTTGAAGATAAAATTTATC